>NZ_DAMDBP010000007.1:9674-75891 GCF_032092815.1 Agrobacterium sp. | reverse complement strand
CCGTCTCGATCAGATCGCGGACCTTTGTCCACGGGGTTTCCTTGTGTCCGACCGGGCGCTGAATTCCATTGTCTCGCAACCAGATCAATGGCTCCATCAGCCGATGACGCCTGATGGCGGACATGAGATCGTCGCGCGTGATGGTCTCTTTTATAAGCTCCAGGATCGACTGCGCCTCACCTGTTCCGCCACGCATGATCTGAATGCCAGGTGCGGGGCCACGCACCGGCTGGTCGCCAAAAACTGTCTCCACCATTTCATGCGAAAAGCAGACACCGTCGGCGCGATAGCTTGAATTCAGGATGGGTCGGTTTTGCATTGTCTCAACCAGGCCAGACGGGAAAATCATCACGTCTCCAACCTCACCAATCATCTCGCCATTGATCGGGCAGATCACACGCTTTGATCCGGAATGGATGAAGAACAGGAAGGTGAGCCGTAAATAGAGATTGGTGAATATTGCCGTTGTCGCCTGACTGACTGGAAAGATCGACACCTCAGCGTCCGATTTCGTATCCTGTTTTTTTTGATCGTCACGCACATATTGCAATTGCATTCAGTCCCCATCATCCGTCTTGGTGTCATAGGATTTATTGGACCGATAGCAAAGATGGTTTTGACCGTAGACCATTGCCTTCACCAATGCTGGCCTAAGTTCCAATTTACTGGCCATCCGCCAGTTCCCTGAAGTGGCAGATCGTTTTGCCGCTGCGCGTGTGACCAGTTTCATCCCGGACGCCACCAGGGTGTCGTCTCAATTCAGGGGGAGAGGAGGCGGAGGAGGGCAGGGCGATCAACCGGTTGCCAAAGACATGATCTGCACCGACTGCCCGTCTCTCTTCATCAAATAGAGAGTTGGATGTCTCTCTGCCGCGCTCCCCATAATAGTTACAGCTGTTACTTTTGAGGACAGGCCGCAACATAAACCTTGTCTCAATTCCCCTAGAGCAAACCCGAGCTTTGTTGTCCAAGAGAATGGCACCGACCAAAGGACCGCCTTTGGAAATGCGGCTCCCATAGAGCAGGCGAATGTTCCCAAGGCAAAAGTTACAGCTGTTACTTTTCGGGCTTTCCATATCTGTTGTCGGCAAGTCCAAACAGGCTCCGCTCAAGATTCAGCTTGCCATCGATGGCACGGTCAATCATCGCGCGGAAATATCCACCAGGTTTGCTGATTTGCTCAGGGTCACGGATCGACTTTTCAAGCACGGTCGCAAGAATTGCCGCAGCGGCATAAGAGCCAACCTTTTCCTTTCCATCCGCCCAACCGGCTTCTGACAGGCCGATCATCCTTCGCAACGCTTCTCCCGAACGAGACAGCGCTGCCCAGCTGTCAAATTGCACACCGATCATTGCCTGAGCTTCGGGGCAGGCGGCTTGGAGCAATCCAACGGACACTGATCCAAGGATTTCACCCTGAATTGTATCAACATCTCTATGTTGAGGATCAGGTTGATCTTGCTGAATGGTTGATTTTGCCGAATGCTTTTTTTCAAAAGCTAAATCGGCCGCTTTGCGGTCGTTATTGTAAATGTCTGTCCGCTCGTTAGAGCGAGGCCGTTTATTCTTACTTGCAGATGAAGATTCTAGGGTTGTATTAATAATAGGAGTGACGTTGATGTCACCCTCGCATGTCATATTAAACGGAACATCTTCTGCAGGTAGACTTCTCGTCACCTTTTCATGTAACGCCTGAGTCTCCTGCGCTCTCGTCATCAGATCATTGCGTGATGTGCGAATCGCAGCAAGCTCCAGCCTGACATCTCTGGTCTCATCAGGATAGGCAACGCACATGTCTTCGATGGCGCGCGACAATCGAGCAATGTCACGTTTGGCTGCGAGCTCGATCGCCAAGCGCTGCTGGTACTGGCTGACAGCCTGTGTCAGCTCTTCGACACGCACGCGCGCCGGCGTGAAGTCGATACCAAAACCGGCAACAACCTCGCCGCTATCATTACGATAAACAAACCGACGCCCCGTCGAGCTGTCGCGGTACGCAGCAATCCCCGCCTCGACCAAACGGCGGATGCATCTGATGACCGTGCGCTCCGAACGCATTGTATATTCCGCCAACTTGGCATTGGAAATCGCGACCACGGGGCGGCCTGCACCTTTCCAGTCATCGGCGCGGGACAGCCCGAGCAGAATATCCATCACATGATAGGTCGTCCCATCAATGCCCAGGACAGGTGCTGCTTTTTTTAGAAGGAGGGCAATTTCAGATTTTGTGGTATCCGGAACGTCATTCGCCATCGCCAAGCGCGCGCTTGCAACAATCCCAGGAGTAACGCGCCTGAACGACGCGACCGCAGAAGCTTCAGTCATAGCTTTCCCGCTGCGATCCGAGCGATCGCATTCCCAATTTGGTCGATTTTCAGGAAGCCACCGGATTTTAGGCGCAAAAAAACGGTCTCCGATAGTTACAGAGACTTGATTAACACGCTCGTCCGTCTTAGAATCAGATCGTTACAGCTGATGTTGACGGTGCTTTTTGTTCCGTTGGCCAATGGTTCAAGGGTCTATCGATTGCAGTCGGTAGGCCCTTTTTCCGTTCTGGCGATTAGCTCATCCCAGAATCCTTTCGTTGTTGTGCGTGAAACTCCGTGACAAGCTCGGGTAGCCGTTGCAGCAGCCAGTCCGAAAGCCCAGGAAGGCGATTGTCCGGAATTGAAATTCGTGTTGCGGTTTCGGTCCGCTTCGCGCCGATAACGACGCCACCTGCGACCATGACATCGACGGCGACGGGCTCTCGTTTCGCGGACTGATCCAGAGCATCCATGATCAATGAAAAGCGTTGGTCGCTTCCCGTCGATGCCCACGACGGCGATGCCGTGAGTTCATCAACCGCCTTGTCTTGTGCAGCATTCAGCCGACGATCCTTGATCAGCGAGCCAAGCTTTTCCCATTTCGGGCGCCCGATCGTTGAGGCTGGACCGATCAACCGGATAAGGTTTTCCGGGATCAGCGAGGCGGTGTTGGTCAGGATTGAAATATAGGCAAGATTTTTGCCTTCTTTCCGGCCCAGCGCATCGGAGATGATTTCACGTGAATATTTACGCTCACGCAGAGTAAGCGCGAACAGTACCTGCTCGATGAACGAAAGGTTCAAACGCTCAGAGTTTTCAATACCTTGCGAAACTACCAGCTCTTCGTCGCTCATGTCACGCACGATGGCTTTGACCGGACGCTTGAGGATCTGGCAGGCGCGAAGCCGCCGATGGCCATAAGCCGCCTGATAGTGGCCTGGCTTGTTGGGCAAGGGGCGTACCAGAATAGGCAATTTCTGCCCGGCTTCCTTTATGCCTTCAACAAAGGCCTGAAATGTCGCATCCCCTTCGATGTCGAGGCGGTCATTGACGAACGACGCAACAACACGCTCGGGATCGAGCTCAATGATTGATTCAGCAGACAGCAGCTGGTCATGCAGACGTCTGTTTTCGTCCTCAATCGATACAAAGGCGCGGTCCATCGATTTGACGGCCGTGGAGCCAACGCGGCGCTTGTCATGGTCAACAACGGCCAGAGGCGTGTGCTTTTCAAGCGCCGCCGTATCCACGTTGCCAAACAGGCTTTTCATGCGCTGATTGCGTTCTTTGGGATTTGCCATCATCGACCCCACACGTCTTTGATGTGAAGGAAAATTTCACGGTTGACCGCATCGACGGAGTCGAGCGCGCGTGTCAGCGTGTCACGCCCCACACTGCCCCGTGAAAGCTCGTAAAGGCTCTTTTTTTCCAGGCCCGCACTGGCAATGGCCGTGGTTTCGACAACGGCCGGCGCCAAGACATCTTCCTTGAACAACGAACGCAGTAAGGTGACGACGTTCACCTGCGGACCGTCATTGGGATTGTGGCGGGTAATGACGTAGCGGATAAAATCGTGGTTCAAAGCACCACCACGATCCTCAATGACGCCCATCAGATCGCTCATCATCGCCAAGAACTGGTTCATGCTGGCAACGTCAATCATTGCCGGATGGATGGTGATCATCAATCCGGTCGCCGCGCACAGCGCTCCAAGTGTCAGATAGCCGAGTTGTGGCGGGGCATCGATCAGAACAATATCGTAATCTGCTTCGACTTCCGAAATAACCGATGACAATCTGCGGAAGAAGATCTCGTCGCCACGCCCGTAACCTTCGGCAATCGCCTGTGGTGTCTCGTGCTCATATTCCATCAATTCCAGGTTCGCCGGGATCAGGTCGATACCATCGAAATAGGTCTTGCGAATGACCTCGCGAACCGGGCGGCGATGCTCATCATAACGAATGGCCGCATATACGGTCTCGTTTTCATCGACATCGAATTCCGGCTGATAACCGAACATCGCCGACAGCGAAGCCTGCGGGTCAAGGTCGATCGCAAGCACCCGAAGCCCCTGAATTGCCAGATAATGCGCCAAATGCAGCGTTGTGGTGGTCTTGGCCGATCCGCCCTTGAAGTTGGCAACGGCTATAACCTGCAGTTTCTCACCGGGGCGACGGCGCGGAAGGAATTCCAAGGCGTCAGCCGGACGTTTGCGAGCAAGATGTTCGCGAATTTCATTGACCTGGGAAAGCGTGTAAATGCGCCGGCCATTGTCCTGGCGGTCAGGAATTGCACCTTCGCCATCAAGAGACATCTGACGCAGGGTCGATTCAGCAATGCCAAGCAAGGTCGCGACTTCACGAGAGGTGAAGGTCTTGAGGCTCTTTTCGATCTCCGGCTCATACAATCTTTCACGAATAGACTGGAGCTGGGCAGACAGCAGCTGAGCCTGTCGGCTAATCTTTATTGCCGATGATTCTATGGGTTGAATTCGCTGCTGGTTCGCTGTCATTTCGCCTCACGACGGTTTTTTCGTGATTGTCAGTAATTTACCGTCGAGCGACAGTTACCCGATTCCACATTTTCGTCAAATCCAACTTGGTTAATCAGATATGAATATCGGCATCTAAACGTGATTTTTCACGTCCGCGTTAAGACATTTGTTGTTGGATTACCAATGCCTTAACCATGCGTCGCATCGTGGGAAAACACATTGCAACTCAAAGCACACCCTCGCATGAAAATTACTCAAATATGCGTCAGATAGGCGAATATGGATGTGTGTTTAACGATTCACTGCGAATCGCTGTGCCGAGCTGCGCCAAACCCATCACCAATCTGAATCAATGCAAGCCAATCGATTCAGATTAGTCGTTGGACGATGTAACCGTTAGAGACGACACTCCAGCCATGACAAAAACCGCAAAAAACATCGTTCATCTTCAACGTATTAACGCGGCGCAAAACATGCATCGTTTCTACATGTTGACGATCCAGCCAACGCTGTTTGGCGAGGCCTCCCTCATTCGAAACTGGGGGCGTATCGGCTCGTCCGGACAGACAATGATAGAGACATTTTTGCATCCAGACGATGCATACACTGCGCTCTTGCGCATTGAACGGCAGAAAATTCGCCGTGGTTATCAAGATGCAACGATGCGACTGAACCGGAGTGTCCAAACCTTCGGTGCAAGTCCGTCATAAGCGCAGAAAAAAGGGCCGGCAAACCGACCCTTTTTCATTACCCAGGCATTTATCAACGCCAGCCGAGGGCCGGTGCGACCTGTGTCAGGATTGTTTCAATTACATGGGTATTATAGGCCACGCCAAGCTGGTTTGGCACGGTCAGGAGCAGCGTATCGGCCTCGGCGATTGCCTCATCGGCCTTCAGCTGTGCGATCAGCGCCTCCGGTTCGGCAGCGTAGCTGCGGCCGAAAATCGCCCGTGTCTTGTCATCAATGAAACCGATCGTGTCGCCTTCCTTGTTGCCATAACCGAAATAGGCCCGGTCCATGTCATTGACCAGTGCAAAGATGCTTCGGCTGACCGAAACACGTGGTTCGCGGGCATGGCCAGCTTCTTTCCAGGCAGCGCGGTAAGCGCGAATTTGCTCCGCCTGCTGGACGTGAAACGGCTGGCCGGTTTCATCGGTTTTGAGCGTTGAACTTTGCAGGTTCATGCCCAATTTCGCGGCCCACTCAGCCGTCGCATTTGAGCTTGAACCCCACCAGATGCGCTCGCGCAGACCTTCCGAATGTGGTTCCAACCGCAGCAAACCGGGCGGATTGGGGAACATTGGCCGAGGGTTCGGCTGTGCAAAGCCTTCACCCTTCAACAGTTCCAGAAAAACCTCCGTATGCTGGCGCGCCATGTCCTCATCGTTTTGCCCTTCAGCAGGGCGAAAACCAAAATAACGCCAGCCGTCGATGACCTGTTCTGGGGAGCCACGGCTGATGCCGAGTTGCAAACGTCCACCGGATATCAGATCGGCAGAGCCGGCATCTTCGGCCATGTAGAACGGGTTCTCGTAGCGCATATCGATGACGCCAGTGCCGATCTCGATGCTCTTGGTTCTGGCACCAACAGCGGCCAGCAACGGAAACGGCGAGGCGAGTTGCCGCGCGAAGTGATGGACACGGAAATAGGCACCATCAGCGCCCAACTCTTCCGCCGCAACGGCAAGATCAATCGACTGCAGCAGCGTGTCGGCAGCCGAACGTGTTTGTGACTGGGGGGAGGGCGTCCAATGCCCGAACGACAAAAATCCGATCTTTTTCATGGGTGGCCTTCGAAACGTTGGAGACATGCCGGAAACCGGCGTCGATGTTGCCTCTCATATAGGCATCACCCGCCCTTATCCAATCCGGCAAACGAAGACAGCGTGTTGTCGAAATGTGAACAACAAATATCCGGACTCGACGAACCAACAACGGCTTGCGGATCGCACTCGAACAGCCGTCGCGACATACTGTCACAAGGCTTATCACTGGTCGCTATCATGTGTGGTGATTGCTAAAGCAATGTTACATTTTGCCATGCCTGCCGCGGAGTGGAACCTTATGTCACTCGACTTCAATTCAGAACTACATGCCCGTCCGTCGATCTATTTTGAAGGCCCAGCCTTTGTTGAACATGTCGCTTTCATGCCGACAGCATCCAACGCGAGAGCTGACATGATCGACCATGTCTCCAAGATCACGGAAGACGCGTCCTTCAAGACACAGGTCGAACACCATACGGAATTCGTAACTGTCACAAGAGTTTATCCCGTTGACAACCCCGGTGGCGATTGGCCGGTTTCGACAAGCACGACTGAAGACTACGCGCAAATTGCTGGCCTTGCTGATGCCCGTCTCATCTGCCGTGTCGGTATTCTGGTCACCGGGCCTGCTCCAGATGAATTGGGGACGGTGCTCAGGCGATTTGAATTTGGGGATACCGCCGCATCGTCGATAGGCGATGGGGCTGCACAGGTCTGCTCGGATTTCCGTGTGCATGACGATCAAGGCAGCCGGATTATTCTGTTCAACAAGGATTTGAACGCCTACCGCCTCGGGCGCATGGTTCGCAGGATTTACGAAATCGAGACCTACCGCGCCATGGCGCTGCTCGGGCTTCCCGAAGCGCGCCGCCTTTCACCGCGGCTGATGGATTTTGATGCCAAGCTTGTGCAGTTGACCAGCCGGAATTTGAATACGTCGACCTCGCAGCACAAGCCGCTTCTCGACGAAATCTCCGCACTATCGGCCGAGATCATTTCTGCGACAGCCGAGACCCGAACCCGTTTTGGTGCGACAGCCGCCTATGCAAAAATCGTGGAAGAGCGGATCACCGAACTCAGGGAGCAGCATGTTGCCGGTTTTCAGCGTTTTGGGGTGTTTGTTGCCCGCCGTTTCAATCCGGCAGTCCGCACATGTCACGCCACGGCTGTGCGGTTAGAGCAGCTTTCGCACGCAACAATGCACCTGATCGACCTGCTTCAGACGCGCATTCAGGTGGAAATCGAATACCAGAATGCCGTGCAAATCCAGGCAATGGCTGATCGCGCCGCAACCCAGGTCAAGATCCAGCGCGCTGTGGAAGGTTTTTCGATCATAGCCATCAGCTATTATCTTCTCAGCCTGCTAAAAACGGTGTTCGAAACCCTGGAGCATTCGGGTTATCATTTGAGCCCATTGGTCATGCTGGTATCGATCCCGGTCGTCATCGTCGCGGTTTGCGTTACCATATTGCGGGTCAAACATGCCCTCAAACATGAGGCATGAGCAAAAGTCAGCCAAGGCCATGGCTGCTCAGGATATTCACCACACCGCAATAAATTCAATCGGCCAATTCGGCAGTGTCTGAATAATCGATGTAAATCGCACCGATCAGCTTGCCGGCATTATCGGTGACGGGATGTAGCCCATCCTCGAAATCGCCCTTTTCCAATCGGTCTGCCAATGCTCTGAGAGCATTGGCGCAGGATCTGTCGAGAACCTTTCCAGTTGGCCCGCTCAGTTTCAATTCCACCTCACAGTTCAGATACTGCGAGAAATCTGTTTCGTCCTGCACTGTCAGTACCTCTGTTTGCATGTCATTGCCGTCATATCAGGAGCAAAGATAACAGACAGGGCCATGTTAGGCATAGCTGAAGAATTCAGAACATTATGTGGCACCTGATTTCAGACGGGCCAAAGGCGTTCCCGGGCAGGCATTTTGTGCACATCACTATGTCGTCATTCACCTGCCGTATGGATATCTCTCCCCTTGGGAGGTCACCATCGTGTATTTTTTGCCATCGGTTACGATGCGGTCACAGCGGTTTCGACCGTCGTCGAACTTGATGCAGATCTTGCCGGCAGAAATCGTGTATCGCCCCGGATTGCGTCCCTCAAATGTATAACGACCGTCTTTGGTGTATTTCAGTCTGCCGTTGACTGTCTTCCCAACGGCGATTTTTTCAATCTCCGCTTTTGTCGCCGGGCGTTCCTCGGCAGCGAAGCTCGCGGTCGACATCATAACAGCCGAAAGAACAATGATCAGGTTACGCATTTTATCCCCCAATGCGGTTTCACCGACACCATGAAAAATCAGCCGAAATGCCTTGTCATCCCCAATTTGGGTGATTGCTCTCAACGCAGGCCACAATCAGGTCCTGCTCGCCAAAAATTGAATTCCCTCCCTTCGCCAGCGGAGTATGGTTCGGCAGGTTTAAAAACTCGCTGGAGGAACCATGACGCGCCTGACCGCAAAAGATTTCCCGCAGGAACTGCTCGAACTCTATGATTTCTACGCTCACGGGCGGATCACCAAACGAGAGTTCCTCGATCGGGCTGGCAAGTTCGCCGTTGGCAGCATGACTGCCGTTGCACTTCTGGGCGCGCTGACGCCCAACTATGCCTTGGCGCAGCAGATTGCCTTCACGGACCCGGATATCGTGGCGGAATACATCACTTACCCCTCACCAAACGGCAATGGCGAGGTACGCGCCTATCTCGTACGCCCTGCAAAAGAGGAAGTTGCGGTCACCGATCGCAAGGGCGGTATCGTTGTGGTGCACGAAAACCGTGGCCTGAACCCATATATTGAAGATGTTGCACGCCGTGTCGCCAAGGCAGGTTTTGTTGCCTTGGCACCCGATGGCCTGACCTCGGTTGGCGGTTACCCCGGCAATGATGAAAAAGGCCGTGAGCTGCAGCGGCAGGTCGACCCCACCAAGCTGATGAATGATTTTTTTGCCGCCATTGAATGGATGATGGCCAGC
The DNA here is from genome assembly GCF_032092815.1 of Agrobacterium sp. Classification (GTDB taxonomy): domain Bacteria; phylum Pseudomonadota; class Alphaproteobacteria; order Rhizobiales; family Rhizobiaceae; genus Agrobacterium. Next base: position 66,339 of record NZ_DAMDBP010000007.1, on the reverse strand, counting down.
GAACTCACCACCGGCAAAGTTGGCATAACAGGTTTCTGTTACGGCGGTGGCGTATCCAATGCTGCGGCAGTCGCTTATCCCGAACTTGCCGCCGCCGTACCGTTTTATGGCCGCCAGGTCCCGGCCGGCGATGTTCCCAAAATCAAGGCGCCACTCTTGCTGCAATATGCCCAGCATGACGACAACGTCAATGCGGGCTGGCCTGCCTATGAAGCGGCGCTGAAGGAAAACAACAAGGTCTACGAGGCCTATGTCTATCCCGACACAAACCACGGTTTCCACAATGATTCCACTCCACGATATGACGAGCAAGCAGCCAAGCTTGCCTGGGAACGCACGATAGGCTGGTTCAACAAACACCTGGTCTGACAGCCCGGCACGGCGCTAAGGTCAGGAAACCGCGCCCTTGGCGTCAGCGTAAAAACGGTGGTCGAGATCATGCAGCGCAGTATCGGGGCGCTGCTGCTTCATTTCGCTCAGAAGACCGCTCTAAAAACCGAAATCCTTTACACGGCGGAAACGCCTGTGGGGATCATCCGCAACGGTTGCGATGACGGAAAGCGCCACGCTTATACTCAAGCTGCGTGAGGCGGCAGCTTATCGGCGCAAAACGCCAGCGGCAGCGCTGCGGCACTGGCATGGCGGCGAGATCAGTCTCTTGAGCATTTGGTTTTAGCCATAAATGAAATTCGTCACCCATTCCGGGGACGAAGGCCCCTGTTGGCGCATGGTAGCCTTGGCCCGCGTCTAACAGGGGACATCTTATGCGCCATATCTTCATTGCAACGGCAATCGCGGTTGCCTAAATCACTATCACGTCGACGACACCGGCATTTGCGCAGACCAAGGCCGCCAAGGCAAATGCCTGGGACGGCACATGGAGCGGCACGAGCAGTGGCGGCGGCAGAAAGACCACCGTCAAAATCTCCAACGGCAAGGTCACATTCTGGACCAATAACGGCTTTCCACGCCCGAAGGTCGTCGGCTCCGTATCGGGTAATTCCGTCAAGCTGGATGACAATAATGGCTGGAAAGCCACCATGACCCTTCAAGGCGAGGGGAAAGCCAAGATTACCGCAGCAGGCATTGGCAACAATGGCAAACCTGCCCAGAACAGCGCACTGCTTCGCAAGCAGTAAGGTACAGGCAGGTCGGTCAACGTATCGAGGCAGCCCGCGGGTTTTCCGCCGTCCCGACCATCAGTCAGGACGGTCGCAAGAAACATGTCACGACGGGTTAAGAACGCCGTTTTCTTCGCCGTCCCAATAATGGATGGCGTTGGCACGCACCTTGATCAGAACAAGCCCTGGGGTCTGCGTTGCCTCGGGAAACCAGCGATCAAGCCCGCTTGTCCAATGCTCCTCAAAACAGCTTTGATCCGTGATGAGTTCTGCGGCACCATCGACTGCAATGAATATGCCCGGCTTGCCCAACAGGCTGGGCGGCTCGGTGAAGGTCAGAGTAACGTTGTTATCCCGGCTGATCTGCGAAATCTTTGCGGTATCCTCATAGCTGAAAAACCAGGAGTCGCCGTCATAGTCGACATCGCCATTGTTGCTCATAGGACGGGTGGCAATACGGCCATCGTCACGACGCGTGCACATCATGCAGAAATCAATTTTGCAGATACGCTTTGAGAGATCATCCATGCTCATGGCTGCGGTCATTGACGTTCCTCCTCTCCGTCAGTGGATGGCCTCGCCAGATGGTGTTCGCGTCAGATGAATGTGAACCGAAAGACCATTGATCGAACCAACTGGCAAACTGAATGCTCAACGGCTGCGCGACCCAACAGTTCCGTTTTGAGAGACGCGCCAACGCTCGATCAAAGCACCTGAGCTACCCTGAACAGGATCGGTCAATGGCAGAGCAACGGATGTGATCTTCGACAACATGTCCTTGCTGGCCGCCGATGTCTGGATGTCGGCATGCTGATTGGGTGGATAGGCACCGATCACCAGAAAATCCGGCGACGAGCCGAGGTTCTGATGGCCGGTTCCGGCAGGAAGCACCAGACAGTGCCCCGCTGAGACCTGTAATTTTCGCCCGTCAGTCCCACCAATCAACAATGTGGCAGTGCCGCGCGCGATGCCCAAAACCTCGTGGGCACCGGCGTGATAGTGCTGATAATCAAAAACGCCATTTGCCCAGATCCCCGTCCAGCCGTTTCTCGCAAACAGCGCTTCAAAACCGTTCTTGAGGTCAACGCCATCCAGCGGCAGTCGGTAGAGCAAAACGGGAAGTGACGCGTTGTTGGGCACCCAGGCGCTCGGCTCAAATGTCATTTCCTCCACATCCATGACCATGCCTTCCTTCCTCAAGCTGATCCGCAATCCTTCACAGAAACACCAGTATTTCCAGCTTCGTTCCCGGACGACCTCTGAAATATGTCAATGCGCTGGAAAGCTGAATTAAATCGACAAAATCACACGGCAAAAATGCGTTAACCCAAACACATGAAAATTAGCGGTCAGTAACATTTCCGAAAATGCTGGGCCTGTAGGGTCGCGTCTTCAAATGGACCAGGATTTCAACACGTGACCACGCGCTTTACCCAATTCAAATTGGTCGGCCCCGCGCTCATATTGATCGCAATTCTCATCGCAGGGCTTGCAGCGATCCCATATTACGCTGTGGAGCGTCTTGATGCCGATGTGCGGGAACGTCAGGAAACACTGGTCAAGAGAAACATCTCGATATGGATCGAAGATGTCGAGTTCGCTCTGACCGCCTGGACGATCTGGGATGAATCCATCGCCAAGATCGACAACAAGTTCGACTACGAATGGACAGACCGCAATATCGGCCTTTCACTGATTGGCACGTCGAGAACCCGTTTCGCCGCCATTGTCGATGCCGATGGCGAAATGATCTATTCGCGAACGGCAGACGAGGTGATGGATCGTCCGTTCTTCCTGCGCGGCGCCGAGGCCATAGCAAAGGACGCCCAATCCCTCCTCGACAATATTCGCTCCCGCGAAACCCCGATCGCCACCAATGGTATTCCGGCACCAGTTGCGTTGAGCAAGATCGAGGTGATCGGAACCGACGCCGTTCTTCTGACCGCAAGTCTTTTTCAGCCTGATTTCAGAACAGCGACACCGCGCGGCCGTTCTGCGCCCATCCTGATTTCTGCGACACCCATTGCCGGCAGCCTGCAACAATTTGTCGGCACACGTTTTATTCTCAACGACGTTCTTATCGGCCCTATGAATCTGGTGCCAACCGAACGCGCACGTGTTGCAATTGCCGTTGGCTTGAACGGACAGACGGAGGTTCTTTCCTGGCGTCCGCCAACACCAGCCCGTGATTTGCTGCGCCAATCTCTACCGTTGATTTCTGCTGTCACCATCGTGCTGATCGTCGGCGGTCTGTTTGTTACAAGGCTTTCCCGCCAGGCGGCGGCATCACTGGTTGAAGCCGAACAAAACATGCGCCACGCAGCAACCCATGATTTCCTGACCGGCCTTCCCAATCGCGCCAGATTGGAAATGGAATTTACAAGGCTGAAAGCCATGGGCGGCCTGGTCGTTGCCTGCATCGACCTCGACGGTTTCAAGGGCGTCAATGACAGATATGGCCATGCTGCCGGTGATGAATTGCTGAAACATGTCGCCGAACGCCTGCGGACACACGGGCTGGAAAATGATGTCGCATTTCGCCTTGGTGGCGATGAATTCGTCGTCTTCATGCCGTCCGTCTCGATGCTGGAGGCAGAATGGCGCTGTCGCAAATTGTCGGCGCTTCTGTCCGAACCCTATTCGCTGGAAAGCGGGCAGGTCTCCGTTGGCGCGTCTTTCGGTTTGAGCCAGCCACTGACAAGTGTGGGCGGCAATTGTGATCAGGCCCTGAAACAGGCAGACACCGCACTTTATGCCGCCAAAGCCAGAGGTCGTGGAGCGGTCGTCACTTTCGCATCCCTGACACAGGCAGAAGATACCCGCAGTTCGCTTGCCGTTTATGCCGGTGGGAAAATGTAACCCTAAATCGTCTCTGCGAGTTGGCAGGGACAGATGCGGTTCATAAGCTGAAACGTCAAAAACCCCTTGGACGCGCCATTTTAAAAGTGGCGACATCCAAGGGGTTTCTGTTTCAAATAATCAGATTTCCTTGATCAACTGTTCGGCAATCCGCACACTGAGTGCAGCGCCCGTCAATGTCGGGTTCATGCAGGATGCCGATGGCATGACGCTGGTGCCAGCAATGAACATGTTGGGGTGATCATGTGTACGACAGTCACGGTCAACAACCGAATCCGTCGGGTCATCGCCCATACGGGTCGTGCCCATAACGTGCTGACGGTTTTGCCATTTGACATCGGTGGATAGCACCTCGGCATCCAGCAATTCGGCGATCTTGTTGAGGTCCTGCAATCCGCGGTCACGCCCTGCATTCCAGTAATCGGTCACGCTGTAATAGAGAACCGGAACAGGAATGCCGAGCGCATCGAATTTGGTTTTCGAAGGCGTGACACGGTTTTCAGCCAATGGCAGCGGCTCGAAATCGATGGCCCAGTTCAGCGAGCGGGCCGAATATTTGCGGATTTGCTCATCGAGCTTCGAGCCAAGAATACCCTTCTTGATAAAACCTTCGGTCAGCTGCGCTGTTGGAACCGTGTTGCGCACCTTGATCTTGTAGCTCGGATAATCCTTGCGGAATTCGCCGTCACGCTGGTTGAGATAGACGAGCAGCTCGGTCGGGCCTTCACCCGGCCACATATCTTCTTTGGTCAGCATGTTCATGCTGATACCGGTATGGTCCATCAGGTTGCGACCAACCTGGTCGGAGGAATTGGCGATGCCGTTTGGATATTTCTCCGAGGTGGAAATCAACAGCAACTTGGCTGACTCGATGCCATAGGCCGCCAGCACAAAATATTTCGCCGTCAGACGGTGTTCGGAATTGTCCGGTTTCTTGTACCAGATCGCGGTGATCTTGCCGTCATCACCCGCCTCGATCTTATAGACCGGCGAATTGTCGAGCAGGATCGCACCGTGGCGTTCCGCCTCGTCAATATGCATCGAACCATCATATTTCGCACCGATCGGACAGACCGGATTGCAGTTGTTGTTGCCTGCACAGACAGGGCGGTTGCCATAGGGACGCGAGGCGCGACCATGCGGCTCCATTACCGGGTTGAAGCCACCGACCTGCAGCTTTTCCGCCAGTGTATCGAACATGTAGGTGGAGTTGAGCTGTTTCATCGGGAAGGGCATCGAGCGCGGCGGCATCGGGCCACCGCCCTGACCGCTTTCGTCCTGCCCGTCCGTACCGGTCACACCCAATTCCAGTTCGGCCTTGTTGTAATATTGCTCAAGGTCATCATAACCGATCGGCCAGTCACGGCCACGACCGTAAAGCGTCTGGATCTTGAAATCATTGGGGATCATGCGCCACAGCGCCGAACCAAAGTGCCAGGTCGTTCCGCCCACCACTCGCAGATAGGAGGTGTTGTATTTCACCGGACCTTCATATTGCAGGTAATCGCCATAGGTCGATGGCGCCCATGGCATGCTGGGGAAGGGGGAGCCTGCACCTTGCAGCTTGGCATTGGCGAGCGAAAGTTTGACCGGCGCGTTGCGGTATGTCTCTACGATTTCGCGGCGATTAACGCGCGGGCCAGCTTCCAGCACGATGACCTTCTTGCCTGCCTTGGCAAGATTTGCAGCAACGATGCCGCCCATTACGCCGGATCCGATGACGATCAGGTCGGCATCAAATGATGTGTTTGCCATGTTGTTGTTTCCTGTCAGATCTTGCTGCCGGGCTTGCGTCCCCAGGCATTCGGCCCAGGCCCATAGGACGGAATGGTGAGGAGACCTTTGGTCGGGCGATACATCAACGAGTCCGCATAGGTGATGAGTTCGGCATCTTCCGGCTCGCCAACCACGCCGAGGTACCAGGCAGACACGATCTTGGTTGCGGTTTTCATCAGCGCCGGATCCGTGCCTGAGAGCGCAAGGAAACCATCCATGTTGGGCACGCCGGACTGTTTGATGAGATCGGACAATGCAGCCATGCTGGCATCCAGCTCTGCATCACGTTTCTTCAAGGCCGCAAGAAACCGGCCGCCAAGAACCGGGTCGAGCGTGTAGCCGGTCAGGAATTCTGACAGCTGGGTAAAGGATGCAACGGCATCGTCGGCAGCCGAAGCAGACAATGGGCCCGCAAGGTCGGCAAAAACGCCGAGACCGGCAACAGCAACCGTGGCGCGCAGCAAACCACGGCGTGAGACGGAATGGCCAAACAAGGCCGGAGAAGAATTATCGAAAGGCATCAGAACCTCCAGGGGAGCTTGAATGCAAAAAGGGAAGAGTGAGCTCAGGCCTGAGCGTGGCGCGAACGGCGACGCATCAAGATCCAGGTCAGCAATCCGATGATCAAAACAGCACCGGCAACCGCTGCCGGAGCAGCAAGTGGTGCGAGCTTGACGATCAAAGGTTTTTCACCACCCTGACGGATCAATGCGACATCGGCAGCGCTGACCTTGACGGCCGGGTTGCCGTAATTGGCCAGAACGTAATTGGTGACATCAGCGATATCATCGTCCGACAGCCGGTCGGTGTAGGACGCGTCAGGCCCGAATGCCGGCATGAAGGCAACCGTCTCTCCAACGGTGCGATGCACGCCGTAAAGAATGGTGGCGATCAGATTGTCGGCACGGTGACCACCCGTCGCGGTGTTGTTGAACAGCGACGGGTAATGCAGATTGCCTTGGCCTTCCGGCTGGTGGCAGGAAGCACAGCTGCCGCTGAAAATATGACAGCCGTTTTCGTTCGGCTCTTGGCCCGGCAGCCCGCGCAGCGATGCCTCGACCTCGGTTGATGCTTTGCCCAAATCCGACCGGGGTTTCTCATCACCACCCGCAACAGCCGGCACATCCTTCAAATAGGTGACAATTGCCTTGATATCTTCGTCTGGTAGATGCTGGAGGCTGTTTTCCACTGCCTCGGCCATCGGGCCGGCAGCCTGCGCCTTGCCAGGAACACTCCCGGTTTTGAGATACTGGATCAGATCAGCGTCCGACCAGCCACCAATGCCCGCCACCTTGTCGGAGGTGATATTGGGTGCAAACCAGGGACCGACGGTACCACCGGCCAGGGGCAGGCTGCCATCTTCCGCCATCAAGCCATTTCGCGGTGTATGGCAGGTGCCACAGTGTTCAAGCGCTTCGGCAAGATAGGCACCGTGGTTCCATTCGGCAGACTTTGTCGGATTAGATTCAAACCGGATCTTGTCGAGGAACAACATGTTCCAGACGGCCATGGAAGACCGCATGGAGAAGGGGAAGGGCAGTTCGGTACGTTCCGGCTTGTGGTCGTCTGCCTTCACCTCATTCATGAAATAGGCATAGAGCGCCTTCATGTCATCGTCGGTGATCTTGGCATAGGCCGTGTAGGGCATTGCCGGATAAAGATGGCTGCCATCTCTAGCGACGCCATCGCGAACAGCGCGCGCAAATTCTTCTTCGCTGTAGTCACCGATGCCGCTGGTCTTTGATGGCGTGATGTTCGTCGAGAAAATCTTGCCCAGCGGGGTGTCGATGCCATACCCACCGGCAAAGGGTGCTCCACCATGCGGCGCGGTATGACAGGCGGCACAGTCTGCTGCCGTTGCCAGATAACGACCGCGACTTATCAGGTCCAAAGAGGCTGCGTTTTTGTCTTCCGCAAGCGCCGGACCGAAAGAAGCGGCCAGCGCGGTGAGACAGAGAAATAGCGGGGGCAAGGCGGGAAGAAGCTTGGGCATGGTCAACGTGCTTTCATCAAGCATGAACGATAAGTGCCAGACCAGGCTTCTCCTCCCAGGAGCAAGGCCGATGCGTGTCGCCGTGTCCCGGATCGCAACATCGCAGAAAATATCGTTCGTTTCGAAGCAATTCTTGCGTGAAAACGCTGATTTAGATAGTTCGACGTTGAACCATCGGCGTGGCGATGTGTCGCGGGTACGACTTGACGAGTGTCATAACGCCGGGCTCATTGATTTGACTAGGCGGTTTTTTCTGTAATCAGATTTCACCAGATGTGAAAGGTTGAGCGCCATGAAATTCGATCTGACAGACCTTCGCATCTTCCTGTCGGCCGTGGATGGCGGCAGCCTGACGGCAGCAGCCGCTCAGAACAACATCGTTGTGGCAGCAGTCAGCGCCCGCCTGAAGAAACTGGAAGAGGCTTTCAATCTGCCGCTATTTGAACGCACAGGTCGCGGCATTCGTCCAACACTTGCCGGCGACATGCTCGCGCGGCATGCGCGGCAGGTGCTGAACAGCGCTCAGAGGATAGAGGTCGAACTTGGCAATTTCGCCCATGGTCACAGCGGCAGCATCCGTTTTCTCTCCAACACCAATATGCTGGCCGAACATCTGCCGGCGGTCATGGGGCGTTTTCTGGCCACACATCCTGACATCAGCATTTCGGTTGCCGACAAACCAAGTCTGGAAGTGGTTTCGCTGCTGCGGAACGGAGAGGCGGATATCGGCATCGTGGCAGCCTCTGCCGACATGACCGGCTTGGAACGTTGGCGTTTCGTGCCCGACAAGCTGGTACTGGTGGTGCCAAGTAATCACGCCTTGCGGGACACCACCGATTTTTCACGCGTGCTCAATGAACGGATGATCACCTTGCAGCAGAAAGTGGCGCTCTCGCAGTTTCTGCGACGACGCGCGGTCGAACTTGGGCGGAATGTCGATATCCGCATGCGCATGGATGGCTTTGAGGGCATCTGCGCCATGGTGGCCAATGGCGCAGGCGTCGCCGTGGTGCCGGAAAGTGCTGCCCATCGTTATCGCCAGTTCATGGATTTTCGCGTGGTGCAGATCCTTGATGATTGGGCCGATCGAGAACTCTATCTCTGTGTCCGCAAGCAGGAACAGCTTCCCCATCATGGAAAGAAGTTTCTTGAGCACCTGCTGTCCTATGTGAACGACGTGACTTCGATCTAAGCCTCCTGCATTGATCAATCACACCATTTTTGCTGCATCGCAAAATCAAATTGTGAGAAAACCACAAATTAGCAGCATAGAGATACTTATTTAGCGGGTTTATTGATTAATCTGTTGTGCAACGCAGCATTGACATTTATCACGTTAACTAGAGGCTGATGTGACAATCCGCCTCAGCACCCATCTTGGGACCTCCGGTCCTCCCCAATGAAATTAAATAGGAGTTTGAGCCATGCTAGCTCGGTTAGGCGGTATTGTATCCGCACTACTGGGAGCTGCGATCCTCTATTACGGAGCGCGGCTTGCAATCATCGGCGGCAGCTTTTTCTATGTGGTCATGGGCATTGGCCTGCTGATCGCTGGAATTCAACTCGTCCGGCAACGTCAAAGCGGCCTTAGCATATATGCATTGACCCTTGCTGCGTCGTTCATCTGGACCCTGTATGAAGTCGGTCTCGACAAGTGGCAGTGGATACCACGTGGCGCGCTGATCATCTTCATCGGTCTGCTGCTTTCCCTGCCATTTGTCGTCAGTGGTTTGCGCGACAAGCCTGCAAAACTTTGGTCGTTCAGCCTGAAAAACGGTCCGCTTGCCTTGCGCACCGTGGTTGCCGTCATCGCTGTCATGGGACTTGCCGTCTGGTTCATCGACCCGATGGAAAAGCAGGGCACGCTTGAAAAGGTCGCAACGGCTGGAGATGCCGCAGTCGATCCAAGCGGCGTGGCTTACCCAGCCAATGACTGGATTGCCTATGGCGGTACGAACCTCGGCCAGCGTTATTCCGCTCTGAAGGATATCGACACCACCAACATCACCGGTTTGAAGGTGGCATGGGAACATCACACCGGCGACCTTCGTGAAGGTGACGCCGTTGATGCCAAGGAATACACGTTCGAGGCGACGCCGATCAAAGTGAATGGCCTGCTTTATTTCTGCACGCCGCACAACATCGTTCAGGCACTGGAACCGGAAACCGGCAAGCTCGCATGGTCCTTCGACCCGCAGATGAAGCGTGACAACCAGTTCCAGCACCAGACGTGCCGTGGCGTATCCTATGATGACTCCAGTGCTTACGTCCCACCAGCCGACACTGATCCAGTCAAGGCTCAGGCATTCGCTGCTGCCGTGGCCGAGTGCCCACGCCGCATCATCGCGTCGTCAGTTGATGCACGTTTGTATGCGCTGAATGCAGACACTGGTGCACTTTGCACGACCTTTGGCGACAATGGTTATGTTGACCTCAAGGCGCAGATGCCCAATCTGCAACGCGCAACCTACCAGCAGACGTCGGCTCCTCTCGTCACCAAGGATCTCATCATCCTCGGCAGCGCGATTGCCGATAATTATTACGAAAACAACCCGTCGGGCGTTATCCGCGCATATGACGTGCGCACCGGCGAAATCGTCTGGAAATTCGACGCAGGCAAGCCGGATGACACACGTCCGCTGCAAGCGGGTGAGCTCTACGAGCCTAACTCGGCAGTTGCCTGGACGCAGTTTGCGGCAGACGAAAAGCTCGGTCTCGTTTACGTGCCATTCGGCAACAAATCGCCAGACCAGGTTGGTGTCTTCCGCTCGGAAGAAGATCAGGCCTATGTCGATGCTCTTGCAGCACTCGACATCGCAACGGGCCGCATGGTCTGGAAATTCCAGACCTCGTACCACGATCTCTGGGACCGCGATAACCCTTCACAGCCCGTTCTCTTGAACCTGCCACATGATGGTGCAGACGTTCCTGCAATCCTGATCCCAACCAAGATAGGCAACATCTGGGTTCTCGATCGTCGTGACGGCAAGGCAATCCAGCCAGTTCGGGACATGAAGGTATCGACTGAAACCGATATCCCGAACGAAAAACTGTCACCAGTGCAGCCGATGTCCGCATTAAGCTTCACGCCTGCACCGCTGACAGAAGCCGACATGTGGGGAACAACTCCATTCGACCAGATCGAATGCAGAGTAACGTTCCGCTCCAACCGCTATGATGGAAACTCGTTTACGCCACCAACAACGACCGGCTCGATTGTCTGGCCGGGCAATATCGGTGTCTTCAACTGGGGTTCCGTCGCGGTCGATCCTGTCAACCGCTGGATGATCGCAACGCCGCAATATCTGCCATACGTCTACAAGCTGTTCCCACGCCCGGAAGGCGAGCTGAACAAGCGTATGTTCGGAAAGCCCGGCGAAGCAGGTGGTGAGTCCAAGCCAGGCAACGAAAACCTGGGTGGTCCTTACGCTGTGTCCATCTCCCATATGCGTTCATCGCTTCAGGTGCCATGCAACACGCCACCATGGGGTGTGCGCGTTGGTGTGAACCTTGCGGATGGCACAACGGCGTGGAAACACCGTAACGGTACCGTTGCTGGCCAGAAGGTGGCGGGCATCCAGTTCCCGATTCCGTTCGAAATGGGCATGCTTGCCCATGGCGGCACATTGACGACGGCCGGTGGTGTTGCATTCACCGGCGCGGCTCTTGATGACATCATCCGCGCCTATGACATGCAGACCGGCAAGACGCTGTGGCAGCACAAACTGCCAGCGGGCGGTCAGGCAACCCCGATGACCTACCGTGGCAAGGACGGCAAACAATATGTCGTCATCGCTGCCGGTGGCCATGGCTCTCTCGGCACGACAGCTGGAGACTCGGTCATCGCCTACCGTCTCGACTAAGTCTGTGACATATCGACCGGCGCGTGCAAAAACTGCGCCGGTCAATTCCACAGCCGATAATACACTGTGATGGGTCACATTTTTCGTGACTGGATGACGATCATGACTTCACTCAAGGCATGGATGCGCAACGAGTTGGGCTCGTTCCGTGATGACCTGAACTGGCTTTGGCGCGTGCCATTGCATGTCTGGCTGCGGTTTCCCGTACTGCTCTGCCTGTGGATGTGCTGGATCTGGCTGGCCAACGTCCTCCCAAATGGCTTTTTTGCTGGACCGGCACTGACAATTGATGCCTTTTTCCTGATGCTGGCAGACAATCGGCAGGATTTCCTGATCGCATTGGGCACAACGCTGAGCCTCTATCTCTCCGGATTTCTGCTTGCTGCCGTGGTTGGAATTTTGCTTGGCGCTTTCTTCGGCAGCATACCGCTTTTGTCGAGAACATTTGCTCCCTTCATCCACGCCGCAGCAGCCTTACCGGTCATTGCACTGATACCGCTTATCGTGCTGCTGCTCGGCTTGGGCTGGCAGGCAAAGGTGCTGATTATTGCGCTCGGTGCAGTCATGCCGGTGCTGGTCAATACCCAGACCGGCATACAGGGGCTTGACCCCGATTTACGCGAAATGGCAACGGCCTATGATATTTCCTGGATCGGCCGCATCAGACATTTTTACCTGCCAGCGGCGTTCCCGCACATCATGGCCGGTTTACGCCTTGGCGCGATTGCGGGCCTTGTCACTTCAGTCATTGCAGATTTCTACACCGCAATGACCGGCCTTGGCGCGCTGTTGCAAGCTTACGGCAACAGTTTCCGTATGGACCGTTATCTGGCGGTTGTCATGACCTATGCCGCGATTGGCACTGTGTTCACCGGCCTGCTGTCCATCCTCGAAAATCGTCTTTCACCGCCATCGCGACGCCGATAGCCAGGCTGAAATCCTCCAATACCCCTGACAGGCAACATTTGAGATGAAACATATTATCAAGGCCATTGGTCTCTTCTTCGCTTTCGGCGTCAGCCTTTCCGCCGGACCTGTGCTTGCTGATCCATTCCGCATCATTGTGACGGAGACCGAAACGCCACTCGTTCCAAACTCGCTTCTCTATCTGGCCAAGGAAGAGGGTTACTTTGAACGAGCTGGCGTCGATGTGGAACTGGTGCCCACCGCCCAAACACCAATGGCTGTTGCCGCCCTCCGCTCAGGTCAGGGGGAGATGGCCAATATTTCGGTCGATGCGCTGATTTCGTTGCACCGTGAAGGCGTGAGTGATGTGGTGGCCATTCATTCCTCAGGCAAAACGATCCCCTATGTCATCGCCGGCCGAAAGGATTTGACGCTCGAAACCATGGCCGGATCCTCATTCGGGATTGGCCGCATTCGCAGCCTCGACCATGAACTGTCCAGCCGGGTGCTGGAAGGCCACAAGGTAAATGTCGACACATTGCAGCTTGTGCCGCTCGGCGAACCAAAGGTCCGCGCCCAGGCGCTGGCGACAGGACGTATCGACGCCACCACCATGTCGATCGGATCGTTTCTCGCCATGCCGGAGCGCGACAATTTCAAGGTTCTGGTCGATGTCACGGATTTCTTCGACACCGTTCCACTCGTCACCAAGGTTGATGTCATACGGCACAGCACACTGGAAACACGACGCGACGAGGTGGACAAGGTTCTGGAGGCTCTGACACTGGCCGCCAGGGATTACGCTCAGGCGCCTGAAAAATGGGTCGCAGCCATGGAACGGGCGCGGCCGGATGTTACACCAGCAACCCTTTCCGAACTGGCCAAAATTTACCAGGGGAGCTGGACAGTGAATGGCGGTTTGCAATTTGGTGAGCTGATTTACACGGCCAAAAACACTCAGTCAGGTGTTGTTGTCAGAGTTGATGGTGAAGACACGCCATTTCGGATTGAGGTTGAAAACTGGGCAGACTTCGCCCCCATGGATCGTGTTCTGGCAAAAATCGGGCCCTCCAATCTCGGCGACGCATTGGACCGCGAATGACCGACGCGCCACACCCCTTGCTGGTTGTTAAAGCTCTAAACCATGACTATTCGGGTGTTGTGGCGTTACGCGACATCAATCTTGATGTCATGCAAGGAGAGAGGGTTGTTATTCTCGGCCCCTCCGGTTGCGGCAAGACGAGCCTGTTGCATATCCTGAGTGGTCTCATGATGGCCAGCAGCGGCACAATTAACATTGGCGGCGAGATTGCGGGAGCGTTACCGCGTCCGGGTGTCAATTCAGCGTTGGTGTTTCAGAACCCACGTTTGTTGCCCTGGAGGAATGCAGCGGACAACATTGAAATTGTTCTGAAAGCTCAGTCAAAACCAAAGAAAAAACAGCGGGTTGATGAGCTGTTGTCGAGGGTCGGCCTGCAAGGTCACGCGCATAAATGGCCGCATGAGCTTTCGGGTGGCATGAAACAGCGTCTGGCGCTTGCCCGCGCCTTGGCTCTGAACGCTCCTCTTCTGCTGCTCGACGAGCCCTTCGCCAACCTGGACCCGCTGGCGAGAGAAGACATGCAGCAGGCTTTAATCAACCTGACCACGTCATCCTCTGCAGCGCCCATGACAACTGTCCTTGTTACCCATTCTGTCGAAGAAGCCTTGATTGTTGGCGACCGGATCATGTTGATGGCCGCAGCACCGGGCCGCTTCGTCAAGGAAATACGTCCATCGTGGGGTGAGGATGGTTCGGACCGTCGCACACATCCGCAATTTTACAGTCATCTCGCAGATGTTTCGAACGAACTTCGTTTGATCGCCAGGACGGTTTCAGGCACACCAGTGTAAAGCCAGAATCCTACGTGCAGATTTTTAATGACCGTTCCATTGATCATATACGCCGATGGCTCCCATGACCCTGTTATCCAGGCGGGTGGCTGGGCATTTGTCGTTTACGAGGCAGAGCATCTAATTCACAAGACGCAGGGTAAAGAGGCAGGGATAACCAACAACAGGTTTGAGGTGCTGGCAGTACTTAACGCACTGAAATGGCTTGAGCTCAACGCTGCTGGCAGGCGAGCCATTCTACGCACCGACTCGACCCATGTCGTCGAGGGGTGTCATCGCTGGCGGGCGATATGGCGTGGCAATGGCTGGAAACGGATCAACCCCAACCAGAGGGCACGCAAACGCCAGATACCGGATGCAGATCTGTGGCAAGAGTTGGACAGCCTGCTGCTTGATCAGCAGGGTGTCGACATCGAGTGGTGCAAAGGCCATTCCGGCATCGAAGGCAATGAACTAGCCGACAGTCTGGCCCGCAGTGGCACCTGACCACGTAAACCGGAGTTGTTGCAGATGACACTGGCAGAGTTGATAGCGCGCTACCGCCCCCACATTGAGGATGCCTCTGTTGGTGTGCGGCGCAGTTGGGAAGAGACCTTCAAATATACACTCAGACATTACTCCGGTGATACCGCGCTGGAGGATTTCGACCTGGATGATCTCGCCGAAAAGATGTCTGCGGCCGGCATTCAACAACAATTCGTCGAAGGTTACGTCAAGCGCTGGCGTGACCTGCTGAGCCGGGCAAACCAGCTTTAGTCACTGGTTGCTGTGACACAACCACGCACGAACACGAACCATCATCGATCTGGAATTTTCCCCACACCATCCCCATCTCTGTTTCAAGTAGAAACAGGGAGGTTGCGATGCCGCGTCCTGCCGCAAAGGCCAGCGAAAATCACACCATTGAAATCCTCGAACCAACACGCTCAACGTGCCGCGAGACCATCATTTGCGACTGCTGTCGCCAGCGCAAAACTGCCAGCGATTTCGATCTCGATGGCTGCGGCATCTGCATGAGCTGCGTCGAATGCGACGACCTGCTGGTGGATATCGGCTGCGGTTTTCAGGAAAGCGGCGCCACGATCGACGACGATCATCTGCTTGAATAAGCACGACTCTGTTTTGGAGTACCAACAAAACCTACGACAAAACCGCTCTCAATCTTGGCGCGGCGAAATCCAGAAATGTTCTGAGCTTTAAAGGCATCAACCCGTGCGACAGGTGCACCAGATGCACAGGTGAGATTTCCAGTTCGAAATCCTCGAGAAGCGGCACCAGCAGGCCTGCATCGACCGCCCGTTTTGCCTGATAGGCCATCACGCGGGTTATACCAATGCCAGCTGCAGCAGCGTCCACTGCAGCCTCGGCCGTATTGACCAGAAGCCGGGCCCGTATCGGCGTCGAGATGTCTTGTTTCCCATCGCGAAACGTCCAGAAGCGGTGAGACAGCACACCTTCGAACGCAACACAGTCGTGCTCAGCAAGGTCACGCGGGTGAACCGGTCTGGCGTGACGCTCCAGGTAGTCCGGGTGGGCATAAACCGTTGTACGCATCGACCCGACACGGGTGGCGATGAGGTTGCTCTCCGGCAGATGACCGATGCGCAGCGCCACATCGATCTGCTCGTCGGCGAGGCTGATGGTGCGGTCACCCATTGTCAGGCGGATATTGATGTCAGGATAGGCTTTGAGGAAATCCGTCACGACGGGCAAAACATGCAAACGGCCAAAAACGATCGGCGCCGTCATCGTCAAATCACCCCGCGGCGTGAGATATTCGCCAGAAGTGCGGCGTTCCGCCTCGTCCACACGCCCTAAAATTTCGCGTGCCGCCCGCACATAGGTTTCGCCAACCTCCGTCAGCACTATTTTGCGGCTGGTGCGGGTCATCAGGCGCACGCCAAGATGGGATTCAAGTTCAGATATCTTGCGACTGACCGTCGGCAGTGGAGAGTGCAGGGCACGTGAAGCGGCCGAAAGACTGCCTGTCTCCACCACGCTCAAAAGCACAGCCATTGCATCAAGACGATCCATACAATCTTCCACATTTCGAGAGGTAACTTCTATAAATATCTGTCTACTACGAAATTATGGATGGGAATAGGCTCATTGCTGTCATCGAAGCTCATGCTTCATACGTCCAAGGAGCCGTTCATGAAACTCTATCATTTCCCACTTTCCGGCCATGCTCATCGCGCCTATCTCTTCCTTTCGCTGCTCGGCGTTGATGCGGAGATCATAGAGGTTGATCTGGCAAATGGCGCTCATAAGAAACCCGATTTTCTGAAGCTCAATCGCTTCGGTCAGGTGCCGGTGCTTGAAGATGGCGACATTATCGTCAATGATTCCAATGCCATCCTCGTTTATCTGGCAACGAAATTTGGCCGAAAGGACTGGCTGCCAGATGATTTGGCAAGTGTCGCAAAGATCCAGAAATGGCTGTCCGTTGCCGCTGGTGAAATTGCATATGGCCCGGCGGCCGCTCGCCTGATAACCGTATTTGGCGCGGATTTTCGCAGTGATGAGGTTATTGCGCGGGCCCACCGTATCCTCGGGCTCATCAACGACGAACTCGAACAGCACGCTTTCATCACCGGCAAGACCCCGACGATCGCCGATGTCGCGCTCTACAGCTACATCGTCAGCGCACCGGAAGGCAATGTGGACCTCACCCGCCACCCGCAGGTTCGCCAGTGGCTGGCCCGGATCGAGGCACTGCCAGGTTTTGCACCATTTCCCAAAACGGCAATTGGCTTGGCGTCCTGAAGGCAGGGATGCGCGTGACACAAGCCGCGCGCATCCAATTCGACATCGGAGATAGGACCATGCCTGACACCACGACGATAGAACAGGCAACTCAGGCCGCACCGTCCCCCTGGCACGAGGGCGAACTGACATTGCAGCGCCATGCTGGCGTTGCCGATCACATGGATACGATTGGTCGCAAGTTTGTCCGCCGGTTTCTGCTCGACCAACATCGCGAATTTTATCCACTGCTGCCATTCATCGTCATCGGTGCGGTTGATCAAGACGGTTTTCCCTGGGCAACGATCAGAAGTGGCAAGCCGGGCTTCCTGCATTCACCTGATCCGCTGACTTTGGATATCAATGCTATTGGTGATCCTGCAGACCCGGCCGAGGGTGGCATGCGGCATGGCGATCCGATTGGCCTCTTGGGTATCGATCTCGTTACCCGCCGCAGAAACCGCATGAATGGCACCATCAATCGCACCACAGGCGACCATATCTCCGTCACTGTCGAACACAGCTTCGGCAACTGTCCGCGTTACATCCAGAACCGGCAATTCGCCTTTGTACGCGACCCGGCAACACCGCACATCTCTACCGCCATCGTTTCTCATGAACTTGGAGATCAGGCACGAGAGATCATTGGCGTCGCTGACACTTTCTTCGTTTCCTCCTTTGCGGATCGTGACGATGAAGGGCGGCAAGTTGATGTCTCCCACCGCGGCGGGCAGCAAGGTTTCGTGCGCATCGATGCAGATGGCGGCCTGACCATTCCAGATTTCATTGGCAATCTGTTTTTCAATACACTTGGCAATTTCCTCATCAATCCCAAGGCTGGATTGCTGTTTGTCGATCATGACACCGGCAGTGTCCTGCAGGTTTCTGGAACGGTTGAGATTATCTTGGATTCACCCGAAATCGCAGCTTTTGAAGGAGCGGAACGGTTGTGGCGCGTGATGCCGCAGAAAGTGGTTCTGCGTCGCAATGCGCTGCCCTTGCGCTGGACCTATGCGGAAGACGGCATCTCCCCCAACAGCTTGATGACAGGCAGCTGGGCGCAGGCAGAAGCGCGTATGAAGGCCGCAACACGCGCTCAAACCTGGCGTCGGTTTCGCATAAAGCGGATCGTTGAAGAAAGCACGACAATCCGCTCCCTTTATCTGGAGCCAGTCGACGAAGAGGCACTGATCCCCAATTTGCCTGGCCAATATCTACCGATCCATATTGCCGATGGTGAGACATCCATCACCCGCAGCTATACGATATCGAGTGCGCCATCCGATGGTCATTACCGGTTGAGCATCAAGCGTGAGGGCAAGGCGTCCACGCTTTTGCATGGCAAACATGAAGGCGATGAGATCGAGGTGAAAGCACCGGCCGGAGCCTTCACCATCAATGCGCTGGAGCGCGGCCGCCCCGCAGTTCTGCTTGGTGCCGGCATCGGCATCACCCCTCTGCTTTCCATGCTGAGGCATATCGTTCACGAAGGCGACCGGACACAGAAACGACGTCCGGTGTGGTTGTTTCGCTCATCACGCAACCTTTCGGAACGGGCCTTCGATGATGAAATCGCCGAACTTGCCAGACGCGGCCAAGGGACGATCCATGACATCAGGGTATTGGGAAAACCTGACACTACTGACGAGCGGACTTATGACGCGTCAGGCCGCATCAACATGGATCTGCTCAAGGCCCATTTGCCTTTTGGCGACTATGATTTTTATCTCTGTGGGCCGGTATCCTTCATGCAGTCCATCTATGAAGGATTGCGTGGACTCAACATCGCAGATGAGCGTATCCATGCCGAGGCATTTGGGCCTTCCGGTTTGAAACGCGACAATTCAGCTGTTGAGTTGACCGCCCCTGCAGCGCCCGCCGCCACCGCGCCGGTCAAGGTTATCTTCACCCAAACCGGCAAGGAAGCACGCTGGAACCCGGGGGATGGACCGCTGCTGGATTTCGCGGAGGACAGGGGGCTTGCCCCGGCCTTCGGGTGCCGGGTCGGCCAGTGTGGTGACTGCAAGGTCGCGCTTCGCAAGGGTAAGGTCAGCTACCCCCAACAACCGAGCTATCCCGTGGCCGATGGCGAGGCATTGCTTTGTTGTTCCGTGCCGGCCGAAGGCGAAGACCTGCATCTGGAGCTTTGATTGCGCACATCACAATCAACCAGTGCATTGCAGGTTTTGACTGGACCGTCCTATGATCCGGACAAATCATGCCGAGTGGTGAACAGACGAAGGGATTGAATATGCGCAGAGTGAACGTCGCCATTGCTGGCTTTGGAGGTGTGGGCCGTGCGACTGCCAATCTGCTTTTGTCTCGTCGCGAGCGTTACGCCCAGGTCTATCACGCGGATGTCCGTCTGGTCGCGGTTTGCGGATCGCGCGCCGGGCTACGTGATCCTGAAGGTCTGCAAGCCGACCAACTCACGACATTGCAGGAGGGGCTTTCAGGGCCTGATTTCATCGCAGCCAGCGGTGCCGACATTCTGATCGAGGCCGGACCAACTGACTTTCGCACCGGTGGGCCGGGCCTTGCCTATATTCACTCAGCGCTTGCCTCCGGGCGCGACACGATTGTCATATCAAAAGGTGCGCTGGTCCATAGTGGAAAAAAGCTGTGCGCTCTTGCCCAAAAATCTGGTGCGATTCTGAAACTGAGTGGCGCGGCATCCGCCGCTCTTCCTACCGTCGATCTCGTGGAGCATAGCCTCAAAGGCTGCAATGTGCTGGAAGTCGAGGGCATTCTCAATGCCACCACCAATTACCTGCTCGACGCCATGATGACACGCGGTGTCGGCTTCGATGAGGCATTGCGTGAAGCCCAGCAGGGCGGTTTTGCCGAAAGTGATCCGCGCAACGATACCGAAGGATGGGACACGGCCTGCAAACTCCTCATCCTCGCCAATTTTGGTCTCGGCGCAGAGCTTGAAATGGATGATCTCATCGTCGATGGCATTCAGTCCGTGACGGCTGAGCGCATCCAGACATGGCGCAGCGAAGGGCTTGTGCCGAAGCTGGTGGGCAGCCTTGTTCATTCAGACGGCACATTCAGGGCCAGTGTCGGCGTGAAGACCTATCCACTTGACGATGCCTTCGCCAATGTCAGGGGAAAAGACAAGGCGATCCGCATTACCAGCGATGCCATGGGTGAAACGCTGGCCATCGGGTCCGGCAAGGAACCCTTGGCAACAGCGGCAGCGGCACTGAAAGATCTTGAATATATCCTTTCGGCGCGACTGGCACCGGCCCGGTGATCCACGACTTCAGTGCCCCCAATTCGTCACAGTGTGAAATGCTTGGCCCAAAGCCGGTTTACCAGCGAGAAACACCAAAAGACGTCTGCCAAACATTGTCGGATATGAACTGGTCATCGATAGCCTAGAAATCTGTTGCAGGCTTGGTCAGGAAGAACGGTCACGCGACATGGCAGCCGCCGGCGATGCACTGCGGGCAGAAGGCAAGGCAGCTCTGGCCGATCGTATTGCCAGGGCAAAAATCACCCATCCCGGTGAGTGACCGCTAAAACCGTTTCTGCCCGGCACAAGCAAATCATCATCAAGGGCTGCGTTCGCCGGGCCAGGCGGTCAGGGCAACATCAATCAGAGCCTTCAACCTGACGGTACAGGCGCCATCGCAAGCCTGCGCAGACATGCCCTGAATGATCGCGCCATAAAACCGTGCCAGCGTATCTGTATCGGTTTTTTCCGGTAGCTCACCCTCGTCAACGGCGCGGTCAAAACGCGCCTTGAGTATCTGCATCGAGGCTTCGCGAAGGCTGGCCGTCGTACGGGCAACCGATGCGTTTTCTTCCGAATGCTGCAAAACGGCAGTCGAAACGATGCAACCGCGTGGTTTGTCAGGCTGCGTGTGGCCTTCGGCAATATCATAGAGATAGGCTTTCAGCGCCTGATAAAGCGGCGTTTTTGCCTGCAATATCTCCGAGCGGCGGCCATTTTCTCGCGCAATACTGTAATCGAGCGCCAGCCCGAACAGCTCTTCCTTTGAACCGAAGGTGGCATAGAGAGAAGGCGGCGTTATGCCCATCGCCTGCGTCAGGTCAGATATTGACGTGCCTTCGTAACCGCGCTCCCAGAAAAGTCGTGCCGCAACTTCAAGCCCGGCCTCCCGATCCAGCATGCGCGGTCTGCCGCGTTTTCGCGTTGCCTCAGACATTATTATAGTGATCCCTATAAAATTATTGACAGCCCATGTTTCGCTTTTATTATATCGATCGCTAGTTAAATCACAACGGAGTGATCCATGTCCAAGAGATTATCGAATAAAGTCGCCCTGATAACGGGAAGTTCACGTGGCATCGGCCGCGCCGCGGCCCTTGCCTTTGCTAAAGAAGGCGCAGGCCTCATCGGCATTCACTACGGCGCCAATCCCGATGCCGCACAGGCAACGGTCCGTGATATTGAGGCGCTCGGCGCGAAAGCCGTCGCTCTCAAGGCAGATCTGCGGCAAGGCAGAGAGGCGGCATACAGCCTGTGGGATCAGTTCAAGCAAGCCGCTATCGCCAGCACCGGCTCTCCAGACCTGGATATTCTGGTCAACAATGCAGGCATCGCACCAGCAACATCGCTGAAAGATACGACAGCGGTAGCCTTTGAAGAGCTGATGGCCATCAATTACACCGCGCCGTTTTTCCTCATTCAGGCCGCTGCGGATCACATCCGGGATAATGGTCGCATCATCAATGTCTCGACCGGCTTTACCCGCATCGCTGCCCCAACCCATCCCGCTTATGCCGCCTCCAAGGGTGCGCTGGAGACATTGACGCTGGCGCTTGCTCCGGAATTTGGCAAACGCGGCATCACCGTTAATGCCGTGCTGCCCGGCGTGACGGAAACAGACATGAACGCCGAGTGGCTGGCTGCACCAGAAGCACGTGCCGGGGCAGAAGCGCTCTCCGTTTTCTCTCGTGTCGGACGCACGGATGATGTTGCCGATGTCATCACCTTCCTCGCCTCCAACGACGCGCGTTGGACAACAGGGCAGCGTATTGACGCGACCGGTGGTGCACGGATCTGATCTGGAAGAAGTAACCAACAACAATCACGTCAGGCGGTCTCGCCTGACGTCAAATCTTAGCAGCGCCCTGTTTCTCAGAAAGACGGCCGCGGTCTGCCCAATTGCTGGTGAGCGGCAATCACCGTGTTGGCCATCAGCATGGCAATCGTCATCGGGCCAACGCCACCCGGCACGGGGGTGATTGCACCTGCAACATCCTGACAGCCCTTGAAGTCGACATCGCCGACGAGTTTCGTTTTGCCATCACCAAGTTCTGGTGCCCCAATACGATTGATGCCGACATCGATGACGGTGGCACCCTGTTTCAGCCAATCGGCCTTTACCATCTCAGCCCGCCCAACGGCCGCAACCACGATATCGGCCTGTCTGCAGAGGGCGGACAAGTCTTTTGACCGGGAATGCCCGACCGTCACGGTCGCATTGGCATTGAGAAGTAGCTGCGCCATCGGTTTTCCAAACAGGTTGGACCGACCAATGACAAGTGCATTCAGGCCGGACAAGTCAGCGCCATGCACCTGCTTCACCAATATCATCGCACCGGCAGGCGTGCAGGATAACAGACCGGTCGTGAGATCGCCGGTTGCCAGCTTCCCGGCATTCACCACATGAAGACCGTCCACATCCTTTTGCGGCAGGATGGACTGAATGACCGGCTCGGCATCGAGATGGCGCGGCAACGGCAATTGCACAAGAATGCCGTGAATGGACGCATCGTCATTCAGCTTTGCGACCAGCGCCAGCAGCTCTTCCTGCGTCGTTTCAACGGGCAGCGTGTGCTGCACGGAGTTAAAGCCGCATTCCTTGGCCATTCGTCCCTTGGCACCGACATAAGCGTGACTTGCGGGATCGTCACCAACGATCACCACCGCAAGGCCGGCCTTGTGGCCTGTCGCTTCTTCCAGTGCCAAATGTGATGTTTTCACAGCGTCGATAACCGACGCTGCTGCCACCTTGCCATCGATCCTCGTCGACATGGCTGATCCTCTTTCGATTTTTAGCTGAATTCGATGCTCATGCGGGCAAGATCATCCCACAGGCTTTCGGCAAAGCCCCGCAGCACGGTCAGTTCGAAATTCTCGTCACTGATACGGGTCAGATGCGCTGAGATATGGCCGATCAGCGTTGTCGATGCATGACCGATCGGAAAAGCGGAAAGCGAGACATCAACCGCTGTTCCCTTGGCCAGCACTTTGGTGGATTTTTTGCCACTGATCAGGATCCTGACGCGCCCATGGCTCTGATCGACAATATCAGCCCAAGGGTTCAGCGTTGCCGCCAGTGCATCAATCTGCTCATCGGACATGACGGTATCTTTAACCGCAAACCATTGGCCAGGTGCCACGGCACGCAGCGACAGGCCGGCAGCAGCAAAAGCGGCCTGCGAGCCTTGCGCATTGTCAGCCGAAGGATGCGCCAGAATATGAAGCACAGTGCCCTCTGGCAGCGCCTCGATGGTCACCCCAGTACGCCGGATCGCTTCGTGATTGGCCAGGGCAGGGCGTGATTTGATAAGGACTTTGGACATCGTCACTCTCCCAACCTCAGATGTGAAGCTTTTCGTTTGCAGGGTCATAAAAAACCGGGCTGCACAATTTGCCCGCAGTAAACTCGCCGCGCAGACCATTCCAGATCTGCACCTCTTCACCATGCCGCTCAGCACCCCGACGAACGAGAGCCAAACCAATCGTCGAGCCGATATGTGGCGAATAACAACTTGAGGTCACGTAGCCCTGGTCGTTTTCCAAAGTGGCTTGCGCATCCTTGGCCAGAATATGTGAACCGCTGCGGAAGCTGGTGGCCGGATCGCTTGGCATCACGCCAACAAGCTGCAATCGTTCGGACGCCTGAAGACCTTCTCGGCCCAGCATATGTTTGCCGATAAAATCAGGCTTCGTCGCAGAGGCCATTTTGCCAAAACCGAGATCGCCAGGCACAACCGTTCCATTGATCTCGTTATGGGTGACGTGACCCTTTTCGATACGCAGCACCGACAGCGCCTCAACGCCATAGGGCTGAATACCGTCTTCGCGACCCGCTTCCATGATCGCATCGGCAACCGCTTCTCCATATCCGGCCGGTACCGCCAGCTCATAGGCCAGTTCGCCGGAGAACGAGATGCGGAACAGACGACCCTTGAGCTGACCCGAAAACAGCGACACGGTGGATGCACCGAGGAAGGGGAAGGCCTCGTCGGAAATGTCGTTATCGACAATCCGCTGGAGAATGCTGCGTGCCTTCGGCCCGGCAATTGCCATCTGCGCCCACTGATCGGTCACCGACGCCAAACGCACATCAAGCTCAGGCCACAGCGCCTGCGCGCAAAATTCGAGATGATTGAGCACACCTGCCGCGTAGGCCGTTGTGGTGGTCATGAAATAACGGTTTTCTTCGAGGCGACTTGTGGTGCCGTCATCATAGATCATGCCGTCTTCACGCAACATCAGGCCATAACGTGCCTTGCCGACTGGCAATTTCAGGAAGGCATTGCTGTAAACGCGGTTCAGAAACTCGGCTGCATCACCGCCGGTGATCTCGATCTTACCCAGCATGGACACGTCGCAGAGGCCGGCATTGATGCGGACATTTTTCACTTCCCGGTCAACGCTTTCGCGCCATGTGGTTTCACCGGCGCGCGGGAACCAGGACGAGCGATACCAAAGGCCGGTTTCAACAAAAACGGCATCGTTTTTCTTGGCCCAGTCGTGCAATGGGGATTTTCGCACCGGCTGGAAATGTGAGCCATGCGAACTGCCGGTCAAGGCGCCAAAAGAAACCGGCGTGTAGAACGGACGAAACGTCGTTGTCCCAACCTCTGCCGGCGATACGCCCCGCGCATCGGCCAGCAATGCAATGGCGTTGACGTTGGAAAGTTTGCCCTGATCCGTCGCCATGCCGTTCGTGGTGTAACGTTTGGCAAGCTCGACGTGGCCATAACCTTCCTGCACGGCAAGCCCGAGATCCTTGCGATGAACGTCGTTCTGGTAATCCACGAAGGCCTTGCCGCGAATGCCTGGGATGTTCCACAGAGGTTTGATCGAACCTCCGACAAAGTCACCGGCAACATCGGCAAAAACCGGTGTGTCTGCAGCAAAACCGAGCGCCTGAACGGCGGCCATGCCTTTTGCAGCACCATCGGCCAGACAAGACTGAAGCCCATCAAGACCGGCCGCAGCACCGGCGAGCGAAAGACCATCAAGGTTTTGCGGGGCAAGGAAAACAGCCTTTTCATCCGACCACACAGGCTTGCCACCCCGGTGGCATGCAAGGTTGATGATCGGGTTGAAGCCGCCGGACATTGCCAGGGCATCAACAGTCAATGTCGTTTCACCGGCGCCACTGCGCACGGTAATTGCCGACAGCGCCTTGCCGCCCTTGGCATCCGTGACAACGGCATTGGACAGCACGCGAGCGCGGCCACGATAGGATGCTGGTGTTGCACCTGTGCGGCTGTCGATGATTGCGACAGGCACAATACCAACGGCCTCAAGATCGTGCGCCAATGCATAGCCACTGTCATTGGTGGTGAAAATCGCCACCTGCTTGCCCGGAGCAACCGCATAACGATTGAGATAGCTGCGCATGGCACCGGCCATCATCACACCGGGAATATCATTGCCACCGAAAACGAGAGGGCGTTCTTCAGCACCCGTCGCCAAGATCGCATGTTTGGCAATGATACGCCACAGGCGCTCGACTGGCAGGTTGGCCTGCGGTGCCGACACGTGTTTCTGTACCCGCTCCACGCCGCCGAAGACATTGCCGTCATACCATCCAAAAATGGTGGTGCGCGGCACGATGGTGACGTTGGGCAGGGCAGCAAGCTCGGCCAATGTTTCCGCCACGAAATCCGCGGCCGACTGTCCGCCGACGGTGGCCGTTTCCGAGAGAAGTCCGCCACCGGGCCGGGAATGCTCGTCGGCCAGAATAACACGGGCACCGGAACGACCGGCGGCCAGGGCTGCAGCAAGGCCTGTCGCTCCGCTGCCAATCACCAGCAGATCGCAATGTTCCCAAACCTTTTCATAATTGTCCGGGTCGGTCTCATAGGTCGCGCGACCAAGACCGGCGGCCCGACGGATGAAGGGCTCATAGAGTTTTTCCCAAAGCGCTGCAGGCCACATGAAGGTCTTGTAGTAGAAACCGGCCCCCAGGAATGGCGACAGCAGGCTGTTGAGCGATCCGATATCGAAATCGAGCGACGGCCAGCGGTTCTGGCTGACAGCCTCCAGACCGAGATAAAGTTCCTGCATGGTGGCGCGGGTGTTCGGTTCGGTGCGCCCCCCCTGGCCAATCGTCATCAGGGCATTTGGTTCGGCGGCACCGGCAGTCAATATGCCGCGCGGGCGGTGGTATTTGAAACTGCGGCCAACCAGCAACCGACCATTGGCGAGAAGGGCTGAGGCAAGGCTGTCGCCTTCAAGGCCGATCAGGCGCTGTTTGTCGAAGGAAAACGACAGCGGTTTGTCACGGTCGATCAGACCACCGGTGGGGAGACGATAAGAGGTCACGCTGTCACCTCGCTGCGCTTTGCGGCATCACGCGTTTCATAAATTTCATGGGTTGCCGTGTCGCGCGTAACGACAAGCCAGCGCCTGCATCCGGATGTGTGGTGCCAATATTCTTCATAACGCCCGCGTGGATTGTCTCTGAGATAAACATAATCGAACCAGGCCTCCTGCGGAGCATCCGGTGCGGGGCGCGCCAGTGCAGCGCCCTTGACTGTGAATTCTTCTTTTGGTCTTGCGCCGCAATGCGGGCAGGTGACGAGGCTTGCCATGTGCTTGTCCTTGATGCCGCAGATCAGTGCAGGTTGGGTTGGGCGCCCTGGCCCTTTTCGTCGAGGAGATAACCACGCTCGAAACGATCAAGCCGCATCTGGCGCGTGGTCGGGTGTGGGGCGTCCTTCGCCAGCAGATGGGCGAAACAGAAACCGGAGGCCGGCGTTGCCTTGAAACCGCCGTAACACCAGCCCGCATTGAGATAGAGATTGTCGATCGGCGTCTTGTCGATGATCGGTGAACCGTCCATCGACATGTCCATGATGCCGCCCCAGGCACGCAACACCCGCACCCGTGAAAGCCCAGGGATCATCGCCTTGCCGGCTTCGGCGACGTGCTCGACCGTCGCCATGTTGCCGCGCTGGGCGTAGGAATTGTAACCGTCGATATCGCCGCCGAAAACCAATCCGCCCTTGTCCGACTGGGACACGTAAAAATGCCCGGCACCGAAGGTCACGACATTGTCGATAAAGGGTTTAAGACCTTCCGATACAAAAGCCTGCAGCACATGGCTTTCAATCGGCAGTTTCATGCCGGCCATCTCGGCAACACGTGACGAGTTGCCAGCTGCGGCCAGTGCCAGCTTGCCGCAACCGATAAACCCTTTCGAGGTTTCGACACCCGTGACCTGGCCGTTTTCTCGGCGAATGGCCGTGACCTCGCAGTTCTGGATGATATCGACACCATGGCTGTCTGCGCCGCGCGCATAACCCCACGCCACGCCGTCATGGCGCACCGTGCCACCGCGCCGCTGCATCAGGCCACCCTGGATCGGAAACCGTGCATTGTCGAAATCAAGGAAAGGCAACATGGTCTTGATGGCAGCGCGGTCCAGAAGGTCCGCGTCGACACCATGCAGACGCATGGCATTGCCGCGTCGCGTATAGGCATCACGCTGCGCATCGGAGTGATAGAGATTGATCACACCGCGTTGCGAGACCATGGCGTTGAAATTGAAATCCTGTTCCAGCCCTTCCCACAGCTTCATCGACAGCTCGTAGAACGGGTTATTGCCTTCAAGCAGGTAATTGGAGCGAATGATCGTTGTGTTTCGACCGACATTGCCGGAACCGATATAGCCCTTTTCCAGCACCGCGACATTGCGAATGCCGAATTCCTTGGCAAGGTAATAGGCTGTCGCAAGACCATGACCACCATAATGCGGTTTCGGATTTGGCTGACGCCAGGCTTCACCCCAGGACTTGTTGCCCTTGAGGCCATTCAAAAAGAGCGAAAGAGCGGAATAACGCATCAGCAGAACCTCGATAATGTGACCCCATCCTAACGACACCCATCATGGCAAATCTTGCCAGATTGGGACCTATTGATGTAAAAAAAGGACATGAGCGTTTCAGACAGTCGCGACACCCAGAAAATCGGCTTCTTGCTGGTGCCCAATTTTGCGTTGATGTCCTATGCATCAGCGGTCGAGCCGCTGCGGGCCGCCAATCTGATCGCGGGCAAAGATCTTTATGAGGTTGTTCCGCTTTCCATTGATGGTGGTGCTGTCGCCAATTCTGGCGGCATTCCGGTGCCCTGCGCCGAACTTGCCACCACGGGTCCATCCTGCCACACAATCTTCGTTTGCGCTGGCGGTGGCCCACGAGACTGGCTTGTGGTGGACAGTGCGCATAGTGTCCTGCGCCGGCTGGCGCGGCAAGGTATCCGCATCGGTGGCATTTCCAGCGGCGCCTATGTTCTCGCGGCGGCAGGCCTGCTCAACAACCGGGACTTCACCATTCACTGGGAACATGCCGAGGCATTAAGAGAAGCCTTTCCGCATCTGTCGCCACGCCAGGCGCGTTTCGTGCTGGCTGGCGACCGGGTGACATGTGCCGGCGGCATCGCACCGCTCGACATGATGCATGCGATGATCCTGGAGCGCATGGGGCCACATTTCGCAAGGAGGGTCAGTGACTGGTATCTTCACACTGTCGTGTCGGAGCCGACGGCACCGCAACGCGCCTCCGCCCCAGAACGGTTCGGCACCCATCATCCAGCCCTGCTTGCCGTGTTGGAGAAAATGGAAACCTCCGTCGAGCAGCCTTTGGGCCGTGACGAGATGGCAAAACTGGCTGGCATCAGTGCGCGCCATCTGGACCGCTTGTTCAGCGACCAGCTCAACAGCAAGTTTCTGGATACCTACCGCAACATCCGCCTTGATCACGCGCGGCGGCTTCTTGAACAAAGCCCGCTTTCAATAGCGGAAATCGGCTTTGCGACCGGCTTTTCAAGCGCCGGTCATTTCTCCCGCGCCTTTAAAGCCCGTTTTACCGTGACGCCGCATGCCATGCGCGGAAAAATTTCCTCTGAATAAAATTAATTTTCCTGTAGAGAATGCCTTTCGGTGAAAACGGGGGCAGTGATGGCTGATAGTGAATTGAAAAACGGACAGGCTCAGGTGCCCTTGACGCAGGACCCGCACGCCACCCGCGAGCCGCGTGAAAACAATCTGGAAATGGCGATCGGCCACGAAGTCCGCACCTATCGCAAGGCGCTCGGCATCACGGTCAGCGATCTGGCCACTGCCACCGGCATGTCGGTCGGCATGTTGTCGAAGATCGAAAACGGCAATATTTCCCCCTCGCTCACCACGCTGCAGTCCCTGTCAAAGGCACTGGGTGTACCGCTGACCTCATTCTTCCGTCGTTTCGAAGAACCGCGCAACGCCACCTTCGTCAAATCGGGGCAGGGCATCAATATTGAGCGCCGTGGCACACGCGCCGGGCATCAATATAGCCTTCTCGGCCATATCGATAACAATTCAAGCGGCGTGACGGTCGAACCCTACCTCATCACGCTGACGGCAGAATCGGATGTGTTTCCGACCTTTCAGCATGAGGGCATGGAGTTCCTGTTCTTGCTGGAGGGTGAAGTGGTCTATCGCCACGGAGACCAGCTTTACCAGATGGAACCGGGCGACAGCCTGTTTTTTGATGCCGATGCACCGCACGGGCCAGAACAGCTTGTCAAACTGCCCTGTCGCTATCTCTCGATCATCTCTTATCCCAAACGTGATGGCGGGCGAGTTTCCTGAGAAGAAAACATGTCCGGCAATTTCCCACAGGCCGTGCCAATCTCATAAGCATCAAGGTTTCAATTCAGCCGAATATTTGAGCATTTTGCATGAAAAAATATCGGATGTTTCTTTTTAGGAAAAAATTATTCTTTTGAGTTGATTTGATAAAAATCGGGTGGTAGCTCTTCGTTCCAGCAAACGAATGGAGGCTACCGTCATGTGCGGCATTGTTGGACTATTCCTGAAGGACAAAAGCCTGGAACCTCAGCTCGGTGAGCTGCTTTCCGATATGTTGATCGTCATGACCGACCGTGGTCCTGACTCCGCTGGCATCGCCATCTACGGCAGCGCCGCAAATGGCCGCGCCAAGGTCACCGTGCAGTCGGCCAATCCTGACGTCGATTTCGCCGGCCTTGCAGACGCATTGAAGGCTGAAGGCATCGACGCTTCGATCGTCATCAAGAGCACCCACGCCGTTCTCGATATCCCGGCCGACAAGGCTGACGCGGTGCGCAGCGTCCTTTCCGCTATCCGCCCTGATGTTCGCGTGATGGGCTCCGGCGAAAGCGTTGAAATCTACAAGGAAACCGGCCTTCCCAAGGATGTGGTTGCCCGCTTTGACGTCCGCTCGATGGGCGGCACCCACGGTATTGGCCACACCCGCATGGCCACGGAATCGGCTGTCACCACGCTTGGTGCGCACCCGTTTTCAACAGGTGCCGACCAGTGCCTCGTGCACAATGGGTCGCTGTCCAATCACAACAATCTGCGCCGCGAGCTGGTGCGTGAAGGCATGACCTTCGAGACACAGAACGACTCCGAAGTTGCCGCCGCCTACCTCACTGCCGAAATGGCCAAGGGCAAGGATCTCGGCCAGGCGCTGGAAGGCGCGCTCGACGATCTCGACGGTTTCTTCACCTTCGTGGTTGGCACCAAGTCCGGTTTCGGCGTCGTGCGTGACCCGATTGCCTGCAAACCTGCCGTCATGGCCGAAACCGACCAATATGTCGCCTTCGGCTCGGAATATCGCGCTTTGGTCAACCTGCCTGGCATTGAAAATGCCCGCGTCTGGGAGCCGGAGCCGGCAACCGTCTATTTCTGGGATCACGAGAAGGCCGCTTGAGACCATGCCGACATTTGACCTTTCCAACACTCCGCTTCGCGAACTCAACAGTGCCTTGCACGGCCTTGCCGCCGGTGCCAATGACACGGAATTCGAAGTCATCAATCCGCGCGGCAGTCATGCGGTTGCCGTCGGTATCGACAGCCCGCTCAAGGTCGCCGTTCACGGCTCCGTCGGTTATTACTGTGCCGGCATGAATGACGGCGGCACTGTCACGGTGCATGGCTCGGCCGGTCCGGGCGTTGCTGAAAACATGATGTCCGGTGCCGTCTTCATTGATGGCGATGCCTCGCAATATGCGGGTGCAACCGGTCGCGGTGGCCTGCTGGTCATCAAGGGCAATGCTGCCTCGCGCTGTGGTATTTCGATGAAGGGCATCGATATCGTTGTGCACGGTTCGATCGGCCACATGTCCGCCTTCATGGGCCAGTCCGGCCATCTCGTTGTGCTGGGTGATGCCGGTGATGCGCTGGGAGATTCCATCTACGAAGCCAAGCTGTTCGTGCGCGGCACCGTAAAAAGCCTCGGCTCGGATTGCATTGAAAAGGAAATGCGGCCCGAACATCTGGAAAAGCTGGCTGAATTGCTGGCCAAGGCAGGCGTCACCGACGTCAAGCCGGAAGAGTTCAAGCGCTACGGCTCGGCCCGCAAGCTCTACAACTTCAACATCGACAACGCCGACGCGTATTAAGGCGAGGGACCATCATGAGCTATCACAACCCGCTGACGCCGCCACGCAAGTCCGCCACATTCGACGATGCCACGCTGGCGGAAATTCGTCGCGCTGCGGCAACCGGAATTTACGATATTCGCGGCGCCGGTACCAAGCGCAAGGTGCCACATTTCGATGACCTGCTGTTCCTTGGCGCATCGATTTCGCGTTACCCGCTCGAAGGGTACCGCGAGAAGTGCGATACGACGGTCACGCTTGGCACACGTTTTGCCAAAAAGCCGATCACCCTCAAGACACCGATCACCATTGCCGGCATGAGCTTTGGTGCGCTTTCCGGCAATGCCAAGGAAGCACTCGGCCGTGGCGCAACGCTGGCTGGCACATCCACCACCACCGGTGACGGTGGCATGACGGACGAAGAGCGCGGCCATTCACAGACGCTGGTCTACCAGTATCTTCCATCGCGTTACGGCATGAACCCTGTGGATCTGCGTCGCGCCGATGCTATCGAGGTTGTTGTTGGCCAGGGTGCAAAGCCAGGCGGCGGCGGCATGCTGCTCGGCCAGAAGATTTCGGACCGCGTTGCCAATATGCGCAATCTGCCAAAGGGCATCGACCAGCGTTCTGCCTGCCGTCATCCTGACTGGACCGGTCCGGACGACCTCGAAATCAAGATCCTGGAACTGCGTGAAATTACCGACTGGCAAAAGCCGATTTACGTCAAGGTCGGTGGCGCACGCCCCTATTACGATACAGCGCTTGCCGTGAAGGCTGGGGCCGACGTCGTGGTGCTTGATGGCATGCAGGGCGGCACTGCCGCCACGCAGGATGTATTCATCGAAAATGTCGGCATGCCGACACTCGCCTGCATTCGCCCTGCCGTTCAGGCACTGCAGGATCTGGGCATGCACCGCAAGGTTCAGCTGATCATCTCCGGTGGCGTTCGCTCCGGCGCAGATGTGGCAAAGGCCATGGCACTGGGTGCCGACGCTGTTGCAATCGGCACCGCAGCCCTGGTTGCCATCGGCGACAATGATCCAAAGTGGGAAGCAGAATACGCCAAGCTCGGCACGACAGCTGGCGCTTATGATGACTGGCACGAAGGCAAAGACCCGGCCGGCATCACCACGCAGGATCCTGAGCTGGCAGCCCGTCTTGATCCGGTTCTGGCCGGTCGCCGCCTCGCCAACTACCTCAAGGTCATGACGCTGGAAGCGCAAACCATCGCGCGCGCCTGCGGCAAGAACCACCTGCACAATCTTGAGCCTGAAGACCTCTGCGCATTGACGATGGAGGCTGCCGCCATGGCTCAGGTGCCTCTTGCCGGCACAAGCTGGTATCCCGGCAAAGCCGGCTTCTGATCTCGGCTCCGGCGCGTTTGGGAGGATGCGCCGGGCCCTTTCCATAAAAGTGTCTAGTATTCAGAACAAAGGGAACGCAAGTGACACTGGACCTCTCGAAATACGCCGCCGAAAGGGGCATTAAATACTTCATGATCAGCTATACGGACCTGTTTGGCGGCCAACGCGCCAAGCTGGTACCGGCAGCGGCAATCGCCGATATGCAGAAGGATGGCGCAGGTTTCGCCGGCTTTGCGACCTGGCTTGATCTGACACCCGCTCACCCCGATCTTTTTGCGGTTCCAGATCCGGATTCCGTCATCCAGCTGCCCTGGAAAAAGGATGTTGCCTGGGTTGCCGCAGATTGTGTGATGGATGGCAAACCGGTCGAGCAGGCACCACGCGTGGTGCTGAAACGGCTGATTGCCGAAGCTGCCGAGCAGGGGCTGCGCGTCAAAACAGGCGTTGAACCGGAATTCTTCCTGATTTCGGCCGATGGCTCGAAGATTTCCGATGAACTCGATACCGCAGACAAGCCCTGCTACGACCAGCAGGCCCTGATGCGCCGTTACGATGTCATCGCAGAAATTTGCGACAGCATGCTGGAACTTGGCTGGAAGCCCTACCAGAACGACCATGAAGACGCCAATGGCCAGTTCGAGATGAACTGGGAATATGACGATGCGTTGATCACCGCCGCCAAACATTCCTTCTTCAAATATATGGTCAAGTCGATTGCCGAAAAGCATGGCCTCAAGGCAACCTTCATGCCGAAGCCCTTCAAGGGGCTGACCGGCAACGGTTGCCACGCCCATATTTCGGTGTGGGACATGGCCGGCAAAACCAACGCTTTTGCCGACAAGAACATGCCATTCGGTTTGTCGGCGCAGGGCAAGACCTTCCTCGGCGGCATCATGAAACATGCCTCGGCGTTGGCGGCCGTTACCAACCCAACCGTCAATTCCTACAAGCGCATCAATGCACCACGCACCATCTCCGGTGCGACCTGGGCACCGAACACCGTCACATGGACCGGCAACAACCGTACCCACATGGTGCGTGTACCGGGACCGGGCCGTTTTGAACTTCGTCTTCCCGATGGTGCGGTCAATCCGTACCTGCTGCAGGCCATCATCATTGCCGCAGGCCTTTCCGGCATCCGTTCACAGGCTGATCCCGGTCCGCATTACGACATCGACATGTACCGCGAAGGTCACATGGTCACCGATGCGCCGAAACTGCCGCTCAATCTGCTGGATGCGCTGCGCGAATACGAGAAGGACACCGAGCTGCAGGCTGCACTTGGCACGGAATTCTCGGCCGCCTATCTCAAGCTCAAGACAGGGGAATGGAACACCTTTTGCTCCCATTTCACCGATTGGGAACGCAGCACAACGCTTGATATCTGATTTCCCCCAGCCGTCCATCCCTCGGGCCCTGACGGCTTTTTCCTCGCGTTATCCAACGCGAGGTTTTTTATTCACTGATCAAAGAAAGATCCCAGATGACCACCTATGTCCTGACCGTGACCTGCAAGTCCACCCGCGGCATCGTGGCGGCCATTTCCGGCTTCCTGGCCGGGATGGGCTGCAACATCGTCGATTCATCGCAGTTTGATGATCTGGGTAGTGGCAAGTTCTTCATGCGCGTTTCCTTCATCTCGGAAGAGGGCAAAACGGAACAGGAGCTGGCCGAAGGTCTGAAACCCATCTCGGAGAAATTCGAGATGGATATCGAGCTTTATAGCCAGGCATCACGGATGAAGGTTCTTTTGATGGTGTCGCGCTTCGGCCATTGCCTCAATGATCTTCTGTACCGCTGGAAGATCGGCGCCTTGCCGATCGATATTGTCGGCGTGGTCTCCAACCACTTCGATTACCAGAAGGTGGTCGTCAATCACGACATTCCCTTCCACCATATTCCGGTGACCAAGGAGAACAAACCGCAGGCCGAAGCCAAGATCATGGACATCGTTGACAGCACCGGTGCTGAACTGGTGGTGCTGGCACGTTACATGCAGGTGCTTTCCGACAAGATGTGCGAACAGATGTCGGGCAAGATCATCAATATTCACCACTCCTTCCTGCCAAGTTTCAAGGGTGCCAACCCTTACAAGCAGGCCTATCAGCGTGGCGTGAAACTGATTGGCGCAACCGCACATTATGTCACGGCCGATCTCGACGAAGGTCCGATCATCGAACAGGACACGGTGCGTATTACCCATGCCCAGTCGCCAGAGGATTACGTGTCGCTTGGCCGTGATGTCGAAGCGCAGGTGCTGGCGCGCGCCATTCATGCCCATATCCACCACCGGGTGTTTCTCAATGGCAGCCGCACCGTGGTTTTCCCGCCAAGTCCGGGAAGTTACGCGTCAGAGCGTATGGGATAAGCCTCCCAGACCCAGGCAATCGGCCATTTGCCTGCCTAGGTGACCTATTGGGTTGCGTTACACAACATGTTACAGTCATAGCGGTTGCCATCTTGCGTGGCAGCCGTTATGTTTTTGGTACGCCATAATACAGTTCACGCCGCAAGGCTCCGGACCAGCCCTCAAAGCATGGCGCAAGTCGCAGTGATTGAGAACGGAGTGAAATGCGGTGACCCTTAGTGCAACGATGAAGGTCGAGCGACCCACCAAAACCTTGCGTGAACTGGCTCTCGACAATCTGCGAGAAGCGATCGTCAGCGGTCATTTCAAACCCGGTGATCGACTGGTCGAGCGTGACCTGTGCGCGCAGCTCGGCGTCAGCCGTACGATTGTCCGTGAAGTGCTGCGCCATCTCGAATCAGAAGGGCTTGTTTCGACACTTGCCAATCGTGGCCCGATCGTCGCAACGCTTGATCTGAATGAAGCCCGACAGATCTACGAAATTCGTGGTGCGCTTGAAGGAATGGCAGCCCGTCTTTGCGCTGAAAAACGCGACGCAGCCATTGTTGCCGAGCTGGAAAAATCGCTGATCGGCATTCGCCAATCCTATAGCAACAAGGATATGCCGGGTGTTCTGGCCTATACGTCGGCATTTTATCAGACGCTTTTCAGCCGAGTCGATCGAGCGGTTGCCTGGGGAATCGTCAACTCACTGACCGTCCGCATCAATCATCTGCGCTCCATGACCATCAAGACCGAAAACCGGCATGTTGAAGGTCCGGCACAAATGGAACGGATCGTCGAAGCCATTCGCCGCGGTGACGGTGAAGCCGCCTATCAGGCCGCCATCGATCACGTCACAAGAGCCTCGGCAATCGCCGAACAAATCCTCTCGGCTCAGCTCAAAACTGCCTGATTTCATTACTCATTACTCAATCGGGCGGCAACCTTGCCGCCGGATTGTGCGCCTATGAAAAGGATCTGATTTTAATTCTCCGAATGCGCATACGCTGCTTGACACCCCAATCTCTTTGGTGTGATGGTATGCCATAATAAGTAATAAAGAATACAAAAAGGAGAACGTAATGAAGATTGGGAATATCCTCAAAACTGCCTTTTTAAGTGCAGTTGTTTTTACCTCTGCCAGCGCCGCTTTTGCGCAAAGCTGCACACCAAAAATCAGCGACGACAAACTCATCAAGCCCGGCCATCTCGTCATGGCAACCAGCCCGACATTGCCACCCATGGCCTATGCCGACCAGCAAGGTACGCTGAAAGGCCTGCGCATCGAGATCGGCTACGAGGTCGCCAAGCGCCTTTGCCTGACCGGCGAATATATCAGCACGGAATATGCAACAATGGTGCCAGGTTTGAAGGGCGGCCGTTGGGACATGATCAATGCCGGACTTTTCGTGACGCCTGAGCGCCGCAAGATCCTTTACATGATCCCTTATGAAAACCTGGCGATCAGCATTTCGACCGCGGTCAGCGGTGGCGAGCCGATCAAGACGGTGGACGATCTCGCCGGCAAGACCGTTAGCACCGATATCGGCGGTTATGCCGAACGCAAGATCAAGGAACTGAATGCCGACTTCAAACAGCGCGGCCTGAAAGAAATGACGATCAACCTGTTCGACAATTACGCGACGGTTTATCAGGCTCTGCGTGCCGGCCAGGTTCAGGCCGCCGTGTCCATCGATCCGGTTGCCAAGCAGTACCAGGATCGCGGTGAATTTACCCATGCGCTTTCTGGCATGTATCCGACCCCAGGCTCGCTTTCCTTTGGCAGCAAGGACGTGGCTGATGCCGTGTCTGGC
The DNA here is from genome assembly GCF_032092815.1 of Agrobacterium sp. GTDB lineage: Bacteria > Pseudomonadota > Alphaproteobacteria > Rhizobiales > Rhizobiaceae > Agrobacterium. Next base: position 29,026 of record NZ_DAMDBP010000007.1, on the reverse strand, counting down.
GCACTCAAGGAAATGAAGGCTGATGGCACCCTCGAAAAGATGATGTCTGCTTACGGCGTATCCCAGGCGCCCGGCGATCTCTCGGTGCTCGACCAGGAAGGCTGAGCCTTCTTATCCCTTTGATCGAGACTATCCCAGCGAGGGCAACCTCGCTGCGATTGCCTATGCGTGAATTTTGGAGATTGTTATGCAGAGTGGATGGAACTGGGAAGGCTTCTTTGAATACCTGACCAATTATTACCTGTTCGAGGGTGCGCTGGTAACGCTTGGACTGACGGTATTTGCAATGAGTGCCGGTCTTGTTCTCGGCTTCATCATCGCGGTCATGCGAATGTCGAAATACAAGTTCCTGTCCGGACCGGCTTATTTCTACATCTGGATTTTCCGTGGCACGCCACTGCTGGTGCAGTTGATCATCATCTATACCGGCCTGCCGCAGCTCGGCATCAAATTCACGGTCATCCAGTCGACCCTGCTTGGGCTTGCACTCTGTGAGGCCGCTTATCTCTCTGAAATCATTCGTGCCGGCATCAACGCCGTGCCACGCGGTCAGGTCAATGCGGCACTGGCCATCGGCATGCGCCCAACCCAGGTCATGCGTTATATCGTTGCCCCGCAGGCGCTGCGCATCATCATTCCGCCGCTTGGCAACTCGGTAAATGGTGTTCTCAAGACGACGTCCATCGCCTCGATCATTTCGATGGAAGAGTTGCTGCGCCGTACACAGGTTCTCATTCAGGAGAAGTTTCTGGTTCTCGAACTCTTCATGGTCGCCGCACTCTATTACCTCGCCATGACCACGGCCTGGGAACTGATCCAGCGCCGCATCGAAAAGCGCTTCGGCAAGGCCTATGGCCCGATGTCCTCGGACGCACATTAAGGAGACAGGCTGATGAGCAACACCACCACCATGATTGAACTTCAGTCCGTCAGCAAATGGTATGGCCCGCAGTTTCAGGTTCTGAAAAAATGCAGCCTGACGGTCAGCAAAGGAGAGGTTGTCGTTGTCTGCGGCCCATCCGGCTCCGGTAAATCGACCCTGATCAAATGCGTCAATGCGCTGGAAACCATCGGTGAAGGCAACATAAACGTCACCGGCATTCCGGTTCACGATCCCAAGACGGATCTGCCTAAACTGCGCTCCAAGGTCGGCATGGTTTTCCAGCATTTCGAGCTGTTCCCGCATCTGACGATCGTGGAAAACCTCTGCATCGGTCAGGAAAAGGTGCTGGGCCGCAGCAAGGCGGAAGCCCATGCCAAGGCAGAAGCGCTGTTGCAGCGCGTCGGACTGACCGCCCACGCCAAGAAATATCCGAGCCAGCTTTCCGGTGGCCAGCAGCAGCGTGTGGCAATCGCCCGTGCCTTGGCAATGGATCCCGTTGCCATGCTGTTTGACGAACCGACATCGGCGCTTGATCCTGAGATGATCAACGAGGTGCTCGATGTCATGGTTTCGCTGGCGCAAGAAGGCATGACGATGATGGTTGTGACCCATGAGATGGGCTTTGCCCGCAAGGTGGCAGACCGGATCGTCTTCATGGATGGCGGCGAGATCGTTGAAGTTGGCGACGGCGAAAGCTTCTTCGACAACCCGAAGACAGAACGCGCCAAATCCTTCCTGTCGAAGATCCTGGCGCACTAACCGTCCCAATCCCAGTCCAGAAAAATTGAGCGGAGCCCCGCAATGATCAACCGTGTCCTGATGCCACGCGAAATACTCGTCGGTGGTGGTAGTCGTTTCAAGCTGTCGCAGGTTCTTGCCGCAACAGGCGTGCGCAAACCGTTGCTGGTCACCGACCCTGTTATGGTCAAGCTCGGCCATGCCCAGGCCCTGCAAGCCTCGCTTGCCGAGGCAGGTCTGGCCGCCGATATATTTTCCAACGTGGTTGAAGACCCGACGGATATCTCGGTTGGTGACGTTGTCACGCGCATCAAGGCCGGTGAGCATGACGGGCTGGTGGCGCTTGGTGGTGGTAGTGCCATTGATACGGCAAAAGCGGCCGCCATTGTTGCCACCACCGGGGAGACACTGGTGAGCCTGAAAGTCCCGCGCATCGTGGATGCAACGGTTATGCCTGTCATCTCCATTCCAACCACTGCAGGCACCGGATCGGAAGTCACGCGTGCTGCGGTGATTACCGACACGGCAGCCCATGAAAAAATGCTGATCCTTGGCACGGCTGCATTGCCAACCGCTGCCATTGCCGACTTTGAGCTGACATTGACCTGCCCCTACCGGGTGACCGTTGATACCGGCATCGATGCGCTGACCCATGCGCTCGAGGCCTTGGTCAACCGCAATGGCAATCCGCATTCCGAAGCACTGGCCCTATCGGCGTTGAAGCTGATCGGCGCCAATCTCGAACGTGCTGCCGCTGCACCGGATGACCGGGACGCCCGCGAGGCCATGATGCTGGGAGCCCTGCATGCGGGCCTTGCTGTCTCCAATACCTCCACCGCATTGATCCATGGTCTCAGCCGTCCGATCGGCGCATTTTTCCATGTGCCGCATGGCATGTCGAACGCGATGGTCCTGCCGCTCGTCACCCGGTATTCGCTTGCCGCCGCGCCAAAACATTATGCCGCTGCAGCGCGCGCATTGGGTTATGCCAACGAGGCAGATACCGATGGGGTCGCCGGCATAAAACTGGTCGATGCCTTTATCGATCTCAATGATCGTCTCGACGTACCGACGCCTGAGAAATTCGGCATCAATCGCACGCGCTACACGGAGCTGCTGCCGGAAATGGTCAGACAGGGGCTGGCATCCGGCACGCCTGGAAACAATCCACGCGTTCCCAACGAGGCGGAAATGGCGCGGCTTTATGAACTCGCCTACGACGGCCGCGTCGACTTTTAACCAGTCAATTCAACGGGTCAGCAACAAATCGCGGACAGCGAAAAAATTCCGTTTGACTCGCATATATTATGGCATACCATAACACGTAATAGAGAACTAAGGAGCCGACATGTCCATCCAAATCCGCAAGACCCTGTTGCAGGTCGAGACCACGCTCATCGAGGGGGGCAAGGCTGCTCCAACGCCGCTCAAGTTCTTCTCCGCCTTCGCAGTGGTCAAAAACCCATGGGCAGGGCGCGGTTTCGTGGAAGACCTCAAGCCTGAGATCCATGCGGCAGCCCCGGTTCTCGGTGAGCTTCTGACCCGCATGATCATCGAGGCGGTCGGCTCGGGTGAAGCGGTCGAAGGTTATGGCAAGGCAGCCGTTGTTGGTCTGGACGGCGAAATCGAACACGCCTCGGCGTTGATCCACACGCTGCGGTTCGGCAACCACTACCGCACCGCCGTTGGTGCAAAGTCCTACCTCGCTTTTTGCAACACGCGTGGCCCGGCCAATGCGCCGATCATGATCCCGCTGATGGACAAAAATGATGAAGGCCGCCGTTCGCATTACATGACAATTCACACCTCCATTCCCGATGCCCCAGCCGCCGACGAGATTGTCGTTGCTCTTGGCGCCTCGGTTGGCGGTCGTCCGCATCACCGCATCGGCAACCGTTATGAAGACCTGAAAGACCTTGGCCAGGACGTCGCCAATCCCGCTGGCGTGTGATTGGTGGGGGAGGGAGTGATGCCGAACGCCATCGACCCATCAGCGGCTCCGGCTCCAGTCAGTCGGCCCGGCTACGCCCGCCAGAAAACACCGGGTGGCGTGGCATATTTCGAGGCTGGTGAAGGCCAGCCTCTGGTTCTCATTCACGGCGTCGGAATGCGCCTGGAAGCCTGGGAACCGCAGATTGCCGAACTGTCGAAAACCAGCCGCATCATCGCCGTCGACATGCCGGGACATGGTGAAAGCGACAAGCTGCCATCCGGCAGCAGCATCAAGGATTTTGTGGCCTGGCTTGGCCGCTTTCTGGACGAAATGAAACTGGAGCGCGTCAGCATTGCCGGCCACTCCATGGGCGCAATGATTTCCGGTGGCGTTGTCGCCACCTTTCCGGAAAGAATTGCCCGCGTTGCCTACCTGAACGGCGTCTACAAACGTGGCCCTGAAGCCAAGGCAGCCGTGCTGGCACGCGCAGCCTCCATTGCTTCGGAGGGCGTGGACAAGGAAGGGCCGCTGCTGCGCTGGTTCGGAGATGATCCGGATAGCAACCGCGCCCGTGCACTGACACGCGGCTGGCTGGAGGCGGTTGATCCACAGGGATATGCCACCGCTTACGGCGCATTTGCGGCAGGCGACGGTGTCTATAGCGACTGCTGGTCGAAGGTCGTTTGCCCGGCCATGTTCCTGACGGGGGATGGGGATCCAAATTCAACGCCTGAAATGGCGGAAAGCATGGCACAACAGGCTGTCAACGGCTGGGCGGAGATCATCAAGGGCCACCGCCACATGGTCAACATGACGGCGCCGGACCTTGTCAATCAATACATGCGCCACTGGCTGGCGACGAAGGAGGAGACGAGATGAGCACGCAGACGCTGGAACCAAGAGCACTCAGGGATGCGTTCGGCGCATTCATGACCGGTGTGACGGTCGTTACGACGACAAATGCCGAGGGAGACCCGATCGGGTTTACCGCCAACAGTTTTTCCAGCGTCTCGCTTGATCCACCGCTTCTGCTCGTCTGTCTCGCCAAGTCATCCCGCAATTACCAGACATTGATGACAGCACCGGGTTTTGCGGTGAACATTCTTTCCGAAGACCAGAAGGATGTTTCCAACACTTTTGCGCGACCGGTCGAAGATCGTTTTGCCGCAGTGGATTGGCAGAAAGGCCCGTTCGGCTCGCCGGTTTTTGCCGGAGTTGCCGCCTGGTTTGACTGCTCGGCCCATGACCGTGTCGATGCTGGCGACCATGTCATCCTGATTGGCAAGGTCGAAGGCTTTGAAAACTTCGGCAGCACCGGTCTCGGTTATGCCCGCGGTGGTTATTTCACCCCTGCACTCACCGAAAAGAACCTCCTTTCCAATGTCGAAGGCAGTCTTTCGGTTGGCGTCGTTGCAGAACGGGCTGGTGAAATTCTCTTGGTGCCGGATGCCGGCGATGGCTGGACCCTGCCATCGGTCGACAAGGCAGAGAGCGAAGGCATCGACGCGCTGGAACCGCAATTCACGGCTGGCATCGGCCTGTCGATCCAGACCGGCCTTTTGTTCTCCATCTATGAGGACACCAAGGCGGGCAGCCAGCATATCGTTTATCGTGCAGCCTTGGGCGCGGGGGCACCACGGCAGGGACAACTGTTCCCGCTTCAGCACCTGCCTCTCGACAAGATCCAGGATTCGGCAATCCGGGAGACAGTCAAACGTTACGCGCAGGAAAGCGCACTCGGGAATTTCGGTATCTATTTCGGCAACCAGGAAAAAGGCCGCGTTCACGCCGTGGCCAAAAAAGGGTGAATTATGAAGTTCTCGCTTTTCGTTCATATGGAACGGCTGAATGCCAGCCAGAACCACGAAGAACTCTATGAAGAATTCATCAAGCTGTGCGAGATCGCCGACAAGGGTGGCATGCATGCCATCTGGACCGGCGAACACCACGGCATGGAGTTCACCATTGCCCCCAATCCGTTCGTCAACCTGGCCGATCTCGCCAATCGTTTCAAGAATGTCCGCCTTGGCACAGGCACGGTGATTGCGCCTTTCTGGCATCCGATCAAGCTAGCCGGCGAGGCAGCAATGACCGACCTTATCAGCGGTGGCCGTCTTGATCTTGGCATTGCCCGTGGCGCTTACAGCTTCGAATATGAGCGACTATTCCCGGGCCTTGATGCCTGGGGTGCCGGCCAGCGCATGCGTGAACTGATCCCGGCCGTCAAGAACATCTGGGCGGGCGACTATGCCCATGATGGCGAATTCTGGAAATTCCCCTCGACCACCTCTGCACCCAAACCGCTGCAGCAACCGCATCCGCCGATCTGGGTTGCCGCGCGTGACCCCAACAGCCATGAATTTGCCGTGGCCAATGGCTGCAATGTTCAGTGCACGCCATTGGCCAATGGTGAGGCGGAAATCGCCAGCCTGATGGAGCGTTTCAACGCTGCCTGCGACAAGGCACCAGAGATAAAACGCCCGAAAATCATGCTGCTGCAGCACACCTATGTTGGCTCTGACGAGGACGACATCGCTCTCGCTGCCAAGGAAATCAGCACCTACTACAACTACTTCTTTGCCTGGTTCAAAAATGAACGCCCGATCCATCAGGGCCTGATCCAGACATTGAGTGAAGACGAGTTGAACGCAAACCCCAACCTGTCGCCCGACAAGATGATCACCAACATGCCAATCGGGCGTGCTGACACGGTGATCGACCGTCTCAAGGTTTACGAACAACAGGGTTGGGATGAATATTCATTCTGGATTGATACCGGCATGAGCTTCGAGCGCAAGAAAGCGTCGCTCGAACGTTTCATCGCCGATGTCATGCCAGCATTCCGGTGAGGCTGAAATGCAGAACTTCCAGCAATATATCGACGGTGTTTTTGACGACGGATCGGCGCGTTTCGACAGCATCGATCCGGCCACGGGCAAGGTCTGGGCTTCGATGCCGGAGGCTCGCGAAACCGATGTCGACCGCGCAGTCAAAGCCGCCGAAACGGCTTTGTGGGAGGGTGCATGGCCAGCCCTGACGGCAAGCGCCCGTGGAAAACTTCTCTACAAACTGGCTGATCTGGTCCAGGCAAATGCGCAGCGCCTTGCCGAATTGGAAACCCGTGACACCGGCAAAATCATCCGGGAAACCTCGGCGCAGATTGCCTATGTCGCGGATTATTATCGTTATTATGCCGGTTTGGCCGACAAGATTGAAGGCTCGACACTTGCCATCGACAAGGCCGAGATGGATGTCTGGACGCGGCGCGAGCCTGTGGGTGTGGTGGCCGCAATCGTTCCCTGGAACAGCCAGCTATTTCTCGCAGCCGTCAAGATTGGCCCAGCACTGGCTGCCGGTTGCACGCTTGTCGTCAAGGCATCGGAAGACGGGCCGGCACCATTGCTGGAATTTGCCCGACTGGTGCATGAAGCTGGTTTTCCAAAGGGCGTGCTGAACGTCATAACAGGTTTTGGTCCGTCCTGCGGCAGCGCGTTGACCCGCCATCCCGGCGTTGCCCACATTGCCTTTACCGGCGGCCCGGCAACGGCCGCCCATGTCGTGCGCAATTCCGCAGACAATCTTGCCAGCACATCGCTGGAACTAGGCGGCAAATCACCCTTTATCGTGTTTGCTGATGCCGATCTCGAAAGTGCTGCCAACGCGCAGGTGGCTGGTATTTTTGCAGCGACCGGCCAGAGCTGCGTTGCCGGATCACGCCTGCTTGTCGAACGCTCCGTCAAGGATCAGTTTGTCAGCCTTTTGAAAGCAAAGGCCGAAGCCATTCGTATTGGTACCCCGCTAGAAATGGCAACCGAGGTTGGCCCGCTTTGCACCAAACGCCAGCGCGACCATGTAGAACAGGTCGTAGCAGCCTCGGTCACTGCAGGTGCCAAAGTGGTGACTGGTGGCAGCAAGGGTGAGGGCGACGGTTTTTATTACCTGCCAACCATTCTGGATTGCGACGGTGTCAATTCGCCATCCGTTGAGACGGAGCTGTTCGGCCCGGTCCTTTCGGTGGTGTCCTTCACCAGCGAGGATGAAGCGGTCGCACTGGCCAACGATACCCGATACGGCCTTGCATCCGGCGTGTTCACCCAAAACCTGACACGCGCCCACCGCATGGTAAAACGCATCCGCGCCGGCATCGTCTGGATCAACACCTACCGTGCCGTTTCGCCGATTGCGCCATTTGGTGGCTACGGCCAGTCTGGCCATGGCCGCGAGGGCGGACTTGCCGCAGCGCTTGATTTTACCCGGACAAAAACCGTGTGGCTGAGAACCTCGGATGAGCCGTTCCCAGATCCATTTGTGATGCGGTGAGCGCCATGTTGTACGAGATGCGAACCTATCGACTGAAAAACGGTGCCGTTCCCGAATACCTCAAGGTGGTCGGAGAGATCGGCATCACCATCCAGAAGAAGCATCTCGGCAATCTCGTTGGTTACTTCTCCTCGGAAATCGGTGCGATCAATGAAATCGTCCACATCTGGGGTTTTGACAGTCTTGACGACCGGCAGGCACGGCGTGCCCGACTTGCCGCCGATCCCGAATGGCAGGCTTTCCTGCCGAAAATACGCGACCTGATCGTCACAGGTGAAAACAAGATCATGACGCCAGCGGCCTTCTCGCCGCTTGGTGGGAAAGTGCCTGAATAAAACAACCTGACACACATAAAATAAGGAACGGGAACATGCAGAAATCAGCCTTCATCGCATTGCTTGCTGCCACTGTCGGGTTAGCGAGCAACGCTTTTGCCGCAGACATGGTGTTCACCAGCTGGGGCGGCACAACGCAGGACGCGCAGAAACAGCATTGGGCAGATACGTTTTCTGCCGCATCAGGCACAAACGTCACGCAGGATGGCCCAACCGACTACGGCAAGCTTAAGGCCATGGTTGAATCCAACGGTGTCGCCTGGGATGTCGTTGACGTTGAAGGCGATTATGCCGTGCAGGCCGGCAATGCGGGCTTGCTCGAAAAGCTCGATTTCTCGGTGATTGACAAGAGCAAGCTCGATCCGCGCTTTGTCACGGATTATTCGGTTGGCAGTTTTTATTATTCCTTCGTCATCGGCTGCAACAAGGACGCCGTCGATGCCTGCCCCAAGAGCTGGGCTGACCTGTTCGACCTCGCGAAATTCCCGGGCAAACGCACCTTCTACAAGTGGTCCGCACCCGGCGTCATGGAAATGGCATTGCTCGCGGATGGCGTTCCGCTCGACAAGCTCTACCCGCTTGACCTCGACCGCGCCTTCAAGAAACTCGACACGATCAAGTCCGAGATCGTCTGGTGGGACAGTGGCGCACAGTCACAACAGCTGCTTGCCTCGGCAGAAGCACCGTTCGGCTCGTTCTGGAATGGTCGACTGACCGCACTTGCCCAGACCGGCGTCTCGGTTGAGACCTCCTGGACCAACAACATTACCGCAGCCGATGCGCTTGTCGTGCCCAAGGGCACCAAGAACAAGGATGCAGCAATGAAGTTCATCGCCAATGCCACCAGTGCCAAGGCGCAGGCAGACTTTGCCACCACAACCGGTTACGCGCCGATCAATCTCGACTCTGCGGCATTGATGGATGGTGAGTTGCGCAAGACGCTGCCGGACATGCAAGCTGACACCCAGGTCAATGCCGACATGACCTACTGGGCAGCAAACCGCGATGAGATCGGCACGCGCTGGTACGCCTGGCAGGCGAAGTAACCTCAATCCAAATGTCACATCACGGGCCGGGTAAACCCGCCCGTGATTTCCGCAAGAACCAGGGAGGTTCGTTATGGTTCAGTCAGCGACGACTGGCGGTGAAGGAACAAAGGTAAGGCGGGAAAGCAATTTCAACTACGTCGTCCCGGCGCTGTTGCTGATCGCGTTCTTCTTTATCATTCCCGTGCTCATGCTTTTGATGCGCAGCGTGCTTGAACCCACACCGGGTCTGCAGAACTATGCCGAACTCCTGGGTTCCACGACCTATCTGCGCGTCTTCATGAACACCTTCATCGTCGCCGGGTTGGTTACCATCATCTCTGTGCTGATCGGTTATCCCGTCGCATGGTTGCTCGCCATCATGCCGGAGCGCTGGGCGCGGCTGATCCTTGCCATCATCATCCTGTCAATGTGGACCAACCTGCTGGCCAGAACCTATGCCTGGATGGTGCTTCTGCAACGCACCGGCGTGGTCAACAAGATGCTGATCGGCCTTGGTATCATCGACAAGCCACTCGCCCTTGTGAACAATCTGGTCGGTGTGACCATCGGCATGACCTACATCATGTTGCCCTTCGTCATTCTGCCGCTGATCGGCGTGATCAAGTCCATTGATCCGGCCATTTTGCGGGCTGCGGCACTATGCGGCGCCAACAAACGTCAGGCTTTTGCACGTGTGCTTCTGCCATTGTCTCTGCCCGGCATTGCCGCTGGCGCCTTGATGGTGTTCGTCATGTCGCTTGGATATTACGTTACGCCGGCACTGCTTGGTGGCACATCCAACATGATGTTGGCCGAACTTGTTGCGCAATTCGTGCAGTCGCTGGTCAACTGGGGCATGGGCGGCGCGGCCGCACTAGTTCTGCTGCTGGTGACGCTGGCGCTTTACGCCATCCAGCTCAAATTCCTGAACCCGAACCGGACGAGGTAAGCCATGTTGCTCGATTTCGACAAGCTTGGTGGCCTCAGGCCGATCCTGATCGGACTGGCTATTATCGTCTGTCTGTTCTTGATCCTGCCGATCGCCTTCATCGCAGCGCTGTCCTTCGGCTCGTCGCAGTGGCTGATCTTCCCGCCACCATCATGGACACTCAAGTGGTACGAGGCGCTGTTTGCCGATCCCCGCTGGTTTTATTCGGCGCTGACCAGCCTGAAGATTGCGACCATTGTAACGGTGCTGTCAGTGGTGCTTGGCTTCCTCGCGGCCCTTGGCCTGAACCGCGGTACATTTGTGGGGCGTGAGATCTTGCGCGCCCTGTTTCTCACACCGATGATCCTCCCCGTCGTGGTGCTGGCAGTTGCGCTGTATGCCCTGTTCCTGCAGCTCGGCCTTGCCGGCACCACGATTGCGTTTGTCATCGCCCATCTGCTGATTGCGCTACCCTTCTCGATCATATCGATCGGTAATGCATTGGAAGGTTTCGACAAATCGATCGAGGATGCCGCAATCCTGTGTGGCGCAAGCCCCTGGGAGGCACGCTTGCGTGTCACGGTGCCGGCCGTCAGCCACGGAATTTTCGCCGCAGCGATCTTTTCCTTCCTCGCCTCCTGGGATGAAGTTGTTCTTGCCATCTTCATGGCAAGTCCGACGCTGCAAACGCTGCCGGTCAAGATCTGGTCGACACTTCGCCAGGACCTGACACCCGTTATTGCCGCTGCCTCCACCATTCTCATCGCCTTCACCATCCTGCTGATGGTTCTGGCTGCACTCTTCCGCAAGGGACGCAAAGCATGACCCAGCCATTTCTTTCCATTCGTGGCATCCGCAAGACCTATGGCCCGGTCACAGCCGTCAAGAGCGTCACCATGGATGTTGCCGAAGGCGAGTTCATGACCTTTCTCGGACCATCCGGTTCCGGCAAGTCAACGACCCTCTACATCTTGGCCGGGTTTCAGGACCCGACCGAAGGCGACATCCTGCTCAAAGGTCAGAGCCTGCTGTCAACGCCATCGCACAAACGCAATATCGGCATGGTGTTTCAGCGCTACACGCTGTTTCCGCATCTGACGGTTGGTGAAAACGTCGCCTTTCCCCTGCGCATTCGCCGCGTTGGTCAGGCGGAAGTTGCAGAGCGGGTGAAAAAAGCCCTCAAACTCGTTCGTCTGGACGGTTTCGAGGATCGCAAACCAGCCTTGATGTCGGGTGGTCAGCAGCAGCGCGTCGCATTGGCGCGTGCACTTGTCTATAATCCGCCGGTTCTTTTGATGGATGAACCGCTCTCGGCGCTCGACAAGAAACTGCGTGAGGAAATCCAGTTCGAAATTCGCCGTATCCATCAGGAAACTGGCGTCACCATTCTCTATGTCACCCACGATCAGGAAGAAGCTCTGAGACTTTCCGACCGTATCGCCGTGTTCAGCCAGGGCGAGATTGACCAGATCGGCACCGGCCAGGAACTGTATGCCAATCCGGCCACCCATTTTGTGGCGGGCTTTATCGGTGACAGCAATTTCATCAATGTTGAGGTACTGTCGAGTGCTGACGGTAAGGCAAGATTGTCATTGCCGGGCGGCACGGTGATTGATGGTGTGCCGATGCATGCCGGCAAGGCAGGTGGCAAATCTGCCTCTTTGCTGTTGCGGCCGGAGCGGCTGTCGCTTTCGGACGCCCGTGTCGACAATGGGCTTGTTGTCACCATCAATGACATCACTTTCCTGGGTAATAACATCGAGGTCAGCACCGAAACAGGCAATGGCGACAGCCTGTCCGTGCGTCTGCCTTTCGGCCATCAGGCAATTTCCAGCATCAGCCGGGGCGACAAGGCCTGGCTGAGTTTCGAACCGAGTGCCACACACGCATTTGCGTGATAGCCTGCGCGGAAACCGGCGCCGCCGGTTCCGCAATTTGCACCTGATCTGAAGTCATAAAAGAAGGCACCTGCCATGGCCCTGTCCGATACATTGCTCGCCAAATTGAAAGACCGCTCACTCGCCACCGACAAGGCTTTGATAAATGGCGAATGGCTGGCAGCGGGTGAAGGCGGTGCAACCTTTGTTGTCACCAACCCGTCCAATGGCGAGGTCATCGCCACCTTGCCAGACATGACCCGCAGCGATGCAGCCCGTGCCATTGACGCCGCCCACGAGGCACAGAAGCTCTGGGCAAAAAAGACCGGCAAGGAACGCGCCGCAGTGCTGCGCAAACTCTATGATCTGATGGTCGCCAACGCAGATGATCTGGCCGCGATCCTGACCATGGAAATGGGTAAACCACTGGCCGAAGCGAAAGGCGAAATCCTTTATGGCGCGGCGTATGTCGAATGGTTCGGCGAAGAAGCCAAACGTGTCTATGGCGATACCATTCCCGGCCATCAGCCAGACAAACGCATCATCGTGCTGAAACAGCCCGTTGGTGTTGTCGCTTCCATCACGCCGTGGAATTTCCCCAACGCCATGCTGGCCCGCAAATTTGCACCTGCCGTTGCTGCTGGCTGCACCATGGTTTCCAAACCGGCCGCTGAAACGCCACTGTCTGCACTGGCGCTTGCTGTTCTGGCGGACCGCGCCGGCCTTCCCGCAGGTGTTTTCAATGTCGTGACCTCCCGCAAATCTGCCGATATTGGCCAGGAGTTCACCGAAAACGACAAGGTTCGCAAACTGACCTTCACTGGATCGACCGGTGTGGGCAAAATCCTGATGCGTCAGGGCGCAGAGCAGATCATGAAGCTCGGCCTCGAACTTGGCGGCAATGCACCTTTCATCGTGTTTGATGATGCTGATCTGGATGCCGCTGTCGAAGGGGCGATGATTTCGAAATATCGCAACAATGGCCAGACCTGCGTCTGCGCCAACCGTATTTATGTGCAGGCTGGCGTCTATGACGCCTTCGCGGAAAAACTTGCCGCCAAGGTGTCCGCCATGAAAATTGGCGACGGTTTTGAAGAGGGTGTCGTCGCAGGCCCACTGATCACTGAAAAAGCCCTCGAAAAAGTCGAGGAACACATTGCCGATGCGCTGGAAAAAGGCGGGAAAATTGCCGTTGGCGGTAAACGTGACGCACGCGGCGGGCTGTTTTTCCAACCGACGATTTTGACCGGCATTACCTCGGCCATGAAGGTTGCCAAGGAAGAGACCTTCGGTCCGGTCGCGCCGCTCTTCCGTTTTCAAACGGAAGAGGATGTCATCGAAATGGCCAATGATACCGAGTTTGGCCTTGCATCCTATTTCTACGCCAAGGATCTGTCGCGTGTCTTCCGTGTCGCAGAAGCGCTTGAATATGGCATGGTCGGCATCAATACCGGCCTGATTTCCACCGAGGTTGCGCCCTTTGGTGGCATCAAACAATCCGGTCAGGGCCGTGAAGGTTCAAAATACGGTATCGAAGACTATGTCGAGGTAAAGTACCTCTGCCTGCAGGTCGACTGACACTGCAATAAGCGACCCTTCCATCAGCGGAGGGTCGCCTTTTCATGGCCGCGATCAACGCCGATCAGCCGGGCAGCAGGGCTTGCGCATAACGCATTGATCCGGAGTTCTAAGGCTCAGTCCCGCTTCTTGATCGTGCTGTAGATGATGTTGCGGTTCTCACCGAACCACACCTTGGTATCAACGGTGTTTTTATCCGCACTGGCATTGGCAACCCGCCACATGTCAGCCTCGGAGCGCTGCAGCAGTTCCCAGTTCATGTAGGATTCCATGTAACCGTCATCGGCCATTTCATCGGAGAAATTGGCAAACAGGAACGTGCCGCCCGGTTTCAACATCTCCATGCACACCTGGGTCAATCGGATCGCCACCTTGTCCGCCAGATAGTCATAAAGACCGGCCGCATAGATGAAATCAAACGTGCCGATCTTGTGTTTTTTGGCAAGCAGTCCACGAACCGAGCCATCGATAGGTTCGATGCAGGTACCACGGAACTGGGTGGTAATTGACGCGATGCTCAACGGGTCCTGATCAAGTGCGACCCAACGTTTGATGCCACCATTCTTGAGCGCCTGCGAGTTTTCAGCTTCACGCAGGTGACCGGCCGCAACGGTCAGAATTTCTGTTTCCGGTCCGACCTCCGCCGCAACCTGATCAACATAATGGGTCAGAATATCCCGCCGCTCGCGTACGGCGACCGGTCCAGGCGCGCTGCGCGTATATTCGAAAATCTCAAGGCCGAGAGGTGTGGATTTTTCCACCTCATGTGCCACGTCGTCGTGGCCGTAAATGAAGTCGATCAGGCTTGCATCACCGGAATAACCGCGCGGCTTTTCAAACGACCAACGGGTAAACGGGCATTGCTGCATGATCTTGGCAGAAGGGTGAGCCTGAATGACTGGAATAAGTCTCTGCCACACGGCAGGGCCGAATTTCCACCTGATATCATGCATCTGGGCAATCAGCCACTGAGCGGCATCGGGGATGTTGCTGCCAGCAGCAAATCTCTGGTTGGCGAGGCTCATGACAAGTGCAAATTCAGCTTCCGCTGTTTTTAAAAGATCGGTTTCGTCATGTCTGTCGGACGGTAGGCGATGATTGCTGACTGACTGGGGAGTAATCAAACTTTCGCCGTCGAGGGAAAACAAAGGCTGAGCCATACGAACCTCATACTGAATCAATGGTTAACAAAAAAGTTAAAATCTTCAGTATTTTGGCAGCACGTCAAGTTCGCGGGTACAATGTTTATCAACAACTCACCGCTTTCACTTTCGTGAGAAGTTTAGAAAACGTTAATAACCCAACGATATATGAAACATGGGTCAGTCTCGGTGTAGAGACTGGTATGGCTTGCGCAGAGTGATCGAGAGTTGACCTTAAGCTTCGCTGGAGGATCAATAAAATCAATGCGCTGGATGTTGGGTGAGTAGCGCATGATGCACATCTTAGCCGAGAACACTGTGCCTGCCGTGAGGCCGGCGCTTTCGTCTGAGCAGATGCGCGTCCTTTATCGGCAGGAAAGCGAGCTCAGTCGCAAAGGTGTGACGCGCCACGGTCTGTGGATCGCAGTCGCGGCGTATATCGCCTATTCCGCGACCGATTATCTATTTCTGCCAGACGTCGCACTTTATACCATTGCGGGACGCCTCGCTGTGGGCATTTGCGCGCTGCTCCTGTTGGAGTTGCTGCTGCATTTTAACGTGCGTGCTGACACCGTTGATGTGGTCGCTGCCGTGTCCGTCCTGTCAGCCTACGTCGTCTGGCTCTCGACCGGCTGGATGACCAGCGGCGCAAATGCCTTTTCCTATTACATGGTGTTCGGCGCCATCTTCATGATGAGCGTCAATCTGTTTTTCAGTTTCCGGTTTCCGGTGGCCTTCGTTGCCTCGGCAACGAACATGCTGATATTCGTCGGTTTTCTCTACATCTTCGAGCCGATGCCGCTACTCTACAAACTGATCCTTGGCGCCTTCTGTATTTCCTGCTTCATTTTTACGTCCTACGTGAACCTGCAACTGAACAGGGAGCGCTACAAGGTCTTCTTGAACGCCTATGAAGCGCGCCAACAGCAGACTGCCGCCGAAGAGCGTGGACAGGCCCTTTTACATCTGTCGATCACCGACTCACTGACCGGGCTTGAAAACCGCCGCGCCATCGATCAACGCCTGCGCGACTATTGGCGCGACTGGCTGGAACAGGGTACCGGTTTTGCAATTCTGCTGATCGATGTCGATTTTTTCAAGCGCTACAACGATTGCTACGGCCACCAGGAGGGTGACCGCTGCCTGATTGCAGTATCGCAACGTCTTCGAACCGTCGCCGCCTCACACGGTGCAATCATCGGCCGTTATGGCGGTGAGGAATTCATTGTCATCGCACCGACAGATACACCCGAACGAGCGACCGAACTTGCCCTGGCCATCTGTACTGCGGTTCGTGCCATGGCCTACCCCCATGAGGCGAGGCGCGATGGCACCACCATTGTAACGGTCAGTGTTGGCGTGTCACACACGCGTGGCCACTCCAATCAGGTGGACCGGGTCATTCACGAGGCAGACCGCGCGCTTTATGCCGCCAAGGCCAGCGGGCGAAACTGTATCCGCGTGTTCGACCACACCGACCCACTGATCAACGACGACAGCGAGAACATTGCGGCAATCCTCAAAATTGCCCTTGAACAGCATCTTGTTTCCCTCGTTTATCAACCGATCCGCAACGTCAAGACAGGTGAATTGAGCGGAGCGGAAGCCCTTATGCGGCTGAAAATGCTGGACGGAACACCTGTTCTGCCAAGCACCTTTATTCCGATTGCCGAAAGAACTGGCGCAATCATTGAACTCGGCCGCTGGGCAATCCGCACGGTTTGCAGCGACCTGCTTGCGACCAATCTGGTCAAGGTTGCCAGCGTCAACGTCTCGCCCATCGAACTGAAAAGGCCCGGTTTTGCGACCTATGTTGCAGGCACATTGGCCGAATTTGGCCTGCTCGGCTCACGTCTCGCCTTCGAGATCACCGAAGGTATCGAACTGGAAATGGACCAGGATGTCGTGCGTTGCATCACGGATCTCAGAAAACTTGGCGCGCAAATCTGGCTTGATGATTTTGGAACCGGCTTTGCCGGTCTTTCCTGGCTACGCCTAATCGAATTCGATACCGTCAAGATCGACCGCTCATTCCTGCATGATTGCGACACGGAACGCGGGAGGATGATGCTGCGCGACATCATCACCCTGCTGCGCAATCGCGGTCTGCGCATTCTCGTTGAAGGCGCTGAAACCGAAGAGCACGTTGTGCTGATGAAGCAATATGGCATCGACCAATTGCAGGGCTTTTATGTTGGGCGCCCGGTGCCAGTCAGCCAGTTTGAAGCCTATGAAGTGCTGCGCCGTTCAACGGTCAGCGGCAATTCGCTCATCCAGAAATGACGGCACAAGGTTCGAAAAACGGCATCACGACGACGTGTTGCCGCACGGGAAACATGTCTGGCCACCGCAATTTCAAACCCAGTACACGAAATTTTGCATGGTACCCGATTGCTAAAATGACATCTTTGTCCCACATCGCACTATAAAGAATTGACATCACAACCGGGATCCAAGCTGAATGCACGTTAGATATGGTTTCATCGCCCTAATCCTCGCAATCGCCTCACCGGCCTATTCGCTTGAATCTGGAACCGTGCCGGTCCTCGTGCCGCAGGAACAACAGGGCCAAGCCGCACATCTGAGTTCGCTGTTCCTGGAAAGGAACGCCTACAAGCCTGTACCGCTTGATGATGCCCTGTCTGTGAAGGTAATGGATGCCTTCATCAAGTCGCTTGATCCCGATCGCAGCTTTTTTCTGCAGGCCGACATCGACGGTTTCATGGCCAAGAAAAATGAGCTTGATGACGACATCATGCGCGAGGACCTCAGCGTCCCGTATTCGATCTTCAATCTCTATTCCCAGCGCATGGTTGATCGCCTGACCTATGCGCGGGCGCTGCTCAGCCAGAAGTTCGATTTCAACACGCAAGAGACCTATTCGCTGGCACGCGACAAGGGGCCGTGGCCGCAGTCGGAACAGGAAATCAACGAACTCTGGCGCAAGCGCGTCAAGGCTGACTGGTTGCGCTTGAAGCTGGCGGGTCAGGCTGACGCGGCAATTCGCAACACGCTCGACAAACGGTACAAAAACATTCTTGAGCGTGTTTACACCTACAAGAGTGACGACGTTTTCCAATCCTTCATGGCCGCCTATACCGCATCGGTTGATCCGCATACCGACTATTTCGGAGCCGCGGCATCGTCTGCCTTCGACATTTCCATGAAGCTTTCGCTGGTTGGTATCGGCGCCGTCCTGCAGGAGCGCGACGGTTACACAACGGTGCGTGAACTGGTGGCGGGTGGCCCGGCACAATTGTCCGGAAAGCTTGCTGTGGGTGACCGTATCATCGGCGTCGGCCAGGGTGAAAATGGCGATGTCGAGGATGTGGTTGGAACCCGTCTTGACGCCGTTGTGCAGTTGATCCGTGGTGAAAAGGATTCCGTCGTTCGTCTTGACATTCTGCCGGCTGACGCTGGCGATGCTGGCAGCCACCGGGTCATCAGCCTGGTGCGCGACAAGGTCAATCTGGAAAAGCAGGCCGCGCAGAAGACGATCGTTCCAATCGAAAACGGCGGTGTCGCCCGCAAGATTGGTGTGATTACCCTGCCGACATTTTATGAGGACTTTGACGCCAGACAAAACGGCGACAAGGACTATAGAAGCGCAAGCCGCGACGTTGCAAAACTGCTTTCCGAACTGAAGCAGGAGAAGGTGGATGGCGTTCTGGTGGACCTGCGCGACAATGGCGGCGGGTCACTGTCGGAAGCGATTGAGCTGACGGCGCTGTTTACCGGCAAGGGACCCGTGGTTCAACAACGCAATGCCGGTGGCAAGATCAAGGTACAGGGCGACGATCTGTCCAAGGCCGCATGGACTGGCCCGATGGGCGTGTTGATCAATCGCGGATCGGCCTCAGCTTCGGAAATTTTTGCAGCAGCGATCCAGGATTATGGCCGTGGCGTGGTTGTTGGTGAGGCAAGCTTCGGCAAGGGCACGGTGCAAACCGTGGTTGACCTTGACCAGGTGGCACGCAACAACGAACCGAAATATGGCCAGCTGAAGTTTACCGTTGCCCAGTTCTTCCGCGTCAATGGCGGCACCACGCAGTTGCGCGGTGTGACACCTGATATCAGCCTGCCTGGTCTGTCAGATCCAAAGGCCTTTGGTGAGGCAAGTTATGAGAATGCCTTGCCCTGGGCTGAGATCAAGCCAGTCAAATACAAGGTCGACGCCAGAACAGCCGGCCTGTTGCCGCAGCTCCAGCACCTGCATGACGCCCGCGTACAAAAAGACGCTGATTTTCAACGCTTTATCGAAGATGCCGCCGAATTGAAGGTTCAGCGCGACAAACAGACCATTTCGCTCAACGAAACGGAACGTCGCAATGAGCAGGCTGCGTTGACGCAACGTCTGAAAGCACGTGAAGCGGACAATGACGGTCTGACACCACGCCAGGATGATGGCCTGCAGTCGGATGAACGCAGCCTTGCGGCTGACATCGCGATTGAAAATGCCCGCAAGAACGCCAAGGATGTTCTGAAAAACGAGGCGGCAGCGATCGTTGCCGATCAGGCGCAATTGCTCAAGCAGGCAAAATAAGGCTGGAGATCAGGCGATTTCCGGTCACAGCGACCTGACGAAACACC
>NZ_DAMDBP010000007.1:0-9664 GCF_032092815.1 Agrobacterium sp. | reverse complement strand
GGTTTACCATCGTCGAGCCGCCGTTTTTGTTGTCAGGCTGAGAACTTCACAGCCACGCCGCGCTGGCGGAAATAGGCCTGCATGAGCTTGCGACCCGAGCGATTGTTGTGGGCCAGCTTGGCCGGATCGAAGACGGCTTCCTTGGCACCTTCACGGGCCAGCGCCTGCTTCAGTGTCACGATATGCTCGTCAATCTCGGCATTGTCCGCCTGCAGCGATGCGTAAATCTTGTCCGTAATCTCAGCGACGGTCGGTTCGCTCATGGTTCTTGTCCTTTATTTCGGGAACCGTTCGGATACCACAGATTAGCCATTTGACCTACCGCGCAACAACCTATCAACAACTAAGCAACGGACACCACGTCCCGCCTTTTTTACTCGGTGTCAGGAAGCGTCATCTTGCTCTGGATGCGTTCGATCAACTCGTCGAGAACAGCGATGCGCTGCGCTCCGACCGGACGTATCGCATAATAGGACACGGCGATCTTGGGTTCGAAAGGAATGGCGACCACCTTTGCACCGGCAGACCGCAGACTGGTATGATCGACGATGCCGATGCCCATGCCGGCCGCGGCAAAGTGACAGCAGTTGAGCATCGAGGTTTCCATCGTGCTGACCGGCTGGTGATCCTCGATGGCAAATGCACGATCGAGTGCCAGCCGCAGCGGTGAATTGCGACCGGGAATGAGAACACGCTCATCCAGGAGATCACCTGGCGAAATGGCCTGACGGCTGGCCAGACGATGGTCGGCGGTCATGGCTGCAACGGCATAAGAACTGTGCAGCAGAACGGCATTCTTGTCGCTCATTCGTGGCGAACCAAACACCAGACCGAGATCGTAACGGTTCTGCTCGACCATATCCCAGATGTGGCGGCTGTTTTCCACGTCGATCACCAGTGGAATATCTGGCCGCTCGCCAACGGTTTCGATGATGGCCTGTTGCAGATAGGGACGTACCAGAGAGGTCACGCTGGCAATGCGCAGGACGGTGTTCTTGTGCAGGCGAATATCGGCTGCGGCCTGACCGATCTGATCGAGCCCGAGATAAAGCCGCTCGACCTCACGATAGAGCTTGGTTGCCTCGGCGGTTGGCATCAATCGTGTGCCCACCCGCTCAAACAGTGACATTTGCACGATGTCTTCCAGATCGCGGATCAAGCGGCTTACGGCCGGCTGCGTGATGTTCATGGATTCTGCGGCAGCCGTGATGCCGCCCGTCATCATCACGCTGCGAAACGCTTCGACCTGCCGTGGTTTTAATCGCAAGACATCATCCTCCCATAACATTTAGGCATGAAGCATGCACTAAATGCAATTTTTCTTTTCAATAAAGAGTCATTAACGTCTGGTTATTGCGCAGGGAGAGTGCGCACTGAAACAACCCGGAGGAGTCCTCATTATGAAGTTTTCTGGTTTCGCAGCCGCATTGGCAGCGTCTGTCCTTGCCATGCCGCTTGCAAGTCAGGCAAAGGACCTCAGCGTCGGCCTGTCCGCATCGACAACATCCATGGACCCGCAATTTTATGTCGTCGGTCCAAACAGCGCGATGGCCCGCAACATTTTTGATGGTCTTGTCAATCAGGACGACAAGCAGCAGATCCAGCCAGCCCTGGCTGTTTCCTGGAAGATCGTCGATGACACGACCTGGGAATTCAAGCTGCGTGAAGGCGTCAAATTCCACGATGGCAGCGATTTTACCGCAGAAGACGTGGTCGCCAGCATCAAGCGTATTCCGCTTGCCTCAACCAACAGCCCAAGCTCCTTTGCGGCTTATGTGAAGGCAATCACCGAGGTCGAAGCCGTCGACCCGCTGACGGTCCGTATCAAGACATCTGGCCCGACGCCGCTGCTGCTCAACAACCTCAGCCGTATCGCCATTCTGCCGGCCGAGATGGAAAAGGTGACGACAGGCGAAATGAACACCGGCAAGGGTGTTATCGGCACCGGTCCGTTCAAGTTCGTATCCTGGTCACCAGATGATAACGTGGTCCTCGCACGCAATGACGCGTATTGGGGCGAGAAGGCTGCCTGGGACAAGGTCACCTTCCGTGTGTTCAAGAACCCAAGCGCCCGCGTTGCTGCGATGCTTTCGGGTGATGTCGACATGATCGAAAACATCCCGACTGCCGATACCCGCCGTCTGGAAGCATCCGACAAGATGAAGGTCGTCAACATTGCCGGCAACCGCATCATGTACCTGCATATGGATCAGGGCCGCGAAGAATCGCCCTTTGCCAAGGGACCGGATGGCAAGAACCCGCTGTTGAAGCCGGAAGTGCGTCGCGCCTTGTCGCTGTCGATCAACCGCGAAGCGCTGGTTGACCGCATCATGGACGGACAGGGCGTGCCTGCCGGTCAGGTCGTGCCTGAGGGTTATTTCGGTTATGACCCGGCCATCAAGGTCGACGCCTATGATCCGAATAAGGCCAAGCAGCTGCTGGCCGATGCCGGTTATCCCGACGGTTTCTCGCTGACATTCCATGCCTCGAATGACCGTTATCCGAACGACAGCAAGGTTGCGCAGGCGATTGGCCAGTTCTTCAGCCGCATTGGCGTGAAGACCGAAGTCGCCACACTGCCGGGCAGCGTTTATTTCACCCGCGCCTCGAACCTCGAGTTCTCGTTCATCATGGGTGGTGCTGCCGTTGAAACCGGCGAAGCCTCTGGTGTTCTCGGACCGATCCTTGAAACCTATGGTGAAAAGGCAGGGCAGGGCAATCGCGGTCGTTATTCCAACCCGGAATTCGACAAGGCACTGAACGAGGCCCGTGCCACGCTCGACGATGCCAAGCGCGAGGAACTGCTGAAAAAGGCAACTGAAATCGCCATGACTGACCTTGGTGTCATTCCGGTGTTCTACCTTGCCAACACCTGGGCGGTGAAAAGCGACATCAACTATGCCGGTCGTTCCGACGGTTACACGCTTCCCTACTACGTGAAGCCAAACTGATCGAAAAAAGGAGCGGTCCACCATGTCTTTCAGCGGTGTATTTCCCTATCTCGTCTCGCCGGTCGATACCTCCGGCCAGGTGATGCAAGGTGTGCTGACGGATCTGGTGGATCACCTGATCGATGCCAGTGTGCATGGTCTGGCACCGCTTGGCAGCACCGGTGAATTTGCATACCTCTCCCAAGAGCAGAGACGCCGCGTCGTCGACACGGTAATTTCGGCCAATCGTGGCCGGGTTCCCGTTGTCGCCGGCGTGGCGTCGACCTCGACCGCCGATGCCGTTGCACAGACGGAATATATGGTCGAGGCGGGTGCAGACGGAATTCTGGCCATTCTCGAGGCCTACTTTCCGGTCAGCGACGAGGGTGTGGAGGCATATTTCACTGCCATCGCCAAGGCAGCAAAAGGCCGCCCGGTGGTGCTTTACACCAACCCGCAATTCCAGCGCTCCGACCTGTCATTGCCGGTCATCGAGCGGCTCAGCCGGATCGACAATATCCGTTACATCAAGGATGCCTCGACCAATACCGGGCGCCTGCTTTCCATCATCGAGCGGACCCGCGGCCGGATGGAGGTTTTTGCAGCCTCCGCGCATATTCCGGTGTGCGTGATGATGATCGGCGGCGTTGGCTGGATGGCAGGTCCGGCCTGCATTGTGCCGAAGCAGAGCATCGCGCTTTACGAAGCGGCCAAGGCCGGCGACTGGACACGCGCCATGGAGCTTCAGCGCCCCATGTGGAAGGTCAACGAGATCTTTGCAAAATATTCGATTGCCGCCTGCATCAAGACGGCGCTCGATCTGCAAGGTTTTGCAGTTGGCACGCCGATGCATCCGCAAATGCCACTGAATGACGCAGCACGCGCCGAGATTGCCGCTGTTTTGCGCGATGTTGGCGCCCTTTAAGACTTACCCGTACCCACACATTGAAGGCGTTTTTTATGAAGCCGATTTCGATCATCGTCGATTGTGATCCCGGTATTGACGACACGATTGCGCTCCTGACTGCATTCGTTTCGCCAGAACTGAAGATCCTTGGCATCACACCGGTCAGTGGCAACCAGCCGCTGGAACGCACTGTGCGCAATGCATTGCAAGTTTGCGAACTTGGAAACCGGGCCGATATCCCTGTCTATGCCGGCTGTTTCCGGCCAATCATGCGCGAACCGATCCATGGCCAGTTTCATGGTAAGACAGGGCTTGGCAACACCGTGTTGCCAGATCCGGTCAAGAAGGTCGAAGACAAGTCTGCCGTCGATTTCCTGATTGAGACACTGGGACAAGCGGCCGAAAGCGGCGAGCGCATCACATTGTGCTGCCTTGGACCGCTGACCAATATTGCCGTTGCCTTGCGCATCAAGCCGCAACTTGCTGAAGGCATCGAACGCATCGTCATGATGGGCGGCGCTTACCGTGAACCCGGCAACCGCACCATGACTTCGGAATTCAACATTCTGGCAGACCCGCATGCTGCTCATGTGGTGTTTTCCAGCAATGTTCCGATTGTCGCGCTGGCACTGGACGCCACCCACCAGGTGATGTTGAAGCCGGAACATGTTGCCGAATTCTCCCGCGTCAGTGGTCGTATTTCACAGACTCTCGCCGAACTGATGGCATTTTGGGATCGCAATGACGTGCGCCGTTACGGCTCACGGGGTGGTCCGCTGCATGACCCGCTGGTCATGGCCTATATTCTGGCACCGCATTTGTTTGAAACGCAGAAGGCACGCATTTTCGTCGAATATGAAAGTGAACTCTGCATGGGCCAGACGATTGCCGACTGGTACGGCAAAAGCGGCCTGGAGCCGAATGCCGACATCGTCACCAGGGTTGATGCAGATGGCGTGATTGCCTTCTTCCTGGAGCGTTTGTCCCGTTACGCCGAAAAGGCCGTGGCATGACGATACACAAGGTCATCATTGATGCGGATCCGGGCGTGGATGATGCCGCCGCCATCCTGATGGCGCTTGCATCGCCGGAAATCGAGGTTCTGGGTCTATCCATCGTCGCTGGCAATGTATCGCTGAACGACACGGTCACCAATGCCTGCAAGCTGGTGGGCTTGAGTGGCCGCCGTGATGTGCCCGTTTATGCCGGCGCCAGCGGCCCGCTGGTGCGCGAGCAGGTCTATGGCAAATATGCCCGCATCGGATCGTTTGACGACAGGTTGGTCAAGTCAGGCGATATCCAACCCGCGCAGGAAAATGCGGTTCAGTTCATCGTGCGCTCTGCCCGCGAAGCCGCAGCGGCCGGTGAACAGATTACCATCTGCGCCATCGGCCCCATGACCAACCTGGCACTGGCGCTGGTGCAGCACCCCGACGTGGCGCGCGGCATTCGCCAGATTGTGTCGATGGCAGGGGCGTTTACCGCACTTGGCCACCGCACCCCCTGGGCGGAATTTAACGTCTATGCCGACCCACATGCGGCCGAGATCGTGTTCCAGTCCGGTGTGCCTGTTGTGCTGATGCCACTCGACATGACGTTTCAGGCGCTGTTCACGGCAGAGCATTTCGAGCGCTTTCGCGCCGGAGGCGAAGCTGGTGCAGCACTTTACAATCTGTTTTCCACCTTCGATCGCAGCGACGAAAAACGTTTTGGTCGTCCGGGCGGCCCGATCCACGATGCGACAACGATCGCCTGGCTCATTCGCCCCGACCTGTTTAAAAGCCAGGAGGCTTTTATCGGCGTGCAAGTCAGCGGTCTGACGATGGGTTATACCTATGCCGATTTCTACAAAAAGATGGACCGACCGGCCAACGCCACTGTCGTGACCGACGTGGACGAAACCGGGTTCATCGAATTGCTGATCGAACGTATCGCCCGCCATGGCGGCGAAGCGCTCGACAGACGACTAACGGGAGGCTCAAGATCATGAGCGGATATCTCTTAAGCCGGTCGCTTCAGACCGTGCTCACCCTTCTTGTCATGTCCGTGCTGGTGTTTGCCGGGCTTTATCTCGTCGGCAACCCTGTCGACGTGCTGTTGAGCCCAACCGCGACACCCGCTGAACGAATTCAGGTCATCCAGTCCTTTGGCCTCGACAAGCCTGTGTGGGAACAATACTGGCTTTTCCTGACCAACGCGCTGTCGGGTGATCTTGGCAATTCCTTCGTGTTCAACCAGCCTGCCTTGACGCTGATCATGAACCGCATGCCGGCGACGCTGGAACTGGCCTTCGTGGCACTCGCCATGGCGCTGGTGATCGGCATTCCGCTTGGCGTTTATGCCGGTTTGAAACCGAAAGGTTTCATTTCCAAGTCGATCATGACCTTCTCGATCCTTGGTTTCAGCCTGCCGACCTTCTGGATCGGCCTCGTGATGATCATGCTGTTCAGCGTTTATTATGGCTGGCTGCCGTCTTCGGGTCGTGGTGACACGGTCAATGTTCTCGGTGTACCGCTTTCGATGTTCACACTCGATGGCCTGTCGCATCTGCTGCTGCCGGCATTCAATCTGGCTTTGTTCAAGATTTCGCTCGTCATTCGCCTGACCCGTGCGGGTGTGATGGAAACCATGCAGCTTGATTTCGTGCGCTTTGCCCGCGCCAAGGGCTTGCCGGAACGCCGGATCGTGACCGTACACGTGTTGAAGAACACGCTGATCCCACTGATCACCGTCATTGGCCTTGAACTCGGTTCGCTGATTGCCTTTGCGGTTGTGACCGAGACCATCTTTGCATGGCCGGGCATGGGCAAGCTGATCATTGACGCTATCGGTGTGCTCGATCGCCCTGTCATCCTCGCCTACCTGATGATCACCGTTGTCATGTTCAGCGTGATCAATCTTCTGGTCGACATCCTCTATTCGATCGTCGATCCCCGCGTCCGTCTTGAGGGGAACTCGTGATGACCGACAACAACAATTCGACCGTATCGGTCCATGCTGCCGCCAACAGCGGCGCAAAATCCACCTCTCGTTCACCGGCGCGCGAAGTCATCTACGCCCTGTTGCGTGACAAGCTGGCGCTGCTCGGCATCGTTCTTGTGACGATCTTCATCCTCGCCGCCATCTTCGCACCGATGATCGCGCCGCAAAACCCATATGATCTGGCACAGCTCGACATCATGGACGGCCGCCTGCCTCCCGGTTCGGAAAGCATGTCCGGCATGACCTACCTGATCGGCACCGACACGCAGGGCCGTGACCTGTTCAGCGCCATTCTGTACGGCTTGCGCACCAGTATTCTGGTGGGTCTGTCGAGTGCCGCCATCGCACTGGTGATTGGTGCATCGATCGGTCTGACCAGCGCCTATGTCGGTGGCCGCGTCGATTCCGTGCTGATGCGTATCGTCGATATCCAACTCAGCTTCCCGGCCATTCTGATTGCGCTGATCTTCCTTGCCATTCTGGGGCAGGGCGTTGACAAGATCATTCTGGCGCTGGTGGTCACACAGTGGGCCTATTACGCCCGCACGATCCGTGGTTCTGCGCTGGTGGAACGCAAGCGCGCCTATGTCGATGCTGCCCGTTCCATGGCACTGCCCGACCGCAGCATTGTTTTCCGGCATATTTTGCCAAACTGCCTGCCGCCGCTGATCGTCGTTGCCACCATGCGTGTTGCCTATGCGATCATGCTCGAAGCGACGCTGTCGTTCCTCGGTATTGGCCTTCCGGTGACAGAACCATCGCTCGGCCTGCTGATTTCAAACGGTTTTGAATATCTGCTGTCTGGCGACTACTGGATCAGTTTCTTCCCGGGCATCGCCCTTCTGTTGCTCATCGTCGCGATCAACCTGATCGGCGACAGCCTGCGCGACATTCTCAATCCGCGTCGTGAGGGCTAAGATCATGACCAATAATATTCTGAATACCGCACCGATCCTGTCGATTTCCAACCTCAACACGGCATTCCGTGTGGGCGGTGAATGGCGCAATGTGGTGCATGACGTCAGCTTTGACATTGCACCAAAGGAAACAGTCGCCGTTGTTGGCGAGTCCGGCTCCGGCAAAAGCGTGACCGCCATGTCGATCATGCGGCTTTTGTCACCGGGCAATTCGCGCGTGACCGGCAAGATCGAATTTGAAGGCAAAGATCTTCTGTCGATCCCGCTGGACGACATGCAGAAAATTCGCGGCAACCGCATCGGCATGATATTTCAGGAGCCGATGACCTCGCTCAATCCGGTGCTGAAAATCGGTGAGCAGATCACCGAAGTGCTGCGTCAGCACCGTGGCATGTCGGAAACCCAGGCCCAGGCAGAAGCGGTGCGGCTGCTGGAAAAGGTGCGTATTCCCTCGGCCAAGTCGCGCCTCAACGAATATCCGATGAACTTTTCGGGCGGCATGCGCCAGCGCGTCGTTATTGCCATTGCACTGGCCTGCGACCCCAAGCTGCTGATCGCCGATGAGCCGACCACGGCGCTTGATGTGACCATTCAGGCGCAGATCCTCGAGCTGATCAAGACACTGCAGGAAGAGGAGGGCATGTCCGTTCTCTTCATTACCCATGACATGGGTGTGGTCGCGGAAATCTCCGACCGCACGGTGGTGATGTATCGTGGTGAACAGGTCGAAACCGGCTCGACCCATGATCTTTTCGCTGGTGCCAAACACCCTTACACCCGCGCACTTCTCTCTGCAGTTCCACAGCTCGGTTCAATGACCGGCAAGGACCGGCCGTTGCGGTTCCCGCAGGTCGACATGGCAACCGGTGAGATCAAGCCGGTCAAGCCAACGGAAGATACCGTCAAGCGCGATCAGCCACCGATCCTTAAGGTGGATAATCTGATCACCCGTTTCCCGGTCAAGCAGGGTTTTCTGCGCAAGACCATCGGCCGCATCCATGCGGTTGAAGGCGTATCACTTGAACTGCGTCAGGGTGAAACCCTGTCATTGGTGGGCGAATCCGGTTGCGGAAAATCCACCACCGGCCGTTCGATCATCCGCCTGACCGACCCGGTGTCCGGCGAGGTGCAGATCGGCGGCAAGAATGTGCTGAAGGCCGACAAGGGCAGCCTTGCCGACATTCGCCGTGAAGCCCAGATGATCTTCCAGGATCCGTTTGAAAGCCTCAACCCGCGTATCCGCGTTGGTCAGGCGATTGCCGAACCGATGATCACCCATGGCCTCGTTAAGGCATCGGAGGCACGTCAGCGTGTCGGCGCGCTCCTCGAACGTGTTGGCCTCGCGGCCTCGATGGCCGATCGTTTCCCGCATGAATTTTCCGGCGGCCAGCGCCAGCGTGTCTGTATCGCCCGTGCGCTTGCACTGGAACCGAAGCTGCTGATCGCGGACGAATCCGTCTCGGCGCTCGACGTTTCTGTGAAAGCACAGGTGATCAACCTGATGCTTGATCTGCAGGAAAAATACGGCCTTGGCTACCTGTTCATCAGTCATGACATGGCGGTTGTCGAGCGTATCAGCCACCGCGTTGCCGTGATGTATCTCGGTGAGATCGTCGAGATCGGTCCGCGTCAGGCCGTCTTCGAAAATCCACAACACGACTATACCAAACGCCTGATGGCGGCGGTGCCGATTGCCGATCCATCACGTCGCCAAACGCGCCACATCTCCAATGACGAGATCAAGAGCCCGTTCCGTGCCGCAGATTACGTGCCGCCGAAGCGCAGCTATGAGCAGGCCGGGGAAGGCCACTTCGTTCAGGTCGCGTAAGGAAAAGGCGCGTCGCTGAAAGATGTCACGGGACGTGCCTCAATCGCAGCAGGTCTTGCCTGTTCGCGCACTGGCAGCCAAAGCAGCATTCCGATGAGGC
>NZ_DAMDBP010000006.1:140442-174342 GCF_032092815.1 Agrobacterium sp. | reverse complement strand
AAATGCGGCATACGGGCAACCGTATCGTGGGTTCGAATCCCACCCTCTCCGCCATAACAGCCTTTGAGATCTCCAATTCCATTTTCTGGCTGATTACCGCATTATTAAAAATGCAACTCTGAAAATTGCCGGTTTTACACTACAGTTCAGCATATTTGGGGGTCGGAAATCGCGATGGAAAGCGATTGTAGCTTTCGTCACATCACTATCGCACATCCGCGTGCCACTTTTTCGATGCCAGTGAATCATTCCCCAACATCGGAAAACGAATAATTTTTCAATGATCTCGGATCGCAATTATCGCGTCGGAATAACGACGACACCTCCAAGGATGGAGTTGCTTTCGGCATAGGCATGGGTCGCAACTACGTCTGCGAGCGGAAATACTCTGTCGATCACCACTTCAATAACGCCGACCGCTGCCAGTTCCAGCATCTGGGAGATCGTCGCATAGACGTCAGGTTTCTCGAATTGAGTACCCATGAAGACGCCGAAAATCGATTAGTTCGCCTGCAACGCAGGCCACAGATCGATCGAGAGTGCAGCGCCGCCTGCATTGCCGACGAAGATCAGACGCCCCTCGCTTCGGAGTGCTGCAGGTTAACCTTGCAGTGTCGCCCCAACCGGGTCGACGACAAGATCGACACCGTGACTTCCCGTCAATTGCATGACTGCCTCGACGACATTAGCCGAGTGATGATCAATCGCATGATCCAGTCCAAACCTGACAAGCCGTTCCGCACTCTAACTGCCTGAGACTGTGGCAATGACGGTTGCGCCTGCCGGGACGAGCACAGTTTCACCGCGCTTCAAAACACCGCGTGTAAAAAAGCAATTATAAGCGGTTCCGAATGTAATCGGTAGTGCAGCTGCAGCGGGCATGTCGGGCCCTTCCGGTACCGGCCAAGTGCGACTGACAGGGATTGCACGCAACTCGGCGTGCGATCCGGAGAGATCGAAGCTCGTCACCTTCTGGCCCACATGACGGTTCGATACGTTTTGTCCCACCTCGATGATTTCGCCCGCGGCCGCGTAACCGATGACGAAATCCAGATGGGGAGGTTTGATGGAGGCACGACTGATCAGGTCACCGCCCTCAATAGCGGCGGCTTCAACGCGGATCAGAACACCATCGTCTGGACAAATCGGCTGAGGAACTTCCATGTAACGGAGGACAGTAGGTGGGCCGGGATGGCGAAGGTCGAAATGAGGATCATTCGAACCTCTCGTCAAACATTCGCCATCCCGATCCTGATCAGCCAGATACTGGGGTGTTGAGAAGCTGCTGCTCCCAAAGATACGCGACGCCGCTGCCGCCGAAATGCTGTATGAGGATCTCAGTCAGCTCGTCGACATGCTCGGTGCGCGCCCAATCGCGTTGCCACTCGCCCGCAAGCGCCATCACGGTCATCATGTTTGCGCCGGCCTGGATCATTCGCTGGACGGCAACTTCGTGCGACTCCTTTGAAATCCCGCCCGAAGCGTCGGTGATCACGGTTACGTCCCAGCCTTCGCCTGCGGCTTGGATCGCAGGCATTGCAACGCAGACCTCCGTCCATAGGCCAGCGATGATCAGTTGCTTGCGACCGGTTGCCTTGACGACATTGACGACATTCTCGTCCTGCCACGTGTTTACCCAGGTACGATCGATAACCTCCTGTCCAGGGAAGACATCGGTGATCTGCCTGAAAAGAAGTCCGCCACGCGCCGCGATCACACTGGTGAGAATGGTCGGAACATTGAAGGCTTTTGCCAGCTTCGCCAGCGCAGTCGTATTGTTGACCACCATCTGCGGATCGTGGCTGTTGAGATTTGCGAGCTGGTAGGGTTGATGGTCGATCAGAACGAGGACCGAATCTTCAGGACGAAGAAGAGAATCGAGGCCGTTACGAAGGGTCATCAAGACTTCCTTTCTTTGCTGCCATGAATGGCATGGGTTCAAGAGAGACAGGCATCAACTGGTGACGTTGTCGGACGGCAATTTGCTGTTCCTTTTGCATGCGCAATAGTGTCAAAGTCAGACAAGCTGTGTCGCAAAACGGGGAACGCCGGAATGGACATTGAAGATTTGCAGACATTCGTCGCGGTGGCTGATGCCGGGGGAATATCGGCGGCCGCGCGTCGGTTAGGCGTCTCAAAATCAATCGTCAGTCGGCGTCTTTTTCGGATCGAGGCGGAGCTTGGCATCCAGCTGCTTGCAAGGACAACGCGCGGTGCGGCACTTACCGAAGCGGGCATCACATTCCGGGACCATGCGGCAAGGGCCAGCGCCGAGATTGATACTGCCAGAGAAACAATCCTGCCAAACGGCGAGCTGCATGGCCGTTTACGGGTTGCCATGCCGCTGACGTTCGGAGCGACCCATTTCGCCCCTGTCCTTGCCGAAATGGCGCGCTTGCACCCGAAGGTTCACATCCATACTTCCTATAGCGACCGCTTCGTCGATCTCATTGCGGAGGGTTTCGATTGTGCGATCCGCAGCGCCTACCTTCAGGACTCCAACCTGATCGCAAAACGCGTCGGACCAATCCATGGCAAGCTTGTCGCCAGCCCGGACTATATCAAGTTACACGGCTCGCCCGAAACGCCAGACGAAATCATCACCCACCAGGCCCTCATGCAAGGCACGGAAGCCTGGCAATTTATGGATGGCGACAATATCGTCACGGTTCAGCCCCAAGGCAGGTTCAAGGCCGACAGCGCCGCACCGCTTGCTGCCGCCGCTGCTGCGGGTCTCGGCATTGCATGGCTACCCGATTGCATCACGCATCCCTATGTGACCTCAGGTGCGTTGGTTCCCATCATGACACGTTACCCGGTCCCTCCAGGCGGTGTTTATGTCGTGCGTCCGCCAAGCCAGCATCCCACCCGAAAAGTGCGGGTTCTCACCGAAATGCTGACCGAGTATTTCAAGCAGAACCCAGAACTTTGGGGCCGTGACGGATAGGGCATGAATGCGACGACCTCGTTCTCGGTGTTGTCGTTTAGTTCAGCCGCAACAACCTTCAGTCCAAGGACTCTGCCGAGCATTGAAGGAAATGCAGGCTCATATCTGCCATTGCCTCTGCTGGCAGACGCGCTATCATGGCCACGCTGTAAGACGATAAGCTTTGGGAGGAGCGACACGTGAGACGCATGTGGCCAGACGAATTTGCCTTTCTGCTTGACGGTGCAGAAGAGGTTGACCTGAACATTCCACCGGTGGTGCATGACAATGGCTCTACCAGCGACGCTCATTCCAGAAAGGCGCTGAAACTTCGTATCAGCCAGGAAGATTTTGAGAAAATCTGGCCCATGGCGGAAGCGCGTTATCGCTTGGGCGGTCGGTTTTCGGGCAAGGCGATTACCCTGATCGCCAACAATCCACACTACCAGCAATGGCATCCCTCCGATGGTGGCAGCGTCGAGGCGGTGTCTGACAGCGGCCAGACATATACGACACCCTATGTGATCGTGCATTTTCTGCTGGATGATGTCCGCGAAGCTGTAGAAGCCTAAGAGCGAACAGAAGAGCAATTTTGTCAGTGGTCGACATATGGTTTTAGAACCATATGTCGTATCCGTGCTCCAGCACCTTGAAGACAGGAAAATAGACACTGCAAAATCGGAGCGCTTCATTGCCAATCGATCAATCGAACGAGGCAATGCGGTCAAGACCTTCGAGCTGTAGGTAAAATTCTGGCGCATCGGTTTTCACCGCTGCGCCAGGATTTACCGTCCAGATCTATCGTTTTTCGAGAAGAGCGATGATGTCCTGATAACCGCGGCTTCGCGCATGCTGTAGAGGTGTCACACCGTCATTGTCTGCCATGTTGATGTCCGCGCCAGCCTCAAGCAGAAGCCTGACAATCTCGACATGGCGTGGTCCGCCATCACTCAAAATGATGGCCTCGATGAGCGCCGTCCATCCCAGATTATTGACGTGGTTCACGTCAACGCCTGCGTCGATCAGTGTTTTTACCGTCTCGACGTGCCCGCGTTCTGAAGCTGGTATCAGGGCTGTACCACCGAAACGGTTGGTGCTTGTGAGGTCCGCGCCATGGGCAAGGGTCAATTTGAGAATGTCGAGATGCCCTCGTGCACCGGCGTAGAGATAGGGGCTGTCATTGATATTGTCCTTGGCGTTTACATCCGCTCCGGCCTCGATCAGCAATCGCGCTGCTTCCACATCATTGGCGTGGGTGGCAATCAGCAAGGCTGTCTGGCCGCGCGCATCGCGCTCCTCCAGCGCCGCACCATTTTTCAGCGCTGATGCGATTGCCTGATGATCACCGCGTCGGACGATGTCGGTTAGGGGATACTGTTTTGTGTCTGCCATAACAGCTCCAATCATCACAAAGGTCATGGCAATCGTACTCAACATGATCCTGACCAAATAACGCATGGGCGGCCAATTTATCGACAATCGCCACACTCCTCTGCTGTCGTTTGACGGTGCTAGAGCATAGAAGCGGCAGATATTTGTCAATGTGACAGCACATGACTTTACATGACTGCAGGAGGTAAAACTTGGTGAAAGTTGCACCTCACACTCTCATGTTTGATCAGCAATCAGCCTGTAGCCCACACCAGGTTCGGTGCGTATGATGGCTGGATTGACAGGGTTCCGTTCGATCTTCTGTCGTAATTGCCCGATAAACACCCGCAAGTAATGCAGATCGTCACCATGGGCGGGCCCCCAAACGGAGGTCAGCAGGGTTTTGTGGGTTACCACTCGGCCCGCGTGCCGGGCGAGTAGCGTCAGCAGATCATATTCCTTTGGCGTGAGCCGGATGGGCTGGTCACCGCGCGTCACATTACGTTTCACCACATCGAGTTCCAGCCCGTCGGCATGAAAAATAGCCGGTATGGTGTCTGTCTTCTGGCCACGATGGCGCAGGGCATTGCGAATGCGCGCCGTCAACTCGCCAATGCCGAAAGGTTTTTCAACATAGTCGTCGGCGCCGAGATCAAGCGCGGCAATCTTTTCATTTTCACGGTCCCGGGCAGACAGGATGATGATCGGGATGTCCGACCAGCCGCGCAGACTGGCAATCACGTCCTTGCCGTCCATATCCGGCAATCCGAGGTCAAGAATGATCAGGTCGGGCGCGGTCGTTGCCACGGCTTTCAGGGCCTCGTTGCCGGTTGCCGCTTCCACAACCCCGTAACCGGCTGCCATGAGCGCCGGTTTCAGGAACCGTTGGATCTGTGGTTCGTCATCAACCACAAGAATATTGGCAATCGTCGCGTTCATTTCGGTTTTTGGACTTTCTGCTGTTTCGGTGCCGGAAAACGCATGACGATGCGGGTACCCTTCTTTTTAACGGCCGGGCTTTCCGCATGGATATGGCCACCCATCGCTTCAACGAAACCGCGTGCGATGGAAAGTCCAAGACCGGTGCCGGCAGCGCGTCCGTCCGGTTTGCCACGACGGTAGAATTTTTCGAACACCCGGTCCAGATCATCCGGCGGAATGCCCTTGCCATGGTCTGTCACGGAAACAAGAACATCGTCTCCATCCCGGCGGGCATAAATGTAAACCGGTTCCTTGCCACCATATTTGACGGCATTGTCCAGCAGGTTGAACAGAACCTGGCCCAACAGAACGCTGTCGCCTTCAATCAGCGGAAGATCGGCTGCAATGCCGGTTTCGATCAACCGATCGGGGAAATATTTGCGAATGCGATCAGCGGCAGCATGCACCACATCTGCAACATCGATCCAGTCATGGCGTGGTTTCAGGTTGCCGGCCTCAATACGGGTCATGTCGAGAAGATTGGCCACGAACCGGCTCATCCGGCTGCCTTCCTCTTCAATGGATTGCAGAAGGTCGCTGCGACTTTCCGGTGGCATTCTGTCGCCAAATTCGCGCAGACTGGTCACCGCGCCGGTAATCGTCGCGAGCGGCGTTTTCAGGTCGTGAGAGATGGAGGAAAGCAGCGCTTCGCGATATTTTTCGCCCTCCAGTTTCGCAGCCTGCGACACACTTTCTCTGGCAAGCCGCGCCCGGTCCAGCGCAATGGCGGTCTGGTCAAGAATGGCAGAGAGCGCACGCTCCTCATTCATGTGAAGATGTTCATTGGTCTGCTCGACCCCGCAAACACCAACAACACCGTGAGGCCCCATCAGTGGACGGAACTCAAAACGGCTGTTGGGCAGAGTGCCGGTGCCGTGACCGGCATGCTCCTGTTTGTCATGGCTCCAGCGGGCAGCCGTCAGGTCGGTAATATCCAGCTCCGTATCCGGCGGCCAGGCCGCAGCCACCTTCACGTCTCCTGCATCTGGCAGCAATAAAACCACGTTGCGTTTGAGGCTGACCTGAAGCTGCGACACCGCAAGCCAGATGGTGTCATCGGCCTTGGCATTGGTGGAAAGTTTGCGCGAGAAATCATAAAGCGATTGCAGCGCGGTTGCCCGCACGCGTGCAACAGAGGCCTGTTCCTTGATCCGAGATGCAAAACCGCCTGCAATCATCGCTACCGCCAGGAAGATGAACAATGCAAACACTTCATGCGGTTTGGAAATGGTAAAAGTCAGCAGCGGATCGATGAAGAAGAAATTATACGCCAGCGTGCACATCAGTGCCGCCAGAAAGGCTGACACGTAGCCGCCAGTAACCGATGCTCCCAGAACCGCCAGCAGAAATAGCAGGGAGATATTGGGCAGTTTTATAAACTGGTCGATGACAAGCGCACTGGCCGTGGTTGCCAGTGTAAAGCCCAGGGCAAACAGGGTTGATTGGCGAAGGGCAGCAAGATTGGGCAGGCTAAAGCGCAGCTTTCGCACGCGGGTTTCTGTCCGCTCCGGTGTCACGAGATGAATGCCAATCCCGGCAGCGCGGCGCGACAAGACTTCATGCAGGGATGGTGAGCCGAATCTTATCCAGCTTCGCAGTTGCCCCGTGCCAATGACGATTTGTGTCGCATGTTCCCGGCGCGCGCATTTGAGGATTTCTTCAACAAAGTCGCTGCCGATAATGTGCTGGGTTTCCGCGCCCAATTGTTCGGCCAGCCGAAACAGTGCTTCCATCCGCTGGAAATGCTGCGTGCTACTGGCTTCACGGTCGGCGCGCTCTACCGAAACAACGATCCACGGCGCGTTGAGGCCGGATGCCAGGCGGCTTGCCACACGAATGACCTTTTCGGACAGATCATCCGGGCCAATACAGACAATCAGCCGTTCGCCAGTGGCCCATGGTCCTTCAATGGCATTTTGTCGGAGATAATCGACCATCTGGTCGTCCACCCGGTCGGCCGTGCGTCGCAACGCCAGCTCCCGAAGGGCAGTAAGATTACCAAGCCGGAAAAACCGGTCGACGGCCCGGCTGGCGCTTTCAGGCAGATAAACCTTGCCCTCTTTCAGGCGCTCGATCAGTTCGGTTGGCGGAAGGTCGACCAGCAACACATCATCGGCCCGCTTGAGCACGGTGTCGGGCACCCGTTCACGCACGGTCACACCGGTGATCTGCGCCACCAGATCAGCAAGACTTTCCAGATGCTGGATGTTCATTGCCGTCCACACATCAATGCCGGCGGCAATCAGCTCTTCAATGTCCTGATACCGTTTGGGGTGGCGGCTCCCATCAGGGTTGGAATGGGCCAGTTCATCGACAATGATGATACGTGGCTTGCGGGCAAGGGCCGCATCAAGGTCGAACTCTTCCAGCCTGCGGCCACGATGCGCAACCCGAATGCGCGGCAGGATCTCCAGCCCATCGATCAGCGCAGCGGTTTCACCACGCCCATGGGTTTCCACCAACCCGACCATGATATCGCAGCCGTCGGCCTTCAATCGCCTGGCACGCGAAAGCATGGTGTAGGTTTTGCCAACGCCGGGGGCAGCCCCCAGAAAAACCGTCAGCTTGCCCCTGCGTTCTTTCTCCGCAAGGGCAAGCAAGGCATCCGGGTCTGGTCTGCGCACATCGTTGCGGTCAGTGTCCGCCATGCGGTGTCTCGTGGTTTGAGGGTGATGCCTGAATCACTGTAACTGATCCAGCGCCAGATTGATCTCTAGCACATTTACACGCGGCTCGCCGATGAAGCCAAGATCGCGTTTTTTGACATGTTGCGACACAAGATCAGCCACGGCTTGTCGTGGCAGGTCACGGACCGTTGCGATGCGGGTAATCTGCGCACCGGCATAATCGACAGAGATTTCCGGGTCCAATCCTGACCCCGACGTCATCACGGCATCGGCGGGAACGGGTGCCCCCATTCCGGATGTCTTCAGCTTTTCCACATCTGCGGCAACACGGTCGCGCAATTTTATGGAGGTCGTGCCGAGATTGGAGCCGGATGAGGCGGAGGCATTATAGGCGTCCGGACCGGTGGCGGATGGTCGTGGCCAGAAATAACGATCAGTCGAAAAATTCTGACCGATCAGCGAAGAGCCGATAGTGGCTCCGTTGCGTTCAACAAGGCTGCCATTGGCCTCGGCCGGGAACATGGCCCGCGCAATGCCGGTAATGGCAAGCGGATAGGCCAGTCCCGTCAGGGCAGTCATGGCAAGAAGCAGTGTCAGGGCAGGGCGAATATGGTTCAACATGGTTACACCAGATGGAGAGCTGTGATGGTGAGATCGATGATCTTGATGCCGGCAAAGGGCAGGAGAAGACCACCAAAGCCGTAAATCAGCAGATTGCGGCGCAGCAGAACGGCGGCACTTGCCGGACGGTAACTGATGCCACGCAGCGCCAGCGGAATTAGCGCTATGATAGTCAGCGCGTTGAAGATCACCGCTGACAGAATGGCCGACTGCGGCGACGCCAGTTGCATGATGTTCAATGCACCAAGCGCCGGATAGGTTACGACAAACAGTGCCGGGATAATGGCGAAATATTTCGCCACGTCATTGGCAATTGAAAACGTGGTCAGCGAACCGCGGGTCATCAGCAGCTGTTTGCCGATTTCAACGATCTCGATCAGCTTGGTTGGGCTGGAGTCGAGATCGACCATGTTGGCTGCCTCACGCGCGGCCTGCGTGCCTGTCTGCATGGCAACGCCGACGTCAGCCTGCGCCAGCGCCGGTGCATCATTGGTGCCGTCGCCGCACATGGCGATCAGGCGACCACCTTCCTGCTCACGGCGAATGTAGGAGAGCTTGTCCTCTGGGGTAGCCTGCGCCAGATAATCGTCAACGCCGGCTTCCGAAGCGATCGCCGCCGCTGTTACCGGGTTGTCGCCTGTGACCATCACAGTGCGAATACCCATGGCGCGCAGTGCGGCGAACCGTTCCTTGATGCCGGGTTTGACAACATCCTTAAGGTGGATGGCACCCAGCAGACGTTTACCGTCCGTCACAGCCAGCGGTGTGCCGCCGCTGCGTGCAATACCGTTAACGGCCTGGCGGAATTCCGCCGGTGCCGCCTCGTCGCTAAGGCCCGCATATTTCAAAACGGAATCGACAGCGCCCTTGCGCAAGTGGCGCTCGCCGATATCGACGCCGGACAGGCGTGTTTCGGCAGAAAAATGAATGATGTTGTCGAATGTGCTGTTAGGCACGGCAATGCCAAACTCACCTGTTGCAAGCGCCACGATGGAGCGACCTTCCGGTGTCTCATCGGAAAGGCTGGCAAGCAGTGCCGCCTCCGCCAGTTCTGCCTGGCTGACGCTGGGCGCAGCCAGAAAATCACTGGCCATGCGGTTGCCGAAGGTGATGGTACCAGTTTTGTCCAGCAGCAGGGTATCCACGTCACCGGCTGCCTCGACAGCACGGCCCGAGGTGGCAATGACATTAAACCGCACCAGTCGGTCCATACCGGCAATGCCAATGGCCGAGAGAAGACCGCCAATGGTGGTCGGGATCAGCGTGACCAGAAGCGCGGCCAGAACCGTGACCGACAGGACTGTGCCGGAGTAACCTGCCAGTCCCCATATCGCCACGCAGACAAACAGGAAGATCAGTGTCAGTCCCGAAAGCAAAATGGACAGTGCAATCTCGTTCGGAGTTTTCTGACGTTTGGCGCCTTCAATCAACGCGATCATGCGGTCCACGAAACTGGAACCAGGGGCAACACCAATCCGGATGCGGATTTCATCTGACAGTACTTGCGTGCCGCCTGTAACAGCCGAGCGATCACCGCCGGATTCACGGATAACAGGTGCGGATTCGCCTGTAATGGCGCTTTCATTGACGGATGCCACACCCTCAATCACGTCACCGTCGCCGGGAATAAGCTCTCCGGCAGAAACGATGACGATATCGCCAACCCTAAGATTGGTCGCAGGCACGTTTTCCGTTTTCCCTGACGACAACAAACGGCGGGCAACCAGTTCGGATTTGGCTTTTTTCAGGCTGTCGGCCTGCGCGCGGCCTCGGCCTTCGGCAACCGATTCAGCGAAGGTCGCAAACAGCACCGTAAACCAAAGCCAGGCGGCTATCTGGCCTGAGAAGGACGCTTGAGCCGTATTGTAACCAAGGTCGCGTAGAAACAGCAGGGTGACCACCAGCGCAACAACCTCGGTGACAAAGATCACCGGATTGCGCACCAGTTGGCGCGGGTCGAGCTTGAGGAAAGCGTCGTGCATCGCTGGTAGCACAATGGCAGGGTCGAAAAGTCCAGGAGCCTTATGATCCTTTGACATGATGTATTCCTTTAGAAGCTCTGGTTGCCAAGCATGGCAAGGTGCTCGACGACAGGGCCGAGTGCGAGTGCCGGGAAAAATTGCAGGCCACCGAGA
Source organism: Agrobacterium sp. (assembly GCF_032092815.1). Lineage (GTDB taxonomy): Bacteria > Pseudomonadota > Alphaproteobacteria > Rhizobiales > Rhizobiaceae > Agrobacterium. Next base: position 163,681 of record NZ_DAMDBP010000006.1, on the reverse strand, counting down.
ATGAGGATGATGCCGATCAGCAGGCACACAAACAGTGGCCCATTGGTCGGGAAGGTACCTGACGATGGTGGCACCTTGATCTTGGCCACCAGCGAACCGGCAATCGCCATGACAGGCACGACATAGGCAAAACGGCCAAGCAACATGGCAATGCCAAGCGTGGTGTTGTACCAGACGGTGTTGCCGCTGAGGCCACCAAAGGCAGAGCCATTGTTGCCGGCAGCCGACGTGTAGGCATAGAGAATTTCGGAAAGACCGTGCGGACCTGCCGTCCCAATGCTGGCAACGGCAACAGGCAACATGGCCGAAACTGCCGTGAAACCAAGAATGACCAGTGGCAGGATCAACACCGCCAGCATGGCATATTTCATTTCCCGGCCTTCAATCTTCTTGCCAAGAAATTCTGGCGTGCGGCCAACCATCAGACCGGCCACGAAGACCGACAGAATGGAAAAAACCAGCATGCCGTAAAGACCGGAGCCAACGCCGCCCGGCAGCACTTCGCCAAGCTGGATCAGGAACATCGGCACCAGACCACCAAGGCCGGTGAAGGAGCCCTGCATGCCGTTGACGCCACCATCCGAGAGACCTGTTGTGACAGCGGCATAAAGCGCGGTCATGGCCTGGCCGAAGCGAACTTCCTTGCCTTCCATATTGCCAAGGGCAGGATCAACGCCGATCGACGTCAGGATCGGGTTACCCTGCGCTTCTGCCCAGTAGGTGACGCTAACTCCTGCAATTAGCAGAATTGCCATGGCTGATATCAGTGCCCAGCCTTGACGGCGGTTTCCGACCATCTGTCCAAATGTGTAAACCAGCGCTGCCGAAATCGACAACATGGCGAACATGTTCAGATAGTTGGTGTACACGGTTGGATTTTCGAAGGGGTGGGCAGCATTGACGTTGAAAAATCCGCCGCCATTGGTGCCAAGCTGTTTGATGGCCTCCTGCGATGCGACAGGACCAAGCGCGATAACCTGTTGCGCGCCTTCCAGCGTGGTGGCGGTCACAGCCGTCTCAAGTGTCTGCGGCAGGCCCATGGCAACAAAGGCAATGGCAACGACAATGGAAATTGGCAGCAGCACGTAAAGTGTGGCACGGGTCATATCGACCCAGAAATTGCCCAGGGTCGAAACCTTCGAACGAATGAAGGCGCGTGTCAGGGCCATGGCAAGCGCCATGCCCGTGGCGGCAGACAGGAAGTTTTGCACCGTTAGACCCGCCATCTGGCTGAAATGGCTGAGCGTGGTTTCACCGCCGTAGTTCTGCCAGTTGGTGTTGGTGACGAAGGAAACGGCCGTGTTGAAGGCAAGGTCGGAAGACATACCGGCAAACCCTTGCGCGTTCAGCGGCAGGTGGGCCTGCAAGCGCAGGATCGTATAAAGCACGACGAAGCCGGCAATGGAAAAAACCAGCATGGAAAGTGTGTAGGCGAGCCAGCCCTGTTCCTTGTTGGCATTCACGCCGGATGCTGCGTAGAGGCCGCGCTCGAATGGGCCGAGCACCGGTGACAGAAAAGTGCGTTCACCGGAAAAAACACGCGCCATATAAAGGCCAAGCGGTTTGATGGTGAAAAGCACGGCGAGGAAAAGGAGGCTGATTTGCAGCCACCCGATAATAGTCATGGGAATCTCCTGCAGAATCAGAAGCGCTCGGGCCGCAAAAGCGTGACCACGAGATAAATGCCGAGGGCGATAGCGACGAGAAGGCCAAAAAGGGCTTCGATCATGGTGCGGTCACCTCTCAAAGCCGGTCGAGGGCGCGCGCGTAAAGGGCGAGCACCAGCAAGGTGCCAAAACCCACGCCCACAAAAATGAGGTCGGACATATCAGGTTCTCCTGTTGATACGCCTAAAGGGTAGAGCCGCATCAGGTCAGGTTTCGATTGGGAATTTGTCGCCCCGACATAAGGAAAAGATAAAGACCGGTAATCGCTCTTGGAGCCGAATTAAATCTTTGTCTGAGCGGTAAAATATATAAGGCATTGTTATGTAATGTATTTTAGTGATTTTTCTGTTGGTTTTCCCGCGTTTTCGCACCGCTTATTGGCTTAAAATGCAAATTTATGACGAAAAGCGCTTGCAATCAGTCATAGGACGTTTTAGAGGATCGCCACGCAAGCAAAACAAGTCTTCGCGTTACGCACCCGTAGCTCAGCTGGATAGAGCATCAGACTACGAATCTGAGGGTCAGGAGTTCGAATCTCTTCGGGTGCGCCACTTTCCTTCTTTGATATCAATATGTTGCAAGTCGCCTTTTAAGGGTGTTGTTGTAAAACGTCAGCATGGCACCACCACGCTTTGCTAAACATGGCTTGATGGTTTTTGATTCCAATCAGCCGCTGGTCGGCCGTGCGTTGAAGCTCGTCATGGGCAAACAAAGCCAGGCCGCAGCGGACACGTCACCCAAAGTGCTGTCTGCCTGAGACGCAGCGATTACTCGACCAGCCTGACAATATGCTGGTCGAATGCAACATCGCTGCGCTTGTCGCCAAAACGTCCATCATAAGAAGAAACCACAATGCCCTTGGCGGCGGCGGCAACGCCGGCCGCTTCGCGCACAGTTGTTTCGGAGAGCACCTGGCCCGTCGCCTCATCCAGTGTGACTGCAGCATTGCCATTGGGCGAGGTCAGTCCCACAATGCCATCACGGCGGTTGACGGCAATCGCGCCGACATAATTGGCCAGCCGCTCGGTTGTTTCCTCTGGCAGATCGATGAAACGGATATCTTCGCCTTTGGAGAAATATCCAGCCAGAGGCGGCAGGTCATTGCGCGGCCCTTCATATTGGCAGGCAAACCAGATGCGACCATCCTCACCAAGATCGACGTGACGCGTGGAAAGCTGGCTCAACCTCGCCGGCATAGTATGTTTCTGCACCAGATGCCCGCTTTTGGCATCAAGCAGCACCAGAGATGGCTGCATGCGGTCAATATTGAGTTTGGTGCGCCCGAAGTCTGGATGGGTTTCAATACCGCCATTGGCAATCACAAGAAGGCGGCCGTCATCGCTGACGGTCATGTCATGGGTGCCGATGCCGTGGGCATCAAACTCGGCAAGACGCCTGAACCCGTCGCGCGCGTCGTAAAGGCCAATGACACCACGATTGCCGTCAAAATCATTTTCACTGGCGTAGAGAATGGAGCCATCGGGCGAAAACTGCCCATGCCCGTAAAAGTGCCGATTTTCCGGGGTGTGCATGACAACGGGTTCGACACCTCCTGCTGGGTTGAAGGCCATGGCAAATGTGCCGGGTCGGCGCGCAAAGGCCACCGTCATGCCTGACTTGTGGCAGGTGGCCATGCCATGCGCACGGGCCGGCAAGGTCAGCCGGTCGATGATGTCGCCACCTTCGCTTAAGGTGGCGATGCCGTAGGAGCCGTCACGGGCGCGAAAACCGGATGCGAACACGGCGTCTGCTCGCTCCAGCGCATAAAGCGAGCGGGGAGAAAGCGCCGTCAGGAAGGAAACACCGGCTGCCTTGATGAAATGGCGCCGATCGATCAGCAGGGTGCTTTTTGCGCCTGTCATCGCCTGTGCGCCTCAGTCGCCATCGGAGAAGGAAAAACCGGAACTGAGACCAATGGCACCACCATACTGGTCGTTCAGACGGTAGATGAAATCGCGACTGTTCAGCAGGAGGTAATCGACCTTGGCGCGTTGCTCGTCATTGGCCAGGGCCTTTTCAACATCGGGATCAATCGTGCCGGCCACCCTGACCATGGATTTGGCGAGAAAATCGATAGAACCGCTGATGGAACGCTGGTCGGATGGCAGAAGGTCGGCCATGCCAGCAGTTTTCATCAGGGCTTGAACGGCTGTGACATTGTCTGCGATGCTTTTCCACGTCTGGCCGGAGCGCCAATAGATTGCGGTGCGCGGGAACTTGACCTTGTCCGGCCCTTTATAAAAGGTCTCTATGCGCTGGTCACGGATGGTTTCCGAACCATGTACGAGAATACCGAGCAGGGCGACGATTGCTTCCCGCTCATCACGAAAGACCGGATTGTCAGGACCGGGCTGTGTCCAATTTTTGCTGGCCCCTTCAGGATCGTCCCAGATGGTCTGAAGATCCTTGGCAACATTGGCGATGTTTCCGGCAACCGCTGCACCATACCGGCAGCGAAATCCATCCTTTTCCTGCAACAGCGTTTCAGATCCGGTACCGTAGAGCACAAATTCCAGCGCGCCGAGCCCCTGTGCCGCAACGCTCTTGCCTTTTAGGCTTTCGGCATGTGTTACACTCTCGTCCTTTTCGTTCAGGTACCTTTGTACCTGCTTGAGGCCAAGACTCTTGCGATCGGGATAATAGAGAATGCGCTCGAAACGGTTCTGCTCGATCACCGGACCGACGCGAACAATTTCAATGGTCGACCATGTCTTGACCGTGGCTGCAAAGGCACCGGTGGCCGCATCCAGCGTTGTCTGCGACGGTGCTGCGCACAAGGCTTTCATATTGCCTTTCAGCGAGGTCGCAGAGGCTGCAAGGGCCGCATAACCAGGCCTGATGAAATCATCGACCGCCTTTTTCATGATCACCCGTACCTTGGCTGGATCAAGCGGCGGTGGCGGCAAGAGTTCGACGTCCTGCGCCTTGGCGTTAAACGCGCTCAGCACCAGCATCAATGGCAGAAGGGACAAGGTTTTTCGCATGACAGGTCGCACCAAACGTCGCATCAGAGGGACTCCAGAAAAGCCAGCAAAGCCTGCCGGTCGGATTTTTGCAAGGCTGCAAATGCATCCCGTGCGGTCTGCGCCTCACCACCGTGCCACAGAATGGCTTCGCTGAGGTCGCGCGCTCGCCCGTCATGCAAATAGAAGGTATTGCCGTTTACGGTTTTCGTGAGGCCGATACCCCACAGTGGCTGCGTGCGCCACTCGCGTCCGTTGGCCTCGCCCACCTGCTGGCCATCTGCCAGACCGTCGCCCATGTCATGTAGCAGAAAATCCGAATAAGGCCAGATCAGCTGGAAGGCATGCAACGTGTCGGTCGCGTCACGGCGCGTCACATATTTTGGCGTATGGCAGTTCGTGCAGCCGGAGGTGTAGAACATCTCCTTGCCGCGCAGGGTGATCGGATCACTCACCTTGCGGCGTGCAGGCACCGCAAGGTTTTCCGTATAAAAGGTCACAAGGTCCATCACCGGATCAGGCGCTTCCGTTGTGCCGAGCCGGGCTTGAACACCGGTCGGCATGGCAAGACAGTCCGTCTGGGCGTCTGTGCAGTCTCCGTAGGCATTGGGCATGTCAGGTGTGGAAATGCCAATGTCATGGGAAAACGCTGCGGCACTCTGGTCGCGGACATTGGAATTTTGCGCCTTCCAGCCGAAGCGCCCCAGTCTGAGGTCACCGGTTCTGTGGTCCCTTACCCACGCTGGCTTGCCCGATATGCCATCACCGTCGCGATCATCCGGATCGGCTTTCGCCAGAATGTCATCGTCGTGAATGGCCTCAATCAACCCTAGCCCGAGAGTGGGCTGCGCAATACGTGCCGACAGCGTGGTGGCGGGATCAAGAGCACCGTAATGCAATCCATCAACGCCATAATCGGGCTTGCGCAGCATCACGGTTTCACCGTCACCCAGCGTCACAGCCGTCTCCTGATAGGTAACGGTTAGACGACCCTCGGATTTCAGGCCGGGAATGGCCAGGTTTTGGAGCTGGCTGCCGTAAATGGGGTCAGGAAAATTCAATACGTCATGGCGGGCAATGGCGTCTTGTTCCGCTTGCGTCGCCGGCGTGCGTGCCAGCCGCAAAAACATCGATACGGCCTCTTCGCCTTCGCGTGGCGGGCGTCCGCGCCCATCATTCACATGGCAGCTTTGGCAGGAGCGGGCATTATAAAGTGGCCCCAAGCCGTCCGAGGCCTGCGTGGAGGAGGGCGAGGACACCCATAATTTCTGAAACAATGCGTTGCCGAGCTTGAAGTCCTGTCGACGTTCAAACGGCATATTGGCCGAAAAGTGCGAAAAAGCGCCACTGTTTGCCTTGGCCTTGCTGGTGGTTGCCCCGGCAGACATGGCTTCAAAAGGTTCCGGTTTTGAAAAGTCTTGTGTCGGCGTGGTCACGGCATCGACACGAGCGCGATCCTCGACCGACAGATCGCTGCGGCCGGCAGGCTTCATGTCATTTGCAAAGGCAGGGAGCAGCAGGACTGTTGCAGCCAGCGCGCAAAGAAGCAACCGGGAAGGCCGGAAATGGAGCATGGGTGGATCGGGCCGTATAGCGTCTACACGGCCCGCCTTGTTCTTATTGGAAAACAGCGTTCGGGTTGTCGAGGCTGTCGGAGCCTTCCAGCTCGATCTTGCCAATGTCGAGGGCAGTGATCACGCGCTCGATGCTCTTGGTCTGGTCAACCAGACCATCAATGGCGGCCTGAACAACGGCATTGCCTTCCGCATTGCCTTCACCAATCATCTGGTCATAGGCTTCACCGGCTTCTGCACGCTTTTCCATGGCGTGCATGGCGTCCAGCGTCTTGTTCAGCTTGCCCTTGATCTCTTCGTCCAGCGCCTTGTCTTTTTCGACAACGAGATCGGACAGTGACGGGCCGGTCATCTTGGTGCCGTCGACGCGGGTATATTCGCCGCTATAGGCCGAAGCGATGCCGATTGCGTCGTTCAGATGCGAGGCATAGGTGTTGTCGGAGAAGCAATCATGTTCTTCTTCCGGATCATGCAGCAGAAGACCAAGCTTCATGCGCTCACCAGCCAACTCGCCATAGGAAAGCGAACCCATGCCGGTCAGGATCGCGGTGATGCCTGCCTTGGTATCGGAGGTGACAGTCTTGGTGGCGTCACCCTCTGGTGCCCAAGCGGTGACCATGTCCTGCAGGTCGGCAACAAGCAGGGTGGTTGCAGCCTTCAGATAGGCTGCGCGGCGGTCGCAATTGCCATTGGTGCAATTTTTGGTGTCGTAGTCGGTGTAAGGGCGGTTGCCCGCACCTGGACCAGTGCCGTTCAGATCCTGCCCCCACAGCAGGAATTCGATGGCGTGGTAACCGGTGGCAACATTTGCTTCAACTTCGCCGGCTTCGTGCAGGCTCTGCAGCAATTCAGGCGTGATATTGGTGGCATCGACATCTTCGCCGCTGATTTTCAGCGTCTTGTTGGCAATGACATTGGCAACGTAAAGCTCGTTTTCATCGCTTTCCGTGCCGTAGGAACCGTCGACATAGTCGATCAGGCCTTCGTCCAGCGGCCAGGCATTGACCTTGCCTTCCCACTCGTCAACGATCGGGTTGCCGAAACGATAGACTTCAGACTGCTGGTAAGGAACACGCGCCTTGATCCAGGCGGCGCGGGCGGCTTTGAGCGTTTCTTCGCTCGGCGTTGCGATCAGAGCGTCAACGGCCTTTTCCAGTTCCTTTGCCGTGTTCAGCGAATCTTCATATTTGGCATGTGCCAGTTCTGCATAATGCTTGACGACAGCAGCCGGGTCGGTTGCTGCGCGAGCAGGAACGGCGGTAAATGCGGCCGAAGCGGCCAGAAGCGCCAGTGTGGCGCCGAGAATGGATTTGCGGATCATGGTCCCTCCTTTTGCGACGCCAAATATCCTGCGCCGCGGGCAGCCGAGTTCTGAACCAATCACAAACCTGTGTCAAATAATCTAGTTTAGAACCTTTTCAAACAAAGAAGCGAATCTGACGCCCGTCATTTTGACGAGCGTCAAATGCTCAAGATCAGGCAGATTTCTGCATGGCGCAGAAGAAAAAACCGTCCGTATCGGTTGATGCAGGCGTCAATGTCATGGTGGTGCCATCGGAAGAGTGCGGGCGTCTGCCTGCCTTGCCAAACAATCCGTCCCACAGCGGCAATGCGGATTGAATGCTGAATTCGGGGTTCTCGGCGCAGAAATGGCGAACCTGGCGTTCATTTTCCTGCGGTAGAACGGAGCAGGTGACATACAGCAGAAAACCGCCGGGACGTACAAATGCCTTGGCCTGTTTCAACGCATCATTCTGCTGCTCGACGCGTTCTTCGAGGTTGCGGGTTGTCAAACGCCATTTGGTATCAGGGCGTCTGCGCCATGTGCCGGTACCGGTGCAAGGCGCATCAACCAGAACACGGTCAAACTTGCCGATGAATGGATTGAGGCCTGCAGCACGGTCATGGACCTGCACATTGCGCGTGCCAGCACGCTTGAGACGTTCGATGATGGGCGCAAGACGTTTGCGGTCTGCATCGAAGGCGTGAACCTGCCCCTTATTGTTCATGGATGCGGCCATGGCCAGCGTCTTGCCGCCACCGCCAGCGCAGTAGTCAAGAACCTGTTCGCCCTCTTGCGCACCGGCCAGATCGGCTACGATCTGCGAACCTTCGTCCTGCACTTCGAACCAGCCTTTCTGGAAGGACAGCTCGGCGGTGACGTTTGGAAGGCGGGATGGGCCAGAGCCTGCCGGAATGCGGATGCCCTGTCGTGCGATAAGCGTTTTCTCAGCACCAGCGTCGTCCAGCGCCTTGAGCACCTTGTCGCGGGTGGCTTTCAATGTGTTGGCGCGCAGGTCGAGTGTCGGGCGTTCATTCAGCGCCTGTGCCTGTTGCAGCCAGCTGTCGCCAAAAGCCTCCTCAAACGAGGCCTGTACCCAGTCGGGAATGTCACCCTGCACATACAGCGGTGCATCAGACAAATTGCGGGACTGGAAGGCGTTGAGTGCGCTGTCGGAAAGGGTTTCAGGCGCAAACTTGTCGCCGTCGAATTCGGCGCGCAATGCGTCGGCCGTCATGTTCCATTGGCGCAGCATCACACCATAACCAAGCGCGGTGGCGCTATCGTCGTCCATCAGCCAGGCGTGGGAGAGTTTCATGCGCAGGGCATCGTAAACGATATTGCCAATGGCTGCCCTGTCACCCGAACCTGCAAAACGATGTGCAAGTCCCCAATCCTTCAAGGCATCGGCCACAGGGCGCTTGCGCGTCTCGATATCGGCCAGTACCTCGATTGCCCCGGCTAAACGCCCGCCCAAACGCATATGCTACCTCTCAACTATGATCGTCTGGTTGGTAGCGGTGAATGGCGGCGAGAGCAAGGCTTTCACGCCGTTTCCCGGTTTCAGCCGAAGCCGGGAAGCGATGTTTATCCGATGATCTGGTAGCAAACCTTGGCGGTTCCTGAGTTGACCATGCCGATGTGCTGTGCGGCAGCTTTGGAAAGATCGAGAACACGACCCTTGATAAACGGTCCGCGATCGTTGATGCGGACGATCACAGCCTTGCCATTGCGGTTGTTGGTAACCTTGACTTTTGTGCCAAACCGAAGCGAGCGATGCGCTGCCGTGAGTTTAGCCGGGTTCATGCGTTCACCCGAAGCAGTCTTCGAGGTTAGTGCATACCAGGAGGCTCCGCCGCAGCCATTTGCTGCGTTGGCTTGAAGTGGAGCGATAAGTGAACAGCAAACTATAGTCGCAAGGGCAACAGTCTTGTGGCCGAACTTCATCAAATTGTGCTTCCCTTTATCATCAGCGGGCGCCGGTTGATCTGTGCGGCGCTTAAAGAGGGCGAAAAATGGCAAAAAAGAGCCTTTTTCTAATCACGAAATATAAATGAATGTAATAATCATGATTTTATCAGAATGATTGAAAATGTTGAGTTTTTTGAAAATGAATGAAAAATTTCTTTAGAATCAACAGTAAATTGGAATGCAATTGCTCATGAAGATTAACGTCGTGCAGTTCACAAAACCGTTATGAAAAAATTTTCCAAGCTTGTGAATCCGGTGCCGCAGAACCGGTTCAGCTAAATCTTAATGTGGCAATTTCTTGATAAATTCATCCGCTAAACTGGCATTGGATGAATTTTTCATGCGGAAAACAGTGTCGGATTCCGACGCAAATCTAGTCTTGCCAGACCTTGTCTTCCCACATTTGCAGTAACGACTTCCGGTAATCCGGGTAGCGAAAGTGGAAGCCCATATCCTGAAGACGGCGATTGGAGACACGTTTGTTTTCGCCGTAGAAGGAGCGGGCCATGGCGGTCAGTTCAGCCGTCTCGAAATCCTGCTCTGGAGGTGGCTCAACCCCCATCAGTTGAGCAGCATAGGTCACCACATCCTGTGGCGGGCAGGGTTCGCTATCCGTCACGTTGAAGATGCCATCGGCTTTCCGCGTCAAAAGCAAGGTGCAAGCCGTTCCAATATCCTCAACGCGGATGCGGTTGAACACCTGGTCCTTTTTGACCAGCCGGCGTGCCGTTCCGTTTTCCAGGTTGCGGAAGACATTGCGTCCTGGCCCGTAAATGCCCGAAAGCCTGAGTATGGAGAGGGGAATACCGGAGGTTTTGGTCTGCGCCATCCAGGCGTCTTCTGCCGCCACTCTTTGTACGGAGCGAACAGAGACCGGACGGCAGGCGGTGTCTTCATTCACCCATTCGCCGCCGTGGTCGCCATAAACACCGACCGTGGACAGGTAACAAACCCATTGCAGCTTCGGCATCAGGCTTTGCAGCTGCGCGTCGCCGATCAGACGCAGCAACGGATCGCCGGCATCGTTGGGTGCAATGGATTGTATGAGATGGGTTACGTTTGAAAAAGCATCACGCAACGTCTCGCTCAGCTCTTCGCCATTAAAGACAAATGGCTTTATTCCGAGCTTTTCGAGCTGCTCGGCCTTGTCTGGCGAACGGGTTGTCCCTGAAATCTGCGGGATATGGGCTTGGAGAGCATGTGCTATCGCCTTGCCAGAATATCCGGCACCCAAAATCATCGCATGCATTCTATGCTCCTGCCAGTCGCCATTCTTCCTGCACGTCGGGATCATCATCCGGTTCGCGTGTTGCAGCGTAAGTGTCGAAAGACTGTTTGTCCATCAGTTGCGACAAGGCCCAGACTGCCATGCCGCGCACATCACGCGAGGGGTCGTGGGTCAGGTCCAGACACTGATCGATAAAGCCAGGGTCGCCGGAGTTGCCGGCGGCAATCAGCACATTGCGCACGAAGCGGTTGCGGCCGATACGCTTGACCGGAGAACCACTAAAGAAGGTCCGGAATGTCGGGTCGTCAAGCGTCAGCAGAAATGCAATCGATGGTTCAGTCAGATCGTCGCGTGCCTTGAGCTTCATTTCTGATGCGTTTCGCGCGAACTTGTTCCACGGACAGGCGGCCAGACAGTCATCGCAGCCATAGATGCGATTGCCGATCAGCGGGCGAAAGTGGGGTTCGATAATCCCCTTGTGCTCAATGGTCAGGTAGGAAATGCAGCGCCGCGCATCCAGCTTGTAGGGGGCAGGGAAGGCATTGGTAGGGCAGGCGTTAATGCAGGAACTGCACGAGCCGCAATGGTCTCGCTCCGGCCGGTCAAATTCCAGGTCTGCGGTGGTGAACAGGCTGCCCAGAAACAGCCAGGAACCATGCGTGCGGCTGACAACATTGGTATGTTTGCCCTGCCAGCCAAGCCCTGCTGCCATCGCCAGTGGTTTTTCCATCACCGGTGCGGTGTCGACAAACACTTTCACATCTTCACCGGCGCGTGCCGCAAATCGGGTTGCCACTTCCTTGAGCTTGCCTTTGATGATGTCGTGGTAATCGCGGTTGCGGGCGTAAACGGAAATTGCTGCCTTGTCCGGTCTCTCGAGCAGTGTGCGCGGATCCTCCTCCGGACCATAATTCATGCCGAACATGACGATGGAGCGAACGCTGCCCCAGAGAACACGCGGGTCGCCGCGCCGCTCTTCCGTTTCAGCCATCCAGCTCATCGTGCCGTGGTAATCGGCCTGTAGAAAGTCGCGCAGTCGCGAAGGAGCCTGCGGAATGCTGTCAGGTGCAGTGATGCGACAGAGATCAAAACCGACTGCGGCAGCTTCCGAGCGCACGAAATTCGTCAGCTTCGCGCGGCGCTGGCCGTCACGGTCACTGGAGGTCGCAGTCTGTTTCACCGGGTCAGAAATCGAGGTCCGCATAATGTGACGAAGGTGCAAGGCCCCTTATCCGTTCCCCGAGCATCGGACGGAAGGACGGCCGGGACTTCAGCCTTTGGTACCATTCCTTGGTAATGGGGGATTCGAGCCAGTCGATCTCTCCCAGATAATCCAGCACGGAAACGCCAGCTGCCGCTGCGAGGTCAGCATAGCTCAACCGGTCGCCGGCAAGCCATGTGCGCGACCCGGAAAGCCACTCCAGATAGCGCATATGCTGACGAATGTTGGCGCGGGCCGTGCGCAGCAGTTTGGAGTCTGGTGCGCCACCGCCCTGTGCGGCGGTCATCTGCAATTTGTAGACACGCTCGCGCACCAAGGGGCGCGTCACGTCATTTTCCATCTTCTGCAGGAACCACTCCGTCAGGCGGCGAATTTCTGCGCGCTGGAACGGGTCTTCTGCCAGAAGGCGGCGGTCGCGTTTTAACACGCCATGGGTTTCATCAAGAAACTCGGCCAGCACATTCGGGCCGCAAAGCGCTCTCATATTGTCGTCAACATAAACCGGCAGTGTACCTGCCGGATTCAGCGCCAGAAACTCCCTGCGCTTCTCCCAAGGCTGTTCCTCTACCAAATCACACTGAAAGCCATATTCTGACAGAATAAGACGTACAAACCGGGATGCAGTAGACATCGGTGAATGATAAAGAGTAGGCATTGATGCTCGAATTTCGATGTTGGTGATTGTGAACGGCTCGTGCTGCACTGCTGCGAATATGCGCCTGTGGCAAAAGCTATAAGAGTTTAGCTATTTTAAAACAAGTTTAAACCCAACGGACCATCGTCCACATCCTCCCCTGTATATACTGAAGGATTTCATATGGCCGACCAATCGATCATCAGCGCTTTGCTGCTTGGTATCATAGAGGGATTGACGGAGTTTATTCCGGTATCGTCAACTGCACATGTGCTGCTTGCCGGGCATTTCCTGGGCTTCAAATCACCTGGCAATACATTTGCCGTGCTAATCCAACTCGGTGCGATCCTTGCTATCCTGCTGGTTTATTTTCAGAAGCTGTTGTCGATTGCCATGGCCCTGCCAACCAGTGCCAAGGCGCGTCGTTTCGTGCTGGCGGTTCTGCTGGCGTTCCTGCCTGCTGCCATTATCGGCGCTTTCGCCCACGGTTTCATCAAGGAAGTGCTATTTGAAACCCCGATGCTGATCTGTCTCGTGTTGATCGTTGGTGGCGTGATCTTGCTGGTTGTCGACCGCATGAAGTTGACGCCAAAATACACCGACATCATGGATTATCCGCCATCCCTCGCCATCAAGATCGGTTTCTTCCAATGTCTTGCCATGATCCCCGGCACATCGCGTTCCGGTGCGACCATCGTTGGCTCACTGTTGATGGGAACCGACAAACGCTCTGCTGCAGAGTTTTCGTTCTTTCTTGCCATGCCAACCATGCTTGGCGCTTTCACGCTTGATCTCTACAAGAACCGTGATTCCTTGAGTTTTGACGATGGTGCACTTATCGCTGTCGGCTTCATTGCCGCGTTCATCTCCGGCCTTTTTGTCGTCCGATCGTTGCTGGACTTTGTATCGAAGCGTGGTTTTGCCGTCTTCGCCTGGTGGCGCATTCTGGTCGGCACCTTCGGGTTGATTGCCTTGCTGACCATTGGCTGAAGAGCTCAATGACTTTACGGGCTGCATCAGCGGAAGATTGTTTCCGGTCCGGTATGACCTGAAATACAAAAGCCTTTCCCGATTTATATGCAGGAAAGGCTCCAAGAGGCGCTAACGATCAAAAATACCGTTCGCCGTTTTCAAGACCTGAAATCAGGAAATCTCAGTGGATCGCGCCGGTTGCGCAAGGGTCCACACCATAAGCTGGGGCACATTCACTCTTGCCAGCAGCAACGGTACCCGGTGCCATGAAAGAACCTGCCAGAACTACCAATGCCGCACACGCAAAAAACAGTGCGATAGACCTGCCCATTATAGATGCCTTTCAAATGATATTATCCGCATGATGGGTTGGTCCATCTGGGAATGCGAGGCTGGGGTATATGTGCCCTACCGGTGATTATCAATAGTATAGCTTGCTGAATGCACGGTTAATGCAAAGTCTTATTCAGCGTTGCGCTTGTGCCACGCTTTCCGTTTCGCCGAATGTTTGTCCAAACGAAATTCGCCCGGAAATTGTTCCCGAGCGAATATGTTTGATGTCATTTTTCTTAGCCTGCACTCAGGCCGCTTTGCCAGTTTTGGCAAATTGCCCATGTGCGCGGTAATGCACCATGTAGGTCGGCAGGATGGAAGAAACGCGAACTGGCGTAATGCCCATGGCATCAAGCGTCAGACCGTTCTTCTGTGCGCCCTCGGAAACGACATTGTCCTTCTTCAGCAGTGTTACCTGGTCAGCGGTCAATGGCGGTGTGAGCAACGGCACAAGCGAAGCAACCTTGCCGATCAGAGAAGCGATCGGGAATGGCAGAGACACGAAAGGACGCTGACGGTAGGTCGCTGCCAGAACTGCCTCAAGACAGTCACGGAACGTCATGACTTCCTGACCACCCAACTCATAGACTGCGCCTGGCTTCAAAGCACCATCAACGGCCTTGGCGACAGCCTCGGCAACATCTTCGACGTAAACCGGTTGGAACTTTGTGTGGCCACCGCCGATCAATGGCAAGAATGGCATGGTCTGCGCCATACGGGCAAACTTATTGAAGAACTCGTCTTCATTACCGAACACCACAGACGGACGTAGAATGACAGCTTCCGGCAGAATGCTCTGAATGGCAGCTTCTGCACGTCCCTTGGTGCGGGCATAGGCAGATGCGGAATTGGCATCGGCGCCAATCGCGGAAACATGGGTCAGTGTGGCGCCGGTGGCGCGGGTTGCCTCAGCAATGGCGCGGGCACCAAATTCCTGCACGGCATCAAATGTGTTGCGGCCGTTTTCGAACAGCAGACCAACGCAGTTGACGACGTGATCGGCATCTTCAATCGCCTTGTCGATGGACTGACGGTAACGAAGATTGGCCTGTGCGAAGGATATCTGGCCAACATTGCCGAGCGGTTGCAGGAAGCCTGCAAGATCGGGACGACGTACGGCAACGCGGATACGATAACCACGCTTTGCCAGCGTCCGTACCACATGACGCCCGATAAAGCCCGAACCGCCGAATACGGTGACGAGAGGGGGAAGATTTGCCAAGGTCATGACAGGCTCCTGCGAACGGAATTGCTTAGGTTTTATTCGTCTCTTAGCTGAAAGCTGGCAGCAGGTGAAGAGAGAACAGCATCAAGGATGACCCTTTGATGAATGGTTCTCCATTCCCGCTTGTTTTGCGTCAAATCCCGTCGACAACAACCAGTTCCGCGTCGGATACTTCACGGCGAATTTTTAGGGCTGCCTGGTACTCAGGAGAGTTGAAGCAGTCGACTGCCGCCTGGTGTGACGGGAACTCGATCAGCACGTTGCGTTGGCGCGCCGTGCCTTCAAGTTCGGTAAACTCGCCGCCACGGGCAAGGAACACAGCACCGAACCGGTCAAAGGCAGGTTTGGCGGTCGAAACATAGTCCTTGTAACGTTCGGTATCGCGCACATCGATGCGGGCAATCCAGTAAGCCTTGGCCATGATAGTTCAACTCCTTTAGAGGGCACCTTGCATTTCAGCCAGAATGGCGCGTGCTGCGGCCTTCGGATCGGCAGCTTTGACGATCGGGCGACCGACCACGAGATGGCTGGAGCCAGCGTGAATGGCATCAAACGGTGTCATCACGCGCTTCTGGTCGCCGTGGTCCGCACCTGCCGGGCGAATGCCCGGTGTGACGACGGCCATGTCAGGGCCAAGAATGTCGCGAACGGCTTTCGATTCTTCTGCCGAGCAGACAATACCGCCCATGCCAGCATCACGTGCCTGTTTGGCGCGAAGGGACACCAGCGAGCGAGCATCGCCGCTGTAACCCGCTTCGATCAGGTCATCATTGTCCATGGATGTCAGCACGGTCACGCCAAGCAGGCAGAGATCTGAGCCTTCGGCAGCCTTGACGGCGGCGCGCATGGCCTTGGGATAGGCATGCAGGGTCAGCATCGACACGCCCATCTTGACGATGTTTTCAACACCGGAGGCAACGGTGTTGTCGATATCCAGCAATTTCATGTCGAGGAAGACTTTCTTGCCGCTCTGGACAAGATCACGGGCGAACTCAAGGCCACCGGCAAACACAAGCTGATAACCGATCTTGTAAAACAGAACGTCATCACCCAGCTGGCTGACGATTGTTTCGGCTTCTTTTACAGTCGGAATATCAAGTCCGACGATCAGGCGTTCGCGTGCGGTCATCTCGGCTCCCCGTGTTTAGGTCGCGTCCAAGTCGCACGACATGCGCTGTTCCGCAAGGAAAAACGGACCCAGAAACAGTCAGAGCCTTTTCATGTCAACTGAAAAGGCTCTTGAGGGCACTTGCGGGATCAGCTGCGGGTGTAACACCATAGCTGTGCTGGCGGAATGTTGCGCACGACGAAATCGAAGTGCCTGATGTGGTAACGCGAAGGCTGCGCAATGATCGGTGAGACAGGCCCGTAGGAAATCTGGATGACGGGGCGTCCAACTGGCACACGGTCGAGCAACTGTTCCAGAAGTTGTGTGCGGGCCGACATTGGGAAGTTGAGAAGCGGCACGGCGGAAATGATGCTGTCGAAAACCTGGTCTTTCTGGTCGCCGAGCGTTCCCTCCAAGTCGAACGCATCACCATTGATGAAATTGACGCCGGGATAGTGCCGCAGGAGCTGATTGTAGAAATCAGTTGAAAATTCTATGGCCGTCAGATTTTCCGGCTTTATGCCGCGCGCCAGAATTGCCTTGGTAATCACGCCGGTTCCGGGGCCAAGCTCAAGAACAGGAAGACCTGAATGCGGGTTGATGACGCTTGCCATCTTGCGTGCCGTGACGGAGGAGGTTGGAACAATTGCGCCAACTGCCTTCGGCTGGCTGACCATTCCCTTGAAGAAGCGGATTTCTTCTTCGAATTTTTTCCCGAAACGTTCCTTTAGGCTTAGACCCATTTGTTCCCTCTCCGGTTATCGGCGACAGTCATTGTCGTTGGTTATGTTGCGCTCGTTTGCCGCAAAAACAAGGCAAAATGTCGCAATTGGGTTCTCTGCAGATATTTTCTTTCTAGGGGATAACGCAAAAAATCGTTGCATGGTGCTGCGTTAGCGACATGGGGCGCAGCAGAGTTAGGTCGATGTGCGACGTTTTCTCAATGGCAATACGTGTTCCAATTATGTGAAACGAAAAACGCCGGAGGGGTGATCCTCCGGCGTTTCAACAGATATTACAATGCGTTGAGCCGGCGGACTTTACACGCGCATCGGCATCAGAACATAAAGGGCGTCGTCGCCAGCAGTATCACGCACCAGGGTCGGCGAACCGGCATCGGCCAGAAGGAAAATCGCGTCGTCGCCAGAAAGCTGCGAAGTGATATCAAGCAGGTACTTGGCGTTGAAACCGATTTCCATCGAGTCATTGTCGTAATCAACGGCGACTTCTTCCGTCGCACTGCCGGAATCCGGGTTGTTGACTGTGAGCGTCAACTGGCCGCTGGTGATGGCCAGTTTCACGGCACGACCACGTTCGGACGAAATGGTCGAAACACGGTCAACGGCCTGGGCAAAGCTCTGGCAGGCAACGCGCATTTCCTTGTCGTTGCCGGTCGGGATAACACGCTGGTAATCCGGGAAAGTGCCGTCGATCAGCTTGGATGTCATGACGATCGAACCGATGGTCAGGCGGATCTTGGCATCCGAGACCTCAACGGTCACGATCAGTTCCGGGTTGTCGACAAGCTTCTGCAATTCACCCACGGTCTTGCGTGGAATGATGATACCCGGCATGCCTTCCGAACCGGATGGCGCCTCGACATCGGCGCGTGCAAGACGGTGACCGTCGGTGGCAACGGCGCGCAGTTTCAGATCATTGCCGCTTTCAATCGTGTGGAAGAAAATACCGTTGAGGTAATAACGGGTTTCTTCCGTCGAAATGGCAAACTGGGTGCGGTCGATCAGCATCTTCAGATCGGTCGCCTTCAGTTTGAAGGTGTGGCTGAAGGTGCCGGCAGTCAGATCAGGGAAATCGGTTTCCGGCAGGCACTGCAGCGAAAACTTGGAACGGCCCGACGCGACCGTCATCGACGAGCCATCAGGGCTGGTTGCCAGCAGAACTTCGGAACCGTCAGGCAGCTTGCGCACGATTTCATACAGCAGGTGTGCCGGCACGGTGGTAGCACCAGCCTGCTCGACCATGGCCGGTGTCGCTTCTGTTATCTCGAGATCAAGGTCGGTCGCCTTCATGTCAAGGCTTGCACCCGACGCGCGCAGCAGCACGTTCGAGAGGATCGGAATGGTGTTCCGGCGCTCCACCACCCTGTGGACATGGTTCAGCGATTTGAGAAGGTTGGAACGCTCAAGAGTAATACGCATGGACACTACCGCTTTCGACCGCGCGAACCGGAAATCCGGCTCGACAATTTTATGCATGTCTGGCTGAGCCAGAAACTGTGGGACGGGCAAAATGGCAGAGATATGCGGAAAAATGCAAGAGGCGAATGTGCGTCGGTCGCTCCATTTTGGTGCTATACAACATGATCCACAGCCAAAAACGCCCTGGCACCCTTGTTCACGCATCGTGTCTTTACCATAAAGGCAGGAAAGTTGCGGCTAAGGATCGGAAATAACAGTGACGGATAATGAAACGAGCGGCACGCCATCAACTGGCGTGAAGGGATATCTGGTTGGTGGCGTTACGGTTCCGGCGCGCCCGCTGGATGTGGCGCTGTATCTTGTCGCCACACCGATCGGCAATCTTGGCGATATTACCCTGCGTGCGCTTGAGACGTTGGCCTCGGTTGATGTGCTGGCGTGTGAGGACACCCGCGTCACCCGCATCCTGCTTGACCGTTATGGCATTCGCAACCGGCCTTTTTCCTATCATGAGCACAATGCCAATGAGGCGGGCCCGAAATTGCTGGCAGCGCTGGAGGCCGGAAAATCGGTGGCTCTGGTTTCCGATGCTGGCACGCCGCTGGTTTCAGATCCTGGTTACCGCCTCGGCCAATTGGCACTTGAGGCAGGTTACCGCGTGGTTCCCATTCCCGGCGCATCCGCGCCGCTTGCTGCACTGGTCGGTTCGGGCATGCCAAGCGATGCCTTTATGTTTGCAGGATTTTTGCCGGTCAAAGACCGCGGCAAACGCGACCGGTTTTCTGAGCTTGCCAAGACACCGGCAACCCTGATCTTTTTTGAATCGCCCCATCGCATCGGTGCCACCATCAAGGTGGCGTCCGAAGTTTTGGGTGTTAATCGTCGCGCGGTGGTGTGCCGCGAACTGACCAAGACATTTGAAGAGTTCCGCCGCGGTACGCTTGGTGAACTTGCCGAGTGGTACAATGAGGATCGGGTGGTCAAGGGCGAGATCGTGCTGTTGATCGAGCCACCGTCATTTGACGAAGTGCCCGACATCGAGGACGTGGAAGACCTGTTGAAGGATTTGGCCTCCACCATGCCCGCTGCCAAGGCGGCATCGGAAGCGGCGCGGCTGACTGGCCTGCCACGCAAGGAACTCTACCAGCGCCTGCTCGACATGAAGAATGCCAATGGCGGTTGAAGACCGGAATGGCAAACGAAAAAAGGCGCATAGGCGTGGTCACGTCGCAGAGTATCTGGCCGCGCTTTATCTGATGGTCAAAGGGTACCGTATTCTGGCGCTGCGCTACCGAACGCCACTGGGCGAGATTGATATCATTGCCCGCAAGGGGAACCTGGTGGCGATGGTCGAGGTCAAGGCCCGCAAGGCTGAAACCATGGCTGTGGATGCGGTCAGTTTTGAATCACAAAAGCGCATCCGTGCCGCCGCCGATATCTGGCGGACCCGCATGCGTGGCACGGCACACTTATCCCTACGGTTTGATATTGTCGCCATTCTACCATGGTCATGGCCGCGCCACTTCCGCGATGCGTTTTGAACGGGGTGCCTGAACAAATGATCGAGCATTTAATTATGACGTGCAATCAGCGTTATGCACGACTGTAACAAATCTGACACATAACTGTTAAAGTGGCGTCATGGAACGCCACTATTCGCATCCTCACCCCAATCAACTGGTGGAGAGGATCGAGTAATGCTCAAGAAGTTTTCCATGGCCGCAGTGGCCATCAGCGTTTCGGCAACGTCTTCCATGGCGGCCACCAACATCACCTGGTGGCATGGCATGGGTGGCCGTAACGGCGAAGTCATCAACGAGATTTCGCAGAAGTTCAACGCATCGCAGACCGAATGTGCGCTGACCCCGGTTTCCAAGGGCACTTATGAAGAAGCTCTGGCCAGCGGTATCGCGGCATTCCGCTCCGGCGAACAGCCAAACATCCTGCAGGTTTTTGATGCCGGTGCCGCCACCATCATCAACGCCAAGGGCGCAGTGATCCCTGCTGAAGACCTGATCAACAACGCCGGTTACAAGTTCGACCGCGAAGCCTTCATCCAGGGCGTACGTTATTTCTACGCGGATTCCGAAGGCAAGTTCGTCGGCATGCCGTTCAACTCTTCCGCTCCGATCATGTACATCAACACCGAAGCCTTCCAGAAGGCTGGCGTTGAAGTGCCAAAGACCTGGGAGGAATTCGAAACCATCGCGCCGAAGCTGAAAGAAGCCGGTTACACAGCGCTGACCGCCTCGCAGCTGACCTGGCAGTTCACCGAAAACTTCTTCTCGCGTCATAACCTGCAGTTCGCAACCAACAACAATGGTTACGACAGCGTTGTTGACACCAAGATGAACCTCACCGACCCGAACCTGATCAACATGTTCGAGAAGCTGAAGTCCTGGGCTGATAACGGTTATTACGCCTATTACGGCGCTGGCTGGGCCGACAACCAGAAGCCTTTCGAAGAAGGTAAGGTTGCCATGTGGATCGGTTCTTCCGGTTCGTTCGGTGGTCTGCAGAAGACTGCAACCATGCCATTCTCGGCTGATTTCCTGCCTTACTGGAAGTCAGTTGAAGGCGCTGGCACCAACACCTTCATCGGTGGTGCAGCCCTGTTTGCCATGGCTGGCAAGCCTGAAGCCGAAAACAAGTGCTCGGCTGACTTCTTCCAGTTCCTGACATCGCCGGAAATCCAGAAGTTCTACCATGAAGCAACCGGTTATGTGGCCATCACCAACGCTGCTTACGAGCTGACCAAGTCTGAAGGCTACTACGAAAAGCAGCCTGTTGCTGAAGTTGGTATCAAGCAGCTGATGCTCAAGGGTGGCGACTGGTCCAAGGGTTACCGCCTCGGTTTCTACCCACAGATCCGTTCGATCATGGAACGCGAATACAACCGCATTTTCGCTGGCGAAACGACTGTAAAGCAGGCGTTTGAAACCATCGAAAAGGAAGGCAACGAGCTGCTCGCACGTTTTGCCAAGACGGCCGGCTGATATCAGCACTCCCTGATAGCCTAATTCAAACTGGACCTTCCTTCCCCTGGTGGAAGGGAGGTCCATTCAGCGATTACCCCTAAAGCGCAATTCTAAGGCCCGTCTGCGATGGGCAAACCGGAATTGTTTCAGGAGCAACGAGCGTGGCTTACACATCCTCTCAACCGCGCCGCATCCGGTTTCTTCCCGGATTCATAACCAAGGCGAACAAGCCGGCTGTCATTGCCGAACCGGCTGGCATGAAACGTGTGCAGTTTTCCTCGTCGTTTCTTCCCTATCTGTTTCTGGCACCGCAACTGGCGGTGATCGTCATCTTTTTCTACTGGCCATCGGTTCAGGCAGTGCAGTCTTCTTTTTATATTGAAGACCCATTCGGTTTCGGCTCGACGTTCGTCGGCCTTGATAACTACACCGATGCGGTATCCAGTTCCGAATATGGCAATATTGCCCGCTTCACGGTGCTTTTCACCGCACTTGTCACGTTTTTCTCGCTGTCGCTTGGACTTCTTCTCGCTGTCAAGGCAGACAAGATCATCCGTGGCAGTTCCGCCTACAAGACCCTGCTGATCTCGGTTTACGCGATTGCGCCACCGGTCGCAGGCCTCATCGGCATGATGTTTTTTGACCAGCATATCGGCCCCTTCGTCAAACTGGCCTCGTGGTTTGGCTGGGACATGAAGGTCGGGTTGAACTACTTCGATACGGCCTTCGCGATGATCACCGTCGCCGTGTGGAAGCAGATCCCCTACAACTTCATTTTCTTCCTGTCCGGCTTACAGGGTGTGCCCGTATCGGTGCGTGAAGCGGCGGCCATTGATTGCCGTTCTGGTTTCCGACGGTTCTGGACGGTCATCCTGCCACTGCTGACGCCAACCGCCTTCTTCCTGCTGATCATCAATATCACCTACGCGCTGTTCGACACGTTCGCGATCATTGATGTGATGGTGAAGGACAAGGCCGCCAACAACCCGATTACCCTTGTCTACAAGGTCTTCATGGATGGTTTTCGTGGCAATGATATCGGCGGTTCGTCTGCGCAGTCGGTCATTCTGATGCTCGTGGTGTTCGCCCTCACAATCATCCAGTTCCGCTTCCTCGAGAAGCGCATCCATTACAGCTGAGCGGGAAGAACCATGTACAAGACAAAACCTCTCGACCATCTGGTGCTGATCCTTGGTTCGCTGTTTCTGATGCTGCCGGTTCTGGTGGCATTCATGACCTCTACCCATACGGCGGCAGAAATCCACAGCAACGGCATCACCGTTTTCCCCGGCGACAACATGGTGGCGACGTATGAAAAGGTGCTGACCCAGAAGGGCGGCTTTACCGGTCAGGTCACCGGTTTCAACATGGTCATCAATTCGCTGATCCTCGGCGTCGGTTTTGCCGTTGGCAAGATCGTGCTGTCGATGATGGCCGCTTACGCCATCGTCTATTTCCGCTTCCGTTTTGCAACGCTCGCCTTCTGGATCATCTTCACGACACTGCTTTTGCCACTCGAAGTGCGCATCATGCCCTCCTATCAGGTGATGAGCCAGCTTGGTCTGCTTAACACCTATACTGGTCTGATTGTGCCACTACTCGCATCGGCCACCGGAACCTTCTATTTCCGGCAGTTCTTCAAGTCGGTTCCGGATGAATTGCTGGAAGCGGCACGCATCGACGGTGCCGGGCCGTTCAAATTCTTCATCGATGTTCTGGTGCCTTTGTCACGCACCATGATGGCCGCCATCTTCATCATCATGTTTGTCTATGGCTGGAACCAGTATCTCTGGCCCATGCTGATGACCACGGACGAGCGCTTCTACACGCTGATGCGCGGCATCAAGCAGATCCTGCAGGTCTGGGTCGGCTCGCAGATCCCTGATTAAAACGAAGCCTTTGTCATGGCCGTGCTTGCACTCC
>NZ_DAMDBP010000006.1:0-140432 GCF_032092815.1 Agrobacterium sp. | reverse complement strand
TTTGCGCTTGCGGTGCTCGCCATGCTGCCGCCGGTTCTCATCGTGGTGATTTTCCAGCGGTGGTTCATCAAGGGCCTCACTGAAAGCGATAAATAAAGGATAGGTAACATGGCCGAGATCGAAATCAGTCAGGTCTGCAAGGATTACCATGGTGGCGTTCGCGCCGTTCACGGGGTCGATATCTCCATCAATGACGGTGAATTCATCGTGCTCGTTGGCCCGTCCGGCTGCGGAAAATCCACGCTTCTGCGCATGGTCGCAGGCCTTGAGGATATTTCGGAAGGCACGGTGAAAATCGGTGGTCGTGAGGTCAATAATGTTGACCCTGCCGACCGCGATATCGCCATGGTGTTTCAGAACTATGCGCTGTACCCGCATATGACGGTGTATGAAAACCTTGCCTACGGTCTGAAAAACCGCAAGACCCCAAAGGCCGAGATCGATGCACGCGTCCAGGAAGCGGCGCGCATGCTGGAACTACAACCCTATCTGGAGCGCAAGCCACGGGCTCTTTCCGGTGGTCAGCGTCAGCGCGTCGCGATGGGTCGCGCCATCGTGCGCAAACCGGCTGCCTTCCTGTTTGACGAACCCTTGTCCAACCTGGATGCCAAGCTGCGTGTTTCGATGCGCGGTGAAATCAAGCGCCTGCAAAAGCGCCTCGGCACGACGTCGCTTTACGTCACCCATGACCAGCTTGAGGCCATGACCCTGGCGGACCGCCTGGTGGTGCTGAACGGTGGCCGTATCGAGCAGATCGGTGCCCCTCTGGACGTGTATCACACACCAGCCTCGACCTTTGTCGCCAGCTTTATCGGCTCGCCAGCCATGAACCTGGTTGCCGGAGAGTTGCATGGGGATCGTCTGGCGATCGGCCCTGAAATCCTGACGCTGAAGAGCTTTGCACCGGCTTCCGGTGCCGTCACGGTCGGCATGCGTGCCGAAGATTTCCGCATTGCCGGGCCGGACGAAAAGGGTTTGGCATTCCGCGTTGATTATGTCGAAGAGCTGGGTTCACAGCGCCTCGTGCATGGTTTTGTCGGCGATCAGGCAATGACGGCAGCCTTCCCGCCTGATCTGCCGGTACCGCTCGAATTTTCGCTGGCCATCGCACCGGAGAAACTGCACTTCTTTTCGACGGAAACCGGCAAACGCATCGAGCAACAGCATGTCCGTCTCAATCCGGAACAGCAGGCAGCGGCAATTCCTTCATTTGCAGGCTGAACAGGCCTGTTTTTCCGGTCGATCGATAAAATTGAACAGACCGGATGAACGCTCTCGTTAGATGTTTGCGATAAACCCCAGATGGTAACACGGCTGGGGAAAAGCGGATGTCGATCAAGATCATGTTGGCAAGTGCAGCGGCAATGGCAATTCGGACCGTGCCGCTTGTTCCAATGCGGGTTGGTGCCCATGGCACTGAGGCGGTGGTGGCTGCGTCCAGCCATGGCATGGACATGAAGGATGCACCGATCAATCCGGACTGGATCATTGCCGGCGCACCACATGCTCGGGCAGCCGACCATTCGCGAAGCCGTGACCGCGCCTCCAGCACCGCCATGTGGGATTGCACAGCTGGCGAGTTCCGCTGGTTCTTCGGTTGGGATGAGACGGTTTATATTCTTGAAGGCGAAGTGCATGTGACCGCTGAAAATGGCGTGGTCAGCGTGCTGCGCAGCGGCGATGTGGCCTATTTCCGCGCCGGAACATGGGCAACATGGCGTGTGGATAATTACGTGCGCAAGGTGGCCTTCATGCGCCGTCCCTTCCCCACAGCACTGGCTTTGGCCTACCGCGTGTGGAACAAGATTTTCTCGGCGCGCTCCTACAGCCTCGCCCGTTAAGGTCATCAATAAAACTCATAGATGGCACGTCTTGCAGCAGTTGCCTTTAAAGCCCCTCTATCCTAAATCTGTCGGGCTTTGAGAAAAGGGACTGCGCATGGCAAAAATCAAGAACGTTGCGATCCAGATGGATCATGTGTCCGGCATCAATATTGCCGGTGATTCAACCTTTGCCATGAGCCTTGAAGCACAGGCCAGGGGCTATCGGTTGTTCCATTACACGCCTGATCGCCTCAGCATGCGCGATGGCAAGATTTACGCCACTGTCGAACAGATGGAACTGCGCGACATCAATGGCGACCACTATTCCCTGTCCGAGCCGGAACGCGTTGATCTCTCGACGATGGATGTCATTCATCTGCGCCAGGATCCGCCATTCGACATGGCTTACATCACTTCCACGCATCTGTTGGAGCGCATTCATCCCAAGACACTTGTTGTCAACGACCCGGCCTGGGTGCGCAATTCGCCAGAGAAGATCTTCGTTACCGAATTTGCAGACCTGATGCCGGCAACGCTGATCACCAAGGATGCTGCCGAAATTGCCCGCTTCCGTCAGGAGATGGGTGATATCATCTTGAAGCCGCTCTACGGCAATGGTGGTGCAGGCGTGTTCCATTCGGCGCGGGACGATCGCAATTTCTCGTCGCTTCTGGAAATGTTCGGCCAGATGTTCCGGGAACCCTACATTGCCCAGCAGTACCTGCCAGATGTCCGCAAGGGCGACAAGCGTATCCTGCTGGTGGATGGTGAGCCCGTAGGCGCCATCAATCGTGTGCCTGCGGAAAATGATGCCCGTTCCAATATGCATGCCGGTGGTCGCCCCGAGCCGACAGAACTGACGGCACGCGAAAAGGAAATCTGCGAGCGGATTGGCCCTGCTCTGCGTGAGCGTGGTTTCCTGTTTGTCGGTATCGATGTAATCGGTGATTACATGACCGAAATCAATGTCACGTCGCCGACCGGCATTCGCGAAGTCAAAAAGTTCGGCGGTGCCGATGTAGCCAGCCTGCTGTGGGACGCCATTGAGCGCAAGCGCGAAGCGCAGGGCTGATAAGCCCAGGCGCATGTGCGGGAGCGGAAGAGGACCTTCTTTCGCTTCCTGCTATCTTGAGCGCGACTTCGTTGTAAAAAATGTTCCTGTAATGTTCTTGTCTTGTCGACATTCTTGTGTCAGGTTGCAATCTGTGGCCTGACAACCGGCAGACTATGCCCGGAAACGGCCGCTCCAATCAGGTTTTCCGCCTGTCTGTTGCCATGAGGCAAGGGATTGGCAGATACGGTTTTGAGGGCAAGCCATGGTGGCGCGGGTCAATACGGTTGCATTTCAGGGCATTGAAGGTGTTCCTGTCGAAGTTCAGGTCATGGTGGCACCGGGACGTGTCGGCATCCAGATTGTCGGCCTTCCGGATAAGGCGGTTGCCGAAAGCCGCGAACGTGTCCAGGCAGCCCTGCATGCCTCCGGTCTTGCGCTCCCTCCAAAGAAGGTCACGGTCAATCTGGCACCCGCCGATCTGCCAAAGGAAGGCAGCCATTTTGACCTCCCCATCGCCCTTGCGCTGATGGCGGCGCTCGGGGCTATTCCCGCAGAAGCGCTCTCCAAATATGTGGTGCTCGGCGAGTTGAACCTTGATGGGACGATTGGCGCCGTGGCTGGTGCCTTGCCAGCAGCGATTGGTGCCAATGCTATGGGCAGGGGGCTGATCTGCCCGGCAGAAAGTGGTCCCGAAGCCGCATGGGCCGGTGCCGATATCGACATTCTGGCGCCGCGCAGCCTGATTGCGTTGGCCAATCATTTTCGCGGCACGCAGCTTTTGTCGCGTCCGCAGCCAGCCATCCGAGCAACACCTGCCAATATGCCCGACCTTGCCGACATCAAGGGGCAGGAAAGCGCCAAGCGCGCTCTGGAGGTTGTCGCGGCCGGCGGCCATAACATGTTGATGGTTGGACCTCCCGGCTCAGGCAAGTCGATGCTGGCCTCACGCCTGCCATCCATCTTGCCGCCTTTGTCGGCAGCGGAACTGCTGGAGGTCTCGATGGTGCATTCCATTGCCGGCCAGCTTTCCGGTGGCAAGCTGTCGGATAGCAGGCCGTTCCGAACGCCGCATCATTCCGCCACCATGGCGGCCCTTGTTGGCGGTGGCTTGCGCGCCAAACCGGGCGAGGCATCTCTCGCCCATAATGGCGTGTTGTTTCTGGATGAGTTCCCGGAATTTTCACCGCAGGTGGTGGATGCGCTGCGCCAGCCGCTGGAAACCGGCGAATGTATCATTGCGCGGGCCAATCACCGCGTGAGTTACCCTGCGCAAATTCAGCTGGTTGCTGCCATGAACCCTTGTAAATGCGGCATGGCGGGAGAACCTGGTTTTACCTGCGCCAGAGGACCACGCTGCGTTTCCGATTATCAGGCACGGATTTCCGGTCCCTTGATGGACCGTATCGATATTCGCATTGATGTGCCTGCAGTCTCTGCCGCAGATCTCATTCGCCCAATGGCGGCGGAAAGCAGTGCCGATGTGGCAAAACGGGTAGCGCGCGCCCGTGAACGCCAACAGGAACGGTATGCCAGTGCTGGTTTTGCGGAGATCAGAACCAATGCGCGTTGCTCAACAGCGCTGATTGAACGCTTTGCAGAACCGGACGCGCCTGGTTTGCAGCTTCTTCGGGATGCCGCTGAGCGCCTGAAATTCTCTGCGCGTGGTTATCATCGTATCCTGAAGGTGGCCCGCACGCTTGCTGACCTTGAAGGCCACGCTATCGTCAGCCGCATTCATCTGGCTGAGGCGATTTCCTACCGCATTGCGGGGGAAAGGCTGAACGCTGCGGCTTGAAACCTGCGCTATCGCGTCAAAAAGCCCGCCATGCAGAGGTGCATGGCGGGCTTTTTTTCTTAGAGGCCGAGACCTTCAAACAGTGCGGTCGAGAGATAACGTTCCGCGAAGGACGGAATGATTACGACGATGTTTTTGCCAGCGTTTTCTTCGCGGCTACCAACCTTGATGGCAGCCGTCAGGGCTGCACCGGAGGAAATACCGACCGGAACACCTTCAAGGCGGGCCACGAGACGTGCAGTTTCAAAAGCCTCGTCATTGGTGACCGTGACGATTTCGTCATAGATCGTTGTGTCGAGCACAGCCGGTGCAAAACCTGCACCAATGCCCTGAATCTTGTGCGGGCCGGGATTGCCGCCGGACAGAACCGGGCTGTCGGCTGGCTCAACGGCAACGACCTTGAAGTCCGGCTTGCGGGACTTCAGAACCTGGCCAACACCGGTAATGGTGCCGCCGGTGCCAATGCCCGAGACGAGAATGTCAGCCTTGCCGTCGGTATCGTTCCAGATTTCTTCTGCAGTCGTCTTGCGGTGAATTTCCGGGTTGGCCGGGTTTTCAAACTGCTGTGGAATAACGGCGTCGGGCAGGGTTTCTGCCAGTTCCTGTGCCTTGGCAATGGCGCCCTTCATGCCCTTCGGGCCTTCGGTCAGCACCAGTTCGGCGCCCAGCAGCACCAGCATCTTGCGGCGCTCAACAGACATGGTTTCCGGCATGGTCAGAATGAGCTTATAACCCTTGGCAGCGGCCGCAAAGGCAAGTGCAATACCGGTGTTGCCGGAGGTTGGCTCGATCAGCGTGGTTTTGCCGGGGGTGATCTTGCCCTGCGCTTCGAGAGACTCGATCAGCGCCACGCCGATACGATCCTTGACCGACGAGATCGGGTTGAAGAATTCAAGCTTTGCCAGAATGTTGGCCTTGACGCCCTTTTCCTTGGCCAGTTTGTCGAGACGCACAAGCGGTGTATCACCAATGGTTTCGGTGATCGAAGAATAGATACGTCCGCGTCCAGGCTTGCGGGCTTCTGACATGATAGTCTCCTTTGAAATTTTATATGCAGCCGGCAGAAATTACCGCGCAGAATAGGAGCAATCACGCTTTCAGGCTAGCGAACGCCTTTTCTTATAATGGTCGATCGTTGGAAAATTCTGATTAAATCTCGGATTTATCAGGATAAATATTTCAACTGGCGCGCGTGGCAATCAAAGCGGCAGTTCCGGCCAGGATACTGGCGGCGGCGCGGTTGAGAATTTGCAGTGCACGTGGCCTCTTCAGCAAGGTACGTGCCTTGGTGGCCAGCAGGATGTAGGGCAAAAGCACAGCCATCAGAACGAGGAATGTGGTGGCAACCAGGGTCATGTATTCAGACATGCCGATCACCCTGATATCGATGAGCGTGGGCACAAGAGCGACGTAAAACAGCATGGTCTTGGGATTGCCGAGCGTAATCAGAAGGCCTGACATAAATGACATGCCGATGCTGGTGGATTTGCGCGCCTTGAGGTCAGTTGAAAGAATACCCGCGGTCCAGAGCTTCCAGGCAATATAAAGCAGATAGGCGGCGCCAGCGAATTTCAGCACCAGAAAGGCTTCGTGAAAGGTCTGGGCAACGAAGGCCAGTCCAAGAATGACCGCCGTCAGATAGACCATGTCTCCCAGAACAAGCCCAAGGCCCATAAAGAAGGTTTCACGAAAACCGGAGCCCAAAGCACGCGCCACAATGGCCGTCATGCCGGGGCCGGGAATGGCGGCAGCAATGAACAGGGCTGTGGCATAAGCAAGCAGGGTGCCGATTGTCATCGAAGGCTCCGAAATCAGGTTCTCGCCAGCGATCTATCCAAAAGCCCGGAATTTTTCAATTGCTGGAAAGCCGGTGAAACACTTGTCTGCATTTCGGCAGTGTTGGCGCAGATATCACGCCGTTCCGGTGGAACCAAAGCCACCTGTTCCACGGCTGGTCTCCGAGGTTTCAGTGACCTCGCTCACGACAACCTGCGTCACAGGTGCAATCACCATCTGGGCGATACGCATGCCGCGTTCGATGACGAAGTCTTCCTGGCCGAGATTGGCCAGAATGACCTTCACCTCACCGCGATAATCACTGTCGACGGTGCCCGGAGAGTTGAGGCAGGTGATGCCGTTTTTGATCGCAAGGCCGGAGCGGGGGCGGATCTGCGCCTCAAAACCTGCAGGAACCTCGAAGATGAAACCGGTGGGCACCAGCATGCGGGCACCTGCCTTCAAGGTCACTGGCGCATCGGCATCAACGGCGGCGCGCAGGTCCATGCCGGCAGCGCCGCTGGTTTCGTAAGACGGCAACTCAAGTCCTGCGCCATGGGCAAGACGAACAAGTTTAAGCGGCGGAAGCGAGGTCATATCATAAGGCATAATGCCATTTGCTTTGTCTGCATGGCGCAGGTCAATTGCATATCGCGGCTTGAAACTGTAAAGACGGCGCCAATCAACAGGAATTTCTCTATGGCTGAAACACTCGCCGAGGCGGTATCCCGCCGCCGCACATTTGCGATTATTGCGCACCCGGATGCCGGTAAGACGACACTGACCGAAAAGCTGCTGCTGTTCGGCGGCGCGATCCAGCTTGCCGGTGAAGTGAAGGCGAAGAAGGACCGTATCCAGACGCGTTCGGACTGGATGAAGATCGAGCGCGAGCGCGGTATCTCGGTCGTCACCTCGGTGATGACGTTTGAATATAACGACCGGGTGTTCAACATTCTCGATACGCCGGGCCACGAAGACTTCGCGGACGATACCTATCGCACGCTGACCGCTGTGGACGCCGCGATCATGGTGATCGATGCCGCCAAGGGTATCGAGCCACGGACGCTGAAGCTGTTCGAAGTCTGCCGCATGCGCGACATTCCAATCATTACCTTCATCAACAAGATGGACCGTGAAAGCCGCGATCCCTTCGAAATTCTGGATGAGGTGGAAGAAAAGCTGGCACTGGACACAGCGCCCGTGACCTGGCCGGTTGGCCGCGCCAAGACCTTCTCCGGTGCCTATAATCTGGCCAACAGCACGTTCCGTGGTGTCGACACGCAGGTTGAACCTCTGGCGGTCAACGGCCCGCGCGCGGTTGCCGATCGCCTGCCAGAAAACGAGCGGGAAGCCTTTATTGAAGAAACGGAACTGGCAATCGAAGCCTGCCGCCCGTTTGATCGGCAAGCCTTCCTTGAAGGCCACATGACCCCGGTGTTCTTTGGTTCGGCGCTGCGCAATTTCGGTGTTCGTGATCTGATCAACGCGCTGGGTGATTTCGCACCGCCACCGCGTGACCAGGTGGCCGATACCCGCACGGTTCATGCGGCAGAAGACAAGATGACGGCTTTCGTGTTCAAGATCCAGGCGAACATGGACCCGAACCACCGCGACCGTATCGCGTTTGCCCGCATCTGCTCCGGCAAGTTGGAGCGTGGCATGAAGGCGCGTCTGGCCCGTACTGGCAAGCAGATGGGTCTCACCGCACCGCAGTTCTTCTTTGCCTCGCAGCGCCAGCTGGCTGATACAGCCTTTGCCGGTGACGTGGTCGGCATTCCCAACCACGGTACACTGCGCATCGGTGATACGCTGACAGAAGGTGAAAACCTTGTGTTCCAGGGCGTTCCGAACTTCTCGCCGGAAATTCTGCGTCGTGTGCGTCTGGAAGATGCCATGAAGGCCAAGAAGCTGAAGGAAGCACTTCAGCAGATGGCGGAAGAAGGCGTTGTGCAGCTGTTTTCGCCAGAGGATGGTTCGCCTGCGATTGTCGGCGTGGTCGGTGCGCTGCAGCTGGACGTTTTGAAGGAACGACTGATGGGTGAATATGGCCTGCCGGTTTCGTTTGAAATGTCGCGCTTCTCGGTCTGCCGCTGGATTTCGTCTGACCAGCCTGCAGAAATGGACAAGTTCCTCAACGTCAAGCGCGGTGACATCGCCCGCGATCTGGACGGTGATCCCGTGTTCCTGGCGCAGGATGCATTTTCGCTGCGTTACGAGTCCGAGCGTTATCCAGCCATCAAGATGGTGGCGATCAAGGAGTATCACGCTGCCAAGGCGGCGTGATAACAGATCAAGCGCAGTCCCGAAATGAATTGCTAGAGCGCCGTGCGTCACAGGATGCGCGGCGCTCTCGTGCTTTTCAGGCAGGCTTTACACATTGCGAAAATCGATTCCGATTTCTGTGGCGATGCGTTAGGGTCGATTGAAACATCAATCGGTTACTTCGCGCATGACACTTTCAGGCAAACATATTCTTCTGGTCATCTCAGGCGGTATCGCGGCTTACAAAAGCCTTGATCTCATTCGCCGTCTGAAAGAGCGTGGCGCTAAAGTAACGCCTGTCATGACGAGGGGTGCGCAGGAATTTGTCACGCCGCTGGCGGTTGGTGCGCTGTCGGCCACCCATGTCTTTACCGAGCTTTTTTCCCGCCAGGACGAGCAGGATGTCGGTCATATCAGGCTGGCGCGCGACTGTGACCTTGTGCTGATTGCGCCGGCAACCGCTGACCTTATGGCCAAGATGGCTAATGGTCTGGCGGATGATCTGGCATCGACTGTGCTTCTGGCAACCGACAGACCGGTGCTGGTTGCACCGGCCATGAACCCAAAAATGTGGGTAGCCAAGGCGACACAACGCAATATCGCAACGTTGAAGGGGGACGGGGTTCATTTCATCGGTCCCATGGCCGGTGAGATGGCGGAAAAAGGCGAGGCAGGTGTCGGCCGGATGGCTGAACCTGTGCAGATCGCTGAGGCCGTTGAAGCATTGCTGGACGATGCAGCCAAACCGCTTGCCGGCAAAACGGCGATCGTGACCTCGGGTCCGACCCATGAACCCATCGATCCCGTACGTTATATTGCCAACCGCTCCTCCGGCCGGCAGGGCCACGCGATTGCTGCCGCCCTTGCCCAACTGGGTGCCAAAGTAACGCTGGTCTCCGGTCCGGTGACTATCCCCGATCCGGCCAACGTAACGACCGTACATGTCGAACGAGCCGAAGAGATGCGCGATGCGGTGATCGCGCGTCTGCCAGCCGACATTGCCGTTTTTGTTGCTGCGGTTGCGGACTGGCGCGTGGCGACCGCGTCCGATCAGAAGATCAAGAAACAGCCGGGTGATGCGCCACCAGCTCTGATGCTGACGGAAAACCCTGATATTCTGAAAACCGTCGGTCATCATGAAAAACGCCCGACTTTGGTCATCGGTTTTGCGGCAGAAACACAGGATGTCGAAAATAATGGTCGCGCCAAGCTGGAACGCAAAGGCGCCGATTTGATCATCGCCAATGATGTGTCACCGGAAACCGGTGTAATGGGTGGTCTGCGCAATCAGGTGAAGCTGATTTCGAAAGATGGCGTTGAGGCATGGCCTGATCTCGGCAAGGATGAAGTTGCCGACCGTCTCGCAGCGATGATTGCGGAGAAACTGGCATGAGCATTTTCAACCGCAATGGTTTTGATGACCTGCTGGTCAAATGGCCCGGCGTGACCTTTGTCGACCAGTGGGATTCGCACGTTGCCAAAGTCGGGGGCAAGGTTTTTGCCGTTCTTGGCAACAGCGATAATTGGCGCCTCGTGGTTAAATGCTCCGAGGAAAGTTTTGAAATCCTCACCTCGCTTGAAGGCATTGGTCAGGCGCCGTATTTTGCCAAACGCAAATGGATATCCATTGGCGACCATTCCCCGCTGGAACGCGAGGAACTGGAGTATTATGTGCGCCGCTCCTATGAAATGGTGGCGTCCGGGCTAACCAAGAAGCTGCGTACAGAGCTGGGCATCGCGATCAGCTGATCCTGATCGCGATATAAACCAGCACCAAAGCAATGATCCAAAGCGCGATACGGCCCCAACGGGTGTGACGTGCCTCTGCCTTGCCGATGGCTTCTGCCGTCTGCGCGTCGAAACGCACGCCGTTTTCGCTCATATAGACCAGTTCGCCATGCAGCTTTTCGGTCTTGGCGGCAATTTCCGGAATGGCTTCTGCCAGTTTCACAGCCGCCTTCATGCCGTCCTTCAGATCGGTGACGATGCGTTTTGGGCCAAGATTGTCGCGGATCCAGCTGCCAACCACCGGATCGGCTGCCTTCCACATGTTGAAGCGAGGGTTGAGAATGCGTGAAACGCCTTCCACCACCACCATTGTCTTTTGCAGCATGACCAGCTCGGGTCGGGTTTCCATGTCGAAAAGCTCGGTAACCTCAAACAGCAGCGTCAGCAGCTTGCCCATCGAGATGGTTTCAGCGGGCTGCCCATGGATCGGCTCGCCAATCGCACGGATGGCCTGCGCAAAGCTCGCAATATCATGATGGCCGGGCACATAACCCGCCTCAAAATGCACCTCGGCGACCCGCATGTAATCGCGGGTGATGAACCCGTAGAGAATTTCGGCGAGGAACCGACGTTCCTTTTTGCCCAACCGACCGGCAATGCCCATGTCGACGGCAACGATCATGCCCTTGGCATCGACAAACAGATTGCCGGGATGCATGTCGGCATGGAAAAAGCCATCACGCAGCGTATGACGCAGGAAAGACTGGATCAGCGTATCGGCCAGCTTGTCGAGATCGTGGCCGGCCGCTTTCAGCGCCTCCACGTCAGACATCTTGATGCCGTCGATCCATTCCATGGTCACGACATCGCGGCCAGTCCGTTCCCAGTCGACGTCAGGCACGCGGAAACCGGGGTCGTTTTTGGTGTTTTCGGCAATCTCGGACAGGGCTGCAGCCTCAAGGCGCAGGTCCATCTCGATCTTGGTCGTCTGTTCCAGCGCGCGGGTAACTTCAACCGGACGCAGGCGGCGCGCAGAGCGAACAAAACGCTGTTGCAGGTCGGCAATCAGATACATGGCTTCCAGATCGTTCTGGAAGCGCTGGCGAACGCCGGGACGAATGACCTTGACGGCAACCTTGCGCGGTCCCTGCGGCGTATCCACGACGGCCGGATGTACCTGCGCAATCGAGGCGGCAGCGATTGGATCACCAAACTCACGGTAAAGCTCTGTCACCGGACGGCCAAGCGATCCCTCGATATTGGCCTTTGCCGCGCTGATTGGGAAAAATGCCATACGGTCCTGAAGACCAGCCAGATCATCGGCAAATTCGGCACCCACCACATCGGGGCGGGTTGCCAGAAACTGCCCCATCTTGACATAGGAAGGCCCAAGCCGTTCCACCGCACGTGCCAGCCGGTCACTGCGGTCACGGTTTTTGGCGCGATTGCGTGCAAAGGGTTTCAGCAGTGCCTTGGCGAATTTTGCCGATGCGGGAAGGTCATCGGAGGGCAGCGCCAGAAACACGCCCTCACGCACGAGAACCCAGCCGACCCGTGCCAGCCGGAAATATGCACCCGGTAAGCTCATGCGAATGCTCTGTTCTGACGGAAAAATGTCATGGGATTACAGTTTCCATCCGGAATGCAGTGCAGCGATGCCACCGGTATAATTTGTATAGCTGACGCGGGAGAAGCCGGCAGTGCGGATCATCGTCGCGAAATCTTCCTGCTTGGGAAATTTGCGGATCGATTCCACCAGATACTGATAGGGCTCGGCATCACCGGTAATCATCTTGCCGAACTGCGGAATGGCATTGAACGACCATAGGTCATAGACGCGGTCGAGCAGCGGCATTTCCACTTCGGAAAATTCCAGCACCAAAAGACGACCACCACGCTTGAGAACACGATGCGCCTCTTTCAGTGCAACATCGATACGCGGTACGTTGCGAATGCCGAAGGCGATGGTGTAGGCATCAAAGCTGTTGCTTTCCAGCGGTAGCTCTTCGGCATTGGCCTCCACGAAGGTCAGGTTGTCGGAAAGGCCCTTCTTGGCAGCCCGTTCCTGGCCAACGCCCAGCATCGATCCATTGATATCGAGAACCGTCGCGTGGGCCAGCCGGTTGGACGCTTCGACAATACGAAAGGCAACGTCGCCCGTGCCGCCCGCAACATCAAGCACCTTGTAGGTGGGATCCTTCCGCGGATTGAGCGAGGATACCATCGCATCTTTCCATAGGCGGTGCAGACCGGCAGACATCACATCATTCATGATGTCATATTTCTTGGCGACCTTATGGAAGACCTCGTTGACCATGCCCTGCTTCTGGCCTTCTTCGACCTTGTGAAAGCCGTAGGAAGTTTCCATGCCGCCATCTGCGGTGGTGCGGGCCTCGGTCATCGTCTGTCTCCATTCTTTATTACGCGGCGGACCATAGCGGAAACGCCTTCGCGACGCTATCTGTGGCGGTATCACATGGCCGCGATATGTGCAGGTGGTCTATAGAGCATAAAGTCGCATCGATAAACAACTGGATGAATGCCCATGCCCGAATTGCCAGAGGTTGAAACTGTCCGGCGCGGTTTGGCGCCTACCATGGAAGGGGCGTTGGTCGAAGCCGTTGAATTGCGACGCGCTGACCTTCGTTTTCCGTTTTCGGAAGGGTTTGGTCCCGATCTTGCTGGCCATAAAATCCTGTCGCTTGGACGCCGCGCTAAATATCTGCTGATCGACCTGGAAGAGGACCGCACGGTTGTTGCTCATCTCGGCATGTCCGGCTCGTTTCGAATCGAGGCGGGCCTGACCGCCGGCGAAAAACCTCATTTCGAAACGCCGGGAGAGTTTCATCATCCAAGATCAAAAGATGAAAAACATGACCATGTGATCTTTCATCTGCAAACCGGAAATGGTCGCCAGCGCGTCATTTATAATGACCCCCGCCGCTTCGGGTTCATGCATCTGATTGATCGCCGTCATATTGATCGTTATCCGGCCTTTGAAAATCTCGGGCCGGAACCAACAGGCAATTCGCTGAGCGCCGATTATCTTGCTGGACGTTTTGCTGGCCGCAAGCAGCCTTTAAAAACAGTGTTGCTTGATCAGAAGATCATTGCAGGACTTGGCAATATCTATGTCTGCGAAGCCTTGTGGCGGGCGGGGCTATCGCCAGAGCGGGCAGCGGGTACGCTGGTGACAGCACAAGGCACGCCAGGCGACAGACTCGTTCTGCTGACCCGGAAAATTCGTGACGTGATTGCCGATGCCATTGCCGCGGGCGGCTCGTCGTTGAAAGACCATATCCAAACAGATGGATCTCTGGGTTACTTTCAGCATTCCTTTTCCGTCTACGACCGGGAAGGGCACGCTTGCAGCACCCCCGGATGCAAGGGTACGGTGAGCCGCATAACGCAGGCAGGCCGATCCTCCTTCTATTGTGCGGTTTGCCAGACCTGAAACGAGCCTCAAGGGAGAACGGCCATGGACTATGAAACGCTGCTGGTGGAAAAGCGCGATGAGGTTGGTGTCATTACACTCAATCGCCCCAAGGCGCTGAACGCCCTCAACTCGACGGTCATGAAAGAGATGCGCCACATCATGCAGGCGTTTACCTCGGATGATTCCATTGGGGCGATCGTCATTACCGGCTCGGAAAAGGCTTTTGCAGCTGGTGCCGATATCAAGGAAATGCAGTCGCTCGACTTTGTGGATGCCTATCTCGGTGACTTCATCGGTGGCTGGGATGATGTGGCCAATACCCGCAAGCCGGTGATCGCAGCTGTTTCGGGCTTTGCGCTGGGCGGCGGCTGTGAGCTTGCCATGATATGCGACTTCATCATTGCGGCTGACACGGCAAAGTTCGGCCAGCCCGAAATCACTCTTGGCATCATCCCTGGCATGGGCGGGTCCCAACGCCTAACCCGTGCGGTTGGCAAGGCCAAGGCCATGGATCTCATCCTGACCGGCCGTATGATGGATGCCGTCGAAGCTGAGCGCGCCGGATTGGTGTCGCGTATCGTTGCCCCGGAAAGGCTGCTGGACGAGGCTGTGGATGCCGCCACCCGCATTGCGTCTCTGTCGCGTGCCTCGGTTCTGATGGCCAAGGAAAGCGTCAACCGTGCCTTCGAACTGCCGCTGGCAGAGGGCCTGCGGTTTGAGCGGCGTTTGTTTCATTCGCTGTTTGCCACCAAGGACCAGAAAGAGGGTATGGCCGCATTTGTCGAGAAGCGGAAACCGGCGTTTCGCAATCGCTGATATTTCGCGCGATGGAGTCGGAATCTCCGGTTTCAGCGAAAATGCGCGTTGACGGGCGCGCGCATTCAAGCTATATGCCCGCCCACGGTAAAGGAAAGCCGATCAGGCTTGTCCCTATAACTCCCGCAATTCTGGAACGTGAGGTCTTTGAAAAGGCTCTGTCCTGCGGTTGCGGAAATTGGATCGAATTCGAAGAGAGGCATACATGGCCAATACAACTTCGGCGAAAAAGGCGACCCGCAAGATCGCTCGCCGTACCGCAGTCAACAAGGCTCGCCGTTCGCGTGTTCGCGGCTTCATCCGTAAGGTTGAAGAAGCGATTGCAACGGGCGATCTCGCTGTTGCAACCGAAGCTCTGAAGGCCGCTCAGCCGGAAATCCAGCGTGCAGCGACCAAGGGTGTTCTTCACGGCAACACCGCATCCCGCAAGGTGTCCCGTCTGGCACAGCGCGTTAAGGCTCTCGCAGCCTGATATAATCCTTTTTGATTATAGTTTAAAAAGCCTGGTCGATTGACCGGGCTTTTTGTGCTTGTAACTTTTTGTTAACGTCTCAGCATCTATCATGACAATCCCGCGTCAAGCTGATGACATAAAAAATCATTTAAAAACAAATGCTTGCAAGAGGTCTTTCGTAAATAGCCTGTCTTTCTCTGCGAAAGGTGGCAGCACTTTCGAGTCAAGTTTTTTTTTATTTTTTTATTTGGACAGCCTCGCGAAAGCCTCGAAAATTGAATCTCATTGATTCATAAGCGATTCTCCAGAATGGGGTGCGCGTGATGCAAAATGGTTAGATAGAGTCAATGGCCGTTCTTCCAATTTGCAGAAAAATCACCATTGATCTCAACCTGCGATCCTGCCTAAATGCATCTCGTCAGGGGGCGCGGATTTCACTCCATCAACTGTTCCGAATGTTGAATTCGAAGGTTCGATAGTTCCTTGCGGCGGGATGTTTTCATCCCGTTTTTTCAGATATCGACACGATGC
The DNA here is from genome assembly GCF_032092815.1 of Agrobacterium sp. Classification (GTDB taxonomy): domain Bacteria; phylum Pseudomonadota; class Alphaproteobacteria; order Rhizobiales; family Rhizobiaceae; genus Agrobacterium. Next base: position 124,757 of record NZ_DAMDBP010000006.1, on the reverse strand, counting down.
AAACTGCAACTTTTGATAGTTGCAGAACGGTACATCTTTGTCTGAAAAAATGTGATTGGGAGTTGAAACGAAAGGAGCATCGACAAGTGCATCGCAGGCCTCTCCATGATGAAGAGGGAATGGGACAACCGGCTCGCATGCAATAACGAACTTTGAGCAATTCTTAACGAGGGGGGTCGCTCAGAGCAATAACGAGAAGGTTTTCCCTGGCGGGGTATTTTCGTCAGGCTATGATTGGCAATTTGAAAGGCGGCAATATGCAAATGAATTTGGTGATGGGTGCGGCGGTGAACGGGGACCGCGCATCGCAGGCATGTGATGACGTTTGCTCGGAACCGGCAGGGGACAAATCGAAGATGACTCAAGATGCACTGTTTGAACGTTTCAGTGCACGCTTGAAGGCGCAGGTTGGTCCTGAGGTTTACGCAAGCTGGTTTGCCCGGCTGAAACTTCATTCGGTTTCCAAGAGTGTCGTCCGTTTCACGGTTCCAACGACGTTTTTGAAGTCTTGGATCAACAACCGTTATATCGATCTGATCACCAGCCTTGTGCAGAGTGAAGATCCAGAGGTTCTGAAGGTCGAAATACTCGTCCGTTCGGCAACCCGTACGAATGTCCGTGTTCCGCAGGCCGCTGAGCGTGCCGAGCCGGCAACGGAAACCATGGCGCCAGTGGCAGCGCGCAACAAGACTGCGACAGCGCAGCCGGTTGGCATGTCAGTGCCAGTGGCGGTAAGCCCGGCCCAACCGGCTCGCCAGACGTCCGCAGGACCACTGTTCGGCTCACCGCTTGATAGCCGCTTCACCTTCGACACCTTTGTTGAGGGTTCTTCGAACCGTGTTGCGCTGGCGGCAGCCAAGACGATCGCCGAGGCTGGTGCAGGCGCGGTGCGTTTCAACCCGCTCTTTATTCATGCGGGCGTTGGTCTCGGCAAAACCCATCTTCTGCAGGCGATTGCCAATGCGGCAATCGACAGCCCGCGCAATTCTCGTGTGGTCTATCTGACCGCCGAATATTTCATGTGGCGTTTCGCAACTGCAATTCGCGACAATGATGCACTGACCCTCAAGGACACACTGCGCAACATCGACCTTCTGGTTATCGATGACATGCAGTTCCTGCAGGGCAAGATGATTCAGCACGAGTTCTGCCATCTCTTGAACATGCTGCTGGATAGCGCAAAGCAGGTTGTTGTGGCCGCTGACCGTGCGCCATGGGAGCTGGAATCGCTTGATCCACGCGTTCGTTCGCGTCTTCAGGGCGGCATGGCCGTCGAAATCGAAGGCCCGGATTACGACATGCGTTACGAGATGCTGAACCGCCGTCTCGGCACAGCCCGACAGGATGATCCGGCTCTGGAAATTCCCGAAGAGATCCTGACCCATGTTGCGCGCAGCGTAACGGCAAGTGGTCGCGAACTCGAAGGTGCATTCAACCAGCTGATTTTCCGTCGCTCGTTCGAACCCTTGTTGTCAGTAGAGCGTGTCGACGAACTTCTTTCGCATCTGGTGGGTGCTGGAGAAGCAAAGCGGGTTCGCATCGAAGATATCCAGCGCATTGTGGCCCGCCATTATAATGTGTCACGGCAGGAACTGGTTTCGAACCGTCGTACCCGGGTTATCGTCAAGCCACGCCAGGTCGCCATGTACCTGTCGAAAATGTTGACACCACGTTCATTCCCGGAAATTGGTCGTCGTTTCGGTGGTCGCGATCACACCACGGTTCTGCATGCCGTGCGCAAGATCGAGGAACTGATTGGCGCAGATACCAAGCTCGGCCACGAGGTTGAACTTCTCAAGCGTCTGATCAACGAGAATAACGCCTGATCTTTTCAGTCTGTCGTTTATGAAAAGCGGTCTTCGGGCCGCTTTTCTCATATCTGCATAGGCGTCAGGGGCTCGCGCTTTGCGAATGTTCCTCGCAATTTGGTGTGCAGGACAAAACCGTACGCTCTGTCTGCTTGAACACCCGCACCGTATTGCCTTCATCGATCGACACCAGAATGCGCTCGTCGACAATGGCATTGCCATCGGCATCGAGAAGCACCAGATTGGTCGTGCCATAACTGCGGCCAGTCAGCACAATTGTATGCGCATCCGATACCGTCGCATCAGCCACCTTGGCATTTCCAACAATGACCTTGCTGACCGGGCGATCCAACCGCAGAACCCTTGCATGGTTCATGGAAACCCGCAGCATGTCATCGTCAGACGTGGCAACACCTGCCAGCGGCAACAGGATTACCATGGCAGCAATTGTCAATTTTGCCAGCGAACGGAGTGCCATTGCCATCAAATGCCTTTTTTACGCCGCAACAATTATTCCATTTGACGCAGATAATGCTCATCTTTGGTTAATGAAGCGTTAAGCGAGTAACCGCTTTAACCATTTCAATATGGGTCACATTAATCAGTGCTGTCTGCATTTTGGACCTGTGCGTCTCATTCTGGTGCGGCGTGGAATCCTGAAATGAAGCATCTCCAAGATTGATGCTTTGCCAGAATACTTATGAAATTGTGTAATTTTTAGAATAGCTCCGGTTTTTCAAGGTATTGGGTAAGTTGTTTACCATCCTGAATATCCAGGATCATTTACGTTTTGTTAAGGCCTTTTCTTAAGGGGATGGCAATTGCTTCTGTGTAGGTTCAGCGCAACCGAACAACGGAAACAGTTGTCGGTGTGCTGAACAACAACGTAGACCAGGAGAGTTTCCATGACCAAGATTTTCGCACGTTTCGTCAAGGACGAGTCCGGTGCAACTGCTATTGAATATGGCCTGATTGCAGCGCTGATTTCCGTGGCGCTCATCACTGGTGCAACCGCACTCGGTAACCAGCTGAACACGCAGTTCAACAACCTATCCACATACCTGACAGTTGGCGCTAAGGCTCCATAATTCAACATTATGTGTTGAAAGACGCTGCCCCGTTCATTCGGGGCAGTGCTGTTTTTTCTGACCGGTTCAGATCAGTGCCCAGGTTTGTTGTCGACCACATGAAGGGGGAAAACGATCATGATTATCGCTGCGATTTTTTTGATTTTGCCTCTGTGTCTCACACTTGCGGCTTTCACTGATCTTTTCACCATGACCATACCCAACCGGGTTTCCGTCATTCTGCTCGGTGCCTTCCTCGTGGTTGCGCCGTTCACCGGCATGGCATGGTCTGCCATTGGCATGAGCCTTCTGGCAGCATTTGCTGTTTTCTCCGTGTGTTTTTGCCTGTTTGCCATGAATGTCATGGGGGGCGGAGACGCCAAACTCCTGACTGCGGCGGCCATATGGTTTGGTTTTGACCAATCTCTTTTCCTGTTTTTGACGGCCGTCGGTTATGCTGGTGGTATTTTGACGCTGCTGATCCTTTTAATGCGGTCGCAGGCCGTTGCTCTGTTGTCGACCGGTTTGCCCATTCCGAACTCGCTTCTGACGGCAAAAAAGGTACCCTACGGCATCGCGATTGGTGTTGCCGGTCTGCTGACCTATGCTGAAGCACCAATCGTCAAGGCTGCAATCGCCAGTCTTTCGTGAGGTAGCCGGTAGTAAAAACAACGTTTACGGCGACATTTGCTGGAAATGTCTTGTTAACCACAAATGTAAGTGGTGCGTTAACCATAATTATACGAATTGCAGGTCATCCTAGAAGGCGAATTTAAAGCCTCAGGATCGGTCATGAAACCTGCACGTATCATCATTCTGTCCGTCGCAGTCGTTGCTGCCGGTCTTGCTGGAATGATTGCTATGAACCTTGCCTCAACTCCGCAGGTTGTGGAGAAGGCGGAAGCAATTGTCCAGAAAGAGCCCACGGTTAACGTGCTTGTTTCTGCCGCCAATCTGCCGGTTGGCAGCCGCCTTAACCCCGATTCTGTTCGTTGGGTTGCCTGGCCGCAAGGCAGTGTTACCCAGGGATATGTCACGCAGGATGCTCGCCCGGATGCCATGACTGAACTGACGGGCTCGATCGTGCGTCTGCCAATGTTTGAGGGCGAGCCCGTACGGCCGGAAAAGGTCGTTGATTCCAACACGAGCATCATGTCCGCTCTGCTTCCTTCCGGAAAACGTGCTGTTGCGACCGAAATTTCGGTTGCAACGGGTGCTGGCGGCTTTGTTCTGCCCAATGACCGTGTGGACGTGATCATGGTCCGCAAGGGTGACGCAGGCTCCTTCCAGACCGAAAACGTGCTCAACAATGTCAGGGTCCTGGCGATCGACCAGCAAATTCGCGAGGGCGAAGACGGCGTTGCCTCGGTTGTTGGTGCAACAGCGACCCTTGAACTGACACCGGATCAGGCTCGCATCATCACCGTTGCCCAGCAAATGGCCGACAGGCTGACCCTGTCATTGCGTTCGGTATCTGACGCGCGTGAAAGCGATACCGTTTCAGCTGATTATCTGTTGAGCGGCAGCAGTGGCCAACCTGAAATTCAGGTCATCAAATCAGGCTCGATCGTCAAAAACGGGCAAGAACAGGGTGCATCACAATGAGCGGGAGAGGAAACGTGAAAAACATCAAACGGACATTCCGTTCCTCCGTCGCAGCAAGCCTGGCATTCTGCCTGGCTTTTTCCGGCATTCCGGGCAACGTCACACCTTACGGCTTTCATCTGTCTGAAGCGCAGGCCGCATCTCAAAGCATTATTCGTATCACGGATAGTGGCCAAGGCACCCGTAAACGCCTCAAACTGGGTCTCAACAAGGCTCTGGTTGTCGACTTGCCGCAGGATGCACATGACATTCTCGTCGCGGATCCGAGCATGGCAGATGCCGTGACCCGCACCTCACGTCGCATCTATCTGTTTGGCAAATCGGTTGGTCAAACCAACATCTTCATTTTCGGTGCCCATGGCGAAGAAATCGTAAGCCTCGATCTAGAGGTCGAACGTGACATCAATGGCCTTGAGGCCAATCTGCGCCGGTTCATTGCCGAGTCTGACATCAAGGTCGAGATCGTATCGGACAACATCGTCCTCAGCGGAACGGTCAGAACACCGCAGGATTCCGCACGTGCCGTCCAGTTGGCCGAGGCCTTCCTTAAGGGTGGTGAGGCGACTACCCGCAATTTGACCCTGACCGGTGGCGACAATGGCGGTGATGCTGCCATCTTTGCTGAAGACCGTCAGACATCGCAAATCGTCAATATGCTGACGATTGAAGGTGAGGATCAGGTCACACTGAAGGTGACGGTTGCTGAGGTCAGCAGGCAGGTACTCAAGCAGCTTGGCTTCAACGGTTCGATTGGCAGCACCTCCAGTGGTGATGGTTTCTCTTTTGCAAATCCTGCCAATCTGGGATCGGCCGTAAATCCATTGTCGGGAGTTATCACTGGTGCAATCGGCTCCGGGTCGATGCGTTTTGCATCCTACATCAATGCCATGGAACAGGCCGGTGTTATGCGTACGCTTGCCGAACCAAGCCTGACCGCTATCTCTGGCGAGCAAGCCAAATTTTATGTCGGTGGCGAATTCCGTATGCAGGGCACGCAGGAAATCTCGACAGAGGAAAACCCTGTGACGGGCGGTGAACGTTCAGTTCTGACCCGCCAGACCAACACGGTCGATTATGGTATCGAACTGAATTTCCGCCCTGTTGTCCTGTCTCCTGGCCGTATCAGCCTGAAGATCGAGACCAATGTTTCCGAACCGAGTTATGAAGGTAATGCGGTAACCGGCAATACATCGAGTGGTACTCCGGGCGCAACTTACATGTCCATCCGCAAGCGTGAGGCATCCACGACAGTTGAATTGCCATCTGGCGGCTCCATCGTCATTGCCGGTCTTGTGCAGGACAATATTCGCCAGGCGATGTCCGGTCTGCCAGGTATTTCAAAGGTGCCTGTCTTTGGAACGCTGTTCCGTAGCAAGGACTTCATCCGCAACGAAACGGAACTGGTCATCATTGCCACGCCTTATCTGGTGCGTCCTGTGGCTCGCAACCAGCTGGCCCGTCCAGACGACAACTTCAATCCTGAAAATGATGCCGCCATGTATTTCATGAATCGCGTCAACAAGGTCTATGGCCGCAAGGAAAAGGCGCCAGCAGCGCCATACCAGGGCACGGTCGGGTTTATCTACAAATGACAATGGAGCTTCAGATGAAACCGTATGCCGCCGCTCCCGGCACGAGGGGGACCATCATGATGGCGACACAGACAACAGTTTACGCCTCGCCGCTTCGCCGGGTGTCCTTTGCGCTTGCCGTTACGGCATTGGCCGGGCTGCTGCAGGCTTGCGGTACCCGCGATGGGATGAACACCGGTGCCATTCCGGATGATTATCGCACACGCCACCCCATCACGCTCAATGAAGCAGAGCATACGATTGATATTCCGGTTGCCTCCGGTGACGGCCGTTTGACAACGCCTGCCGCCGACAACATCAAAGGCTTCGTGTCCAGTTACAAGGGAACGTCGACCGGTATCGTTCAGATACAGATGCCATCAGGGTCGCCAAACTCTGCCGCTGCATCGCGCGTCGCTAAGCAAATCCGCACGATCCTGACTGGCTCGGGCGTGCCAGCTGGGAAAATCGTCGAAACGGTGTATGCTGCCAGCCCGCAGGGTGATGCAGCCCCAATTCGTCTCAGCTATGTTGCGGTAACGGCCATGACTGGCCAGTGTGGCGAATGGCCGGAAGACCTGACCAACAATACCTCGAAGAACCGCAACTGGCACAATTTTGGCTGCGCAACGCAGAACAATCTTGCGGCCCAGATCGCCAACCCGATGGATCTGGTCGCACCGCGCGGAATGACACCAATCGATGCCGAACGCCGGTCTGTTGTCATTGATGGGTATCGCAACGGAGATAATACCGCGTCCGCCGACTGATGCGGGCTGGTACTCTTTTTCCTGACAGGTGAAACATGAACGCGATAGAATACGAAATCAAAGGCAAAGGCGCTGACGAAGCTGACCTCGACGATGCGCACAAGCCCGTCGATTTGGAAGGTTTGCGGCCATTACCGCGGATTTCCATTCATAGCTTCTGCGAAAGCGAAGCCATGCAGCGCGTCATGGAGCGTTTGGGCGGTGATCGGCGCATGGGCAAGGTAAGCCTGCGTATCACCAACGGTGATATTGCGGCAGCTGCCGGCATGTTCTCATCGTCGCCAACGCCAAACCTCATCATTCTGGAAACCACCTGCGAGCCGTCGAGACTGATGGATGAGTTGGCCCCGCTTGCCGAAGTGTGCGACCCATCCACCCGGGTTATCATCGTCGGACATTTCAACGATATTTCCCTCTACCGCGATCTGATCCGTAACGGCATTTCCGAATATCTGGTTGCGCCGGTGAAAATGCCTGACGTCCTGTCAGCCATTTCCGCCATTTTCGTTGACCCGGAAGCTGAGCCTTTGGGCCGAAATATCGCCTTCATCGGTGCCAAGGGTGGGGTTGGTTCATCTACCATTGCGCATAACTGTGCATTTGGAATTTCCAGCCTGTTTTCGACCGAAACCATTCTGGCCGATTTTGATCTTCCCTTCGGAACAGCCAATATCGATTTCGATCAGGACCCGGCACAGGGCATTGCCGAGGCGGTGTTTTCGCCAGAGCGTCTGGACGAAATGTTCCTTGATCGCCTGTTGACCAAATGCTCCGAGCATCTGTCGCTTCTGGCGGCTCCATCGATGCTGGACCGTGCCTATGACTTTGATCGTGTGGCATTCCAACCGGTGATGGAATTGCTGCAGCGGACGGCCCCTGTCGCGGTGCTCGATATTCCGCATGGCTGGTGCGAGTGGACACGCAACGTGCTGGCGGAAGCGGATGAAGTGGTCATCACCGCTGTTCCTGATCTTGCCAACCTGCGCAACACCAAGAACATGCTCGATTCCTTGAAGAAAATGCGCCCGAACGACAAGCCGCCGCACCTGGTCCTCAATCAGGTTGGCATGGCGAAACGCCCGGAGATCGCACCTGCAGATTTCTTCGAACCGCTTGAAACGGCGCCGATCGCCATCATTCCGTTTGATGTTCAGCTTTTTGGCAATGCCGCCAATAGCGGCCGGATGATCAGTGAAATCGATGCGAAATCACCAATCGCGGAAACTTTCTCACAAATATCCCACCTGGTAACCGGGCGCGCGACTGCCAAAAAGGCAAAGAAGCCGGGTCTGGGTAAAATTATGGAAATGCTGAAGCGGAAGTAATTTGCCGCATGAAGCAACCGTAAGATTGGGCAACTGGAAGACTGGCATGTTTGGAAAACGCGGGAACGAAGGCAGTGGCAAAGTTGGAGGCGTCGGTCTGGTTAGCCCGTCTGCACCGACCCTTGCGCCTGTCATGCCGAAACCGGAAAAGATCGAGACGATAGAACCGGTCGTTTCTCGCCAGCAGGTTTCTCCGCCTCCGCTGCAGTCCAATGCGCCAGCACCCCAGCGCAAAAAAATGGCCCGCACCGAAGAGTATTATAAAACCAAGGGCCAGGTGTTTTCCGCGCTGATCGACACCATCGATTTGTCGCAGCTTTCCAAGCTGGACAATGAAAGCGCACGCGACGAAATTCGCGATATCGTCAACGATATCATCACCATCAAGAATTTCGCCATGTCGATTTCCGAGCAGGAAGAATTGCTCGATGATATCTGCAATGACGTTCTTGGTTACGGCCCGCTGGAACCACTTCTGGCGCGCGACGATATCGCCGATATCATGGTCAATGGGTCCGGCCAGACCTTTATCGAAGTGGATGGCAAAACCATAGAATCGGAAGTGCGCTTCCGTGACAATTCGCAGCTTCTGTCGATTTGCCAGCGCATCGTCAGCCAGGTTGGCCGTCGCGTTGATGAAGCAAGCCCGATCTGCGACGCCCGTCTGCCGGATGGTTCGCGTGTCAACGTTATCGCACCACCGCTAGCCATTGATGGTCCTGCGCTGACAATCCGTAAGTTCAAGAAAGACAAGCTGACGCTTGATCAGCTTGTCAGGTTTGGGGCAATCACGCCGGAAGGCGCCGCCGTTCTGCAAATCATTGGCCGCGTGCGCTGTAACGTGGTGATTTCAGGTGGTACCGGTTCCGGTAAGACGACACTGCTGAACTGCCTGACCAGTTATATCGACAAGAACGAGCGTGTGATCACCTGCGAAGATACCGCAGAACTGCAATTGCAGCAGCCTCACGTGGTGCGCCTTGAAACGCGTCCGCCAAATATTGAAGGCGAGGGAGAGATCACCATGCGTGATCTGGTCAAGAACTGCCTTCGTATGCGCCCGGAACGCATCATCGTTGGTGAAGTGCGCGGATCGGAGGTTTTTGACCTGCTGCAGGCCATGAACACCGGTCACGATGGTTCAATGGGCACCATCCACTCCAACTCGCCGCGTGAATGCCTCAGCCGTATGGAATCGATGATCGCCATGGGCGGTTTCAGCCTGCCGGCCAAAACTGTCCGCGAAATTATCGCTGGTTCTGTGGATGTGGTTATTCAGGCGACCCGTCTTCGTGATGGTTCACGCCGCATCACACACATTACCGAGGTGGTCGGCATGGAAGGTGACGTGATCATCACCCAGGATCTCGTGCGGTACGAAATTGAAGGTGAAGATGCACAAGGCCGCCTGATTGGTCGCCATGTGTCGACCGGTATCGGCAAACCACATTTTTGGGATCGCGCCCGGTATTACAACGAGGAGCGCCGTTTGGCGGCTGCACTCGATGAGATGGAAAAGAAATCGCAATAGGATTGAAGCGATAGATGGCTGCCAATGGATTGACGATATTTATGCTTGTTGCGCTGGTCGGCATTTCTGCCGCCGCGCTGGCGTATGCGTTTCTGTTTCAGCGCATTGAGGTTGAAAACAAGACGGCAAGCCGTGTCAATCGTGTCAAATCTGCCGAGACGGATCGCGTTAAGATCAAGGCGGCCCGTGACAGGGTTCAGGAACTGAGCAAACGGCGAAAATCCGTTCAGGACAATCTGAAAGACCTGGAAAAAAGGCAGCAGGAAAAGAACAAAAAGAACCGCGATATCAGCCTCAAAGGCAAGATCACGCAGGCTGGATTGTCGATCACGGTCAGCAAGTTTTACGTCATCAGTGCGGTGGTCGGCCTGGTCATTTTCCTGCTGGCTTTGTTGTCGGGCCTGCCGCTTCTCGTTGTTCTTGCCGCGTCCTTTGTGGGCGGATTTGGTTTGCCGCGTTGGATCCTTGGCTTTCTGGTGGGGCGTCGCAAACGCCAGTTTCTGAACGAGTTTCCCAATTCACTCGACGTCATGTGCCGGTCGATCAAATCAGGTTTGCCGCTGAACGACGCGGTGCGGCTGATTGCAGCCGACGGTCAAGAGCCGGTCAAAACCGAATTCCAGCGCATTCTGGATTCCCAGCAACTGGGTTTGAGCATTCCCGAAGCAGCCACACGCATGACACTGACCATGCCGCTTTCGGAAGTAAATTTCTTTGCGACCGTCATTACCATTCAGGCGCAGGCAGGTGGCAATCTGTCGGAAGCGCTTGCCAATCTTTCCAAGGTCTTGCGTGAACGCAAGAAGATGAAGGCGAAGGTCAGTGCTCTTTCCATGGAAGCAAAGGCCTCTGCCGTCATCATCGGCGCCTTGCCCTTTATTGTGGCGTTTCTGGTTTACATGACCTCGCCTGATTACATCATGCACCTGTTTAACGACCCGAGAGGACATATTATCCTCGGTGTGTCAGGGGTGTGGATGTCGATTGGCATTCTGGTGATGCGCAACATGATCAATTTCGATATTTGAGGGCGGCGGCGCATGTCTGAGCAACTCGCAAAAAGCCTGACCAATCCGACCATGATCATGGCGCTGCTGGTGGCATTGGCCGTTTTTGCAACACTCTACACGCTTGTCTTGCCCTATTTCGAAAAGGGTGACCTGAACAAACGCATGAAGGCTGTCTCCACGGAACGCGATCAGATCCGCAGCCGTGAACGTGAGCGCATGCAAGCAGAGCTCAGCAACAAGGGTTCACTGCGAACCTCCAACAACAAATCGGCCCGCAAGATCGTGGAGAGGTTCAACCTGCGTGAAGCGCTGGTCGATGAAAACACCATGAACAAGCTGCGCGCTGCAGGTTATCGTTCGCAGAACGCCCTGAACACATTTCTTGCTGCACGCTTCATTCTGCCATTCGTGTTTTTGATTTTGGCAATAGTCTGGGTTTTCGGCCTTGGAAATCTTGCCGAAAAAGCGATGCCAGTTCGTATTCTGGTGGTGCTTGTTGTTGCCTATATCGGCTTTTACAGCCCCAATATTTACATCTCCAACCAGATGAAAAAGCGCCAATTGTCGATCAAGCGCGCCTGGCCGGACGCGCTCGACCTGATGCTGATCTGTGTTGAGTCAGGCATATCAATGGAAGCGGCAATGCGCCGCGTCGCCGATGAAATGGGTGACCAGTCTCCGGAGTTGGCGGAAGAAATGGTGCTGACGACAGCAGAACTGTCATTCCTTCAGGACCGCCGCACCGCGCTCGAAAACCTCGGCATCCGCACCCAGCTCGACATCGTCAAAAGCGTGACGCAGGCTCTTATCCAGGCTGAACGTTATGGTACGCCATTGGCGCAGGCACTTCGTGTTCTGGCGCAGGAAGGCCGTGACGAGCGCATGAATGAGGCTGAAAAGAAGGCGGCGGCTCTGCCTCCTAAGTTGACCGTTCCGATGATCCTGTTTTTCCTGCCCGTTCTGATCGCGGTTATTCTCGGACCGGCTGGCATTCAGGTCGCAGACCGCTTCTGATTGGTTTCTTCTGCTATAAAGCCTTCACACATTCGTTTGGCTGCTCAGCATAGGAAATTTCATAGCGCGCTATTTAATTTCGCCATTGTAATTGTTGATGTTTTCCGCGGAGTGGCACGCCAGAACTCCGCACGTCAGCTTGTTTTTCAGAATTTGAAAAAACAGAACAAACTGATCCAACCTCGACCTTGACAGATCGTTAATGCGGCATAATGCTAAGATGTCAGACCAATTAATAGGTCGTCGGGGAAAAAACGTGAAGGTTAAACAGGAGAGGCCGTCAATCGCGCCACTGCCACCAATTGATCGTGTGGCACAGGTGACCAGCGCATTGTCGGATTACATCGACAGAGCCAGCCTCAAGACGGGTGACCGTTTGCCTGCCGAGCGCGAGTTGATGGCAGCGCTTGCTGTTGGTCGCTCGACCATCCGCGAAGTGATCCGGCATTTCCAGGCGCTGGGCGTCATGGAAACCCGTAAAGGCAGCGGAACCTATCTGCTGAAGCCTGTCACCACAGCGACAATTCACATGCCATTGTCCCTCGAAACGGTGAACCTGCGCGACATTCTGCTCCAAACGCTGGAAGTGCGGCGCGGCATCGAAGTGGAAGCCAGCATGGTGGCTGCGCGCCGCCGCACCGCCACCGATGTCGTGACCATTGAGCAGAAACTCGACGAAATGGAGCGGGCACATCTCGAAAGGGGCACTTCCGGTCGTCAGGACCTCGAGTTTCATCTGGCCATTTATGACGCCACGCATAATCCGCTGTTCCGCCAGTTGCTGGAGCAGATGCGAGAGGCTTTTGAGCAGTTCTGGGATCAGCCCTTTGATCGACCGGATTTTGCGCGCCGCTCGTTCCCATTCCATCGCACGCTATTTAACGCGATTGCCGCGCAGGACACTGAAGCGGCACGCCGTGAAACACTGAAAATCCTCGATATTGTCGAGGAAGATATCAAGGAAATGTCCAAATGAATGATGTGACCGGCACGTTCGATCTTGCGTCACAGATCGTCGCCCACGATGAAGAAAATGCCTACGAGGCCGTTGTCCCGCCAATCGTGCAGACCTCGCTGTTCACTTTCTCCAGCTATGACGAGATGGTCTCGACCTATCGCGGCGAAAAGTCCCGTCCGGTCTATACCCGTGGTTTGAACCCGACGGTCCGCGCCTTCGAGGAAATGCTTGCCAAGCTGGAAGGCGCAGAAGATGCCATCGGGTTTGCCAGCGGCATGTCAGCGATTTCGTCGACCGTCCTGTCATTCGTCGAGCCGGGCGATCGGATCGTTGCCGTGCGTCACGTTTACCCGGATGCCTTCCGCCTGTTTGGAACACTTCTCAAGCGCATGCGGGTTGAGGTGACCTATGTGGATGGTCGCGACGAAGAAGCCGTTGCCAAGGCGCTTCCCGGCGCCAAGCTGTTCTACATGGAAAGCCCGACCAGCTGGGTCATGGAGGCGCATGATGTTGGCGCATTGGCCGCAATCGCCCGCAAACACGGCATCATCAGCGTCATCGATAACAGCTGGGCCAGCCCGATCTTCCAGCAACCTTTGAAGCTGGGCGTTGATATTGTCCTGCATTCGGCCTCCAAATATCTCGGTGGCCACAGTGATGTTGTCGCCGGTGTGGTTGCCGGTTCGAAGGAGCTGATCAGCCGCATTCGCGGGGAGGCCTATCCATATCTTGGCGGCAAGCTTTCGCCGTTCGATGCATGGCTGCTGATCCGTGGCATGCGCACATTGCCGATCCGCATGAAGGCGCATGAGCAATCGGCACTGACGATTGCCCGCAAACTTCAGGACCTTGATGTCGTGGAAACCGTCTGCCATCCGGCTTTGGCCAATCGCCTGCCGACCGGTCTGAACGGCACATCGGGCCTGTTTTCATTCATTTTCCGGGAAGGCGTGAATGTGCGCGCTTTTGCGGATCAGCTTAAATTTTTCAAGCTCGGCGTCAGCTGGGGCGGTCATGAAAGTCTGATCGTTCCCGGCGAGGTGGTGCTTGAACAAAAAGCGCAGCCCAATTCAGCCCAGACCTTCGGCATCAGCGCCCGTTCGGTGCGGCTGCATGTCGGTCTTGAGGGGACAGATGCGCTTTGGGGAGATCTGGAAGCGGCCATCGCTGCTGCGACCTGATGGAGTAACGACAACCAACGAAACCCAACAACAGGGGGAACTGGAATGATGAAGAAGCTGCTGACCGCTGCGGTTTTTGCCTCGATGATGGCAGGCACGGCACTTGCGGACACGACATTGAAGCTGGTGGAGGTTATTACCAGCCCTGAACGGACCGAGACCTTGAAGTCCATCGTCGCCAAGTTTGAGGCAGCGAACCCGCGCACCAAAGTTGAGATCATTTCGCTTCCTTGGGGGGAGGCATTCCAGAAATTTGCAACCATGGTATCGGCTGGCGAAGTGCCTGACGTTATCGAAATGCCGGATACCTGGCTGTCGCTTTATGCCAACAATGGCATGCTCGAAAGCCTTGAGCCATATCTCGCAAAGTGGGAGCACACACCAGGTCTGACATCGCGTGCGCTTGAACTTGGCCGCGACGTCAAAGACACGGCCTATATGCTGCCTTACGGCTTCTATCTGCGCGCCATGTTCTACAACAAGAAACTGCTGTCGGAAGCAGGTGTGAGCGAACCGCCAAAGACCATGGATGAGTTCACCGAAGCCTCGAAGAAGATTTCGGCACTGCCGGGCAAATACGGTTATTGCCTTCGTGGTGGTCCCGGTGGCCTGAATGGCTGGATCATGTTCGGCGCATCTATGGCCGGCTCCAACAAGTTCTTCAATGAGGACGGCACTTCGACGATGAACAGCGAAGGCTGGGTCAAGGGTCTGACATGGCTGATCGATCTCTACAAGAACGGTTATGCACCGAAGGACAGCGTCAACTGGGGCTTCAACGAAATCGTTGCCGGCTTCTACACGGGCACCTGCGCCTTCCTTGACCAGGATCCGGACGCTCTGATTGCGATTGCCGAGCGCATGAAGTCGGAAGACTATGGTATCATGACCATGCCAAAGGGTCCTGATGGCAAGACCTTCCCGACAATCGGCTTTGCTGGTTGGTCGATGATGGCGTCGTCCAAGGACAAGGATCTGTCCTGGAAGCTGATTGAAACGCTCGAAGGCCCAGAGGGCAACATCGAGTGGAACAAAAAGACCGGCGCTCTTCCGGTTCACAAGTCGGCTGAAAAAGACCCGTTCTATGCCAGTGAACAGTTCAAGGGCTGGTTTGCCGAACTGGAAGACAAGGATGCCGTGCCAACCACCATGCCGACCTATCTGGAAGAATTTGCCTTCTTCAAGGATTCGCTTGTGATCAAGACCTCGCAGGAGGCCTTGCTGGGCGACATCACTCCGGAAGATCTGGCCAACCAGTGGGCAGACTACCTGACCAAGGCGCAGCAGAAGCACCTTGCCAAGCAGTAAAACGAAGTGCGGTGCGGGGTTCAGCCCCGCACCGTGACTTGCTGTCGGTTTGATCTCCGAAAGCCCTGATAAAGAGTGGTGGCGCAAGGCGACCGCCAAAAGGCCAGAACAGGAATGCCTTCCATGAACAACACTGCCCTTCCGCACACGCGGCGCCAGGACAGACGACCATTTTTGCAGCGGCTGGCGCACAAGAGTGAGCCTTGGCTCTACAGTGCGCCGTCGCTCATCCTGATTGCCGCCGTCATGCTGGTGCCATTGGCACTGGGCGTGTCCTATGCATTTCGGGATGTGCAGCTTCTCAATCCGTTTTCAGGCGGCTTTATCGGCATTGAACATTTCAAAACGCTGTCGCAGGACCAGGCCTTTTACCGCGCTCTGAAAAACACGCTGTGGTGGACCGGTGCCTCGGTGTTCCTGCAGTTTGTGTTTGGCCTTATTCTGGCATTGCTGCTCGACAAACCCTTTTATGGCCGTGGACTTGTCCAGGCGCTGGTCTTCCTGCCTTGGGCGGTGCCGACATTTCTGGCCGGCCTCAACTGGGCATGGTTGTTTAATCCGCTGATCGGCCCGCTGCCACACTGGCTGCATGCACTCGGCATTCTGGATGCGCCCAACAACATCCTGTCCGATCCACAACTTGCCATGTGGGGACCAATTGTCGCCAATATCTGGTGGGGCATTCCGTTCTTCGCCATCACGCTGCTGGCTGCCTTGCAGGCCATCCCGCGTGATATTTATGAAGCGGCCGAAATCGATGGCGCAGGTCCTGTCCAGCGTTTCATGTCGATTACGTTGCCGTTTCTGGCGCCGACCATTGCCATCACCGTGCTGCTCAGAACCGTTTGGATTTCCAATTTCGCCGATCTGATCATCGTCATGACCAATGGTGGTCCGGCAGACCGCACGCAGATCGTCGCAAGTTACATTTTCACGCAGGCTTTCAAGCGGTTGGATTTTGGTTACGCTTCGGCTATCGCGCTGGTGTTGCTGGTTCTTCTCCTGGCCTATTCGATGCTGATTATCCTGCTGCGCCAATCGATGTTGAAGAAGGATTGATCCCATGAGAGCCAATAAAGTTATCTCCATCGGCGCTCATCGTCTTGCCATTCTGGTCTATGTGGTCGTTGCGCTTTTCCCGTTGTACTGGTTGTTGAAGGTGTCGGTCACGCCAAATGACCTGCTCTACAGCGAAGGTGTGCGCATGTGGCCGTCGCGCATGACATTTGACCATTTCAGCTTCGTTATTGCCCATAGTGCTTTTCCAGTGTTCTTCAAGAACAGCCTGATCGTTGCCGGTTCGACAGCCGTTGTCGTGACAATCCTTGCATCTTTGTCCGGTTACGCGCTGTCGCGTTTCGACTTCAAGGCGAAATACTGGATCGTCGGCCTGATGCTGCTGACCCAGATGTTTCCGCTGGTCATGCTGGTTGCGCCAATCTTCAAGATGCTGTCGCCGCTTGGCCTGACCAACAGCCTGACCGGGCTCGTTGTGGTTTACACCGCCTTCAACGTGCCGTTTGCCACCTTCCTGATGCAGTCCTTCTTTGATGGAATTCCGAAGGATCTGGAAGAGGCAGCGATGATTGATGGCGCCAGCCGTTTTGTTGCCTTCCGGCAGATCATTCTGCCTTTGACGCTTCCCGGCGTAGCGGCAACCCTCGGCTTCGTCTTTACCGCGGCCTGGAGCGAACTGCTGTTTGCGCTGATGCTGATCTCCGGCAACGACGCGGCGACATTCCCGGTCGGCCTTCTGACCTTCGTTTCAAAATTCTCGGTGGACTTTGGACAGATGATGGCGGCGGGCGTTCTTGCGCTTATCCCGGCCTGCGTCTTCTTCCTGCTGATCCAGCGTTACCTTGTTCAAGGCCTCACCGCCGGCGCGGTGAAAGGCTAGGAGCTCTATTATGGCATCTATCGATATTCAAAATGTTCGCAAAACCTATGGCAACTATCCGGTGCTGCATGGGGTCGATCTGGAAATTCAGGACGGGGAATTTATCGTCCTGGTTGGACCGTCCGGCTGCGGCAAGTCCACGCTACTGCGCATGATTGCCGGTCTGGAAGATATTTCGTCCGGTGACATCCGCATTGAAGGAAACCGCGTCAACGACGTCGCACCGAAGAACCGCGATATCGCCATGGTGTTCCAGTCCTACGCGCTTTATCCGCATATGTCGGTTGCCGACAATATGAGCTACAGCCTTCGGCTTCGCAAAACCGCCAAGGAAAAGATTGCCGCTGCCGTCAGCGGTGCGGCCGCGAAACTGGGGCTTGATCCGTTGCTGGAACGCCGCCCCAAGGCGCTCTCGGGTGGCCAGCGTCAGCGCGTCGCCATGGGGCGTGCCATCGTGCGCCAACCCAAGGCCTTCCTGTTTGACGAGCCGCTTTCCAATCTCGATGCCCGCCTGCGTGAACAGATGCGCGCTGAAATCAAGAAAATGCATGCCGACCTCAAGGCAACCTCGATCTATGTGACCCACGACCAGATCGAAGCCATGACACTGGCTGACCGTATCGTTGCCATGAATGGTGGCGTGGTGCAGCAGGTCGGCACACCGCTCGAACTTTACGATACCCCAGCCAACCTGTTCGTTGCCGGGTTTATCGGTTCTCCGGGCATGAACTTCCTGACCGGCACCTATGTTGCGCAGGATGGTAGCCATGGTGTTCGCCTTGCCGATGGCACGGTCATGAAACTGGCAAAGCCGGTCAAGCTGCATGAGAACGCGTCTGTCACCCTCGGCATTCGCCCCGAGCATGTCACCATGGTCGAAACGGGTGGCATTGAGGCCGATGTTGAACTGATCGAGCCGACCGGTTTTGGCATCATCATTCACCTGTCACTGCATGGCCTGCCGTTCAAGATTTTCACGCTGGATCGTGCCGCTCTGTCGGCTGGTCCCAAGGTGCGGGTGGATTTCCCTGGCCAGCACCTGCATGTGTTCGACACGGAAGGTGCACGCGCCGTCAGTCTCGACGCCTGAAACAACAAGGGCTTCCCGTTTATCGATCGGGAAGCCCTTGATCTCAGCGTTTGCTGGATTTTTTCAGCCGGCAACACGCTCCATCGCCGCATGCCAGTGGCGTTTGTATTCACCGACCTCGAGCCTCCCCGCAACAATTTCGCGACTGTCTTGTGTGGTGGGTGATGACCCCGTTAGCAGAGCCGCGCCAGCGCTGGTGCCCGTCGAGCCACCAATCGCAATCACATCAGTATTGGCAAAACTGGAAAGCGCCTTGAGATAAAGGGCATTTTTGGCAAACGGCCCTTCAACGAGGATTGGCCCTTTGCGACCAAGTAGTCCGAGACTGACATCCGTCATCAAGGCCAGATAAAGCGCTGCCGCTGCATGCCGCTCGGCATTGTTGGCGTCCTTGTCTGCAACCCACCGGGCATCCTCGTTCGGAAATGGACCAGACCCTTTGACCACACTTGGCAACAACATCATGCCATGTGTCAGCACTGTGGGTAACGCGGCTTCAATCTCCACGGCTGGTACGCTGCCGAACTGCTGGCTCAGCATTTCATATTCACGGCCGCCCATGAAACGGGATGACGGAACGGGACGGGCATAGGCATCGACATTGGTCAACGTATCGCGTGTTGGGTCCAGTTGATCGAGCGCGCCGCCAATTGCGAAATTCACCACCCATGTCCCGGTCGAGACGACGGAAAAATCTCCATCGCGCTTGAGAAGGTGCGGTAACAGCGAAGCGTTGGAATCGTGAATGCCGCAATAAACCGGAATCTGTTTCGACAGGCCGATCTCGGTGGCAATCTCTTGCCGTACGGGCCCCAAGATGTCGAAGGCTGAGCGGACAGGCGCCATCAACTGGCGAATGTTGAGCGTATCAACCAAAGACGAAAAGTCTTTTGTCCGTGGGTTCCACAAATCGGTATGGCAACCAAGCGATGTGACTTCGGTTGCAAGAACACCGGTTAACCGCGCAGCCCAATATTGGGCATAGGTAACAATGCTGCGGACCGTCTGAAAAACGGTAGAGAAGGCAGTCTTCTGGTAGTGAATTTGCGCGCCGAGATTAAGGCCGACCGACTGCAAGGGTGAGCCGGTTTCCGCAAAATCAGGGCGTAGCGAAATGTAATCCTCCCTGATCTGGGCAGGGTAGGCATGCTCGTAATCGAGCACCGGCATTGCCAGCTGCCCAATTTCATCCAGCAACGCGGCAGATGCGCCATGGGTGGTGATGGAGATGGCATCGAAACCGGGTGTAACGGCGAATGTCTTCAGGCTTGTAAGAATGAACTGCCAGAGAGCCTCGACGTCGTAATGCGGATAAAGCCCGCTTTTGATGACGGTGTTAGGCCGACGTTCAACGGCGATTTCGGCACCTGTTGTCGTATCGAGTACGACCACCTTGGCGTTGGTCTTGCCGATGTCGATGACGGCGACGCGATGGGAAGCGGATGCACTGTTCATTTCAGATGGAACACGGTCACGAGGTCGGTTGCAACGGGGGAATTATCCGGATTGCTCTCCATGATGTCGGCCATGTGCGCCCACCATTTTTTCATCACCGGCTGGTCGGGCAGGGCCGCCATGCCGTGATTTTTAGGGCGGGTCAGCACACCAAACAGAATGTTGGTCTCATGATCGAGATGGATGGAGTAATCGCTGACGCCTGCCTCATGCAGCAGGGTCACCAGTTCCGGCCAGATCTCGTCATGGCGTTTTTTGTATTCGGCTTCCATGCCGGGAAACAGTTTCATCTTGAAGGCGTGTTTTTCCAGATCCGGCATGGCTTACCTCATGGTCCGAAAGCGGCGAACGATGATCGGAAGTGCGATGGTAACGATCAAAAGCAGGCCGACAAAAATGGACATCACGATGCCCGGTACATTGAGAAGGCCAAGACCGAAGGTCACAAGCCCCATAACGAAGGCGGCAATGACAACACCGCCAATTGTGCCGGAGCCGCCAAGAATGGACACGCCACCCAGTACCACCATCGTCACGACTTCCAGCTCCCAGCCCTGCGCAATCGACGGGCGGGTGGAGCCAAGGCGCGAGGTGAGGCAGACGGCAGCAATACCGCTCATCAATCCCGTCAGCAGAAACAGGATGAATTTAACCCGCTCGACTGGAATGCCGGAAAATCGTGCGGCAAAGGGATTGCTACCGATAACGAAAACCTGGCGGCCGAAATTCGTGGCGTGCAGCAGAATGGCGAAAATCACCGCCATTACGATGAACAGCACAAATTCGAATGATATGACCCAGAACACGTAGCCCTGACCGAAATAGGAAAAATCGGCTGGATATTTGCCATAGGCCTGGTCACCCAGCACCATGTAGGAAATGCCACGAAACAGGCTCATGGTGCCGATGGTGACAACAATTGATGGCAGCTTCAGCCCTGCCACCAGAAAGCCGTTAAACGCACCGCAGAGAAGGCCGGTGCCAATACCAATCGCAACGAGGCCCGGCGTGCCGACCCCCATCTGGACGGCATAACCCATGGCGGTGGAGGCCAATGCGATGATGGCAGCAACCGAAAGATCGATCTCGCCGGCAATGATCAACAACGCCATGGCAAAGGCGATCATTGCCTTTTCCGTGAAGTTGAAGGTGGCGTCCGACAGGTTCCAGGCATTGAGGAAGTAGGGCGAGGCAAAGGAGTTGGCGACGAAGATCAGGATCGCCACACCCAGCAATAGCACTTCCCAGCTGGACATGATGCGTTTGAACGGGGTGCCGAGCTTGTCAGGAATAACGCGGACTGAGGTGTTTTCGGTGTGTGAGATGCTCATGCCGCAACCTCCTTCGCTGTATCTTTTGCGGCCTGATCCCGCAGGATGATGCGGCCCTTCTTCGCTTCAGCGCGGGCGTTGAAGACGACCGCAAGGACAATAACGATGCCGGAAATCGCCATCTGCGCGAAGGGTGAGATGCCAATCACCGGCAGGGCATTTTTGATGACGCCGAGAAACAGGGCGCCAAGGACAGCTCCTGCCACTGAGCCAATACCACCGGCAATCGAAATGCCGCCAATCACGTTCGCTGCTACGCTGTCGAGTTCAAAACCGGCGGCAATATCGACATAGGCAACGGCGTAACGTGACACCCAGAGATAACCCGCCAGACCGGCCAGCGCGCCGGATAGCACGAAGGCAAGGAACCGTGTTCGTCCAACATCAATACCGGCATAGATCGCGGCGTTGGGGTTACCGCCCGATGCAAAGGTAGAGCGGCCAAACGAGGTGCGTGTCAGAACCAGCCATGCGCCAGCAATGATGAACACGGCAATCCAGGAGAGGACCGGAACACCAAGGATCGGCAGCCGTGGAATATTGAGGAAACTTGGCGACATCTGGTGCGCGTTGACCCAGCCACCACCCGACAACACAAAGGCCATGCCGCGATAGATGGTGAGGGTACCCAGTGTCACAACAATCGGCGGAATGCGCAGTGCCCAGACGAGAAAGCCGTTGATGCCGCCAAGACATGCACCGATGCCGATGGCCATGGCAATGAGAACAGGCAATGGCACGCCGGGAAAGGCCGCATTGGTCATGGCCACCGCCATGCCGGTAAAGGCAAGGTTCGCGGCGACGGAAAGATCGATCGATTTCGTCAGGATCACGCCCATCTGGCCAAGCGCCAGAATGATGAGAATGGATGTGTCGTTGAAGATATTGACGAGATTGGCCGGTTTTTCAAAACCGGGAGCGCGCATCGAAAAGCCAATGATCATCAGGATGATGATGCCGGCCAGCAAGATTTCGCGGTTTTTGAGAAGTCTCTGCATCGTCAATGTCCTAGAGGTTGCCAGTGGCGGCGCGCACCAGCGCTTCCGGCGAAAATTCGGCACGTTCAAACATGCCGGCCATCAGGCCTTCACGCATCACCAGAGCACGATCGGACATGCCGAGAATTTCCGGCAGTTCCGATGAGATCATGATGATCGACAGGCCCTCTGCCGCCAGTTCGCTGATGAAGCCGTGCACGGCCGCCTTGGAGCCGATATCGATGCCCTTGGTCGGTTCATCGAGAATGATCACCTTGGGCTGTGTTGCCAGCCATTTGCCGATGACAACCTTCTGCTGGTTGCCGCCGGACAGCGTGCCAACCGGTACGGAAAGCGCTGCGGCGCGCAGATCAAGTCGCGTGGCATATTTGCGCGCCAGCGCAAACTCGTTGGCGGCGGCAAGAAACCCCTTGCGTGAAGTGCGTGCCAGCGAGGGCAGCGACATGTTCTGGTAGATCGGCATGTCGAGCGCCAGGCCGTGGCGCCCACGTTCCTCTGGAACATAAACGATGCCAGCACCAATGGCGTCGCCGGGAGAATGGATCTGGATATCCTGACCGTTGAGGGCCAGACTGCCGGAGGCCGGTTTGGTGATGCCAAACAGCGACTGACACAGTTCCGAGCGGCCAGCGCCGATCAATCCGTAAAGGCCAAGAATCTCGCCCTTGCGAAGATCGAAGGAAATGTCGCGGAATTCGGTGTCGTGGCAGTAGTTCTTCACCGAAAGCACGGTAGCGCCAATATTGACGGCCTGTTTCGGGAAAGCATCCTTGACGTCACGTCCCACCATCAGGCGCACGATATTTTCCTGTGGTGTATTGGCCAGCTGTCCGGCGCCCACCATCTTGCCGTCGCGGAACACTGCGTAATTTTCGGCAATTTCATAGACTTCATCGAACTTGTGGCTGATGAACAGAATGGCTTTGCCCTGCTTTTTCAGATTTTCGACGATGCGGAACAGGTCGTCGATTTCCTTGCGCGACAGGGCAGCTGTCGGTTCATCCATGATCACGATGCGGGCTTCAACCGAAAGCGCGCGGGCAATCGCCACCAGATGGCGCTGCGCAATGGACAGGTCTTTCAGCCGGATCGACGGATCGATGGTGCTTTCGAGTTTTTCGAGCAAAACCCGTGCACGGTTGTTGATGGTTTTCCAGTCGATCAGACCAAAACGGCCTTTTGGCGCGTGGCCGAGAAAGATGTTTTCACCAACCGATAGCTCGTCAAACAGCACGGTTTCCTGATGAATGGCCGTGACGCCGCGATCAATGGCATCCTGCGCACTTTGAAAATTGACCTGCTGGCCATCAAGCAGGATTTCGCCTTCATTGGGGCGGTAAATGCCGGTCAGGATTTTCACCAGCGTCGATTTTCCAGCACCGTTCTCACCGATCAAGGCGGTGACCTTACCGGGATAAAGCGCGATATTGACGCCATCCAACGCCTTTACGCCAGGAAATATCTGGCTGATGCCGCGCATTTCCAGAATGGGTGTCTGGTTGGCGGAAGCCGACATTTCAGGTGTGGTGGTTTCAGCCATTTTTTCAATTGCCATGGTCATTACTGTGAACCTGAAGTGCTCATGAGCGAGCAATAAGCAAACCGCATACTCGACGTCATCCTCCGGCTTGACCCGAGGATCCAACGAGGTTGACGAAGTCGATCCATCTCAGATGGCGATGACGTTGAGTATGCAATTGCGGTCTAAGACCCCGACGGCTTTCGCCGCCGGGATAGGCTGTCGCAGATCAGAAAATCTTCGAGAACTCATCGATGTTCGATGCGTTGTAGATGAACGGCTCCGACATTGCGGCTTCGCTGTTTTCGCCAACCTTGATCTTGCCCATGCGGCCAGCTTCGATTTCCGAGCTTGGCTTGCCATCGGTGTCACCCTTGACGAGGTGATAGGCAATCTGCGTGGCAGAATAACCAAGGTCGATCGGGTTCCAGATCGCAAATTCCTTGGTGGCGCCAGACTTGATCGCACCGGCCATTTCGGACGGAAGACCAAGGCCGGTTACGTAGACTTCACCGATCTTGCCAGCATCCTTGACGGCCTGCGAGGCTGCGAGAACGCCAACCGTGGTTGGTGCAACGATAACCTTTACGTTCGGCTGCGAGGTCAGCAGGCCCTGTGCTTCACGGTAGCTCTTGTCGGCCAGGTCATCACCATAAACTGTGGTGACGAGGTTGAGGCCCGGAAAATCACCCAGCTGCTTCTTCATTTCCTCGATCCAGATGTTCTGGTTCGTGGATGTTGTGGTCGCAGACAGAATGGCGAAATCGCCCTTGCCACCTTCGAGATGAGCTGCGGCCAGCTGCAGGCACATCTTGCCGATCAGCGCGTTGGACGATGGGTTGAGCTGCAGGATACGACCTTCCGGTGCAACGCCGCTGTCCCAGGAAATGACCTTGATGCCGCGCTGTTCAGCCTTCTTGAGAGCTGGAACAACCGCATCCGGGTCGTTTGCGGAGATTGCGATGGCATCAACGCCCTGTGCGATCAGCGAGTTGATCACTTCGATCTGGCCTTCTGCCGTGGTCGAGGTTGGGCCGGTATAGATGATTTCAACGCCGCCAAGTTCCTTGGCAGCTTCCTGCGCGCCCTTGTTGGCAGCTTCGAAGAAGCCGTTGCCGAGCGACTTGACGACGAGCGCGATTTTCATGTCGGCGGCCTGTGCCGTCGTGCTGAGGCCGGAGCCAATACCGACGACGCCCATGGCGACGCCAAGCATCAATGCGCGTGACAATGTTCTACGTGTAAGTTTCATGCCTTTTCCTCCCAGTTGATGGCTTAACTCCTCCCGTCGACGCTCCTCAAGCGACCGACGTGGAACCTCTTTTGTCGGGCGGCGCATCGGCCGCCCCGCTCGCCGTTGATCCAGCGACAATCAGTTTTATGCCGGCGTCTTCCACCATGCGTGCCGCATCGTCAGGCACGCCCTCATCGGTGATGATGGTGGAGACATTTTCCAGCGGACAAAGAATGAGACTTGAGCGTTTGCGGAACTTGCTGGAATCGACCATCACGATCAGTTCCTCGGCCTGCCGCATCAGCTTCTGCTCGCTTTGAATGACCAGCGCGTCGGATTCCATGATGCCAAGGGCACCAACGCCCTGTGCACCGATGAAGATACGGCGTGCGTAAAAATTGCGGATCGCATCATTGTCAAAGGGCGAAAGGATCAGGCTCTGGTCGCGATAGATCGCGCCGCCGGGAACGCTGACATTGCACTTTGAATGTTTGACGAGATGTTCGGCAATCGCAAAGGAATTCGTCATTACCTGCAGGCGGCGCGCCGACATGTAATGTACCATCTGGAAGGTCGTCGTGCCGCCATTGATGATGATTGCATCACCATCGTCGCACAAATCGACAGCTTTGCGTGCAATTGCGCGTTTTTTATCGATATTGACTGATTCGGAGACGCGGAACGGTCGGGCCGCCAGGTTGCCGAGCTGTGGCGGGTGCACAGCTTCTGCACCACCACGCACCCGGCGCAGTTTGCCCTGCACATGCAAAGACGCGATATCCCGCCGGATGGTTGCTTCGGAAGCATCCGTCAATTCGGCAATATCCTGCACCGTCACCACAGGCTTTTCCTGTACGGCGCTCAAGATAATGCGATGGCGTTCGCTTTCGTGCATGGGGTCCTCCTGATGAGCAATTATTCGCAAACTCTTTACGTTGTCAATCAAGATCGATCAAATTAATCAATGGTGCGACGCACAATGAAAATTTATGATCGTTTTTGATTGACATTGCGGTTTTGATTGCGCGATACCTGCATCAACGGGAGGCGGACCATGTGTGGTTCGCGAACGAAACACTTGGGAGGAAGACATGACGGGCAAAACCCGCCTTCTCGATAATCGCTGGGATGATGCTTACGCTGCAAAGCTCGATGAGCCGGGCAAGCTTTTGTATCGCTCCAACCTGCTGGGCGCCGACAAGCGCATCACCAACTATGGTGGCGGCAACACCTCGGCGAAGGTTCTGGAAACCGATCCGCTGACGGGTGAAAAAGTCCGTGTCATGTGGGTTAAGGGATCTGGCGGTGACGTCGGCACCATCAAGCTGGATGGCTTTTCCACGCTTTACATGGACAAGCTGGAAGCGCTGAAAGGCATCTATAAGGGTGTCGAAGACGAAGACCGCATGGTTGGGTTCCTGCCGCATTGCACGTTCAACCTCAACCCGCGCGCGGCCTCCATCGACACGCCTCTGCACGGTTTTGTGCCCTTTGATCATGTCGATCACATGCACCCGGACGCAATCATTGCCATTGCCGCCTCGAAGAATTCGAAAGAGCTGACACAGCAGATTTTTGGGTCTGACATTGGCTGGTTGCCATGGCGCCGTCCGGGTTTCCAACTTGGTCTCGATCTGGAAGCCTTCGTCAAGGCAAACCCGACGGCCAAGGGTGTTGTGCTGGAAAGCCACGGCCTGTTCACCTGGGATAATGATGCCAAGACATGCTATGAACTGACACTGGCCATCATCAACAAGGCCATCGAATGGTTCGCAGCGCAAACAGAAGGCAAGACCATCTTCGGCGGTGCCGTTGCAAAAAGCCTTGATGTTGAAACGCGCCGCGCTATTGCCGCCCGCCTGATGCCGGAAATCCGTGGTCGGATTGGCCGCGAAGAGCGCAAGCTCGGTCATTTCGATGATCAGGATGCGGTTTTGGAATTCGTCAACTCGAAAGATCTGAAGCCTCTCGGCGCATTGGGTACATCCTGCCCGGATCACTTCCTGCGCACCAAGATCCGCCCGCTGATCCTTGATCTCGATACGTCAAAACCTGATGTCGATGGTCTGCTGGCTGGTCTCGACAAGGCTCTGGACGATTATCGCGCAGATTACACGCGCTATTACGAGAGCTGCAAACACGACAATTCGCCTGATATGCGTGACCCGAACCCGGTCATCTTCCTTATTCCAGGCGTTGGCATGTTCTCATTTGCCAAGGACAAGGCAACGGCACGTATTGCCGGTGAATTTTACGTCAACGCCATTAATGTGATGCGCGGTGCATCGACGGTGTCCGAATATCAGGGCCTGCCAGAACAGGAAGCATTCGATATTGAATACTGGCTGCTGGAAGAGGCAAAACTGCAGCGTATGCCGAAGCCAAAGAGCCTTGCCGGCAAGGTGGCTTTCGTCACCGGCGGTGCCGGTGGCATTGGCCGCGCCACAGCCGAGCGACTGGCGGGCGAGGGTGCCTGCGTGGTGCTGGCCGATATTGATGAAGCCGCACTCGAAAGCGCCAAGGGCGAGTTCGAAAAGCGTTTCGGCGCGGATGTCGTGCGCAGCGTCAAGCTTGATGTGACCAAGGAAGACGGCGTTATCTCTTCCTTTGCGCAAGCCACTGTCGAGTTCGGCGGTGTCGATATTCTGGTGTCGAATGCCGGTATTGCCTCCTCGGCGCCGGTCGAAGAAACCACGCTTGCCATGTGGAGCAAGAACATCGACATTCTGGCAACCGGTTATTTCCTGGTGTCGCGTGAAGCGTTCAAACTGTTCCGCCGGCAGAACATCGGTGGCAACATCGTATTCGTGGCGTCGAAGAACGGTCTTGCCTCATCGCCAAACGCCTCTGCCTATTGCACGGCCAAGGCTGCGGAAATTCATCTGGCCCGTTGCCTTGCACTGGAAGGTGCGGATGCCGGCATTCGCGTCAACACCGTCAATCCAGACGCGGTTCTGCGCGGGTCGAAAATCTGGAACGGTGAATGGCGCGAACAGCGTGCGGCGTCCTCCAAGATCGAGGTTACCGATTTGGAAGAGCACTACCGCAAGCGTTCGATGCTGAAGCTCAACGTGTTCCCGGAAGACATTGCTGAAGCGATTTATTTCCTGGCCTCGGATGCATCTGCCAAGTCGACCGGCAACATCATCAATGTCGATGCCGGTAACGCCCAGAGCTTTACACGATAATATCAGCTATCCACCCTCGGTCTTTGCGGGCCGGGGGTGATCTGCTTATTTTCGCAGGATAACCCAGATGGCATGAATGATGCCGGGCACATATCCGCACAGCGTAAGAAGAATATTCAACCAGAAATGCAGACCAATGCCGACCTGAAGAAAGACGCCGACTGGCGGCAGGATGATGGCGAGAAGAATGCGAATAACGTCCACGATTATACCTTTGGTTCTTGAAACATCTGGACTGTTGAAACGCGATTGACGGCGATTGGTTCAATACGCCGGGGAGGAAGAGATGACGGATACGAAAATCAAGGCCGATGTGATCGCGGCTGAAAATGACAAGCGCGCTGCGGCATTGAAGGATGATTATGCGGCGCTGGGTGCGCAGCTTGACCGTCGCGGCATCGATATTGAAAATGTTACGAAAAAAGTGTCCGAGTTTTTTGTTGCTGTTCCGTCCTGGGGTGTTGGCACGGGCGGTACACGTTTTGCCCGCTTCCCGGGCCAGGGCGAACCACGCGGCATTTTCGACAAGCTGGACGATTGCTCCGTCATCAACGAACTGACCCGTGCGACCCCGAATGTCTCCCTGCATATTCCGTGGGACAAGGAAGATCCGAAAAAACTGAAAGCCCATGCGCAGGCTTTGGGTCTTGGCTTTGATGCCATGAACTCCAACACCTTCTCCGATGCGCCGGATCAGGCCCACTCCTATAAATATGGTTCGCTCAGTCACACCGATGCGGCAACGCGCCAGCAGGCTGTCGACCACAACATTGAATGTATCGAAATCGGCAATGCGCTGGGTTCCAAGGCGCTGACGGTCTGGGTTGGCGATGGCTCGAACTTCCCCGGCCAGAGCAATTTCACCAAGAGCTTTGAGCGTTATCTGACTGCGATGGCAGATATCTACAAGGCGTTGCCGGATGACTGGAGCATCTTCTCCGAACACAAGATGTATGAGCCGGCTTTCTATTCCACCGTGGTGCAGGATTGGGGTACCAACTACCTCATTGCCAATACGCTCGGCGAAAAGGCATTTTGCCTTGTGGACCTCGGTCACCATGCGCCGAATACCAACATCGAGATGATTGTCGCGCGTCTTATCCAGTTCGGTAAGCTCGGCGGTTTCCATTTCAATGACAGCAAATATGGCGATGACGATCTGGATGCCGGATCGATCGAACCATACCGTCTGTTCCTGGTGTTCAACGAATTGGTGGACGCGGAATATCGCGGCGTGAAGGGTTTCCACCCGGCCCACATGATCGACCAGTCGCACAATGTTACCGACCCGATTGAAAGCCTGATTTCGAGCGCCAACGAAATTCGCCGCGCCTATGCCCAGGCACTGCTGGTGGATCGCAAGGCACTTGATGGCTACCAGCAGGACAATGATGCGCTGATGGCCACCGACACGCTGAAACGTGCGTATCGGGCAGATGTCGAGCCGATCCTTGCCGAGGCACGTCGCCGGGCAAGTGGTGCGATCGATCCAATCGCTGCCTACCGCGCCAGCGGCTACCGCGCCAAGGTCGCGGCAGAGCGCCCGGCATCCAAGGCCGGAAGTGGTGGTATCATCTAAGCATAGCAGTCTATGAATTGACCCGAGGCAGTCCGTTCCGGATTGCCTCGGTTTTTATCTCCAGGCGTTCATCTCGCCATTTCATCGGCGCGGATCACCCGACAGCCAAGTTGCTGCAATTTGCCGATGGTGGTTTTGTCCGCCTTTGTCGTGGCGATAATCCCGTCGATATTCTTGAGTTCAGTGATCGCAAAGGCCGAAACCGCGCCAATCTTTTCCGATGAGCCGAGAATATAGGCCGCACCTGATATCGAAATGATCGCCCTTTTTATTTCGGCCTCTTCGCTATCGCCCGTCGTGATGCCTTGTTCGGGATGCAGGCCGGTCGCGCCGATAAAACAGATATCGGGGCGATAGCGCGATAACCACGCCAGAGTGGCCGCGCCGACCGTGACCACGGAGTGGCGAAAAAGCCGGCCGCCAACAATCTCCACAGTGATATTGTCATGCTCCACCAGTTCCAGTGCCACATTGAGGCTATGGGTAATGATGGTGGCGCGCAAATCCCGTGGCAAATGTCTTGCGATCTGGATGGCCGTGGTGCCACCATCGAGAAAGACCAGTTGACCCGGCTCGATCATGCCTGCCGCATGTCTGCCGATCTCGGCCTTTTCATCATCGGCAATCGCCACACGGCCTGAAAAAGGCGCGACGGCTGGAGATAGCGGCACGGCGCCGCCATGCACACGTTTCAGGTGTCCCTCCTTGGCCAATTCGCGCAAATCCCTGCGGATCGTGTCTTCTGATACCCCCATTGCCTTGGCTGCGTCGGTGGCAACCACACTGCCGCTTTGGCTCAGCAGTTTGAGGAGGTGGGCTTTTCGCTCTTGTACTAACATCACATTCAATCCTTGACTCTGCATGAGTTTGCACGAAAATGCACGAATTGCAAAGAGGTGATATGATGAATGAAAGCAGTTTCCGGCCTTTGTCCGAACGTGTTCTTGCTGACGATTGGGGTCGCCTGACCAAATATGAATATGAGTTGCGCCTTCGGGATGGCAGTTGGCAGCGCCAGCAACGTGAAGCCTATGACAGGGGAAACGGCGCCACCTGCCTGTTGTATAATCCGGTTACCGGGTGCGTTCTGCTGACCCGGCAGTTTCGCTTGCCGGCTTTCCTGAATGGTGGCTTGGAGAGTTTGATCGAAGCGCCGGCCGGTCTGCTTGAAGGCGCCGAACCGGCCGTGCGTATGCGCGCCGAACTGATCGAGGAAACGGGCTATGACGTTTCCGCCCTGACACATCTCTTCGATGTTTACATGAGCCCCGGCTCGGTCACGGAATATCTCGCATTTTTCATTGGTGAATATTCAGAAAAGCAGAAGATTTCCGAGGGCGGTGGTTCTGCTGACGAAGGGGAAGACATTGATGTGCTGCAGGTGGCGCTGCCGGAGGCGATGGCGATGATTTCCAGTGGCGAAATTCGCGATGCCAAAACCATCATCCTGCTGCAACATCTGACGATCCGACTTATGCAGCAAACGGTGCTGACGGACTAATCTATCCATCAGGCAACAAAAAAGGCCGCGTTAGCGGCCTTTTCGGTGAATGGATGATCTGATCAGGCCCGGCGGCGTTCGCTGACCGGCTGGTAAGCCAGCTTCGCGTGGAACTTACAGTAAGGCGAGGAATCCTGGGAATCGCAACCACAGAAGTGGAAGTCTTCTGCCATTGGGTCGCCAACTGGCCACTTGCAGGTGCGTTCTGTCAGTTCCGTCAGGCTCAGACGACGTGAGATCGGAACAACAACGTTGCTGGCTGGTGCAAATTCAAGAACTTCGCCGCTTTCGACTTCAATCTCTTCCTTGATGAGATTGGCGCCGGATGCGCGGGTTACCGTGCGGGTAACAACGCGGGACGCGTAGTTCGGAGCGCGCGGAGCAGATGTCGTGCGCTTTGTTTGGGTGCGGGCGGATGTCGCTGTGCCACCGGCTTTCGCACGGCCCGGCAGGCTAAGACGGTGAACCTTGCCAATAACAGCGTTACGGCTTACGCCGCCAAGCTGAGTGGCAATCTGGCTCGCACTCAGTCCTTCGGACCATAGTTTCTTGAGTTTTTCGACGCGCTCATCTGTCCAGTTCATGCCGCTCTCCGCTGTTCGCGTGTTGTAGGCAGAATCCGTCACCCTTGCCGCGGCAAGCCGCGAACACGCCTATACAGGTATTTTGTGGTGACTAGTTCCGCCGCTTGCAGTCTAGTAATTGCCTATTAACCTAGTGTGAGGCTGACTCCGTGACAAGAGTCGAGGGAATCATCGCGAATCGATTTTCCGGTTTTCCCCAACTTGCTGCGAAAATGAGGCAGTCCTGGAGCGTCGCCAAAAGATTTATCTGCGGTTGAGCCGCACCGAAAAATGCCGGAAAGTACCGGAAAATGCTGACTTTTGTTGACAGCGCAGGGTGAAGTGATGATAGTGCCGGTGCCGCCGCAAGGCGGCATTTTTGATTTTCAGGCGTTGGATAACCCGCAGCGCCGCTTGACAAACTGTTTTAAGCGCAGAATGCGCGAAGGAGTGATACTGCCATGGCCGAAGCCGCGCCATTGTTCGATACTTTTTCCAGAGCCCCGCTCCGTTTCGAGCGCGGCGAGGGCGTGTGGCTCATTACGGAAACTGGCGAGCGATATCTCGATTTCGCAGCAGGCGTGGCGGTCAATTCGCTCGGCCACGCGCATCCGCATCTGGTTGAAGCGATCAAGGCGCAGGCTGAAAAGGTCTGGCACCTGTCCAACCTCTATGAAATTCCGGGCCAGGAAAA
Source organism: Agrobacterium sp. (assembly GCF_032092815.1). Taxonomy (GTDB): domain Bacteria; phylum Pseudomonadota; class Alphaproteobacteria; order Rhizobiales; family Rhizobiaceae; genus Agrobacterium. The sequence goes on along the minus strand of NZ_DAMDBP010000006.1, from coordinate 92,560 downwards.
GCTTGCCAAGCGCCTGACCGACGCGACCTTTGCCGACAAGGCCTTCTTCACCAACTCCGGTGCTGAAGCGCTGGAATGCGCCATCAAGACCGCGCGCCGTTACCACTATTCGAAGGGTCATCCGGAAAAATTCCGGATCGTGACCTTTGAAGGTGCTTTCCATGGTCGTACGCTGGCCACGATCGCAGCCGGTGGGCAGGCAAAATATCTCGAAGGTTTTGGCCCGAAGGTTGAAGGCTTCGATCAGGTGCCGTTCGGCGATCTCGAAGCCTTGAAGGCCGTCATTACCTCGGAAACCGCAGCTCTGCTGATCGAGCCGGTGCAGGGAGAGGGCGGCATTCGCATCGTGCCGCCGGAATTCATGCGCACGCTGCGCGATCTGTGTGATGAACACGGCCTGCTGCTGATCCTCGATGAAGTTCAGACTGGCGTTGGCCGTACTGGCAAGCTGTTTGGTTATGAATGGACGGGTGTGACGCCAGATATCATGGCAGTTGCCAAGGGTATCGGCGGCGGTTTCCCGCTCGGCGCCTGCCTTGCAACGGCTGATGCCGCATCCGGCATGACTGCTGGTACACATGGTACGACCTATGGCGGCAACCCGCTGGCCATGGCTGTCGGTAATGCGGTTCTCGATGTTGTGCTGGCCGATGGCTTCCTGGACCATGTCCGCGATATCACGCTGATCTTCCGCCAGGGCCTGGCATCTCTGCAGGATCGTTTCCCTGATGTCATCGAGGAAATTCGTGGCGAAGGCCTTCTCCTCGGTATCAAGCCGAAAATGCCGTCTGCAGAGCTGTTGCAGGCCATGCGCGCAGAACATGTTCTGGGCGTGCCAGCCGGCGACAACGTCATCCGTCTTCTTCCGCCACTTGTTGTGACGGCAGAAGAGGCAAGGGAAGGGCTGCGCCGCATTGAAAATGCAGCAATCGCACTTTCGGCATCACAGCAGGCGAAAAGCGCCTGAATGGGTAAGGAGCCGGCCACCACAGGTGGCTGGCGAAATGGGGTAAAATAGAATGGCATCTCCAAAGCATTTTCTGGATCTTTCGGCTGTTTCAAGCGGCGATCTGCGCTCGATCCTCGATGATGCGCGAACACGCAAAACCGCAACGAAAGCCGGAACCGCCGACAAACCGCTCGACGGTAAAATGCTGGCGATGATTTTCGAGAAGCCGTCGACACGCACACGCGTATCGTTTGATGTCGGCATGCGCCAGCTCGGCGGCGAAACCCTGTTCCTGTCGGGCACGGAAATGCAGCTTGGCCGCGCCGAAACCATTGGCGACACGGCCAAGGTTCTGTCGCGTTATGTTGACGCCATCATGATCCGCACCACCGATCATAACCGCCTACTGGAACTGGCCGAGCACGCGACCGTGCCTGTCATCAACGGCCTGACCGACGATACCCATCCCTGCCAGATCATGGCGGACATTCTGACATTTGAAGAGCATCGCGGTCCGGTCAAGGGCAAGACGATTGCCTGGACTGGTGACGGCAACAACGTTTTGCATTCGCTGGTCGAAGGTGCCGCACGCTTCGGTTACCGCATGAACATGGCGGTGCCGATGGGCTCCGAGCCGCACGACAAGTTCCTGAACTGGGCACGCAACAATGGCGGCGACATCATGCTGTGCCATGATGCAGAACGTGCGGTGGAAGGTGCCGACTGCGTGGTCACCGATACCTGGGTGTCGATGAACCAGGAGCACAAGGCACGTGGCCACAACATCTTCCAGCCTTATCAGGTCAACGGAGCCCTGATGCAGAAGGCCAACACGGATGCGTTGTTCATGCACTGCCTGCCAGCCCACCGCGGCGAGGAAGTGACTGACGAGGTGATCGACGGGCCGCAGTCTGTGGTGTTTGACGAGGCGGAAAACCGCCTGCACGCCCAGAAGTCCATCATCGCATGGTGCATGGGTCTCGTCTGATCGCACAGCCCTGACTGGGCCTTGATCTTTTATTGCCGACTTCCCATTTGGGTGTCTTCTGAGCGCGCAAGCTGGTGAATGCCAGCCTTGCGCGTTTTACTGCATCATTCCTGACATCGAATGTGATGTAGGGTCAAATCATGCAGCATTTAACAAGTGTCACGGCATATCCTGCGACTTCTGTGAAAACGCACGGCGTTGTGATGACACTTTCCAGACACGGCATTTTCCGTCCGGAAATGCATAAAAACAACGGATTGAGCGTTTTGTCAGCCGATTCCGGCTGGGGACGTATGCGCCACAGGTGGTTTCGCTTTGCGCGCACCTGTGCAAAAACACAATGACGACGCACGCGACCTGTAAGGGAAGCGGGTGCTGCAAGGAGTATTTGGTATGGCAGATGCAACAGTAGAGCTGGATGATCTGAAATTTGCGGGCGACGACAATGTTTTGCCGTTCCAGATTGATGGACTGGATGTGCGCGGCCGCGCCGTGCAGGTTGGCCCTCTGTTGAACGCCATCCTGCAGCGGCATGACTACCCGCCAGTGGTTGCCCGCCTTCTGGCCGAGGCAACGGTGCTGACGGCGTTGATTGGCACGTCGCTGAAATTTTCAGGCAAGCTGACCCTGCAAACCAAGGGTGATGGCCCGGTTGATCTTCTTGTGGCGGATTTTACCGCACCGGAAAGCATGCGCGCTTACGCCCGTTTCGACCAGGAACGGCTGGATGCGGCCATCGCTGACGGCAAGACCAGCCCGCCGGAACTGCTGGGCACGGGTATCCTCGCCTTTACCATCGATCAGGGCATGGGCATGCAACCCTATCAGGGGATCGTGCCGATGGACGGTTCGTCACTGGAAGAGATTGCCGGAACCTATTTCCGCCAGTCGGAGCAGTTGCCGACCCGTATCCGCTTGGGCGTTGCCGAGTTCTTTGATCGTGACGAAGACGGCAAACCGCGTCATGGCTGGCGTGCCGGTGGCGTGCTGGCGCAGTTCCTGCCGCAGGCGCCGGAGCGCATGCGTCATCCTGATCTGCACGGTGGCGATGGCGATGATGCCGATTTCGAAACCGTCTATGATGATGCATGGACGGAAGCGGCAACCCTGCTGGAAACCGTGGATACCGACGAATTGACCGATCCTCAGGTTCCGGTCGAGCGGCTGTTGTTCCGGCTGTTCCACGAGCGTGGTGTGCGTATCTACGATCCGCAACCGGTTTTCGATCGCTGTAATTGCTCGCGTGAGAAGATCAAGGGCGTGTTGTCAGGGTTCACCGCGCAGGAAATCCGCGACAGTGAAGAAGATGGTATGGTGTCTGTAACCTGCGAGTTCTGCTCGACAACCTACAGATACGAGCCGACCGAACTTGAAACGGTCGTCGCAGCCTCAAAAAACTGATGTGATTGGCGCGTTCTCGACGGTCAGTTGAGAACGCGTGTCAGGCCCGGCGTGTCCAAAGAGAAGGCCGGGATCGCAACGTCGAACACTTCGCCGTCGTCGGTTTCCATCTGGTAATGGCCAAACATCATGCCCGAAGGTGTATCCAGCGGGCAACCGGACGAATATTCATAGGTCTCGCCAGGCTTCAGGTGCGGAATTTCACCCACCACGCCAGGGCCGGAGACTTCATCCACCTGGCCATTCTGGTCGGTAATATGCCAATAACGATGCGTCAGGCGCACGGCCGCAGGCGACTTGTTGGCAATGACAATCTTGTAGCCCCAGACGTAGCGGCTATCGTCCGGATCCGACTGTTCTTCAAGATAATAAGGATCGACAGCAACTTCGATCCCGTTTGTCGTTGCACGATACATACGCGCTACCTTTGATAATCTGCCTTTATTCTACACTACAACATCCGGTATTCGTCAAGAATTGACATAAAACAGCCGTTACCGAACGCTGACCAAGGCGGATAGTAGATTAAATGCTGAAATAGAAGGTAAATTTAGGGCAATGTAAAAAGCCGTGTTTCATGTCGAAACACGGCTTTGTTTGGTATCAGGCCTGTACTTTGGACAGGGCCTGCGCAAAATCTTCGATCAGATCATCCGTATCTTCGATACCGCAAGAAAGACGAAGCGTACCGGCAGCGATGCCCATTTCGGCACGTGCCTCATCGTTCAGGTTCTTGTGGGTCGTGGTACCCGGATGGGTGATCAGGCTCTTGGCGTCGCCGAGATTGTTGGAAATCTTCACGACGGAAAGGGCATTCTGCAGCGCAAATGCCGCTTCTTTGCCACCCTTCAGTTCAAAGGCTACCATGGTTGAACCACCTGTCATCTGGCGGGCGATGATATCGGCCTGCGGATGGTCCTTGCGGCCCGGATAGATAACCTTTGCAACCTGCTTCTGTTCGGCCAGGAAGTCAGCAATACGACCGGCACTGGCTGTCTGCTGCTTGACACGCAGCGCCAGAGTTTCCAGACCCTTCATCATCGTCCAGGCATTGAACGGCGACAAAGCAGGGCCGGTGTGGCGGTAATATTCCTGGAACTCTTCCTCGATCCACTTCTTGTCGGAAAGAACGACACCGCCAAGGCAACGGCCCTGGCCGTCAATGTGCTTGGTGGCGGAGTAGACGACGATATGTGCGCCCAGTTCGAGTGGCTTCTGGAACAGCGGCGTGGCGAAAACATTGTCGACAACCACTTTTGCGCCAATCTGGTTGGCAAGCTTGGCAACGCCGGCAATGTCAACCACTTCCAACGTCGGGTTGGTCGGGCTTTCCAGGAAGAACAGGCGGGTGTTGGGGCGAATGGCGCCTTCCCAGTTGGCAAGGTCGCGGCCATCGATCAGCGTGCATTCAATGCCGTATTTCGGCGCAAGCGTCTCAACCACCCAGCGGCAGGAGCCGAACAGGGCGCGGGCAGCAACAATATGATCGCCAGCCTTGAGCTGGCACATGATGGCGGCGGTTACTGCGGCCATGCCCGATGCGGTGGCGCGTGCTTCTTCAGCGCCTTCCAGCATGCACATGCGCTTTTCAAACATGTCGTTGGTGGGGCTGGCATAACGGGCGTAGATAAAACCATCCGTTTCGCCCTTGAAACGGGCCTCGGCGGCTTCAGAATTTTCGTAAACGAAACCTTGGGTCAGGTAGAGTGCTTCTGATGTCTCGCCGAATTGCGAACGCAGGCTTCCACCGTGAACAAGCTTCGTTGCCGGGCGCCAGTTATTGCTCATGTTCATCACCTTCAAACAAAAAAACCGGCCGCAAAAGCAGACCGGTTTCGAACACCCGGTCTTTTTAGCCACTTGTTTAACGTGGCTGCAAGCCGACCGGCCAAATCACCACGGGATAAAATTGGCATACGCCCGTTAACGGCTTGCGTCAATGCCGGTGTTTTGGTTTTGTCGATTGGAAAAGCAACAGGTGAAGTATCATGAAAAGAACGACCGGTATTTTAACGGATGGAGCCATCCGCGGCCTGTTCGACAGCGGCAATCTGAAGAGCGAGGCGGCACTCGATGCCGATCAGGTTCAGCCTGCCAGCCTTGACCTGCGCCTTGGCGCGACAGCCTACCGCGTTCGAGCCAGTTTCATGCCGGGCCCGGACTGCACCGTCATGTCCAAACTTGAGCGTCTGCAATTGCACGCCATTGACCTCAGCCAGGGTGCGGTTCTCGAAACCGGCTGCGTCTACATTGTACCCCTGATGGAAACGGTTGATCTGCCGGCCGGCATGTCGGCGTCGGCCAATCCGAAAAGCTCAACCGGTCGTCTGGATATCTTCACGCGCGTGATCACCGACAGCGCGCAGGAATTCGACAAGATACCGGCTGGTTACAAGGGCCCGCTTTATCTGGAAATCAGCCCGCGCACATTCCCGATCGTCGTGCGCCGTGGTTCGCGCCTGTCGCAGATCCGTTTCCGCATCGGCCATGCGCTGCTCAACGAAACCGAACTTCTTTCTCTGCACGCAGCCGAAACGCTGGTTGCCAGTGAAACCCCGAACGTTTCAGGTGGCGGTATTGCGCTCTCCATCGACCTGCAGGGTTTTGGTGAAGACCGCCTGATCGGTTATCGCGGTAAACACCACACCTCGGTGGTGGATGTTGATATCAAGGCGCAGCATGATGTGTTTGATTTCTGGGAGCCACTTTACAACCGTGGCCGCTCCGAACTGATCCTGGATCCCGACGAATTTTACATTCTCGTGTCCAGAGAGGCCGTACACGTGCCGCCGCTTTACGCTGCGGAAATGACACCGTTCGATCCGCTGGTCGGTGAGTTCCGTGTGCATTATGCTGGCTTCTTCGACCCGGGCTTCGGCCATGTCAGCGCCGGTGGCGCAGGCAGCCGTGCCGTTCTGGAAGTGCGCAGCCACGAAGTGCCGTTCATTCTGGAACATGGCCAGATCGTTGGTCGTCTGGTGTACGAACACATGCTGGAAAAACCGCAGGGGCTTTATGGCACAAGCGCGGGTTCCAACTATCAGGCGCAAGGCCTCAAGCTGTCCAAACATTTCCGCATGTGACGACAGCGTACTTCATCCAAATCCGACCGCGGCTTGACAGCCGCGGTGATCTGTTGAATGTCTTCATCCACTGCGGGTGTAGCTCAATGGTAGAGCAGCAGCTTCCCAAGCTGAATACGAGGGTTCGATTCCCTTCACCCGCTCCACCTTATTTCTCAGGGCCTGTAGCTGTTTTTGATCCGCGAAAATCCTGTTAGTTTTACAGGCAGTTTTACAGCTCATGTTCGCGTTCTGGCCTCATTGAGCTGGCGGATCATCTCCTTGGTCGCGGACTGGCGGCCAACGTAGCGACGGATAATCTTCTCAACTGTTGCCTCTTCCCACGCCATTACCTCCGCAATAACGCGCACTGACAGACCGGCAATATAGAACTTGGTTGCAGCTGTTCCGCGCAGGTCGTGGAAATGTAAGTCCCGATCCAGCATGTTGGCCTTTTCCTTGGCGCGCCAGAACATGGTGTTGAAGCCGTCCTGCTTCCATGGCTGCTTTTTGGTGCTGGTTAGAATGACCGGCGAGCGTTTGTGGATGCGATCGAGAACTTCATTCAAGGCGTCGTAGCGCGGGATCAGCGCTTCACGCTTCTTCTTGCTCTTTCCAGTCGTCATCACAATGGCATCTGCTCCAATATGCGACCACGACAGTTTAAGCAGATCTCCGATGCGCAGGCCGGTGTGTGCGGCCAGATCGATGACCCACTGCACTTCCTCTGATGCGACCGCTTTGACCTGGGCGATATCCGCATCAGTCCAGATGATTTCTGATCTGTCGGAACTGTAGAGGTGCTTGATGCCCTCTGCGGGGTTGGAGCTCAACACGCCCATTGGGTCAACGCCGTGCGACAGGATGCGGGAAAGCACCTGCATACCGGTATCCGCTGCGCGCGGCGTGTCGGCGTACTGCCCCCGCCATTGGCGAATGCGGGGCCGGATCTTGTCGGGGCGGTTGAACTGGGCAATGCTGAGATCTCCGAAATGAATTGAGATCTTGTCTATCCACGGCGTCCAGACGCGCTTCGTGGAGTCAGCAACTTTCTTAAATGCGGTTGCCTTATAGTTCGTAATGATAGATCGGAAGCGGCCGTTCTCCGGCTCTGTCCGATTGGCAACGGCCTCGTTGTAAGAGGCCATGAATGCGGGTGTACCGGGTTCGCCGTTAAGTCGAGGGCCACCGCGCCAGGCATAATAATAGGTAATGCCTTTGGCCTTTACGGTGTGAATGCCCTTGAGCTCAACTGTAACCATTCTTTCGATCAAACTCCGCTAACTCTCGGTCCAAGTCGTTTTCGTCGCTCGGAGTCGGGGTTGTAAAATGCCATCTAAAGGTGCCGTCTGGCAATGCGTCCAGCGCAGATGGCGAAAGGCCTCCGCTTTTCAGGGCAGCAAGCGTCGCTTTCAGGTCGCTGGTGCGGATGGTTGGCCTTCTTTTGCGCCGCTGGGTTGGTTCTGTCTGCGTCATCAAACTACCTCCACACAGCGCAAACGCTTTGCTTCCTCGCGGCGCAATGCATTGCGTTTGCGGGTCACAAGCTCCAGATGATCAGGATCATATCGAACGCACAGGCGATTGCGGCATACGTGATCCAGTTCTTTTTTGCCGGGAATGTAGCCGTGTTCGTTCGTCCACATAGCGATATGAACGGCGACAGTCTGACCATCCAGCGACATTCGCGGGTAGCCGGCTCCTCGACCTTCCGTCCCTGATGTCGGACCGGTCCACAGCCAACAACCTGTGTTTTCGTCAATCCTCACGCGCGCCATGATCTTGGCGCGGATGCGCTCGCGTCTAGTGGTCATAGCCAATCCTTCTCTCGAAGGCTTAGAGCTACCTTTCCGGAAGCGATGATGTTGTCGAGCTCCTTAAGCCCGGCGTAGCCATTGTGGCAGTTGACCGGGAAATCCGTATCCCATTTGATGAGGCGTGCAACCACGTCGGAAAGTGCGTTTGTCTGTGCCGTGAGCGCCTCGGCCTTTCCGGCCTCGAAACCCTTATTGTATGCAGCAATGCGGCGCTTGGCGTAATTTGACTTGACCATCAGCCGATCTCCCGCAGCGCGTTGTATGTTTCAAGAAACAGCTGTGCGGCAACATGCGGGTCTTGGATCGGAACAATCTCACCATCAAAAGGCGTTGCTGTGCCGCTCCATTCTTCGCCATGCCAGAGCATCAGGTCGCGGCGTTCGGTTGCCAACATCCGCATATCCAGCAGTTTGATGTAGCCGGGATTGCTCATGGTGATGCCGAACCTTTTCAGGCCTGCTGCCTCACAACGTTTTTCGATGCGTTTGTAGTCCGGGCATTCAGCCTTCAATGGCGCATTCATGTCGCCGCAGGTTGCTTCGCCAACCTCGTGCATCAGCGCAGCCAGTTTGTGTTCCGGCGCGGCGTAGTGCGCCATGATCACGCAATGCTGCGAGATCGGGTAATAGACACGCTTGCCCGTGCGTCGACTGACACAGTGACCGGTAAACCGTGACTGGAAGGAAAGGCTGTAAGCCACGTCCTCAATTGTCAGCTCGGCGGCTTCCGGGTTTTGGAAATCGAAGTAGGTGCCGGAACCCAATAGGATGGTCGGGCCCACGATGCGGCGGATGTGTGCGGTCTGTGTCATGGCTAAACCCTCATCGGCATTAGAATGTAGTCTTCGTCGGCATCGTTATCCGGCGTAAAAAGACCGGCCATCGCAGGGTCTGATCCGTGCATGCGAAACGATGTGGTAGAGATGCTTTCGAGTAAGCTGGAGAGGAATGAGCCGTTAAATCCGATCTCGTAGTTTTCTCCGGCGTAGTCTGCATCCACCGCCTCACTGGCGGTTTCGCCAGACTTCGAAACCAGCTGCAGCTGCAGCCCGTCATGGCTGATCGAGACTTTCAAGCCATCCTTACTGGTGTCCGCAGCGACAACACAGGTCCGCTTGATCGCCGCTTTCATTGCATCTCGATCAGCAGTGACAAACTGCGGCAAACGACGCGGCATGATCCTGCTGTAATCAGGGAAGGTTCCGTCGACCAGGCGGGATATCAAAGTCGTATCGCCACTCTCGAAAGCTATCTTGGAGTCGCTGATGTACACCTTGCAGGGTGTTTTCATCGGGCCAAACAACTTGCGGAAAATAGCGACGGTTTTTACAGGAACAATGACGCTGGGAAACTCAACCTGTTCATCAACATCCATCCTGACAACAGCCATCTGACGACCGTCCAATCCGACGACGGTCAGTTGGCGATCGCCAGACGCGTGCAGGTAAGCACCCATGAGAAACATGCGCGCCTTATTGGTTTTCTCAATCGCGTAATAGACCTTCCCCAAAACCTCTGAGAAAAGCGCAGAGCCCATCGTTATGCAGAGATCCGGAAGCGTCCGCCCAATCGACGGGAAATCGCTGTCAGGTAACGTATGAATAGAGTAGCGAGATCTCGCGGCACGAATGCCGATCTGATAATCAGCGCGACCGCGTTCGAAAACAATCTCTGCACTCTCTGGTGCGGCTCGTGTAATTTCTCGAAGCTCCTTCGCCGCTACGGTTACACCGCTGACGGATTGAGCCTCGATCAGGTCGCACGATGTCCTGATCTCAACATCCAGATCCGTGCCGCAGACGATCAAGCGACCGCCCTCCGGCTTGAGCAAGATGTTCGAGAGAATAGGTATGGTGCCCTTCGCATCAACAGCCTGTGTCGCCGCCTCAAGGGCAGTGAGCAGCTCGGTACGGTGGACTTTGAATAATACGTCAGCCATGCCTTCACGCCCTGCCGCGACTGAGAAGGTCGGCGACCTTCTTTTCGTGAGAAGGGGGGGGCAGGTCGAACTGACGGTGCATTTCGTCCATAGCGGCTTCAATGTCGCCCTCGGCCATCAAGCGATAGATTTGCTCAAGGCTGTATCGATCTGGCTTGTTGAAATTGTCATAAGCCTCAGAGATCTCCTCTTCGTCGAAATCGCTTAGATCCACCTGGACCTTTGCGACGACGGTGAGTGGCGGCAGTTCGCGGCCAGTCAGGCCAACACTTGAAAGCCAGTCAGCAACGCCAATTGCCGTCTGAGTAGCGAAGTCCACCGTGACTGTGCGGTTGAAAATACTCATGCGTACTTCTCCATGTCTGCGATCATCGAAACAAAAGGCAGGGTAATGCGCCCGCCGTGGAGCTTGATCGACAGCGGGCGGTGTTTCATGAAGTCTTGCGGCTCCTGATCAATGGGCGTTTCAAGACGCAACTCTCTGAGCCGCTTACGCACGCGCTCCGGCTGCACGCCGTAGATTGCGGCGATCTGGTTGCGGCCATGGCCCTGCCGTACAAGCCTCCGCAACACGTCTGGCTTTGGAAGTTTTGGTGGATTGATAACGACGTGCTGCATTGCTCACAGGCTCCGGTAAAGCGCGAAAACCGCGATCAGCAGTGCGGCGCTGCACACGCCAACGACGGTCTGCAGGACGCGAATTTCCTGTGCGCTTGGTGGCGGTGTCGTGATCATGGGGGAAATGAGAAACATGCGGTGATCTCCTGTCATCCGTTCGGGAAACCGCCTCGTGAGAGGCGGAAACCGGAGTGGATCAAGGATTAAGCTGCTGCTTCAGCGCTGCTGGCTGCAGCTTCATCGGGCTGAACTTCATGCACATGCAAGTCCATGCCGGAATGGCAAATGAAGTCCTGAGTTGCGCCAGCCTCAACGCGACCACCGTAATTCGGGATCTGCTCACCAGACTTAGGGTCGGTACCTTTAACGTCTACAGGCCAGCCGTGGTTGGCCTTGACGGTGATTGTCGTTGTCATGATTGCCTCCATGAGATGTGAAACGATGATCCGTTTCGGATGCCGCCTCGATCGGGAGGCGGTCACCGAAAGGGATGCAGGTCACGCGGCTTCGCGCTGCGACAGCCGGTTGGCGATGGCACGGGCTTCTTCGCCATATGTATCGATTTGCGATCGGGTGAATTTCAGCAGCATCTGTCGCTCGGTGCAGCCATCACCAAGGCGCAACATTTCATCTGCCATGTCCTTGATGATTTTTCGTTCTGCTGGTGTGCGTTCGTTCATGACGTCTCTCCATCCTTGAGGGAGACCGGGAAGCGCGCGGGAATGGGGGAATGGACACGCTGCCCGGTCAATTTCCATGCCGTGCGGTTCGGCTTGGATGGACGGAAGGTACATAACGTACCCTTATGCGTCAATAGAAAAGGTACGATTAATACCCTTTAAAAGGTATGCCGAATCAAAAACGCTCGCTAAGGCTTTGGCCTTCCGAGCGTTTTGCTGTCTAAAAAATTTTTGGATTGCTTACGGTTTTCGTACGATCCAGAGCACCTTGCCTATGACCTGGACTTCTACGTCATCGGTGTTTCGGTACAGTCGAATCGGCTCTTGGTGTGCGGGATCGTTACTCTCCGGCCACAATTCAAAGCCATCCGCCGTCATGCGAACGCGCTTTGCTGTTCGCTCTACCATCTGTCCGCCAAAGCGACGGCGCTCTACTACGGCAAGGTCTCCGTCTTCAATTCCGATGCCTGCCGCTATTGTGTTAAGGCACACAAGTCGTTCGCCATGTTGGGCTATTTTGTTCAGGCATTGTCCATCAATCACTAGCGCGAATTGCCACTCAACAGGGTATGAACCTATTGATGGAACGTAATCAATGTCATCGTAACCGAAGTCCATGTCTTCGACGCTAATCCATGTATTCGCCGCAACTTTCCCGGTAACCGGTATCATCCCTATAGGCGCATTGGTGGTGCTGAGTCCATTAGGTGTTTGTAGTTGTTTCGGCGGCTCGCCCTCGCCAGCTTGCAGCCATGCCCATGGCACGCCGAACGCGCGAGCGTAGATTTTAGCGTCTGACACATCAAAGCCGTTGCGGCCTGATTCGTGTGCCTTGTACGTATTGACCTTCCATAAAAAGCGCTCTGCGGCCTTCTGTGCGCTGGTGTAGCCAGCGGCTTTTCTTGCCTGCACCAAGCGTTCTGCGCGCGCTTCTTTTTCGAAAGTTTTGTTATGGGTCAACATGTTATGAATAATACCCAGATTAAAGGTACAAGTAATACCGCGCGATGTTGACATTTAGGGTATAATTCGTACCCTTAAGGAATGAACCATTCCGTCATCATAGGCAGCTGGCCAACGCTCACTGATTTCGCAAACGACTTAGGCGTCGGATACGAAACAGCGAAGGGCATGCGTCGAAGGGGAACGATTCCACCTGGCTACTGGGTGCGCGCCGTGTTGGCTGCGCAAGTGCGCGGAATTGAAAAGGTAACCTACGAGCGTCTTGCTGAGTTGGTGGCCATCCCCGAATCGGTGACCAAACCATTGGAGGCCGCTGAGTGACTGGCCTTCATTTCCAATCGCGCGGGTGCTCCTCCCTGCCTGCTGCGTCCCGCGCCGGGGTTCTTCCTTCTTCTCGCTCCGGCGCGGGTATTTCTCGTTTTGCATGCGGGCCTCCTTTGGCCTGTTGGACTCTGCGACGCTAAAGGTAGCGCGCACCAAATTCACCGGAAGAATTTCCACAAAGATTCCCTTGATTTTCGAGGATGATTTCGTGCGCCCAGACGACACTGAAAAAATGCGCCCTACGACACAGGAAGAGCGCCGCGACCTTAAGGCGACCGTTGGCCGGTTGCTACGACAGGTGGGAGCCTCCAACGTTGCCAAGGAAAGCCGCGTCGGTGAGGCGCATCTCTCCCGGTACGTTTCTCCGCGTGAAAAGGATTTTATGCCGCTTGACGTGCTGGCCGATGTCGAGCGCATCGCTGGCTATCCACTTGTTACCGAGTTTATGGCCGAATTGAACGGTTATCGCCTCGTTGCAAGTGAGGCTGAGGTCGATGCGCCTGACATGGAAGATGTCAGCCGGTTGGCAGACACCAAAGGCAAGCTGCTATCGGCGCTGATTACATCGTTCCTTGACGGAAAGATTGACGCTCATGAGAGGCGCGCACTGTTGCCGCTGCTGGATGATGCGATTGCCCAGATGCAGGAGCTGCGCAGCGGCTTGATCGGCGGTGCCGTATGAGCGCAACCCCTTCCAATGTCTATCAGGTCCGCATGGCGCGGTTTGATGCTCTGCCACCTGCGGTACGTGCCGTGATCAACGGTTCTGCTTTCGAGTTTCAGCCGCGCACGGCGGAAGTGATGTTGCTGCGGGGTGTCTCCCCTGCTCGCTGCGCTGAAAGACTGCAATCGGTCGATGCGCGCATGTTGGCGCGAAAGGCTGGTGCGTGATGGCGGCTATTGAGTTTCCGTTGCCTAAGGTTCTGGGTATTGCCATTGTTGCTGCCGCTGTTCGTGATGGCGAGTATCGCAGCAAAAGCGCCAATGAGACCATTGCCGCCAATTTATGCGTTGTGCAGCGCTACCTGACGCGCGACCCGAAAGACGGCAACCTGTTCCGCCCTGGTGAACATGCCACCGGCATGCTGGACCGGGCGCGGGAGTTGGGCAAGCTGCCAGAAGAAGCAGCAATGTCGCGCATTGTCGTGACTGGTCCTTATCAGCTGCTACCGCCCCTTTCTGACGACGATTTCAAATCGCTGTACGACGACATCGCAAAGCATGGCGTCAAAGTGCCTGTCGAATACGATGAGGTCGGTGAAATTCTGGATGGTCACCACCGCGTAGCCATCTGCAAGATGCTCGGAATTACCGACTGGCCGCGTTTTGTCCGCGCAGATCTTAGCGAGGAGGGAAAGCGCTCCTTTGCACGTTCCCTTAACTTTGCACGTCGGCAGCTATCTGGCGCGCAAAAGCAGGCGATCATTCAGGAGCATCTTAAGGATGCACCCTCGTCATCAAATCGCGCTATCGCAAAAGACCTCGGCGTTGACCACAAAACAGTTTCCGCCGCTCGCAAGCGCATGATTGATGGTGGGGAAATTCCCCACCATGACATGGTTGTTGGTCGCGATGGCGTGGTGCAGCCAGTCGCAAAGCCGATCAGAACCATGTTTTTCCCAGAGGTTGAAAACCTCGGCGAAATGAAAAAGGTCATCAAGGTTATCGGTGACCGTGAGCATTTGAAGAATGTCACCCAATACATGGGTGCGATGAACGCTTTGCCAGCCATCGCTGCGCCGGAAAGTTCAGCGGATGTCACGCCTCGATCCAATCCTCGTGCGTCAATCGGCACATCGACCCGGACCAATCAAGAGCGCGGCTTCAATCTCTATGAGACACCTGATGAGGCAATGTTTGCCCTTCTCGCGCTTGAGAAGTTTTCTGATCGCGTAAAAGAACCAGCCTGCGGGCGTGGCGCAATATCGCGGCGGCTTGAGGCGGCTGGCTATGACGTTATCCTGTCGGATCTCGTCGATTATGGCACCGCTGATCGCTACGGCATAGTTCAGTCAGTTGCGGATTTTCTTACATCTGAGCCGGATGAGACTATCGGATGCGATATCGTCACCAATCCGCCATACGGCACGGCTCTCAACGCATTCGTTGCGCATGCGCTGCGCGTACACCGACCGCGCAAAATGGCGCTCCTTCTCAATCTTAATTTCTTCTGCGGTTTCGATGATCCTGATCGTGTCTTTGCCATGGAGGAATGCCCTCCAGCGCGTGTTCTGATTTTCAAACGTCGCCTGCCGATGATGCACCATGACGACTACGACGGGCCGGAAGCGGCAAGTCGCATGAACACGGCGTTCTTCATCTGGGAAATGGATGATGACGGTTCTTACGGTCGGCACGGCGACACGCGCACCCTCCGCATCGATTGGAAGGATTACATGCCTTCCGAAGGCGGTGCGGAATGAACGCGCACGTCGGAAGTCTCTTTACTGCTGCCGCGCTGGCAATACCAGCCATCGGCCCGAACGGTCCTTATATCATCGATAGTTTTGCAGGTGGTGGCGGTGCATCAACCGGGATTGAGCAAGCTTTGGGCCGTTCGCCCGATTACGCAATCAACCACAACGCGGCGGCGTTGGCGCTGCATGCTGCCAATCATCCTGAAACGATCCACCTTTCGGAAAACGTCTACAAGATCGATCCGCTTGACCATCTGCGCGGCAAGCATATCGGGCTGGCTTGGTTCTCGCCCGATTGCAAACATTTCAGCAAGGCCAAGGGTGGAAAGCCGGTTGAGCGCAATATTCGTGACCTCTGCTGGATCATACCTGGTTGGATTGAGCGCATTCAGCAGAGCGGCGGCAAAGTCGATGTCGTCATCATGGAGAATGTCGAGGAATTCAAGGATTATGGCCCGCTGATTGAAACGGCAAAGGGTCTGCGTCCGGATCTTGAGCGAAAGGGCGAGACCTACAAGCAATGGTGCGACAAGTTGAAAAAGCTTGGCGCAAAAATGGAAAGTCGTGAAATCCGTGGGCGCGATTACGGTGCGACGACAATTCGCAAGCGCCTGTTCATCATCATGCGGTTCGATGGCAAGCCTATCGTCTGGCCTGAGAAAACCCACGGTGCACCAGATGAGCAAGACGTGATCGACGGTCGAAAGATGCCGTGGCCTATCATGGCGGATGAGATCGACTGGAGCATTCCATGCCCTTCGATCTTCGATACATCGGCAGAGATTTGGGAAAAGTTTGGCGTTCGTTCGGTTCGGCCAATTGCCACCGCCTCGCAGGCGCGTGTGGCTCGCGGCTTTGATCGGTTTGTACTCAAGGCGAACCGACCATTTCTTGTTCAGACGGGTTATGGCGAGAGGGTCGGACAGGCTCCTCGATGCATGAGCATTGATGATTCACTCGGAACTGTCGTGGCCGGTGGCGTCAAGCATGCGTTGATTGTTCCGCACCTCAACTCCTACTATGGCGTGGGCGATGGTGGGCAGGATCGTTCGGCGTCTGTCGATGAGGCTATCCACGTCATTCCATGCGAAAACCGCCACGCGCTGATAGCTCCAGTCTTGACCTATGCGCAGCAAGGTGGGGCTTGCCGTCCGATTGATGGGCAATCCCACACCATAACTGCCAGCAAGAAAGACCAGAATTCGTTGCTGGTTGGCTACATGGCGCAGGCGAACAATGATAGCCGGCGTGTGGGTGGTGTTAATCCCGGCCGTCCTCTTGATGAGGCGTTGTCGACAGTTACACAGACTGGAAGCCAGCAGCAGCTGGTGTCGGCATACATCACGCGCGACTTTGGAACGTCGACTGGCCACAGCGTGCTGGAGCCTTCCGCGACCATCATGCCGGAAGGGCAGGGCAAGAGCCGCCTGATCATGCCTTATCTGCAATCTTACTACGGGACCGGAGAAGGTGCCCGTGAGGATGATGCCTGCCGTACCATAACGACGCGTGATCGGTTCGGTCACATAGAGGCATCGATTGATGTCCCTCCGTTTACGGCTGCGCAGGCGGACCGTGCTCGCCAAGTTGCAGACTTCCTGCGCTCTCACGGCGTATGGGATGAGCGAGAGTTCGTCACGATTGAGGTTGATGGTGTCACCTTCGTTGTTGTCGATATCGGCATGCGCATGCTTGCTCCGCGTGAGCTGTACAGCGCTCAAGGATTCCCTCGCGACTACCAGATTGACGGCTATTTCGACCGGTCGCAGGTCGATGCTGACGGTGCTTCTAAGTGGGTGCCATTTACGAAAGAGGTGCAGGTTTCCTGCGTTGGCAACAGTGTTTGCCCGCCAGTTGCCAGAGCGCTCGTAGAGGCCAACTGCGGCCATTTGGCTGTGCAGGCGGTGGCAGCATGACATCGCCAGCGCAACAGCAACGCGACCGCGAAAAGTCCAAGGTATCGCGCCTCACTATTATCAAAGACCAGTGCCGTGGCGACAGCTGGTTCGCGGATGCGACTGACGGTCAGGTTCACATCATCGCCAAGCGCTCTAGCGGTGAGCAGGTTGTACTGGCCACGATCTACGCCGACGCTTTGCCCGGTGAGGTCGAGCTGATCAGTGGTGCACTGGAAAACACAGTGATGTTCCTTGAACTGCGCGACAGGGCAATCGTCGCGCTCCGGTCAGGTCAGCAACAGCCGCGCCAAGGGCAGCAGCAGGACAGATTGCGGGATGGCGACTTCGCCGCAAATGCCGCCATGCTCTGTGCTGAACCGCTGTTCCATCGCTTCTTGGAGCGGAAGGATAGCCAAGGCGCGATTTACGACGCCAAACAGGCAGACGCCGCTCTCAAGCGGGTTCTGTGCATCAACAGCAAAACACAATTGAACCGCGAGGCACGCGCGCAGACAGCGTTCCTAGACCTGCGTGCGGACTATCAGGCTTGGAAAGAAAAGGTAAAAGCATGACGGGGATGCTGCCAGTAACTGAACAACTGCAGGAATGCAGCAACGATGCGGAGCGGGCGAAATGGCTGCTGAGTGTGCCCACCTTCATCTTCTATCGTGATCAGGACAATATTTATCGCTTGCTGCGCTCGGTGCGCTTCATGCGCGGTATCGAACTGGTGAGCCTTGAGCTTTCCGGAATGCTGTCGACGCGGGATATCGACGGGAGAATTCCAGCGGAGATAGCGCAAGCGATTGACGCGTCCCGAGGCTTTCTCAAGTCGCTGGTGAAGAAAGGCGGCTTGGCATGAGCATTCTCATCATGAGCCGCCTATTCAAGGCACAATTGGGTTCCAGCAGCCGCAAGATGCTTGCTGTTCGCCTGGCTGACTTTGCCGATGACAATGGCAAGGGCATCTGGCCATCCATCGACACGCTGTCTCAGGAAACGGAACTTTCCTCTCGCACCGTGCAGCGTCTGCTGGCTGATTTCGTCAAGGAAGGGCTTCTTGTGGTGGTCAGGAAGGCCAGCGGACGCCCCGGCGAGGCCAACCGTTATGACTTCGATATGAAGGTTGTGAACAGCCTTCCAGACGCCAAGGCTGAACCGCATACGGGTGACACCATGTCACCCGTAAACGGAGAGGTTGAGACGGGTGACGCCATGTCACGGGTGACACTGGATGCGGAGACGGGTGACACTGACGGTAGAGACGGGTGTCACCATGTCACCCGAACCGTAATAGAACCACCAATAGAACCTTCATCAGAGAGAGGCGCGGGTGATGAGGTTGTTTTAGATCGATCTGAAACGCCGGGAACTGCCGCTTTCGACAAACGCGTTGCCCGGTTCTGCAATGGTGAGGGTTACGCTACCGGTGAGTGGACAGGTTGGACCGGATCAACTCTCGGATACATCGCTGGCTTCTTCGCAAAGCTCACTCCGGAAGAGCGCCATGAGGCGGAAGAACACCGGGATGCGTTTCTGACGAAGTGCGCGCGAGACAAGGTGAAGCCGCAGCCGGTATCTAATTACTTCCGTGACAAGACGTGGCGTGCATTAGGCCAGCGCGATGTTGCTGTGGCCAAGGAACTGGCTGATCGTAAGACCGGCAAGCCTGATGCGGGCAAACCGGCCAGATGGGCAGCGTCTTTCTCACCACCCCATGCTGCGGCCTATTTCAAAGTTCTGCTGGCTGGTCCTTCGCAACCGGATGCTGCGCCTGAAAACGGTGTTTGGTTCCGAAACCAGCTACAGATGGCTTGGCCGCGTTTGTCGCAGTTCTTCACGCAGAGTGACGTGAAAGGCGGGTTGGTGGTTTCGGAAGAGACGGCAAAGCTTGCGGAGCTGATGGAGTTTGTACCTGCGGCATCAGAGCTGATGGGTGACTGGCGCTCGCTGTTCAAGGCCTATCGCTGGCCAGAACCAAAGATCATGACGTCAGGCGGTTACTTCCCGAAAGGTGGTCCGGAAGGGCTGGATGCGTTCGCTGTGGCAATTTCAACGATGGGGGCAGACCATGATGCAGCATAATTCGAAACACTTTTGCCAGTCCAAGCCTATCGAGATCCGGCCTTTCGCCGATGACAAACAGGACAGAGCGATTGCGAATCATCGCATTCAGATACGCCACATCGGCATGGCCAGCAGGCGAATCGCTGAGGATTACCCTGATCTGGCGGCATGGTTCTGCCTGAAAGTTGTTGGCGGTCGCGAATTCTCCGTGGAAAAAGCGCTTCATGATGAGGGTGTGTGGGCGTTGGTTCCTACGCGAAAAGGGGACAAAATCATGAAGCGTCACCGCATCATCCCAGCGCCAACGCTTCCTGTTTTGCCGGGATATTTGCTTGTTCGCTGCGTTCCGTCACCAGCTGCATTTGCAGGTTTGGTGCGGTTTAACAAGGTGCTTGGGATAGTAGGTGGCGGCGATGATCCTTACCGAGTGCCCAAGAAATTTGTTAGTAAATTCATCACGAAAGCGCAGGCAGGCGACTACGATAGCCGTCGCATAACGGTTCTCGGATATGGCTTGAAGGATAACGTCAAAGTCGTCGACGGACCTTTTGCAAGCTTCCCTGGTGTTGTGGTGGCTATCGATGTCGATAAGGCCAGAGTAGAGGTTGAGGTGAATATCTTCGGTCGACCAACGCCTGTCGAATTAGATGTTGCGCAGATCGAGAAAGTGTGAGTACAACTTCGCTCACGGATGAGCCTATGATCCTGATTGCGAGCCTTTGAGCGGATGGCATTGACCAGAAGCGAGTGAAACGAAAGTTTCCAGGTGGGTACGCCGGTAGGCCCCAGCCCTGACTGTCTCCCAAGAGACACCGATTCAGGGCCAGTGCTACAGCTATGAGATTATCGCGGACTTGATGAGGCGACCTTAACCGGTCGCCTTTTTGCGTATTAGAGATATGGGCAGACTTACAACCATCAAGCCACGTATCGGCACACTTCCTCCGAGGCTTGGGCCTGCGACTGGTGAGGTTGAGCGCAACCGTCATCGTGATGCCAGTCTCGAATATCGTGGATGGTACAAGACGGCGCGATGGCAGAAGCTGCGCATGTCGGTGCTGATACGCGACAGGTTCACTTGCCAGATGGTTGGATGCGGTCGCATCGACGGCAACACGTCGAGACTGGTGGCTGACCACAAGACGCCGCACCGTGGTGATGAGCGCCTGTTCTGGGATGAGAACAATCTCCAGTGCCTGTGCAAGCCATGCCACGACAAGCTCAAGCAGCGTGAAGAGCGCCGCCAGCATCTGTGAAACACTCGGCGTGAAACACTCTTGCTAGGTTGAAACTTACTGCGGTGTAAGCCCGAAACCATGGGTGGGGGGGTATCAAAAGTTTGGGAACCCCTCAACCTCTAGACCCGCGCCCCCCTCATTCGGAGATTTTTTTCGTCATGAGTGAGAATTTTGACCTGTTCGGCAACCCTTGGGTTGATAAGCCGAGCAAGCGCGGTCGACCTCAACATGAGGTGACTCCGAGAAGTCGCAATAGAGTCAGCATGTTAGTGGCTCTTGGTTGGGCGAACCCGAGAATTTGCAGCGCGCTTGGCATCACTTTGCCCACTCTGCACAAGCATTATTTTTATGAGATCCGCCAACGCGACGGTGCGCGCGACAAGCTGGAGATCAGACGCCTGGAGCTTGCCTGGGAGCTTGCCGAGAAAGGTAACGTCGGTGCGTTGCGTGAATTTGGAAAACTCCTTGAACGCAGCGACCGGATGGAGATTGAGCGCGAGCTCTCATCTGAGCCGAAGCATGAAGAGCCAAAGGTGAAGGCCGAAAAGGTCGGCAAGAAGATTGCCGATGAACGGCGCGCCATTGATGCAGACGCCGATCTGATGGCGGAACTGGAGCGGGAAGCCTCGCACAATGCACACCACTGAGGATTTACCTCGTTTCGCATGCCCTGATTGGTGGGATCGCCTTCAATCTGGCCAGACGCCTATGGCTGACGTGCCGATCAACAAGGAAAAAGCGGCCAAGGCCTTGGCGTTTTTCAATCGGCTGAGACTGCCGGATGTGCCCGGTAATCCCTCGCTTGCGGAAGCGTGCGGCGATTGGTTCAGGGATATCCTATGCGCCTTCCTCGCCAGCGAGGATCCGGAAACAAAACGTCGCCTGGTTTGGGAACTGCTTTGCATGGTCCCAAAGAAGAACTCGAAGACGACGTATGTTGCGGCCCTGGGCCTCACGGCGCTTTTTATGGAAGAAGCGCCAAACCGCCAGATGCTGATCGTTGCACCTAGTCAGAACATTTCCGAACGCTGCTTCAGTCAAGCGCAGCTGATGATCCAGAACGATCCGAAGCTCAGCGAAGTGTTCAAGGTGCAGGAGCATCTCAAGTGCATCACTCGTGTGAAAACAGGCACGAAACTGGACGTGAAAACCTTCGATACGTCGATTGTTACCGGGGAAATACCCGTCATGACCATCATCGACGAGCTGCATGAACTGGGCAAGGTATCCAAGGCAACTCGCGTGATGCAGCAGATACGGGGCGGCGGCATAACAAAACAGCGTGGTCAGGTTCTGATGATCACGACGCAATCGGATGAATCGCCGGCTGGTATCTGGCGAACGGAACTTGATAAGGCTCGGGCGATCCGAGACGGCAAGGGCGGCGCTTCGCCAATCATGCTGCCAATCCTGTACGAGTTCCCTCGCGAACAGCAGGTTAATCAGGATTACTGGCGAAACCAGAAGAATTGGCCGCACCTTCTGCCAAACCTTGGCCGGTCGATCGATCCGCAGGCGCTGGTCGATGACTACGAAAACAACGGCAAGGTCAACAAGGAAACAGAACAGATCTGGGCTAGCCAGCATCTCAACATCGAGATCGGCGTGGGACTTGGCGGCGACGGATGGTCTGGTGCGCTGCATTGGGCCGGTTGCATCGACACGAAGTTGACGGACCTGGAGGTGCTGCTGTCTCGCTCTGAGGTTTGCACGATCGGTATCGACTGGGGTGGGGCTGACGACTTGGCCGCGCTCTATGTCATCGGTCGTGAAAAGCGAACAAAGCGCTGGCTTGGTTGGGGCCGAGCATGGGCAAGGCCGACTGTTTTCGAGCAGCGTAAAAGCATCGCGCCGCGTCTTCGCCAATTTGAGGAAGCAGGCGACCTTGTTGTTTCTCAATCAGGTGAAGAGCAGGCCGAGTCAGCTGCTGCGATCTGTAAGCAAGTGTTCGATAGCGGTTTATTGCCGGAAGCGTCGGGCATTGGTCTCGATAGCGCGGGCATCGCACTCCTGCTCGACGCGCTTGAGGGGCTCAATATCGAACAGCCTCTCGTTCAGGCCGTGGCGCAGGGGTGGAAATTGCAAACGGCGATCTCTTCTGTGCCGTTGAAACTCGAAGATGCGCGTTTCCTGCATGGTGATCAGCCGATGATGGCGTGGGCCGTGGGGAATGCCAAGCAAACCTTGAAGGGCAGCAATTACGTGGTGACGAAGGAAGTCTCCGGCGCTGCCAAGATCGACATGCTGATGGCCCTGTTTAATGCGGCGATGCTCATGTTTCAGAACCCTGAAGCGGCGAGCCCTGTTGATATGGGTGATGTAATCTCTAACGCGGTGTTTGTCTGATGGGCCTGTGGAACCGACTTTTCGGAAAAAAGCTGACTGCCCGCGACAGCGAGCTGTATGAAATTTGGGATGGTGGCGAGACCTGGGCAGGGGAGCATGTGTCGACGCAAGGCGCGCTGAACCTGTCTGCATTCTGGGCCTGCACAAGGGTAACGTCCCAGACTATTGCGAGCTTTTCGCTGGAGCTTATGGAAAAGAGGTCTGACGGAACGCGCGTCAGAGTCGCCGATCATCCATTGCAAGAGCTTTTGGATGAGAGCCCAAACGCTGACCAGACCTCGATTGAGTTTTGGGAGGGCAGGGTGCTCGGGCTCTGCACCACGGGGAACGGGTTTGCTGAAAAGGTGTATTCTGGCAACCGGCTTGTTTCGCTTGATCGCATGCCAGCGGATACCTCCGTTGAGCGCAAGCAGGACGGATCTCTGCGGTATCGTTTCAATGACAGAGGGAAACTGATTGATCTTCCCGAGGATAAAGTCTTTCACCTGAAGGCTTTTGGCGACGGGGATGTCGGGATGTCGCCAGTGGCGCACGCACGCCAGACGCTTGGCATAGCGATCGCGTCAGAGCGTGCTGCTGGGCAAATGTTCGGCAAGGGAATGCGTGCCAAGGGTTTTTTCACATTCCCTAATCAGCTTTCCCCCGAGCAGCGCGAACAGGCCCGTAAGAACTTCGCTGATCGATATAGTGGGCCCAATGCTCCAGGCATCGGTATTCTTGAGGCCGGTGTGGATTTCAAGGCGGTGAACATTACTCCGCGTGATGCTGAGATGATACTCAACCGGCGTTTCAACGTTGAAGAAATATGCCGTTGGCTTGGTGTTCCGCCCATCATCATTGGGCACTCCAGCGATGGCCAGACGATGTGGGGATCTGGCGTCTCCGCGATTATGCAGAGCTGGTTAAATCTCAGCCTGCGTTCCCAGCTCCGCCGCATCGAAAAAGCGATATCGAAACGCATCATGACGCCTGAAGAGCGTAGGCGCTTCAAAGTCAGGTTCAACTATGAAGATCTCTTGCGCGGCGACAGTCAGGCAAGAGCTGCGTTTTACACGTCTCTTCTGAGTTCTGGAGTGATGACCATTAACGAGGTTCGTCGCCTAGAAGGTCTCCCGCCAGTCGAGGGGGGAGATGAGGCCAGAATGCAGATGCAGAACGTGCCAATCACTGAAGCTGTTAATGCGATCCTTGGTGTTCGCGATCCAAAAACTGGAGATAGATGATGAGCCTTCGCGCATTGCCAGAGTTACATTGCCCGGACGGCGTGACAGGTTCGGTCCATCTCACAGAAAACGCTCTCCAGATGTATCGCCCTGTGGAAGCGCCACGGGCAGCTGCGGCTGATGGAGCCAACGTGATCACAATCCTTGATGTGATCGGTTATGATTGGTGGACGGGCGAAGGTGTCACCGCCAAACGTATCTCTGCAGCTCTGCGCCAAATTGGCGACAAACCAGTGACGGTCCTGATCAATTCCCCGGGTGGCGATTTCTTTGAGGGTGTCACCATCTACAACCTGCTTCGCGCGCATCCGTCAAAGGTGACTGTGCGGATTCTTGGAATTGCTGCATCCGCCGCATCGGTAATTGCGATGGCCGGCGATGAGATACAAATCGCCAAACTTGGCTTTGTGATGATCCACAATACGCAGTGGGTTGCTGCGGGTGACCGCCATGTCATGTACGAGACCGGCGACATCATGAAAGTTTTCGACGCTACCTGCGCCGAGATGTACGCCGAGAGAACCGGGCTTGAGATTTCTGAAGTTGAGAAAATGCTCGATGCGGAGACCTGGCTTGGAGGCCAAGGCGCAGTCGACAAAGGTTTTGCAGATGAGGTCGCCGATTTCGATGTTTCGACCTCGGATGTTTCCAACTCAAAACCGGCTTTGTATCGTCTGGAAGCGGCTCTTGCTTCCGGAAAGCCGCTGCCTCGCTCTGAGCGCAGGCGATTAATCAAAGAGATTTCGGAGGGCATGCCGAGCGCTGCGCCTTCAGATGTCATGCCGAGCGCTGACGATGATGCAATCGACCGCCTGCGGCTTGCGGCGGCCAGACTTAGTCTAACGCGGGCCTGAGCGCCCTTCCCAAAATAGGAGATCAGCAATGGCTGACGAGATCCGAGACCTGCTCAAGCAGGTAACGAACGACCTTTCGCGCGTGAATGATGAATTCAGCAAGAAAGCGGAAGAGTGCCTTACCGAAGTAAAGAACAGCGGCAAGCTTTCTGAGCAGACCAAACAGGAAGTCGATAAACTCGCGACTTCGCAAACTGCTCTTTCCGGCAAGCTGGAAGATCTGCAGGCTCGCCTCGGCGAAGTGGAGCAGAAGGGTGCTCGACGCGGTGGATCGGGCGGCGAAGAGAGTAAATCAATCGGCTCCCAGCTTGTTGAAAACCAGCTGACAAAAGACTTTTCGCAAAGCGTCCAGGCCGGTCGCCGCGTCAGTGTTCCTGTCAAGAACGTGACGTTGTCTCCGGATATTGCGACCGGCGTTGTCGAGCCAATGCGGCTTCCTGGCATCGATGTGATGCCCAAACAGCGCCTCTTTATCCGCGATCTTATCGCTGGCGGCCGCACAACCTCCCCGGCAATCTTCTGGGTGCAGCAGACAGGTTTCACGAATGCTGCTGCCGTCATCGCCACCGAAGGTACTTCAAAGCCTTACTCGGATATCGAGTTCGATACGAAAATCACGCCTGTGGCCACCATTGCGCACATGTTCAAGGCATCCAAGCAGATCATGGACGACTTCGCGCAGCTTCAATCCACGGTCGACGCGGAAATGCGTTATGGTTTGAAGTATGTTGAAGAACAGGAAATTCTGTTCGGCTCCGGCGCAAGTGGTCACCTTGAAGGTATCGTGCCGCAGGCATCTGCATTCGCACCTGCCTTCGCTCCTGATGCTCGCACTCCAATTGATGATCTTCGATTGGCTGTGTTGCAGGCCCAGCTGGCGCGCCTGCCAATCGATGGTTTTGTTATCCATTTCGTTGATTGGGCCAAGATCGAACTTACCAAAGATGCTGGCGGCAATTACATCCTGGCCAATCCGCTGCGTATTGCCGGTCCAACATTGTGGGGTCGTCCGGTTGTTGAAACCGAGATTCCGGCATTCGAAGGTGAGTTCCTGGCTGGTGCGTTCCAAACAGGTGCACAGATCTTCGACCGCGAAGATGCCAATGTCGTCATCTCGACAGAGAATGCCGATGACTTCGAAAAGAACCTGATCTCAATTCGTTGTGAAGAGCGCCTGGCGCTTGCGGTGAAGCGGCCAGAAGCTTTTGTCACGGGTCCATTTGGTGAAGCGGTTGCACCGTAAGTTGGCGCTCGTCGGTTGATCAAGGCGGGCAGAGAAATCTGCCCGCTCTATGAACCGATGGAGAAAATAATGAAACTCACTGCGTTAAAAACATTCAGACATGGCGCTGACCTCTACCGTCGGGGAACCGTCGTCGAGATGAGTGAGGCGAAATTCAAGCCGCTTATCGAGCGGAAGCTCGTTGGCAAGCCTCCTGAAGATGAGAACAAAGCAGGCAAGGCAAAAGGCAAGGGGTAAAAGCATGTATCGTCCAGTCCTCGTTACTGCCCCTGCCGCCCTTCCAGTGTCCGTCGATGATGTGAAAAAGGCGTTGCATATTGATAGCGACGACGACAACGCGACGATTGAGGCTTTGATCCAAGCTGCAGTTGACCGCTACGAGGGCTGGACGGGTATTCTTGGAATATGTCTCGTTGAGCAGGTGTGGCGGCAAAGTTTTGATCAGTTTCACCCGTTCCTCTGCCTGCCTCTCGGTCCTGTTATTCAAACCATATCTGTGACCTGGCGAAACGCTGCGGGGCAGATGTCAACCACTCCATCGAGTGGATATGGGCTCGAAACATTCTCTGACGGCAGTTCTTCAATCCGGTTTCGAAACTCCTTTGAAGCGCCCTCAGATATCTACGAGCGCGGCGCTGTCGCGGTTGAGTACAAAGCGGGTTGGCCTGTTGTTAACGGCAAGTCCACCGTTCCGAAAGACATCTGCAATGCCATCATCATGAGGGTGCAGATAGGCTACGAGCAAGCTGCGGCAGATGCGGGTCATGCTCTTGCCGTGATTGAAGATGCGCTGATTTCGAAATGGCGCAGGTTATCAAGTTAGGATCTGATCATGGCGCGTGTTCGATTTATCAAGGATTTTGATTACAAGCCCACGTCGCAGTCCACCATTGGTTACAAGGCTGGATGGGAAGGGACTGTGAAGCGCGAATGTGCTGAAGCTGCGGTAACCGCTGGCAAGGCTGTCTGGGCTGGCAAGGATGCGGAGGCGCTGAACAATGGCGAAACCGAGATCAGCCGGTGACCTGTTTCACCGCGTCGCATTTGATAGGCGGCAGACTGTTGATCGGGGGGATGGTGTCTTTGTTGGTTCATGGGTCGAGCAGTTTCAGGTTCGGGCGGGATTTACGCATCTGCGCGGCGGCGAAAGTGTCATGGCTGACCGCCTTCAGGGTCAGCATCCGCAGATCATCTTCGTTCGCTCGTCATCGCAGACACGGCAAGTGGATACGGACTGGCGGGTGAGGGATGTTCGGTCTGGGACTGAATTCAATATCCGTGACGTAACGCCGACCACCGATCGGCTATGGCTCGATTTCCTGTGTCAGAGCGGAGTGGCCAGCGGATGAAGGTGAAGGCTACGTTCCTCAGCCGCGAAAAGACCATGCGGCTTTTGAATGCCGTCGTTCCAGAGGCTGAGAAAGAGCTTGCAAAGGCGCAGCTGGAAAGCGCCCAAACCCTTGCTGGCAAAATCAAACCTCGCGCTCCTGGTCCCCGCACTGGGAAATATCAGGCCAGCATCCAGGCGGACCGGTTGGAAAATCGACCAAAAGAAAGGTCGATTGGTGGCGGCGGACTGAAAAATCAGACCAAAGACCCGAACGCGACCGGCGTATTCGCAGACTTTATCTGGCGTTTTCTGGAGTTCGGCACGGTGAAGATGGCGAAGCGACCGCACATCTTTCCGACCTATCGACAGGAAAGGCCAAAGATTAAACGAAAAATGGCTGCCGCCGTACGTAAGGCTGTCAAAAAAGCAAAGGGCTGACCATGGCCTCACCAGCTTATGAATTGCAGGTAGCTATCGTCACTCGATTGCGTGCGACGGCTGATCTGGCGTCCGTTGTGGGAAACCGCATTTACGATGTTGTTCCTGATGGGGCAGAGTTTCCTTACATAACTCTTGGTGCCGCCGACGAGACGAGTGATGATGCTGATTGCATTGATGCGTTCGAGCTGTCGATGGATATCGATATCTGGTCGCGTGAGCCGGGATTTCAGCAGTGCAAGGCCATTAGTGATGCGGTGCGCAACGCACTCAGGTCGCCTGACTTGGAGCTGGCAACAAACGCCCTCGTTTATTTCAATCACCGACAGACCCGATCTTTTCGCGATCCGGACGGTCTTACCTCGCATGCCGTGATGACCTTCGAAGGTGTCGCGGAGCAACCTTAAACCTTTCAGGAGAAAAGCTGTGGCAAAAGCAACCACCATCAAGGGGGGGAAGTTTCGTATTCTACTCGGAAACGACGCTGACCCTATCAATTACGCTGCACCTTGCGGCTTTACGCAGCGTTCGATCACGCTCAACAAGGGCCTAGAAGAGGTCAATATTCCGGACTGCGATGACCCTGACAAGGTTGACTGGGTGGGCCGTGACGCCACCTCTCTTTCGATGACTGTTTCAGGCGAAGGTGTCTTGGCCGAAGAGAGCGTTGAGGCTTGGGTCGAAGGGTGGGAAAGTCTGGATTCTGTTCCGGTCAAGATCGAATGGGAATTTCCGGCAAAAACCATCACGTGGACCGGATACATGCAGATCGAAAGCCTTGAGGCTGGTGCAGCAAATGCCGGTCGCGCGACCCTCAATGTGTCGATGCAGAGCGATGGCGAGATGGTGCGGACGGTTACACCGGCAACGCCGTAATGAGCAGAGATGGATCGTGTGAAGAGGCCTTTAACGGCCGGATGACCATTTTCAAACTCTCGTGGCGAGAGCTTATGAAGATACAGGAGGCCTGCGACGCTGGGCCTTTTGTTGTCCTTGATCGCCTCATGACCGGTCGATGGCGATTGCAGGATATCTCCGAAGTCATCAAATGGGGTTTGATCGGAGCTGGAATGGACCAGCAATCTGCGATCAAGCTTGTTGCCGATGAGGTGCAGGGACGCATACCACTTGAAAACCTTGCGGTCGCACAAAAGGTTCTCGGCGCTGGTGTCGTTGGCGCTCCGGAGGAAGATGTCGGAAAAAAATAGGCGGCGGCAAATCGGGCAAAGCGGAAGCTCCGCTCCCAAACGGTAAAATACGATTTGCCGCCATTATAGCCAACGGTGTCGCCATGGGGCTTTCACCGCAAGAGGTGCTGGGCCTGTCGATCTTCGAGTACCTGGCCGCTCTCGATGGGTTCATCGAAATAAATGACCCGGAGGGAGAGAAGAGGCTTGCAGAAAGCGAAAAGGACGAGCTTTGGGATTGGTTGAGGGCATCGAACTAGGGCTCGCAGTGTTCAAAAGACCCCCGCCATGTCTAGCGCTTGTCGCCAAGTCCCGTCGAACCGTCCTAAATCGTCGC
Organism: Agrobacterium sp.; assembly: GCF_032092815.1. Lineage (GTDB taxonomy): Bacteria > Pseudomonadota > Alphaproteobacteria > Rhizobiales > Rhizobiaceae > Agrobacterium. The sequence goes on along the minus strand of NZ_DAMDBP010000006.1, from coordinate 63,242 downwards.
ATAAAGAAAGATCTGCGTTATAGGCCGTAGTTCTGACGGGTTCTCCCTTCTTTAAAGGAAGGGTCTCTTTAGCCATTCTAATGCATTCCGACTTGGATAACCTCTGCTCTTCAAGGGCGGTTTTCTGTAGCGCTTCCATCTGCGAGCGATGCTTTAAGTTAGCGTTATTTTGTCGAAGGTGTGACTGGTATTCGCCCCAGGCGTAGTAGGCTCCTCCGCCGATAACCACCATGCATGCAGTCGAGACTAATAGTTTTTGTAACTTTTCCAACGAAAGACTCCTCCATGGCGACCGACAATGAGCAGCTGGTTCTTAGCATTAGCGCCGACGTACGCCAAATTCAGCGTCAGATGAAGAGCCTTGTCGGCCAAACGCAACGTGACACAAAAGCTATCGAAGCAGCGTTTGGCGGCATCGAAAAAGCGGGCGCAAACGCATATAATGGCATTGCTGCCAACAGCAATTACGCGTTGAAGTCAGGTATCAAAAACGCGAATGACTTAGAGCGAGCCATGAAGCAGTCACACGCTCAGGCCGTCAATATGACCTACCAGCTTCAGGACATTGGTGTGCAGTTGGCAGGTGGCCAGTCGCCTTGGTTGATCGGCGTGCAGCAAATTTCGCAAATGAACCTCGGAGCGTTAGGTCTTAGGGGGTCGCTAGCAGCGCTAGGTGGTGCAGCGGCGTCTATTTTAAGTCCTATTAATTTGGCGGCGCTTGCCTTTGTGGGCCTCGGTGGTACGGCACTGCAATACTTCGGCTCTGTTTTATCTGAGAGTGATAAATCAGAGGAAGCCTTGCAGAAACAGGGCGAATTGATTCGTAATTTGGCAAAGGAATGGGGCGATGCTGTTCCTGCCCTTAAAGAATACGCCGATGAATTGGAGCGTACGGCCAACGCCGCTGAGTTGAAGCAGGCTGGAAGCATATTAAATGAGCGCGAGCTGTCAGGAATAAAAGATCGGCTAGTTGAGGCTCGAATTGCGGTTGATGACTTGGCGAGTCAGTTGAGAGTGGCAGGCGAGGAAGAATCGTCCATTCTCGCCCTGCAGAGCGCCTTTGCGGCGTTTTCTGAAGCTGCTGAAGAAGGTGCTGTACAGGTTGAAGATGTAAAAGGCGTGCAGGACGCGCTTGCGACGGCTATTTCGGGAACGGGCATCCCTGCGCTGATTGAGTTTCAGAAGATGTTCGATGGCGTAGCGAGCGCCGCGACAGCGTCTTCGCAGGCGGTGCGAGAAAACAATGCTGCCATTGCGCAAGCGCAAGCACTAATGAATGATCCTCGCACTTGGAGAAGCGCAGGAGCTGACGGCCAGTATGGCGCGGACGCCACTATTCAGGGCACAGACTTTCCTCTTCCTGATGTCGGCCCTTCTCCACAAAGCAGGCCTTTGATCGAGTTGGAGGATCTTCCGAAGGGTGGAGGGCGTAAAACCCGCGACGCTGCAGCGGAAAAAGTTAAGCGCGAGAAGGAAGCTGTTGTTGAGCTCATTGCTCAATTGCAATTCGAGCAGGATATGCTGGAGGCGACCGATGTGGAGCGCGCCAAGGCAAACGCGCTCCGCCAGGCTGGTGCCGTCGCCACAGATGAGCAGAAGGCAAAAATTTCGGAGCTCATCGAACAGACGTATGCGGAGCGCGACGCCATCCTGGCCAACAGAGATGCAATGCTGGCATTGCAGGATGCAAGCCGTGAGGTGTTGCAAGGGATTGTTTCCGATCTTCGGGATGGGAAAAGCGGCGCTGACATCTTGGCCAATGCTCTTGATCGGATTGCGTCCCGCCTGTTGGATTCCGCATTTGATGGTCTCTTCAGCGGTGGTTCTGGCGGCCTTTTTGGCGGAAAGATCATTCCAGGCATCCTTCATTCAGGCGGCGTTGCAGGCCGCGATGGATATGGTCACGGGCGGGCGGTGTCTCCATCGGTATTCAACGGCGCTACACGTTACCACACCGGTGGCATCGCGGGGCTTAAGCCTGATGAAGTTCCGGCAATTTTGCAAAAGGGTGAGCGGATCATTCCGCGTGGCGGTTCAATGTCGGGTGGGGCAAATGTTTCGCTGAGTTTTGCCCCTGTCATTGATGCGCGTGGCGCAGATGTTGCTGCTGTTGCAAGGCTGGAGCAGGTCGTTGCGAAGCAGGGTGCCGAGATGCAGGGCCGCGTTGAGGCGGCAGTGCGCTCTGCGCAGAAAAGAAACGTCAAGTTGGGGTGATGCATGGCTATAACATACCCACTCCCGTTGTCGTTTCTCGATGATCTGCCAGGATGGACAACAGAGTTTGAGTTGCTGTGGCGGCAGGAGCAATCCCGCACGGCTGGCGGACAGACTATTGCCAAGGATCTTGGATCCCCTCTGTGGCAGATGACGGTGCGGTCCAAGGTGATGAAGCCAAACCAGCTTGATCATTGGCGGGCGCGTCTGGCCAGTCTTGAAAACGGCCTGAAAACCTTTCGGGCGTTTCCCAAGTCGCGCTGCTATCCAGTGGCGTATCCGAATGGCAGCTGGCCAACTGGCGGCGCGTTCGATGGCATAGCAGAACTGACCACGATTGCCGCCAATCGCAAGGCGGTTTCTTTGCATGACTTACCAGCCGGCTATCAGGTTTCGATCGGCGATTACATCCAGATCGGCGACAAGGATCTGCATATGGTGATGGAGCCTGCCCTGGCTGCCAGTGATGGTTACACTGGTCAGTTTGAGGTTCGTCCGCATCTCTGGCCGGGTGTTGTTGCACCACGGAATGCAATCGTTTTCAAGCCATCCTGTGTCATGGCCATTGTGCCGGGATCGGTCTCGACGACGGCAGATCTTGCAACAGGGCGCGGGTCGATTACCTTTCAGGCGATAGAGGCCCGATAATGCGTAACATCTCTGCCGATAACCTTGCTGCGCTTGAGGCGCGGCAACTGGTGGCTCGTGACTTCCTGTGGATGGTTGTTCGCAACCGCACCACAGGTGTTCCTGTGACCGATGGCATGTGGTCGGACGTCGGGAATATCTCAGCCGCTGTTATCCATCCTGATACCGGGTTGCCTGTTACGCGTGACTGGTATGGGTCTGGCACTCTGGTACAGATCGACGACATTCCGCTGGTCAACAATCTGTCTGTCCAGAACGTGAATATCCGCATGTCGCAGGTCAGTGACCATGTCGAGCAGCTGGTGCGCGAATATGATTGCCGACAGGCGCGTGTTGAAGTCTACCGTGGCTTGTTTGATCCTGACAGCCGCCAGATGGTGGCTCCAGCCCAATGCCGGTTCGTCGGCTTCGTCGACAACGTCAACATCGTTACCCCACGCGAGAATGATGAGGGTTCCGTTACGCTGATATGCGCCAGCCACTCACAGGAAATGACGCGCGCGAACCCTTCGACGCGCAGTCATGCCACGCAGATCCTGCGAAGCCCTACGGATACCTTTTTCCAGGATGCGGCGACCGTGCAGGAGTGGGAGTTCTTCTGGGGTAGCGAAAAGGGCAAGATTGCCACGCAGCCAAAGCGCAAAAAGTTTCTCGGAATATTCTGATGAGGGCGCGTTTCGCTGAGCATGGTGACCGCGATCGCGTGGTGGCATTGCTGCGTGACAGTCATTGTGCTGCTGGTTTCGATTATCCATTCGATGCGGCACGGGCTGACTATCTGTTTCAACAGCACATGTCGGCAGTCTCGGCCTGCGTAATCGTGGCGGGAGAGCCCGCGCAAGGGTTGTTGATGGCTGTTGCCTTTGACCATCCATTTGGTGCGGGGAGAATTGCCAAGGAAACCGTCTGGTTTGTCTCGCCTGCAGCTCGCGGTCGATGTGCGTTTCTGATGCTGGATGCCTACGAGGACTGGGCGAGGTCTGCCGGTTGCGTGTCGGTCGGTATGGCCTCTCTGGCCAGCAACGATGTTTCCAAGATTTACGAGCGGCGCGGTTACGCCGCCGTCGAGACACATTTCATGAAGCCGCTGCGCTAGCGGCGACCAAGGAAAATCGATGGCTATTTTTACCGGGATCGCCTCGCTTGTCAGTGGCGTGTCTGCATTTATTGGTGGCCTCGGCGCAGTGGGTTCGTTCCTGCTTAAAACGGCTGTTGGTCTTGGTGTCAGCCTGCTCGGGCAGGCCCTTTCGGGAAAGCAATCCTCCGCTCAAAACTTTGCCATCAATGGCACCCTCCAGGGTGGTGGCGATCTGGCGCGGTCATTTATCGTTGGACGATACGCGACCGCTGGATCTTTGGTGTGGGTGAATACTTGGGGCAAAGACGGCGATACCCCGAATGCCTATCTAACGCAGGTCATTGCCCTATCTGATTTGCCAGTCTCCGCCTTGGTTGAGTTCTGGGTGAACGGCGAGCGAGTTGTGCTTGGCGGCAATGGTGCCTATGGCTTGAACTGCGGTGGCGTGTACGCCGATAATCTTTGGGTTCGGTTCTATGATGGAACGCAGACCGTCGCTGATGGTGTCGCGATTGGTGCGTCGAATGCATCGCGCTCCTGGAATTCGAACCGGGTCGGTAGAGGTGTAGCCTATGCCGTCGTCACTGCACGCGTATCCAAAAACGTATTTTCCGGGGTGCCGTCTTTCAAATTCGTTCTGCAGGGCCGAAAGCTCTACGATATCACAAAAGACAGCACGGCTGGCGGCGTCGGTTCGCATCGGTGGTCAGATCCCTCCACGTGGGGCGGTGATGGTGATGATCTGCCCGCCGTGCAGATCTACAATATTCTGCGCGGCATTACCTATAATGGTGATTGGTTTTATGGCCTGCAGAACCTTGCTGCGGCTCGTCTACCATCGGCCAACTGGATCGCGCAGATCAATAAATGCCGGACTGGAATACTCGGTGCATCGGGTCTTGAGGCAACGTATCGAAGTGGCGGCGAGATCAATGTTGATGCACCAATCTCGACGGCTCTTGAAGCGCTTCTAACTGCCTGCCAAGGCAAGATTTCGGAAGTTGGTGGCGTTTACACGCTTCACTGCGGCACGCCCGATGGGCCAGTCGTTTCATTCACGGATGCCGACATCCTTTCGACCGAGGAGCAGGAATTCACGCCTTTCCTTGGGCTTGCTGACACGATCAATGGCGTCTCGGCCACCTATCCATCGCAGAGTGATGGTTGGGTGACAAAGACTTCGCCGCCGCTCTACAGGCCTGACCTTGAGTCCGAGGATGGCAACCGTCGACTGATGGCTGATGTGCCGTTAGACTTCGTGCCCTACGCCGAGCAGGTTCAGCGTCTGATGAAATCGGCACTGGAAGAGGCTCGGCGTTTCCGCCGGCACACTCTTGTGCTGCCGCCAAAGTTTTGGCCATACGTCACGCCTGGTGAAGTGATCGAGTGGACATCAGTCCGCAATGGATACGTCAACAAGCTGATGCGTGTGGACGGCGTTGCAGACCGCGCCAACCTTGATGTGATGATCGACATCACTGAGGTGGATCCCGCCGATTACGACTGGGACAGTGATACCGATTTTCAGCCTCCAGTTGATGGGTCGATCGGCGTTATCCGGCCGCAGCCGCAGCCAATTGTCGACTGGTTCGCTGAACCGGCGACAGTCAAAGACAATCTTGGCGTCGATCGTCGACCAGCAATCCGCCTGACCTGGGACAATTCAGACGGGCGTCTCGATGACGTTATCGGCATTGAGTACGAAGTGCGCCTATTCGCAACACTTGAGAAAGTGACAGAAGGGCGCACGGACCAGCCTCAAGCTGGTTCCATGCTCATCTCGCAAAGCCTGCTGCCAAACGAAAGTTATGGCGTGCGTGGCCGATACATTCCAGATGGCGACAGGGTTACCCTGTGGTCTGATTTCATTCCGGTCATCACGCCGAATGTGTTGCTGTCCGATAAAGACGTCTATGTCGATATCGATCTGAGCGGTGTTGGCGACATGCTCGGATGGCTTGCCGACAGTAGCCGTAATGCTCTCGAAGCTGCGTTGGAGCTGCTTGGCGATGTGCAGGAGAACGCCAACGTCGGATTCCTCGACAAGCAGGAATTGCGGCGCGAGCTGACGGCGCGTGCCGGGGCGCTGGAGGCATCCTACACCGAGGTCGTCGAGGTAGCGGTTACGCAGATCGCAGCCGTTGCTGGCAAGGTGGAAACCCTGTCTGCGGCGATGGGCGGCAATGCAGCGACTGTGAACATTCGTTGGGCTGTCGTGGCGGCACCAGCAGGTTACGCTGCGCGTTACGGTATTGAGGCGGCGGTCAACGACGGTGAATATCGCGCGGCTTCGTTCCTTATGGATGTGCCGGTCGATCCTGAGGATCCAACACGCATTATCCTGCGGGCCGACCAGATCCTGATGATCAGCAATGATGATCAGGATATCCAGCAGCCCTTTGTCTTTGAGGATGGCGAGTTGACCCTTGCTGTTGCCAACATCGGCACGGTGCTGGCTGGAACGATCAATTTCGGCAATGGCCGCGTCATCATCGACGAGAACGGAATTCTTGTAACGTCATGACAGTCAGAACACTGATAGGCATCGACTATGCGGGTGTGTCTTGTGTGAAGATCACCAAGGGCACCCGCAACCCAAAAGACATTCTGGATAATGAATACGGCGCCTTCTACTACAACAGCAAATGGGCCGCAGATGTGCGGATCTTGTTTTCTGGTGTAAACGCCACGTTGGGGCTTGGATCCTTCACAACGTACTATTATCCGCCCGGTTCTGGATCAGGTAATTATCAGTGGTGTGCAGACAACTACTCCGCAAACGCCAATTCTTTTGATCAGAAAAACTACTATCGGAATTCAGCCTTTCCGGACCTGGTGTATTCATTGCCTCTGCATGAGGTGAAGCCGATCCGAAAGACCAATGGGCGGTTCGTGCAAAACAGCATGATCGTTTCCTACCGAGGATATGAGGATCGTGGTACGCGCAGGTCTCCCCCGAACAGCGCGGTCTACGGCTGGTGCCAGAATTACAATAATTCGCTGAGACTTCCTGTCGGCACGGTGAATGGCATTCCCGAGATGCTTTGTTCGCCATCCACGCCGTCTGGGTCTGTCGAAACATTTGGTTCGGCGCTGGCGGTGTGGAACCTGCCGGGTGACGAAACGCCAGTGCAGAACGGTACCCCATTGCCGCCCGTGCCTGGTCAACACACGATCATCATCAACAAGGACAGCCTGAAAGTCGCCAAGCCGGGATTTGATGCTCGTACGGCGTCGGGCACGCAGCTGGCTTTCGATAGCGCCAATCGACCTGCAAAGGTGGTTGCCGCAGACGACATTGCCTTGAATGCAGGTGTCAATGAATATGACATTGGCTTTGCTGTTCCGGCCTCAACCTTTGTCGATGTGCATTATTACGTTGGTAGCGATATCTATTACCCGGCGTCGCCAACTGATTTGTCTTTCGGTGGAGAGCACTGGATCAGTGGCGGCAAGCTGTATTTCAATGCAGGAGCAGCATGTCGCGCTCGCTTCATTATTTACGCTTTCGACAACACGCCTGCGACGTCAGGCAGCAACGATGTGTTCCGGCAGATAGAGATTGGCGGCCAACCGGTCATGCAGCTGTTGCGACCTGGTGCTGGTGCTAATCCATCGTTCGCAGACATCGTGCTTGATAGCCGATGGCCTTGCTTACAAATCATCAAGGAAGGATTCATTTCGGTGGCCGACGGATCACAGTCGTACACCGTGACCCACAACGCGGGCAACGATGTCTTCCCGATGGTTAAATACACCACAGTGCATGGATCGCAGTCGGCCTCCAGTATCTCAATCAGCAAGTCGGTTCGTCAACCGCGTGTTGCAATCGGCAGGCTGACCCACGGTGGCAGCGTGCATGTTCCGTTATTTCAGTGTGGTGACAGCACATACTGCCGCCTGACCAACAATGATGCGACGTTCTACACGCATCGTGGCGCGGCCAATTGGGCATTTTGGCGGACCTCGCAAGACTACACCAACAAAACAGTCACCTACGAATACGACCCAGCGCCGCTTTACGGCATTCGCTACTACATCTTCGGGCTCCCCAAAAAGGACTGACCTCATGTCAACAACAACGACCATCGATCTCGATGTGGCGCTGAATGAAGCGCTGACGAGGGAAAAGATGCTGAAAGACCGCTGTCTGATTTTGGCGCAGGCGAACAAAACGCTGAATGAACAGATTGAAGTCCTGAGGAAAGAGATTTCCGAATTAAGGATGGAAGAAAAGGTTAGGGCGGAGCGCAACGATGGCTGATTATACTTTCCCAACCAGCTACGGCGTTGGTACGGCGACTATCAGCAATGGTTCTATGACGGTTACCGGGCAGGGCACCTACTGGATGTCTGATGATCCTAAGCTGTCCCCGTTGCGCGCTGGCGATCTGTTCGGCACGCATGTGGGTATTGCGGTTCGCATTTCTGATATCGTCAGCGATACCGAGCTGACGCTCGCGCATGAATGGCCGGGTGATGACCAGACCGCTGCACCGTATGAAATTCAATTGACGCCTCGCATCGTCGGAGCGCAGGAGGCGACACGTCGTCTGCTTGTCTCGCTTGCCAACGGTAACATCGAGGCGTTTGCAGCGCTTGCTGGCGGATCTGATCTTCTGCCGATTTTCACTGGCTCGGGCACGATGGGAACTATCAACCGTAGCGACCTTATCAATGGTGTTCGTTATGACGTTCAAGTTGATGATCTGGCAGGTCGCGCAGCGTATGATGGGCAAGAAGAAGGCTTTGCTGTTCTTGTCGCCGATATAGGAGACAGTCGATCCGCGCTCTACACGAAACGGTCCAACACATCTGCTGACTGGTCTGATCCAGCTTACATAACCGGGGCGACGGGCGAGGAAGGACCGTTTACAACAATCATCTTCGCGCCAGTACAAACGCTTCCTCCGGGCGACAATGTCACTATGACAACGGACACATCCGTTCCTGGTCAGGTCACTATCACGCTGGGAGTTCCTGTTGGCGTTCCTGGCGATATGGCTGGGCCAGATGGGGGGGTTGCTGATGGCGATTATGTTGTGTTCGATGGCACATCTGGCAAGTTGGTCAAGAAGGCATCTAGCGCTCCTGGGGGGCAAAATGATGCGTTGTTTGCGATTGAAATAGCAGACTTGAAAGGTGTTCGACTTGGGATGGTTGGCGGCGTGGCTGACGCGTTCGATGATGAAGCCGGAGTAGCCGTAGGATCTTCTGTAAATCAAGTTTATGATGCCGCAAATGATCTGTATCGGCCAGCTTCTTCCGCAACAACACAAGACATCGGGACCGCCGCAGCTGCATTACCATATTCGGCAGGTACATTCATTGATTGGGGCAACCCCCTAACTGCAAACGACGTTATATCCGGCGTCGGTTTGTTTGGTTCAGCGGCGACATATTCGGTAAAAATACTTCGTCGTAATTCTGCTGGAAACTATGATGTTATTGTTTCTGAAAGCTTCTCTCATCCTGGTGGTGGCTATGCTGTCAAAGATTTAGCTACACCGTTTGTTGTGCCCGCAACTGGCCTCTATTGTATAGGCGTCTATCTTCCTGCCATCACAACAAACAATCGAACTGCCGGAACCAGCAGAGCCTACAATTCCGGCAATGTAACGGGCAGCGGTGTTACGGCATCTGAAAATCTGGCGAATGCGGATTTGCCGCCATTTAGGGTACTGAAAAATCCCGTTGTCAGCGACATGACATTGGTTTCGGTGTCTTACTCTGCTTCTGTTCAGCCGTCTTCTGGGCGAGTTTCCATTCAATTGGCAGGAACGGAAATAATTTCTCCTAACGTTGATCTATTTGGCGACATATCCCGGGACAATGGCACGACGTGGACGGCTGCGGTTCTTGCTCTCACGACCAACCTCTCCGGCATCCGTATGTACGAGGCAAACGACATTAGCCTGTCGTCCCAGCCTGCCGGATCATCTGTGAAGTGGCGCGTGCGAACCGCTAACAACAAAAACATTCAAGTGTCGGGCGTTGTCCTGCAATGGAAGGATTGACCATGGCTCCAAAGACATTTGGTGTTCGCGCTGAGACGCCGACTGAAGCCGATTATGAGGCTGCCATCCAGACGTTGGTTGATGCGACCGCAACCGAACGGAAGTTTCGTGACGGCGTGACAGTGGCCTCATATGTCAACTCAACCAATACGCAATGGGCAGCAGAGGCTATCGCCTTTGTTGCCTGGCGCGATGGTGTATGGGCCTATGCTTATTCCGAACTCGACAAGGTCGTGACCGGGCAACGTCCTCAACCGACCGTGGATGAGTTCTTGGCCGAAATAGACCCTATCAACTGGCCATCTGCGTAATCCGCGCACGGCCTCTGCTGATCATTTCCTGAAAGGATCCACCATGGACAGAACCGTACCCAAGGGCGCGGCGCTGCTGCTTGTCTTCGTTTACGAAACCGAGACGAAAAAGAAAGCGCCGGATTGCTACGACGTAATCTTTGGTCACCGTCAGAAAGCACTGCCCAAGCCGCTCACTTCAATGACGCTGGGTGAAGTGCAGACTGCGCAGCGCACTTGGAAAACCAAGGCCTGGGCGGCGAAGTTCAACTCAACTGTCGCATCCTCGGCTGCTGGTGCGCCGCAGTTCATGGAAAAGACGCTGGCGGATCTTATCGTCGAACTGCGGCTGCGCCTGACGCAACTGTTCGACGGCGACCTGCAGGACAGGCTTGGATACCATCTGCTGAAGCGTCGCGGTTATGAGGAATTCATGGCCGGAAAAATGAGCCGGACGGCGTTTGGCAAGCAGCTGGCGCAGGAGTGGGCAAGCTTCCCGGTGCTGGAGGCCACAAAAGGCGCATACCGCAGCCTGACGCGCGGGCAAAGCTATTATGCCGGTGACAATGTAAACAAAGCACTAGTTGCGCCGCAGCTCGTCGAGGCGGTGCTCGATCGCGTGCGCCAGCTGGGCAATGACGTTGCGCCGGAAGAAACGGTTGCGCCGATCATTGTTGAGACGCCTGTCGTTGCTGATCCTGGCGAACTGGAGAAGTCACCCGCCAAGAGCAAGACCGTATGGACATGGGCGCTGACAGCTATCGGTACCGGCGTCACTGCGGCTGGAAGTTTCCTTGGCGGTCTCGACTGGCGTGTGCAGCTGTTCATTTCCGCCGCGATCGTTGGCTTCGCAATCTACGGCATCAAACGCCGGTTTGACCTCGCCAAGGCCGTGCGTGATCTCAATGCGGAGTTTGGCACATGATCGGCACGCTGAGAGACATGGCCGTTGCAGCTGGCGGCATCGCCATCGGCGTTCTCGTCGCTTCGCCTGCGGCCTACCTATTCGGGAAGAGTGACGAGCGTGCGGGTCTCGTTGTCGAGGCGACCACCAAAGCCATTTCCAAAATCCAGACCATGGAGGAAAACAATGAGGCCTTTCGCGATCTTACGCCTCACCACCGTTGCCTTGTTCTTATGCGCGACAGCAAGCTGCCAGACAGCGCCTGCGATTGACGGGGCAGGGTATCAGCATGTTGCATTTTCCAATGCGCAGGCTGCGCGCCTTGCTGCAGAAGATGTGACGGCCGGTCCTGCGATTAATTCCAACAATCGCCAGTGCGCCAAAGATGCGGCGTGCAGGAAATGATGGCGATGGCTGCCACACCACACTCAGGCGTCGGGATATGGATCCGCGTTCGCCATCGCTTCGGGCCGCGCATGACAGAGTGGTTCATGGGTTTTCATACCGCCGTATGGGGTGCTGTTCTGCTCTACTCGGACCGGCTGTTTGATCAACCGGCTTGGGCCGGTTTCCGTGCGATCTTCGGAAACGAGATCCTGCTTGGCTGGGCCATGCTGCTGCTCGGCATTCTCCGGACAATTGGCCTCATCATCAATGGAGCTCGAAAGGACGTGACGCCGGTCATTCGGCAGGTGTCCGCTGGCATAGGCTGTCTCATCTGGGTCGGCATTTCGTATTGCTATGCATCCTCTGGTGTCGTGAGCACCTGGTTCGCCATCTATCCGCTGTTTGTGGTTGGCGAGCTGGTCAACATTCATCGTGCTGCATACGACCAGGGGGAAACGAGATATGAAAGAACTGGCTGATCTTCCACCTGTTGCACTCATTGCCCTCGGCGTTACGCTCGCCTTTATCTTTGTTGTCCGACACTTTGGCTTGGCGTCCGGACAGAAGGCTGGTCCGGAAAACAAAGCACCGATTGCTGCCGTCATCGTCGACCCAACGGCATTGAACAAGGCCACCGCTGCGGTGGAAGAGCATACAGCTGCGGTCAAACGTCATGCCGAGGTTGTCGAGGATGTTGGCAGACATGTTGGCCATCTCGGAACAGAGATGAACCGGATCCGTGAAGAATTGCGGATCTGGCGCGAGATCGAGCGCAGCGCGCGCTGAAACAATTTCACATAACAGAGGATATCGCGATGGCTGATACCGCCACGAGAAAACGACGCACGGCCAGTTACATCGGCGCGGGCGTAAGTGACCCTGTCGGCTGGACGCAAGTTGCGCCGGTCGCGCCTGCGCCAGACGGCAAGGCTTACATCACAGATGGCGGCACGCCGCTGCGGTACAAACTGGACGATGCAGGCGGCTACGCGCTGCGAGACGTGTGAGGAGAACGATATGGTTTCTGCAGCAACAAGAAAACGCCGTCTCGCAAGCTACATCGGCGCGGGCATTGTCCCCCCAGATCAGGGCGGTGAGGTAACGCCGCCAGAATATCCAACGTTTCCTTTGGGCGTGAAGGTCATCAGCGCGGGAGACAGCACGAAGGGGCGTGGTTTTTCGGGAGCTTCACCCGGATCAGCTCAAGCATATAGCAATAATGTCAGCGGCTTGATGTTAATGCATGCTTTGCATCCTGTTTTCTTGGCCAATGAATTTCCGTGGGACACATCTACCGACCCATCACCGCCACCTCCAGCCACTCAAGGAAACTTGCGTTGGACGCGTGGCATCAGTATGGCCGTCTCTGGGTCAGGCATTAATGTGCACGAAGCGCTCATGCCGCTCATCGTTTCGATGTTCGGTGAGGACCCCGGCATCTTCTACTATCGCCCAACCGTCAACTCGGTCGGCGGCAATCCGACAGTGATTGCGGCCACGATAGCCAGAATAATCGCCCTGCTTGATATCGCCCGAAACGCGGGTGAGTACATCGTTTTGGCGACTATGCCTCCGTGGGCAGCAGGGTCTCCCACATGGGACAGCGCGGAAAACCGCGCCAACCGCATCACCATCAACCAAGCGATGGCCGACTACGCCGCTATGCACGGTCAGTCCAAGGTTATGTTCGTCAACTTGGATAACGTATTCCTTGCCCCGGACGGCATTTACATGAAGTCTGGTTTCCTTAATGACGATGTGCACTTCCGCACAACTGCCGCTCTAGCTGAGGCTGATTATCTCTGGTCAGAGGCATTCAGCAAACTCATCCCTGTTGCCGATGATCAATGGTCAGCAGAGTCGCGCCCCAACATCCATACCAATCCGACGTTCATAGGCACGGGAGGCTCGGTTGCGACGGGTGTGACTACTCCTGCTGCTGACGGCGATTTGCCTTCTGGAGCAAGTTACGCGGTCCCGGCAAGTTGGAGGTGGCGCGGCAATACCGGACAGACTTCGAGCGGCAAGGCATTTGTTCGACCGCACCCGGCAGGAGGTGGTCGGCAGATCACCGGACTTATCGTTGTTCCTGCTGGTGTTGGGACAACTGAGAAATACGAACTGCTGATCGGCGGAACGGGGGCGGTTGCAGTTGCCAGTGCTCCTGGACAGTTCGTGGAAACGTGGTTTGATGTTACAATCCCTGTCGGCGCAGAATTCTGCACCCCGCCAGCAATCATCCAGGCTGATGGAACGGGCGGAACAGGTGGTTGGAACATTCGGGCGCTCAATTGGGATAGCGCCTATACCAATATCTCCGGCAACACGACTGGCCGCAGGTGGCGCGTGAAGAGCTCGCCTTTGCTGATGGGGGCTGGCTCAACGGGCTTCAAGTCGATATTGCAGGTGTGGGTCGATCAAGAAGCTGCGCTCGCTGCCGGGGTCAAGCCGATCATCGAAGTCTCTGAAATGCGCTCCACAATCGTAAGCGATCCGCGCACCGCCTACAATTTGTAGCTTCGTCAGGCCGGGCCGGTTCCGCGACTGATCCTGCCGCCCCATCGCAGGACCGCCGCCCCATCATCAAAGGACAGCTCCATGAGCAAGCTCACTTACCAGCAGAAGCTGGATGCACTCGCATATCGTTTTTACCAGGGCGCAGAATGGAAGCCAAAGGCGGGCGATTTTTACACGACAAGCCGCGCTGACCTTGAGCTTTACCAAGTCGTGTCTGTAGAGGACGGCGTTGTCCGCACTCGATTTACTGAGGGTTCAGACGCAATTGCTGTATGGCCGGAAGATCAGTTTCTGACTGGAGGCTTTGGGCCAAAGCGCGTCTTTGTGCCGGAGTGGGTTCTCGACCCTGAGAAATATTGCTCCGGTCACGTGGCGAGCGCTGATGATCCCAAAGTGTGTAGGCATTGCGATATCCACATCGACAGCCTGCGTCCCGATTAAACCCCATACCCGCCTAATATTTGGAGAGAGTGATGTCGCTCACCAGAGAGACAATTATCAAGCAGGCTGACGCAGCTTCGGTCAGTATCGCGATGCGACCGCCATACATGAGGCCGAGCGAAACAAAGCCTCTGCCTCCGCGATTGTGGGAGGATCTTCGGCTGGAGATGCAGAAGCGCCTTCGTGAAGCGACTGGAGAGGAATTTGCGATAGTTTCATTCGATTTCGGCCCAGCCGAATAATTACCCATCCCCCGCATAGAAAATGGTGGGGTCAACAAAAAGCCGCTCGGAACGATCCGGGCGGCTTTTTTCGTTCTTCGTGCTGGTCAGATTGCGCCGGAAAACTGGAAGGCGTTGAACCTGTCGGCAACTATCCGGCCTGCGTTCTGGCGCGGATGAACATAGATCTCCAAAAAGATCGACGAGCTTTTCCAATCGCCGGCCGCCATTGTGGTTCTAATATCCATACCTGCCTCAATGGCGTTGGTAGCAAATGAGTGGCGTCCGCACAGGTGGCTTGATTTGTAGCTGATGCCTGCGCGGTCACACACCGCGTGGATGCGCTCGTTGACGCTGTGGCGGTTGATGTACCGGAACACCCTGCCGCTCGATGCTGGCGCGGCCCGCAGGTCGCGCATTCGGTCAATCAATTCATCGGTCAGGAAGCGTAGCGAGTTTGTTCCAGTCTTGGTTTTGCGCAGCAAGGCTGTCCTGGCTGAAAAGTCCACGTCCGACCACTCTAGCCTGATGGCCTCGCTTATTCTCGCGCCGGTCTGGCTCATGAATAGGATGAGCGCTGACAGGTGAGGGAGGTTGCTGATGTCGCATTCTCTGATGAAGGCGTGTAACCAGACATGTGATGCCGGTGTCTTTCGTTGCGGCCTGTCTTCCTTGAAGCGACGCAGCCGCATCAAATTGCACCAGCCGCGTTCATATGCATGCGTGATAACGGCGCGAGCTGGCGAAAGCGCCTGGCGGTTCCTGGTCGCATTGCTTTGATCCGGATAGAGCGCTTCTGCCATCTGTCTTATGTCGAACGGGTGGATCGACCGCAGTTCTCGGCCTTCGAAATAGCTGATGATCTGGGGCAGGAAACGATTGCAGCCACCGTGCGACAAGTAGCTGGCTGCGGCCTCCTCGAATGTTTTCTGCTGCGTGGGTGGGTTCTGGTCATGATTATTGATGACGTAACGATTGCTCGCTACATATGGATTAGCCATCTGACACCTCTTATGTGTTGGGCTGGTTAGAACCCGCTGCGGACCTGCAAGTCTGCGGCGGGTTCGTTCACTTTAAGGGTGTCGCAGTGGATCGGAAGCCATCAATTTATGATGTTGGATGTGTGGTTAATGCGGCTTCCGGAGAAGGCTTG
This sequence comes from Agrobacterium sp., assembly GCF_032092815.1. Taxonomy (GTDB): domain Bacteria; phylum Pseudomonadota; class Alphaproteobacteria; order Rhizobiales; family Rhizobiaceae; genus Agrobacterium. The sequence goes on along the minus strand of NZ_DAMDBP010000006.1, from coordinate 47,372 downwards.
GGCTATAAACGCAACGCCAGTGCTTTCTTGCTGTTTCATAGTGTGCGTTCCCCCGAAGCATCGGAGGAACGCGACTTGTTAGGGAACGCTGGTAAGCAATTTCAATGCGCTAATTCAGACTTAAAATCTGTTGACCGGCATACTTGATTGTAAATGATGTTCTTGAGCGAGAAGCATTGTGTCGAAGGCTGCGCGCTTAGCGTCGTCGAGAGACTCAAACAGATCTCTTGTGAAGTATGACCGATCGATATGTGTGTTATTGACAACACCCTTCCAGAGCCCGTTGGGCGTTTTGAACATCGTGACTCGATACCAGCCGTCCTTGATTTGTGGGTTACCTTTGCCGTTGATGTACCAGCCACGGCGAGAGGCGAAGGTCTTTCTCTTTCTGGTATTATTCTTGAGGGTTTTATCTCGATTGGCTGCGCCGATGAGGTCTTCTGACATATGGCCTGCACAAACCAGGCCGCAGGCTAACGTGTCCGCGTATCTTGGATTGCGCATGTACTGCACATAACGGATCTCCATCGCTTCACACATCTCACAAATTTGCGACGGTTCGCCGAGATCCTCAACGTTGACGCACTCCCAGCCTTTTTTGGGTACGCCCTCGCGCGCCCATTTACCCCTGCCTGCTCCTGGACCGTCAAAGTTAGACATCGATCTTCCCCCGCTATGATGCTTGCCTAAGTTGAGAAGGTAGTGAATTTTCGCCTGATGTAAAACATTGATAGCGTCCCAGCTGGAGGGTAGAGGCACCGCGTCGCATGGTGGGCAAAAGCATCCTTTGTTGTGGCTATGGTGTAATGCGAGGTTATATATTTAACCGCGAAATTGCGGCACCTATTGCACCACATAACGCACCACAAATGACGAGTGGATTACGTTTTCATTAAGGAAAAACAATATGCGCGGTAAAAGTTCAACTCCCGCTACCAGCGTCGAACCTTGACGGTGAAATTGTTTTACACGCCCGTTGAAAACATTAAGTTATTTTAAGCGTCGTAAGGGCGGTTTTTACACGCAACACATTGATAACGCTGCGATAGATGGAGCTTCCCAAGCTGACGAAGCGGGTTCGATCCCCGTCACCCGCTCCACGTACCTGACGTAATGCAGGACCGTTTCGCCAATTCACCTCAGTAATTGACGATCAACTGCGGTTTGCCATCCAGATCGAAGGTTGGTTGAACGCCGAGCAGGGCTGCCGTGCGGGAGATGATTTCCTTGGTCAGCGGCGCTGCGGTCGATGCAGCGGTCCGGCCGCCATTTACCCCGGTTTTCGGCGCGTCGACGATGGTCAGAACCACGTAACGCGGGTCATCCATCGGGAAGCCGGCGACAAAGGCATTGAAGTTGATGTCCTTGGCGTAGCGGCCGTTGATCACCTTGTCGGCGGTACCGGTCTTGCCGCCCACATGAAAACCTTCCACCTGTGCTGCGCGGCCTGACCCTTTCAGACCGTTCCAGGTGTAGAGATAGCGCATATCGGCGCTCGTCTTTTCCTTGATCACGGCACGGGAGATGACGGAGGCATCGTCCTTGCTGCGTGGCAAAAAGGTCGGGTTGATCAGGTTACCGCCATTGATCAATGCAGCGGCTGCAACGGCGGTCTGCAGCGGTGTGGTTGCAACACCGTGGCCAAACGAGATCGTCACCGAATTGATCTTTTTCCATGTTCTCGGCTGGGTCGGTGTGGCTACACCAGGCATCTCGGTATCCATTTTGGAAAGAAGGCCAAGCCGTGTCAGGAACTCCTGATGGCCTTCAATACCAACCCGGTCGGCGATATCGGCCGTGCCGATGTTGGAGGAGTACTGGAAGATTTCCGGGATCGACAGCGGTCGGTATTTGCCTTTGAAGTCCCTGATGGTGAAACCACCCATGCGGATCGGACGGGACGCATCGATAACGGTGTTCAAATTGATCTTTTCGGCATCAAGCCCCATTGCCAGCGTAAAGCTTTTGAAGGTGGAGCCCATCTCGAATGTGGCGTTGCTCATCCGGTTGAACCAGCCCTTTTCATATTCCTTGTCGACGCTGCCATCGGCAAGCGTGCGGGAGGGCTGGTTAGGGTCATAATCCGGCACGGAGGCCATGGCGATGACTTCACCCGTGTCGACGTCAAGAACAACCGCACCTGCCGCTTCGGCCTGATAATCAGTCATGGCCTTGGCAACCATTTCCCGAACCATGTTCTGGACGCGCAGGTCGATTGAAAGCCGCACCGGCTCAAGACGCGTTTGGGCGGTCAAACCAACGGATCTGAGATCGGCATAACCCTGCTGGTCGATATAACGCTCCATACCGGCCAGCCCGAGATTGTCGATATTGACGTGACCGACAATATGCGATGCGGTGACGCCGCCGGGATAAAAACGTCGTTTTTCGGGGCGGAAACCAATGCCGGGTATGCCGAGCGCCAGAATGTCGGATTGTTGTTTTGGTGTGAGCTGACGCCTTAACCACTGAAACGCGCTTCCCGATTGCAGCCTTCGGTGCGTGTCCTTCCAGTCGAGATTGGGAAGAACCGTCGCCAGTTTCTCGACAACCTCGTTCGCGTCAATGATTTTTCGCGGTTCGGCATAGAGGGAAACAGTGTTGATGTCAGTTGCCAACAATTCGCCATTGCGATCCAGAATGTCCGGTCGTGAAGCCATGGCATGGGTGTTGAAATCAATTGCGCCTGTCACAGCAGGGTCGGCCATACCATATTGCACGAGCCTCGCACCGACCACCGCGTACATCACCACGAAGCCGGCAATCAGAAAACTCAGCCTCTGCCGCGCATCACGTTTGCGTCGCGCAGCACTGCCAGAAATTGTCTCGGCAGACCGCCTGCTCTTGCCTTGCAAGTCGAAATGGGCGCGTCTTCTGAGCCGGACAACGAAGCCAATCATTAAGGGGAACCTACACAATAACGCAAAACTGAAATGTGAACGGTCCTGTCACCCGCTGGACTGGAGTGTGTCTTTAAAATGGCCGCAAGCCAATGAAACCAGGGGAAGTTTTGCGGCCGTCATTAAATTTATATTAATATACACCTAAAGTTGGTTAGGGAGGATTAACCTTTGGTTTGTTGTGTCAGGCGGCCCGAAAACAACACTCCACCTTTGCCTGCGCCCCTTGTGAGCAAGCCTGAAATAACAATGGAGCGCTTCCGTTTCCGGAAACGCTCCTTAAATGTACGGCTCACCTTAACGCAGGTTGCGGTATCGCAACTGTTCCGCTGCAATTTCATCCCGCGTGTACGGGTCGCTTGTGTCGTCAAAGCGTTTCCATCCGCCTTCCTCATAGGTGCGGCGACGCTCAGTCGGATCGACCCAGTTGGAGCGCTTGAGAATGGCTGCGGCGTCATCAGCCTTGGCCTCGTCAACCTTGGCAACAACCAGGCTGCCGCCGCGGCGCACGCCTTCGGCATAGACATTGGCATGTTCTTCCGGCACTCCTGCTTTCACCAATGATCCGATAATGCCGCCGGCTGCACCGCCAGCCACGGCGCCGGCAACAGCACCTGCGGCGGTTGCGGCAAGCCAGCCGGCTGCGACCACAGGTCCGACGCCGGGAATGGCCATCACCCCGAGGCCGGTGAGGAGACCAACGCCACCGCCAGCAACTGCGCCAATTCCGGCGCCCGTTTCGGCACCTGCGGCCGCATGGGTTTCCGTATAACCTTCATGGTCGAGGTTATTATTGGCGATGATGCTGATATCTTTTGAGGGAATGCCTGCCTCTTCAAGGGCGGTCACGGCACTGCGTGCATCGTCACGATTGTCAAAAAGTCCGGTTACTGTACGCATTGATGTTTCCTCCAGTTTTTTGGTTATTGGGTGACAATGTTGCCCTGATAATCGAGGCCGACATCAACTTCGGCGCCATCCTTCATGGCCTTGGCGCGCCACACACCCTGGGAATCCAGCGCCAGTCCGGTGACGGTGGTGTAACCCGCAGCCTCAATTCGCTCTTTTGCCTGCGCTTCGGTAAAGCTGTTTTGGCCGGCAACCGGGGCGGTTGGATTGGAACTGTCGGGCGTGGTGACCGCAGGTGTCTCACCTGCAGGGTTGGCCGGTTGTTGAGCCAGGGCTACCGATGACAAAAGGGTAACGGCTCCGGCGATGACCAGATTTCTCATTTTTCCTGTCCTTTCAGGCTGTTATGTCTAATAAACAGCTGAGACGGTGGAAGGTTCCAAAGGATCAACGAGGTCGATCCTCGGCCTGCCCAGTGCAGCGTCTCAGCTTAGAAAGTCACGCAACAGCACTTCATCCTTGCGCATATGTGCGGTGCGGGTGCCGGGTTTTTGTGTCAGCGCCACCAGTCTATTTTGCGCTTTCTCGTCGCTCGCCAGCGCGAGAACTGAGGGATGGATATAGCTTTTTCTGCATATGGCCGGGGTGTTGCACAATTCCACCGATGCGGCGTTACACATCGCTTTCAAGGTAAGGGTGTCGTTGCGGGCAAGACACCGCACCGCGTAGCTGAAGGCCGCCAGCGTCCCGCCCCAGGTGCGAAAGGTTTTGGCAGAAATGTTCTGACCGGCAATTCGCGCCAGATATTCGTTCAACTGGCTGGAATCGACCGGGTGGATATTGGCATCCGCATCTTGCCAGACAAAAAGCTGCTTGCCGGGCAGATCGGCAATCTCCTCGAGGATTTTCTGCAGTCGAGGCTGTTTGAGTGTGCGTTGTACCCGGTTGCCGCCTTTGGCCTTGAATTTCAGATCAATGGTTTTGCCGAATTTTACATGCCGCTTCAGAAGGGTTGTCGCACCATAGGTGCCGTTGTCACGCAGATAGGACTTGTTACCGACCCGCAGGAAAGTCGCATCCAGCAACAATACAATTGCCGCAAGTGTGACAGTTTCCGGGCTCTCGCTGCGTTCGATGTCGGCTAGAGAACGGCGCCGGATGACAGGCAGACATTCGGCAAATTCCAACAGTTGGTCGAACTTGCGTTCGCCGCGCAATGCTTGCCAATCCGTATGATAGCGATATTGTTTGCGGCCACGCGCATCCATGCCAGTTGCCTGCAAGTGGCCATTTTCTTTCAGGCAAATCCAGACATCCTTATAGGCTGGCGGAATGCCAAGGCTTTTGATGCGCTGGATAATGCTGGTATCCCTGACCGGCTCGCGATCTGGAAATCGGTAGCGAAAACCCTTGCCTGATTTTAATCTGGTAATGCCCGGATCGCTGTCCTGCACATAGATCAGACCGTTTTTCTTGAGTGCACGCGTAACAAGCGTATCCATGTCCAGCACACCAACACTGTGTTATTCGGTCTGGGTTGGCAGGATGTTGTCCACCCGCACAACGCCGTCCACCACACCGCGCTCCAGGCCGGGTGCTGCCTTGCCATCATCAACAACCGTGTAGAGTTTTTCATTGCGGTACATGCTGGCATTTACCGTTGTCACGTCCTCGGCCGGTGCCGCATCCACCTCAAGAAAATCCAGTTCCCTGTCAGCGGCGACGATACGCGCGTCAGCTGGTGATTCCGCACAAACGCTGATTTCGTCATGTTCCGTCGCTCCAAGCCAGTTGGGGTCGTCATCGGCGGCAACCGGAATAAGCCGATAGATATGCAGGGGCCGGTCAGGCGTCCCTGCTGTTGCCGAGAGTTGTTGAGGTTGACCGTCGCCACGCCTTGTGGGTTGGTCAATGTCGTGTCTGTCCATCGTGCTCACCTCCTGAGATATGGACCACAACGAGGTGATGTTGTGTGCGGTTCCGTCGTCAGGTGAATGTGCCGCTTGTCACTGTATATCGCTGTTTGCCCTGTCGTGCGGGTGATCGGCCATGGAACGATAATCAGTGTTACTGGTTCAAAACCATATGAAGCCCGGGAGGCTTGAGGTTTTTGAGAGGAGTTTCAGATGGCGCAGAAACCCAAACCGGAAGTGTTTACGGCGCGCGAGGCGCGGCAGGGGTGGCGAGGTCGCCCAGTTCTGGTGGTGTTAATCGTCAGCCTCGTGCTGGTCGCAGCCGTGTGGTTTGCCGCGGAAATCTGGGGCAGTGTCAACGCTCCGGCACCATCAGAGGCGCCGTCAACCTCCAGCCCGTCGACAAATGGTAATCCCGGTGCTGATGGGCAAAGCGGGTTCGATAACAATCCACCATCCGGCAGCACGCCTGCAACAGAGGGAACCGACACAAAACCGGTTCCATGACGGGTTAACGGTCGACCGACTAGCCGAATTCGAACAGTTCGGCATCCGGATCTTTGGTGCCATTGATGCCTGCCGCAACAATTTCCGCTGCAATCTGGCTAAAGGTTATGCCGTTACCGCCAAACCCCATGACGCAATAGACATTTGGCATGTCAAGGACTGGTCCGATCAGCGGCAGGCCCGTTGTTGTGGACCCAAAGGCCGCAGCCCATCGGTAGTCAATCTTGCCGATATCAAAGCCCAGAAGCTTGCTGACCTTGTCACGGATCGTTTTTGCTTTTGATCGCAGCTTCTTTTCCGATTGATAGGCGCTGGGATTATATTCGTCCTCACCGCCGACAATCAGGCGCCCGTCATGATCGGTCCTGAGATAGAGATAGGGATCAGAGGCTTCCCAGAGGATATGTTTGTCCAACCAATCCGGGCGAGAAATGCCTGCCTTGCTGGCAATTGCCCATGTTGAGATGATCTCGTGTTTTTTATTGGCGACGGTTTCCAGAAATTCGTAACCGGTGCAGAACACGACATTGTCGGCGCAGATGAGTTTCCCCTCAGTCGTTGCCAGAACGACCTCGGTGTCAAAGCTTTTCATGTCGGTGATTTCGATGCCACTGACGATCTCCGCACCCTGTTTTGCCACGTGACGCAGCAGGCCAGCCGTCAATTGGCCGGGATTTGCCGAGGCGGATATGTCGCTTAAAATGGCACCAGTCCGGTCAATTCCGTAGAGCTCTTTCAGCTCCGCCTTGTCGACGAAACGGGCTTCAATACCGGCCTTTTTGCGTGCCTCGATTTCAGTTTTCAACCCACGTGCTCCGAGCTCGTCACCGCTGAGATAAAGTGCCGGTTTGCGCTGCATGGAACAGGATATGTCGAGCGACCGGACAATATCTTCCAGCTTCAAAACCGCTTTTGCCGAGCGTTGCCATGCCCGGTTGGCGCGCTCTTCTCCAATCATGGTCTGGAGTTTGTGCAACGGCACGTCGATTTCGTGCTGGATCATTGCCGTGCTGGCGATGCTGCTGCCGTGAACGGGTTCGCGCTTGTCGACAATGAGCACAGACTTGCCGGGTTTGACCAGCGCTTGGGCAACCAGCGCGCCGCTGATGCCAGCCCCGACAATGACAGTGTCGTAGCGGCTATGGGCAATGTTGCGTTTGCTTCGCACTGAGATGCGGGGACTGTCGATCCACAGCGGACGTGAATCTCTCAAGTCTCGCTCTTTTGTCAGCTTGGCTTTTGTCATGGCATTCTTTCACTGGGGGAGATCATGGCTCGGTATATCCAACGACATCGAGATTGAGGGGGCCGGTCGCCGGATCGTTTTTGAAGAAAAGGGTGCCGGTTTCACGGGATTCGGACGCCACGTAATCGAAGGTGACGTCGGAGCTCTCCTCGTTGCCGGCCAAAGCGAGATCACCGCGGACATGCACCTGTGCAGCCGTCGAAAGGGACGTGTTGTGGATGTCGAAGGTGACACGGTAGGCTTGGCCATCTGGTCGAACCACCACACGTGAGATTTCAAATCGTGCGTCCTCATCCCGGTAGCGGTAGATATCCCAGCCGATCCATAAAAACAGGGCAATCACCAGCAGGGTGCAGAAACCACCCACCAGCCATTCGATCCAGTGCGGATCTGCCGTTTCTATGTGTTTGTTGCCGACCGATTTTGTCATGGCTGCTCACAGAATAAGCCGCGCGGCGGCGGCACCAATCGATGCGGGAAATCCGAGGATGACAACCGCCGTCAGGATTTGAGACAGGGAGGTGTGGTCAAGGCGCTCGAAGGTCCACAGTGCATAGACACTGACTGCCAGCGCTATGATGTAACCCGGCATGGTGAAGCGGATGAAGGATTGCCACCAGCCATTGCCTTTAGACAGTCCGTGCGATCCCTTGAAGTGCAAGGCATAAACAAAGCCGTGCATCAGAGCGATGGAGATCAGAACGATACAGGCCGTATGGAACGGGGTGATCTTGTAGGCGATCAGGGTCATCTCGTCGGTTGGCGCGACATTGAGATTGAGAAAAAGCGCGCCGACCATCATCATGAACAGCTCGTGGAGATATCCGGTCTCTCCTTGATGTTCGCCTTCCTCTTCATCCTTTTCTTCGGAATGGGCGCCAAGCTGGCTGCGTCCCAACAATGCGCCAATGCTGGCAGGTACTGATTGCAGAGCGATTTTGGCAATGGCGGTGCTTGTTGTCAGCTGATCGTTGAGAATACCGAGAACAGACAGAATGCCGGCGCTTACGGCAATGCCAAGGCCATAGGCGATGATCGCGTCACGCACCGCTTCATGCCAGGATGAGGTTTTCTCAAACCCGATCCGCCGGGCAAGCACGATCAGCAACGGTAAATTGAGAATGCATAACAGCAGTAGACGGCTGCGATTGACGTAAAGACCGAGAAACCACATTTCCATGGTCATCAACATCGGCAGAGCAAACAGAAGAGCTCCCGCCAGACCACGGGCAAGGCCCGTGATGAAATGTGTGGTCTCTCCGCCCCCGGTCTGCCGGGATGCCGCTACACCCATGGATCGCCTCCACCTTCCTGCAGGCGATAACGTGCGGCCGGTTGCCTTGTTCCGCTTCAGGCAGAGGTATCGATCAGGGCGATACCGAATTCCGGGCGAAAGGTGCGTTTAAGCTCGGCAGGTGTTTCGCGCACAATCACTTCCAGCGTCGGACGGACATATCCTTTGACGAAATGACCACCGCGTGTGTGACCGTCGGCAAGACCGAGAACCGCATGCAGATGCGGGTTTGGTCTGCCATTTTCATCAAGCGTAATGTCTCCGATCAGGCTCAACACCTCGCTTTGGTCATCAATCGGAATATCGTCATAACTCTGTGAAGCAAGATCGAAAAAGGCAAGCGTTGCTTTTTCAAACGCGCCTATGGCCGTCACCGATGCGGCATTGATGTCATGCCTGATGGCAAAGTCCTTGATAAGAGCAAAGGCTTCTTCACCGGGTTCGATCACCAGCATGAATACCCGCTCACGATCATCAGACAGCAATTTGCTCTGCATGAGGTTTTCTCCCTTTCATAAAAAAGAAAGGCCGCCAGAAAGACTGGCGGCCGGGCCGTTGCTTGTGCGGTTACGCTGCACGTCGCTTGTGTCGCCCTTCTTCGATTTCCTCGACGATCTTGCCCACGAAGGCATCGAGATCGTCAGGCGAGCGGGATGTGATGATGCCCTGATCGACCACCACCTTCTCGTCCATCCAGATACCGCCGGCATTTTTCATGTCTGTTTTGATCGAGCCATAGGATGTAACCTTGCGGCCCTTCACGGCATCGGCTTCAACCAGCAGCCAGGGTGCATGGCAGATGGCAGCCACGACCTTGCCGGATTCGGTGAAGTCTCGCACGACCCGCATGGCATTGGCATCGGCACGCAATTTGTCAGGATTGATCTGGCCACCGGGAAGAACAAGCGCATCAAAATCGCGGGTGAACACATCTTCTGCGGCGAGGTCGACTTCGACTGCATCGCCCCAATCGGCCTTGTCCCAGCTTTTGATCTTTCCTGATTTGATCGAGGCAATTTTGACATTTGCGCCGCGGTGCTTCAATTCCTCGTAAGGAACGCGCAGTTCGGAGCGCTCATAGCCGTCGGTCGCCAGAATGACGATATTTGCCTTGTTGATCTCGGTCATGTCTTTGTCCTTTCTGTTTCCTCGCTATTGCCATCGGTGTTGATCGACGGCAGGAAAAATTCGACATCTTCACGGGTCGCCTGATCCAGCGTTTCGATGTTGGTTTGCCAGAAGGTGGCGGCCTCTTGAGGCTCTTCTTCATATTGGCGAATGAAGGTCTTGTTATCGTCGATCATCACCTGACGCGTGCCGCCGAGCCTCAGATAGTCTTCGGCCAGCTTGCGTGTTTTTGTCTTTTCCACGTGTGTCTGTTCCATGGGCTTATCCTCAATCCGCAGGATGGAAACGTGTCGCAGTTGAAGCGCGCCGGACGGGTAAGAAGCTCGTCTGCCGTTTCGTTGGCCATCAGGAGAAAACGGAAAAATCCTGATGTTCTTCGGCGCCGTCAGGTCCGTTTGACACGGCGCGCTTCTGATAGGGGAACGTCACAGGGGAAGCATTGTTCCTGAAAAACAAAGTAAGAGAACTGGCGCGCGAAGTAAGGGTGGCATGACGGGCCATTTCACGAAGTCGTGTCGGCGATATTACCATGTCATCAAGGCGTTCTGGAACCAAATCAGCCCGGCTCTCGTTTGTTTTTCACACGAAGAGAGGGAAATTCCCATGTTTACAGTGGTAAAATTCGTTCCAGTATTTGCCTTGAGCGTTGGCCTACTCTCAACCTTCAGTCTGCCCGCTCATGCCCTGAGTGTCATCAAGCCTGTTGAACAAAATCAGGCGACAGGAGCCGAAGGCCAGCAACGTCATTATCCGCTTGCAGCCTTTGCAGGCGATGCGGCTGCCAATGCCGACAAGGGTAACTTTCTTCTGTCGCCGGAAGAAGTTCAGCATGTGAAGTGGTGCGCACAGCGATATATGTCGTACCACCCGGTTGATAATACCTATCAGGCCAGTTCAGGCCAGCGATTGGAATGTCAGTCGCCCTATTGATGGGCAAGCATTTATGCTTTGAGAGCGTAAGGACTGGATTGGTTTCTGGCGTCTTCTATTTCCTCATCAAGGGCGCTCAGCCGCATCATATGTGAGGTAATGTGCAGAGCAATGATCGAGCGGTCGTCAATGGCGAACCGTTTCCAGTTTTCCAGACCGGTAATCACTTCGATGAGGTCTTGACGCTCTTTTTCGAGTTTTTCGATGCTGAAAATCATGATTGCCGCCCTTTTCTACGGTGGGCAAACGTGCGCAGCCTGTAAAAGTTCAGCCAAGGTTCAATTGAGTAAAATTTAAGGTAAATTTTATCTTACATCTCATAGAAAGCGCCGCGCACTTGGAGTGCGCGGCGCTTGATCTTTTAGGCCGCAGCCTTCTGGTCTGTGTACGGGTCGAACCTGCCGTAGAAGGTCTCACCCTTGGCCGCCATATCCTTCAGCAACGGCGTCGGCTTGAAGCGCGGGCCATAGGTCTGGCTAAGCTGTTCAGCCAGTTGCACGAAGTTCTTGACGCCCATGCCGTCGATGTAAGACAGCGCACCACCTGTATAAGGCGCAAAACCAAAGCCAAGAATGGAACCGACATCGGCTTCACGTGGGTCGGTGACGATACCTTCTTCCATGGTTCTGGCCGCTTCCAAAGCAATGGTAACGAGGAAGCGCTGTTTCAGCACGTCCATGTCGACATCCCCAGGTTTCTTCTGCGGGTAAAGACCTTTCAGCCCTGGCCAAAGTGACTTTTTCGCTGGTTTTGGCGGGTAGTCGTAAAAGCCCTTGGTGTTCTTGCGACCAAAGCGGCCTTCGTCTTCTACCAGCTTTTTCACCAGCTCCATATGACGGGGATCGACAGCCTTTTCACCCAGATCGGCAACGGTTGCCTTGAGGATCTTGTAGGAAAGGTCGATGGCGACCTCATCATTCAAGGCCAGCGGGCCAACCGGCATGCCAGCGAACTTCGCGGCATTTTCGATCATCGCGGCAGGCACACCTTCAATCAGCATTTCATAGCTCTCAGCCATGTAACGCAGCACGCAGCGATTGACGAAGAAACCACGGGTGTCGTTGACGACAATCGGTGTCTTCTTGATTTTTGCCACGTAATCCAGCGCAACGGCCAGAGCCTTGTCGCCCGTTTCCTTGCCCAGAATGACCTCTGTCAGCATCATCTTTTCAACCGGTGAGAAGAAGTGAATGCCGATGAAATCCACCGGGCGTTTTGCGTTCTTTGCAAGACCGGTGATCGGCAGGGTCGAGGTGTTGGAGGCAAAGATTGCGCCTTCAGGCAACACGGCTTCCACCTGCTCGATGACGGCTTTCTTGACATCACGATCTTCGAATACTGCCTCAATGACCAGATTTGCGGTCTTGAGTGCCGCATAATCGGCGCTTGGCGTGATGCGAGCCAGAATGGCAGCACCTTCATCCTGTGTCATGCGGCCTTTGCCGACACTGTCCTTGACCAGTCCTTCACAGGTCGCCTTGCCCTTGGCAGCGGCTTCGTCATCACGGTCAATCAGCGTAACGTCGAGACCGGCAACGGCGGTCACGTAAGCAATCGATGCGCCCATGAAACCGGCACCGACCACGCCAACATGTTTCAGGTTGCTTTTGGGTTGATCTTTTGGACGGCGTGCACCCTTGCCCAGTTCCTGCATGGAGATGAACAGCGAGCGGATCATAGCGAAGGCTTCCTTCGAGCGAAGGATTTCCGTGAAATAACGCTGCTCGACCTTCAATGCGGTATCGAAGGGCAATTGCAGGCCTTCATACACGCATTTGAGAATGGCAAGGGCTGCCGGGTAGTTGCCAGCACTTTCACGACGCAGAATAGCCGGTGCTGCTGGCCAGAGCTGAGCGGCTGCCGGTGTCCAGATGCCGCCGCCGGGCGCCTTGAAGCCTTTTTCATCCCAAGGGGCAACCGGCTTCAAACCATCCTTGATCATCTGCTTGGCTGCTGGAATGAGCTGGTCCGGTTCAACGACCTGATGCACAAGGTTCATAGCCTTGGCACGTTGCGCGGTCAGCGATTGGCCTGTCGTCATCATTTGCAGTGCCGACTGGGCATCGGTCAGGCGTGGTACGCGCTGTGTACCGCCTGCGCCGGGGAAAATGCCAACCTTGACCTCAGGCAGTGCCAGCTTGACGCTTTTGGCATTGGAAGCCACGCGGCCATGACACGCCAGCGACAGCTCCAGCGCGCCACCCATGCAGGTGCCGTTGATGGCAGATACCCATGGTTTGCCGTTGGTTTCCACCTTGCGGTACAGCCAGTTCATCTTGCCAACGAGATCGAACAGCTTCTGTGCGGCCTCGTCCGGGTTCTTTTCCTTTTCCTCATGGTAGAAGGAAAACATCGACTTGATCATCGACAGGTCTGCACCACCGGAAAATGTGCTTTTGCCTGACGTGAAGACCACGCCTTTGACGGCTGCGTCGGCAACCGTCGCGTCAACAATCGCATCAAGTTCCTGCAGGACTTCGGCCGTAAAGACGTTCATGGACTTGTCGGGCATATCCCATGTCACAAGGGCAATGCCGTCGGCGTCTGTTTCGATTTTGAAATTGGTATAGCTCATCGGTTTCCTCCCGAAATCAAACGCGCTCAATGACCGTTGCCGTGCCCATGCCGGCACCGATGCACAGTGTGACCAGGGCAGTGTTGAGGTCACGGCGCTCCAACTCGTCCAGAACGGTGCCGAGGATCATGGCGCCCGTTGCACCAAGCGGATGACCCATGGCAATGGCACCGCCGTTGACGTTCATTTTGTCGTGGCTGATGTCGAAGGCCTGGCAATAACGCAGCACAACGGCAGCAAAGGCTTCGTTCAGTTCAAACAGGTCAATATCGGACAGTGACATGCCGGTCTTCTTGAGAAGCTTTTCGGTCACATCGACCGGGCCCGTCAGCATCAGCGCCGGATCAGAGCCGATATTGGCAAAGGCCTTGATACGTGCGCGCGGTTTCAGACCCATGGACTGGCCACCGGCCTTGGAGCCGACCAGAATGGCGGCGGCGCCATCCACGATGCCGGAAGAATTGCCGGCGTGATGCACGTAATTGATACGCTCGACTTCCGGGTGGGCCATGATGCCGACGGCTTCAAAACCACCCATTTCGCCCGGCATCTGGAAGGATGCGTTGAGCGAGGCAAGTGCCTGCATGTCGGTGCCGGGGCGTATGTGTTCGTCGCGGTCGAGAATGGTGATGCCGTTCTGGTCCTTCACCGGAACGACCGAGTTCTTGAAGTAGCCATTTTGCCAGGCATGGGCGGCACGCTTCTGGCTTTCCACCGCATAGGCATCCACGTCGTCGCGGGTAAAGCCGTATTTGGTGGCAATCAGGTCAGCCGATACGCCCTGCGGCATGAAGAATGCCGGGAAGTTGACCGACGGGTCCATGTACCAGGCACCGCCCGACATGCCCATGCCAACGCGCGACATGCTTTCCACGCCACCGGCAATGACGATGTCGTCAGAACCGGCCGCCACCTTGCCAGCGGCAAAATTGACGGCGTCGAGACCAGACGCGCAAAAGCGCGAAATCTGCATGCCCGGTGCCTTGGTGGAATAACCGGCTTCAAAGGCTGCAGCCTTCGGGATAACCGCGCCGGCATCCATGACAGGATCGACGCAGCCCATGATGATGTCATCGACGGTGGATGTATCAAGTCCGTTGCGATCACGGATCGCTTCCAGCGTCTTGGCAGCAAGGCGAACAGACGGCACTTCATGCAGGCTGCCGTCCTTCTTGCCGCGTCCGCGCGGTGTGCGGACATGGTCGTAAATGTAAACCTCGGTCATTTCTATCTCCCTGTGACGCAACGAGGCGTCTTCGAAATCTTGGAGGGGCAGGAGAGGGGTTTTACACCCCTCAAAATGCCTCGGCTGCCAGTTCCATCATCGTGTCGGCACCCGTTTCGATACGGGCCTTGCGCAGCACCGTTTCCGGCATGATACGCTCCATGAAGAACTTTGCCGTAACGAGTTTCGTCTTGAGATAATCCTCATCCGACGCCGAACCGGACGACAGGGCGCTTTGCGCCGCCTTCGCCATGCGGGCATGCATGTAACCCAGAACGACAAGCCCGAAGAGGTGCATGTAATCGGTCGAACCGGCACCGGCATTGTCAGGTTTTGCCATGGCATTCTGCATGAACCACATGGTTGCGGCCTGCAGATCGTTCAAGCCCTTCTTGAGACCCTTGGTATAGGTCACCAGCGCCTCATCGGCACGATTTTCCTCGCAGAAATCGCCGATTTCCTTGAATAGTGCCATCACGGCACGGCCGCCATTCAGTCCCAGTTTGCGACCGACCAGATCCAGCGCCTGAATGCCATTGGCACCTTCATAGATCATGGTGATGCGCGCATCACGCACATACTGGCTCATGCCATGTTCTTCGATGTAGCCGTGACCGCCAAAAACCTGCTGTGCCATGACCGCATGGTCAAAGCCCTTGTCAGTCAGCACACCCTTGAGGATCGGAGTGACGAGGCCGAGCAGGTCGTCAGCCGTCTGGCGTTCCTTTTCATCCGACGAGCGATGGGCGATATCCGATTGCAGCGCTGTCCACAAAAGGAAGGCGCGACCGGCTTCATTATAGGCCTTGATCGTCATCAACGTGCGGCGCACATCGGGATGAACAATAATCGGGTCGGCCTTCTTGTCTGGAGCCTTGGCGCCGGATAATGAGCGGCCCTGAATACGCTCACGGGCATATTCCACGGCGTTCTGATAGGCGATTTCGCCAATCGACAGGCCCTGCAGGCCAACACCGAGGCGGGCTTCATTCATCATCACGAACATGGCCGAAAGGCCCTTGTTTTCTGCGCCCAGCAGATAACCGGTCGCATCATCGTAATTCATCACGCAGGTGGAATTGCCGTGAATGCCCATCTTGTGTTCGATGGCACCACAGACAACCCCGTTGCGCTCGCCCGGCTCACCACTGTCATTGATCAGGAATTTCGGCACGATGAACAGTGAGATACCCTTGGTGCCTTCCGGTGCGCCTTCAATGCGGGCAAGAACCAGATGGACGATATTGTCCGTCATGGAATGCTCGCCAGCCGAGATGAAAATCTTCTGGCCGGAAATCTTGTAGGAACCATCTTTCTGCGGCACGGCCTTGGTGCGCAGCAGGCCAAGGTCGGTACCGCAATGCGGCTCCGTCAGGTTCATGGTGCCGGACCATGTGCCTTCGACCATTTTTGGCAGATAGGCCTTTTTCTGTTCATCCGAACCGTGAACGAGGATAGCGGCGATCGCACCCTGCGTCAGGCCGGGATACATCATCAGTGACAGGTTGGCCGACGACATATATTCGCCGATGGCGGCATGCATCGTGTAGGGCAGGCCCTGACCGCCAAATTCCTGCGGAACGGCAAGACCAATCCAGCCACCCTGGCAATAGGCATCATAGGCCTGCTTGAAACCATCAGGCACGGAAACCGAACCGTCATCGGCGCGTTTGCAACCTTGGTTATCACCGGAAAGATTGAGCGGGAAAAGTTGTTCTTCTGCCAGTTTGGCAGCCTCACCGGTGATCGCCTCGATCATGTCAGGCGTGGCGTCCTCAAAACCGGGAAGATTATTGTAGCGCTCCAGACCGAGCACATCATTAAGAATGAAAAGCGTATCTTTAACAGGGGCCTTATAAACAGGCATTACCGATGTTCCTCCGCATCGTTCAAGCTCAGATGGGATCATAGTTGCAAATTTTGACGTTTGCGTAAACGTCAAAATGTAGAAAAGCGGTAAATTAATCGGCAGCGGAGGTGCACCGAAGGCATCTGGAGGAGTTTAATCCGCAAATTTTAAGGGAATTGTAGCAAAAGTTAAAAAATACCGACGTCGGTTAACCACTTCTTTACCACGTTTCGTAAATTGTTGGAAACATGGTGTCTGTTGGCGTTGTCTGCTCGTTTCATCTCAAACGTGCATCACAACGAGTCAGGTTGGGGTGACTCATCTTCCTGATGACAATGCGGATAGACACTGGGCGGACCAATGCCAACCATCACGAAGTGAGCAGGAACATGAACGGATCGAGACCTAGTCGGTATAGCGATAATGGCAGATCGTCCCTTGATGCCTTGAGCCGGACCATCGAAGGTCTGGAAGCTCGCATTGAGGGCCTTATGGGCCAGCCTTCTCAGGAGCCACAGCCTCAGCGCAGGCAGGATCCTGCTGAGCGTCCAGAGCGTGTTGAGCGTCACGTCCAGCCGCCGCTTGCCGCGCGGCCGGAACGGTTCGATCCCATCAATGAAATTCGTCAGCGCCAGCGTGCCTTGAATGCGGCCTCCAGATTGCAGCCGCCTGAAGAGCCTACAGAGGCGCGCCAGCCGGAGCGGGCACCTTTCGTGCCAGCACAGCGCCCACCTTTGACGCGCACCGCAGCGCCGTCGGCAGAGGCTTCAAGACGCGCCTACCAGCCTTATGAGCCGCGCCAATCGCAGCCTCAGGCAGCATCCTATGCACCTGCAGTTCAGGCTCCTGCCCAGCAGGCTGCTTCGATGCAGGCACCGGCACCACAGAGCAATGACACTGCCATGCGCGACATCGCACAGGCTCTTGTCAGCTTACGTCAGGAACTCAAGCAGGATCTGTCCGAAGGCATTGCTCGCGAAGTGCAGGGCCTGCGCTCGGAAATCCGCAACATCAAATCCATCGCTGAAGACAACCAGTTTGTCGGCGATATCCGCTCCGATATTGAGCGCCTTGCCGCCAGCATCGATCAGCTTGGCAGCAGTGCATCTCCGCATGCCTATGACCTGCGCGAGGAGTTTGACGACCTGCGCGGCCTGATGGACCAGCTTGCCCGGCAGGATTCGGTCAACCGCATGGAAGACCATTGGCAGGGCGTTGAGGAAAACCTCAGCAAGTTCGATACATCTGCGCTGCAGGAAGAAATCGTGTCACTGGCCTACCGGCTGGATGACATCAAGGGTCATCTTGGCGCGATGAGCGACAGCCCGGCGGTGCGCATTCTTGAGGAAAAGCTGATTACCATTGCCGAGGCAGTGGAGCAGCTTGGCATGCATATGCAGCCTGCAGGCGGCGCGATCACCGAGCAGTTTTCCAATCTCGACCAGCGTCTGGATGAAATCAGCCGTGCCATTGCCGCGACAAGCTCGCGCACGGCACAGCCTGCCGTCGACCCCGCACTGTTCCAGCGTCTGGAAGGTCGCCTGAACGGGCTTGCCGCGCAAATTGACGAGTTGAGCTCGGTATCTGCCCGCAGCAATCCGGCCGATGAACTGGCTGGCCGCATGGAGGCCTTGACCCGCCGGATCGAGGAACTGGCAAACGAGCGTGATGCCGTCCATCTTGATGAACGGCTGGACCAGCTGTCATTGATGATGGAACGTGCGCAAAAACCGGTTGCACAGCCGGAACTCACGGGCTTCCTCACCGACATCTCGCGCAAGATCGAAGCGCTGGATCACGGCACCTTCAACGATGCCTTGGCGTCTCGCCTCGATGATCTCGCACGTCGCATTGAAGATCTCGATTATCGTCAGGCACAGCAGCAGCCCGTGGCAGCCTATGATGACGGTGCATTCCTGCGGCTCGAAGAACGGCTGGTGGATATTGCCGCCCGTCTGGATGAAACCTCATCTTCTTCCCCGGCCGACTACAACGTGCTTCAGAATCTGGAAGACCAGATCGCCAACCTGTCTTCGCTGATAAGCCAGCCGGCTCCACAGCCGGAGCCATTTGTCATGCCAGCGGAACTTGATGCCCGCATGGCGGCTATCGAAGACTACATGGCCTCCAACGATGAATATATCATCGAGGCAGCGCGTCAGGCGGCAGAAGCGGTGGTGGATGCCTATGCCCGCAAGGGCCTGTCCGGCAACGTCCAGCAGACCGACATGACAATGTTGAACGATCTGGCCAGCGACCTCCGTAATCTGGAAAATCTGAGTCGGTCTTCGGAAGAGCGTACGCACCGTACGTTTGAAGCCCTGCACGAAACTTTGGTGCAGATTGCCGGTCGTCTCGACAACTTCGACAATCGCTCCTTCTCAGAGGCAAATTTCGCAGCCGTTCAGCAATCCTGGCAGGATGCACCGGTGGAAAGCCGCCCTGCACGTGAACAGGTAAAAGAACCAGCATCCGGCAGCCTTTTTGCCTATGCAGGTGATGAAGAGGCTGCACCGGCAAAGCCGATGTTCAATACCGCAGCACTTGATCGCCAGCTTTCGGAAGAGGCAGCCCAGCAACTGGAAACGGCAGCGGAAGCACTGATCATTCCAGAAGCACGCCCGGCCGCCGAAGTTGCTGTCGCTGAAATGCCTGCTGCGCCAGTCAAGGAAAAGCGCAGCCTGCTTGCAAGTCTGACAAGCCGTTTCAAGTCCGAAGCATCGCGCACAGTGGCAGCTGAACCGCAGCCGCGCACCCAGATCAATCCGGCGCCATCACTGGATCCGATTGATGTGTTGCCAGCTGGACAGGAAAATGAACTGCTGGAGCCAGGTTCTGGCGTTCCAGACGTCAAGAAGATCCTGGAGCGCGTGCGCGCCAGCCAGAATGCACAGCGTGATACCGGCAAGGGTATGGGTCCAGAGGTCAGCAAGGCAGACTTTATTGCCGCTGCCCGCCGTGCCGCACAGGCTGCTGCGCAGGAAACAATGCCTGAGAAGGCAAGTGCTGCCGCGAAAAAAGACGTTATTGGCCAAGAGGGTAAAACCTCTGCATTCGCGCGTTACCGTCGCCCGATCCTGATGGGAATCGGCGCAATCCTGCTGGTCATGATGGCGCTGCCGTTGGTGAAGTCGGCGATCGAGGGTGATCCTGCACCACAGGTCATCGAGCAGGCTCCGGTGCAGACGCCGGGCGAAAATTCCGCCATCACACCATCCGCTACGCCTGACGTTGCCCAGGATCAGGTGACGATCCCGTCCGACCTGCTGTTGGAAAACGACAAGGCGGTTGAGCAGGATGCGGCCATGACCGCCAATCAGCAGCCGAACGCCATCGACGAAAGGGTCATTGGCGGTGCGCCGCTGCCTGAAGCAGAAAACACGCAAGCACCTGCCCAGACGCAAGGCGCGCCTGCTGATGCAGTTGTTGCAGATCAGATCGCCATTCCTTCTGAAATTCAGCCCGCATCGCTGGTCGAAGCTGCCGCTTCGGGCAATGCCGCTGCCCTGTTTGAGGTTGGTGCACGGTACACGGAAGGACGTGGCGTTGCAGAAAATGCCGGTGAAGCTGCAAAATGGTACAGACTTGCGGCAGATCGTGGTTTTGCACCTGCGCAGTACCGTCTTGCCAACATGTTGGAAAAGGGAACGGGTGTTTCACGCGATCTGACTGAGGCGACGGATTATTATGCCAAGGCTGCCGATCAGGGCAATGCTGGTGCCATGCACAATCTCGCCGTTCTTCTGGCCTCGGATGCCGTTGGACAGCCGGATTACGTCAAGGCTGCAAGCTGGTTCCAGAAGGCATCCGAACTCGGTGTCCATGACAGCCAGTTCAACCTTGCCATTCTTTACGCCCGCGGTAGCGGCGTAAGCCAGAATATCGAGGAATCCTACAAGTGGTTTGCCATCGCCGCCAATGGTGGCGACGCCGACGCTGCCCAGAAGCGTGATGAAGTTGCCAAGGCCATGCAGCCGGCCCAACTTGAAAGCGCCCGTGCCAAGGTTGCCGCCTGGAAGCCGACGCCGCTGAATGAGGACACCAATTCGGTCAATCTGCCGGATGAATGGGCAGGCAAGGAAGGCGTGACAACCGCGACCGTCGACATGACCAAGGCGATCCGCAACATTCAGGCCATTCTGAACAAGAACGGTTTTGATGCCGGCACCGCCGATGGCCAGATGGGCAAAAAGACGGTTGCGGCCATCAAGGCATTCCAGCAGTCCGTAGGACAGCAGCCGGACGGCGTCATTTCCGATACGCTGGTCAAGGCACTGCTGGAGCGTAACACCTAATCGTAAACGTTCCAGCGCCCAAATTTCCAATTTATCAACGCAATTCCGGTAGATGAATTGACTTGCCTGCCACCGGCAGGCATGACAGTTCAGGATGTGCGGCCAAGCCGTATCCGTATGACTGATGGAATGCGACGAACAGGCAAAGCACGCGTCCACAACACGTCTTTGCCTTTCTGCCTTGAACCGTACCCTGCTTGAGGTCCGACCGTGACTGTTTATCTGCCGATTGCGGAACTGTCGGTGAATATTTTCATCATTCTTGGCATGGGCGCAGCCGTCGGTTTTCTATCCGGTATGTTCGGTGTTGGTGGCGGCTTTCTGATCACGCCGCTGTTGATTTTCTACAATATTCCCCCCGTCGTGGCGGTTGCCACAGGTGCAAACCAGGTGGTCGCATCGTCGATCTCCGGTTCCATATCGCATTTCCGGCGCGGTACGCTCGATGTGAAACTGGGAACCATGCTGCTGATCGGAGGTATTGCAGGGGCCACTGTCGGTGTCTGGCTGTTTTCGCTCCTGCGGCGCGCAGGCCAGCTCGACCTGATCATTTCGCTGCTATACGTTATCTTTCTCGGCACCATTGGTGGCCTGATGTTGATGGAAAGTATCTCGGCTTTGCGTCGCGCAGCCCGCAATGAACAGGTAACGCTGAAAAGGCCGGGGCATCACAACTGGGTACACCGCCTGCCGTTCAAGATGCGGTTCAAGAAATCCAAGATCTATCTCAGCGTAATTCCGCTGATCGCCCTCGGTTTCTTCATTGGTATCCTGACCTCTGTCATGGGTGTTGGCGGCGGTTTCATCATGGTTCCGGCCATGATCTATCTTTTGCGTATCCCAACCAACGTGGTTGTAGGAACATCGCTATTCCAGATCATTTTTGTGACCGCCTACACCACGATCGTGCAAGCGGCGACCAACTATTCGGTCGATATCGTGCTGGCCTTCATCCTGATGATAGCA
The DNA here is from genome assembly GCF_032092815.1 of Agrobacterium sp. Taxonomy (GTDB): domain Bacteria; phylum Pseudomonadota; class Alphaproteobacteria; order Rhizobiales; family Rhizobiaceae; genus Agrobacterium. The sequence continues at coordinate 25,695 of NZ_DAMDBP010000006.1, read as the reverse complement.
GGTGTGGTCGGCGCGCAATATGGCGTGCGTGTTGGCCAGAAACTGCGCGGTGAACAGTTGCGCGCCCTGCTGGCACTTCTAGTCTTGGCCGTCGGTGTTCGTCTGGCTGTTGCTCTTGTCGTTCGGCCGGAAGACCTTTTCTCGGTTGCAGTGGGAGGGGTGGGCTATTGATCACCAACCTGATCAGGGCTCTGGTTGCCAGCCTGGTTTTGGGCGGTTCTGCCTTGGCGCAAACACCGCCGCAAACGCCGGCCTTGACGACGACGCCCTATGGTCAACCGCAGACTGTGCGTGAAACCATTGAGATTGGCGCATCGACCACGGAAATTGCCATTACCTCGGATTTTCGCGGTGCAGACTTCACATTGTTCGGCGCGCTCAACAATGCCGACCAGTTGCTGCTCGCCATTGGCCAGTACGATGTGATCGTGACGCTGGCAGGGCCGCTTGATCTGGCAACAGTGCGAAAGAAGGAGCGTGTATTCGGCATTTGGGTCAACACCAGCTCGATCAGTTTCGAGCCGCTGCCGGAGTCTTATGCGCTCGCCAGTACCCGCGATGTCAATTCGATTGCCAGCGCCGAAGTGCTGAACGAGATCGGTCTTGGTGTGAACCACCTGTCTCTCGTAACAGCCGGTTATGCCGGAGAGCCGGACAATATCGGTGAGTTTCGTCAAGCCTACCGGCGGCTGAAGCTCGCTGACGGGATTTACCGCAATGATGAAGCCGGCGTTCGCCTTGAACGAACCGGCCTGTTCTGGGCAACCCTGCGTCTGCCCGCCAACGTGCCGAATGGCGTTCACACGGCGCGTGCCTACCTGTTCAAAAGCGGCGATTTTATTGCCCAGCGCGAGCTGCGTCTGCGCGTTGTCAAAACAGGTATCGAACAGGCCATTACGGATGCGGCGCATGATACGCCGCTCGCTTACGGCATGTTGTGTGTGCTGATTGCCGTGATTACCGGCTGGAGCGCCAGTATCCTCTTCCGCAAGGAATGATGGTTTTCATCCGCAGGCAGTTACGAATAGCTTGATACGGATCAATCCAGTTTGTCCTGTTGGGGTGCATGATGTTTCCATCAGCGCGCAAGGCAGAGATCCTTTGATGATAGCGCTGTATGTCGAGCGTTGCCGCAAAGGGGACATGCCATGTTCAAGCACATTCTCATTCCAACTGACGGATCGCCTTTGGCCCAGATCGCGGTCGATAGCGGTTTTGCCCTGGCAAAGGATGCTGGCGCGAAAGTCACCGTCATCACGGTCGCCGAACCGTTTCACATCGTCGCGGCGGATGCGGAAAACATTGCCATCATTACCGAACGGGAAGAAACGCATATTTGCGATGAGGCCGAGCAGGTGTTGAAGGACACGCAGGCAAGGGCAAAAACGCTCGGCCTTGAGTGTGATGCCCTGTTTGCCCGCGCCAACAAGGCTTATGAGGCCATCATCGAGGCAGCAAACCAGAATGGCTGCGATCTGATTGCCATGGCCTCGCATGGCCGCAAGGGCATGAGCGCCGTGGTGTTGGGCAGTGTCACCTCGAAGGTTCTCAGCAACTCGAACATTCCGGTTCTGGTCTACCGTCAGTAATCGCAGGTCAGCCGATCAGATTGCCAAACCGCACCGAATAGATGCGGTCGCGGCCCAGCATGTGGGCGACAAGGCGGGTCTTGTCGAAAAGACCGTGCATGGCTGCATGGCGAAGGTCCAGCCCGCCGGTGGTCACACCAAAGGCTGGCATGATCAGGCGCGCCCCGTCTGTGGCGAAACAGGCGCGGCGCACCGACTTTTCCCGTCGCCTTACCACAGCTGCCGGGTGCAGGTGCCCGGCAACTTCGCCATGAACCTGACCATTTTTGGGCTCGTGTCTGAACACCAGCCCGGCATAATGCAACTCATCGATGGATGAACCCGGCAGGCCAACCGCCCCATCCGGGTCATGGTTGCCATTGACCCACAGCCAGTCACGACCCTTGGCCATCTCCTGAATGGACTGGCGAAACAGCGGTGGCAGCAGCGATGACCCTTTCCGGTCATGGAAATTGTCGCCAAGGCTGATCACGGTTTTCGGTGCATAACGCTCAATCAGGATTTGTAACAGTCGTAGTGTTGCGAGCGTATCATAGGGCGGGTGAAGCTGCCCGCGGCGCGCAAAGGCTGCGCCTTTTTCCAGATGAAGATCGGATACCACCAGGATGCGATCCTCGGGAACGAAAAGCCCACCAAGCGGATCGCACAGTGCTGCCACGCCATGAATACCGATTTCAGCGGTCTGGCTTGGCGTGTCTGCAGCAATATCGCGGTAGCTTGTAATTCGGTTCATCGGCGCGGATTATTCCTTCATGGCTTCGCGGATCAAGTCTTCTGCAGCTTCTTCCAACACGGTATCATTGGCCTCGCCAGCCACAGGCTCGCGGCCGATTTCCAGCATCACCGGCACGGCAAGCGGTGAAACCTGCTCCAGCGCCCGGTGGGTGATGTGGCTTTTGATTCGTTTCAGCATATCCCCAAGCCTACCGATATCCAAAAGTCCCGAGGCCGCGTCCAGCCGCGTTGCTTCCATCAGAATGTGGTCAGGCTCATGGCTGCGCAGCACGTCATAGATCAGATCGGCAGAGACGGTGACCTGCCGTCCGGTCTTTTCCTTGCCCGGATGCCGCCTCTCGATCAAACCCGAAATCACGGCACAATTGCGGAATGTGCGCTTCAACATAAAGGATTCGTCAAGCCACGCTTCCAGGTCATCGCCCAGCATGTCTTCATCAAAAAGTTCGGCAAGGGAAAGACGCCTGCTGGCCAACATGCGGCCCATGTCCTCCATGCCCCACACCGCGAGCGAATAGTCCGTGGCGACAAACCCGAGCGGTTTGGCACCGGCACGCTCAAGCCGCCGTGTCAGCAACATGCCAAGGGTCTGGTGGGCCAGCCGTCCTTCAAATGGATAACAGATCAGATAGAACCGTTTGCGATGTTCGAATGTCTCGACTAGCAACTCGTTGCGCGCGGGAATGAGAGATTTCTCTTTTTGTATTTCCAGCCACTCGCGCACCTGATCTGGCAGGTGTGACCAGCGGGTTGGGTCTGCTAGCATCGAGCGAACCTGATCGGCGAGGTAGGTTGACAATGGAAACTTGCCGCCAGCATAGGACGGGATTTTTGGGTCCATCGAAAAGGCTTGCGAGGCAAGACATTCGTTTTCCCTTATACCTTCAAAACGCAACACCTTGCCGGAAAACAAAAACGTATCGCCTTGTACAAGCTGTTCGAGAAAATACTCCTCAACCTTGCCAAGTGACATGCCGCCGCGACCCAGCGTGCCGCGTGCATTGCGCCTGACCATCCGCACATTCAGTTCGGCGGCCTCGATAATCGTGCCAAGGTTCAAACGATATTGCTGTGCGACCTGCGGATTGGAAACCCGCCAGAGGCCCTCTTTGGTTTTGCGAATGCGGGCGTAACGCTCATAGGTTCGTAGTGCATAACCGCCAGTGGCAACAAAATCGAGAACGCGATCAAAGTTGTGACGGGCAAGTGGCGCGTAAGGGTATGCGCTGGTGACCTCGTCAAACAGCACATCCGCATCAAAGGGCGCAGCACAGGCCATGCCTAAAATATGCTGCGCCAGCACATCCAGCGTTCCGGCGCTCACCGGGGGCGTGTCCTGCGCACCAATGTAATTGGCATCAAGGGCCGCCTGACACTCCATCACCTCAAAACGATTGGCGGGGACGAGAATTGCCTTGCTGGGCTCATCCATACGGTGGTTGGAACGTCCAATACGCTGCGCAAGCCGACTGGCACCCTTCGGTGCACCAATATGAACGACGAGGTCGACATCGCCCCAGTCAATACCCAGATCGAGCGTTGAGGTGGCGACGACGGCGCGCAGACGGTTCTCTGCCATCGCCGCTTCCACCTTGCGGCGCTGGCCAGCATCCAGCGACCCGTGGTGCAGGGCAATCGGCAGATTGTCGTCATTGATGCCCCACAGTTCCTGGAAAATCAGCTCTGCCTGTGAGCGGGTATTGACGAAAATCAGCGTTGTCTGGTGCTGCTTGAGGATCTCATAGAGTTCCGGCATGGCGTAACGGGCCGAATGGCCGGACCAGGGAATTCTCTCCTGCGCATGCAGGATCGAGATATCAGGTTTGGCTCCACCGGAAACCGTAATCACCCCGGCGGGGCCGATCTCATCATGTTGTGGCGCCAGCCATTGGCGCAGGTCCATCGGCTCGGCGACTGTTGCCGACAGGCCGATCGTGCGCATGGCAGGCGCATGTTTGCGTAGCCGCGCCAGCCCGAGCGACAACAAATGGCCACGCTTTGATGTGACGAGCGAATGCAATTCATCGAGGACGACAAATTTCAGGTCCTTGAAGAAACGTTCAACCTCCCGGTTGGCAAGCAGCAGGGCCACCTGTTCTGGCGTCGTCAGCAGAATGTCGGGCGGGTTCAGCTTCTGTCGCTGTCTTTTGCCCTGCGGCGTATCGCCAGTGCGGGTTTCAACAGTGATGGGCAGATCCATGTCGGAGACCGGCTTCATCAGGTTGCGTTCAATATCGACCGCAAGTGCCTTGAGTGGCGAGATGTAGAGTGTGTGGACCCCACGGAAGGCTTCGCCGGGCAGTTTGCGCGACTTGGGACGCTCTGCGAGATCGGTGAGTGATGCCAGAAAGCCGCCAAGTGTTTTGCCGGCGCCGGTGGGAGCAATCAGCAGCATGTTTTCGCCACTGCGCGCCCGTGCCATCAATTCAAGCTGATGGGGGCGTGGTTGCCATCCCTTATCCTGAAACCAGCGGCTGAAAACAGCCGGAAGTCCCGTTGTCTGTGCCTTGCTGTTCACTCACGCGCACCTTGCAGCTATCGCAGCAACCCGCATCAAAGGTGCGGAATAGGTTCAATATGTGGGCTCTCAACACACGCAAGACAACGGGCAATTGAAGAACAGCCGATAATTTACGGCTGTTCGGAATCCAGGCTGTTGCGCACTTCGGTATTCTGCTCGGTACGGTCGCGGTAAAGGGCGGCCCGGCCAAGTAGCATCAGCGATACGGGTGTTGTCACCGTCATGAAGATGCCGATGAAAATCTCGTGGAAGGCAAAACGTCCTTCAGACACCGAGAAATAGATGATCGATGCCATGACAATACCGCCCGTTCCCCAGCTTGTACCAAGCGTCGGGGCGTGCAGACGCTCATAAAAGCTGTTGAGCTGGGCAAAACCGATGGTACCAATCAGCGTGAGACCGGAACCCAGCAGAATGAAGAAGGCAACGGCCGCCCACAGTGGAAATTCACCGAATTCGCTCATTCGATCACCTCACCACGCATCAGGAATTTGGAAAGGGCGACGGTTGAAACGAAACCCAGGATGGCAATGACCAGCGCGGCTTCGAAATACAGAACGTTGCCGGTGCGAATGGCAAATGTCAGCAATTGCAACATGGCGCAGACATAAAGCGTGTCGAGGCCAAGCACCCGGTCCTGCGCACGGGGGCCGCGTGCAATACGCGAAACGGATATTGCCATGGCAATGGCCAGAAACAGTTGCGCAAGGCTGATTGACCAGAAAAGAATGATTGAGCTCATTCGAATATCTCCATCAGCAGTTTTTCATAACGGTTCTTGATCAGGGCCGTCCACGCGGTTTCGTCCACATCGTCCAGCACGTGCAGCAGCAACGTGCCCTGGCTGGAGTTATATTCCAGCCATGCGCTACCCGGTGTGCTGGTCAAAATAACCGCAAGTGTGGCAAGCCCCATGGGATGTTTCAACTCAAGCGGAATGTTCAGGAAGCCCGAACGGCGTTTTTTTTCCTTCTTGAACAGGATGATCTTCGCTACTGATATGTTCGAGCGAACAATGTCAAAAAGCACGATCAGGATGAGCTTGGGCAAAAGGTACCAGCGCCGGAACTTTGGTTTTGCGGGTCTGAGCGCCGCCATAGCGATGGAGGCAATCATCGCAACCGTTGTGCCGAGAAGAAGATGCCCGAGTGAAAATTTGTTCAGCACCATCCAGAATATGATCAGCGATAGCGTCAGCAGTGGATAGGGTAGGATGCGTGCAATCATGGGCGCGCCTCCTCTTCAGGGCTGGTGGCACGTGGGGCAGAGATAACCCCTTGAATGTAGGATTCAGGCAGGTCGAGGATCCGCGCCGTTTCTTCCATGTACCGCATTACAGGGCCAGCTTGAATGGTCATCAGCAGAGTCAGGCCCAGCAACGCCATGACAGGCGCGATTTCAATGACCAGCACGCGTGGAACCGTGCCTTCGATCGATGCCCAGAAGGTGCGGATACCGGCGCGAGTCATGGAAATGAGTGCCGAAAAACCGGAAAACACGATCAGGAAGACTATCCACCAGGAAAGGGCCGGAATACTGTCATTGGCGCCAAGCCCCGACGGGTTGAGGATGGCCGACAGGATTGAGAACTTGGCGATGAAGCCGGAAAGTGGGGGGAGACCGGCCAAGAGAATACCACAGGCGGCAAAACAGGTGCCAAGGACTGCCATGGTTGCGGGCATGGTCACGCCCATTTCATCCTCTTCGTCGTCCTCCTCGCCATCGCCATAGGCTTCCATGGTCACAGCAAGAACGTTGGCACCCGCGTCCTGTCCGCGTTCCACAAGCTCAATCAGCATGAAGAAGGCGCTGATGGTGAGCGTGGAGCTGACAAGATAAAATAGCGCACCGGCCGCGACCGTCGCATTGCCGGTACCCATGGCTGCCAGCAGGGTTCCAGATGACACCAGTACAGAGAAGCCGGCAAGCCTGCCGAGCGCCTGTGAGGCAAGCACGCCTATGGCACCAAATACAATTGTCGCGATGCCACCGTAGAGCAGTGCGTCATGGCCGAAACCGGCCGATTCTCCGGCAGTAGAGCCAAACAGCAGGAAGGAGAGGCGGGCAATCACATAAATACCGACCTTGCTCATGATGGCAAAGAGGCCGCCAACCGGTGCAGAGGCCGCGCTATAGGTGGAAGGCAGCCAGAAATTGAGCGGCCACATGCCTGCCTTGACTAGAAACGCCACGCCAAGTACCGCAGCACCCGTTTCCAGCAGCATGCGCTGGTCAGGCTGCAGGGCAGGGATACGTTGTGCCAGATCACCCATGTTCAGTGTGCCGGTCACACCATAGATCATGCTGACGCCAATCAGGAAGCACAATGCGCTGACAAGGTTGATGGCGATGTAATGCAGTCCGGCCTTGACGCGAAGCTGGCCGGAACCATGCAGCAAAAGACCATAAGATGCCGCCAGCATCACTTCGAAGAACACGAAGAGATTGAACAGGTCACCCGTCAGGAACGCGCCGTTGATGCCCATCAGCATCAGATGGAACAGCGAGTGGAAATGCGCACCCGACTTGTGCCACTTGGCCAGTGAATAGATCAGTGCCGGAATGGCCAGAAGTGATGTCAAAAGCAACATCAGGGCCGACAGCCTGTCAGCGACCAGGACAATGCCGAAGGGGGCAGGCCAGTTGCCGAGCAGATAGACGCCGGTAGAGACGACTGCGGCCACTTCCGTGTTGACGGTCGAGTTGACCTGCTGGAACAGCGTGATGGCCACCAGCAGCAAGGCACAGCAGGATACCAGACTGATCATGGCCTTGGCGAAACGCTGGCGCTCATCGAAGAACAGCAGCAACGCGCCGGTCAAAAGCGGCAACATGATAGGCGCGATGACGATATGCGACGGGAAAGAATTCATTTGGATTGCTCCCTTCCGTCAACATGGTCCGTGCCGGTCAGGCCGCGTGCTGCGAGCAGAACGACAAGGAAAAGTGCGGTGGTGGCAAATCCAATGACGATAGCCGTCAGAACCAGCGCCTGCGGAACAGGGTCGGTCAGGGTTGAAATATCGACGCCATCCACCAAAACCGGTGGTGCGTTGCTCTTGATGCCGCCAACACCAAAGATGAACAGGTTCACGGCATAGGACAGGAGCGACAGGCCAACGATGACCTGATAGGTGCGGGGACGCAGGATAAGCCAGACGCCAGAGCCGGTGATCACACCGATGCCGATTGCAAGGATCAATTCCATTTATGTGCCCTCCGCTTTCGTGTCCGCAGATTTAATGCGGTAGTTACGCAGCGACTGGTGGGCAATCGCGATCAACATCAACACGGTCGCGCCGACAACGAGCGAGAATACGCCGAGGTCAAACAGCATGGCCGTGGCAAAAGGCACCTTACCGATATAGGGCAGGTCAAGATATTGCGAATAGGACGTCAGGAATGGGTACCCCAGATACCACGACCCCATGCCTGTCAGCGCCGCAACGATCAGGCCGAAACCCATCCAGCGAAGCGGCAGAATGCGAATGCGATCTTCCGCCCAGCGTGTGCCGCCAGCAAGATATTGCAGCAGGAAAGCGATGGCCAGGGTGATACCGGCTGAGAAACCGCCGCCCGGCAGGTCGTGGCCGCGCATCAGCAGGAATACCGAAAAGGTAATGATCACGGGGAACATCCACTGCATGATGACCGATGGCACCAGCAGGTAGTCACGGACGGTATCGCCGGCCGAACGTCCCGGACGTGCAGCATCGAAGGCGTTCTGTATCCTCTGTTGTTCCGGTTTGGCCATGCTTTCGCTGGCAGGACGGAAACGGCGCAGCAGTGCAAACACCGTCAGTGCCACAATCGCGAGAACCGCAATTTCACCCATCGTGTCAAAGCCACGGAAGTCCACCAGAATGACGTTGACCACGTTCCGGCCGCCGCCTTCCGTATAGGCCCGCTCCAGGAAGTAATTGGCTATGGCATTTGGTACGGGAAGCGTCATCACCGCGTAAGCAATCACCGACATGGCGATGCCGCAGGACATGGCCACCAGGAAGTCGCGGGCGCGGCGAAGCTGCGCGGGCAGTTCGTTGCTGTTATCGACCTTCTCAACACGTTTCGGCAGCCAACGCATGCCAAGCAGGATGAGAACGGTCGTGACGATTTCAACGAGAAGCTGCGTAATTGCCAGATCCGGTGCGGACAGCCACACGAAGGTCAGGCAGGTGACGAGACCGGTTACTCCGAGCATGATCAGTGCGGCAAGACGGTGATATTTCGCCTGCCAGGCAGCGCCAAGTGCGGCAACCATGCCAATCAGCCACAGGATGACGAAGACCGGATCGAACGAGGTGACCCGAGGCAGGGTTAAGGCGAAATCGGACATGACAAGCGGCGACGTGCCGGCCAGCAGGGCAAACAGCACCAGCATACGCAACTGTGGCTGCAGGCGACGTGTGCCCAGCGTGCTTTCAAGCCAGCGCGCCCATTTCCAGGAGACGGTCACGAGAATACGTTCAAAGATACGCTGGCCGCGCAGATGTCGGAAAATCGGCGGTCCGTCATCGCACTTGGCGAGGTATCCATTCATGAGAACGTACAGCAGAACACCACTGGCCAGCGCGATCATGCTCATGGCCAGCGGCAGGTTGAATCCGTGCCAGATCGAAAGGCTGTAATAGGGTGTTTCTGGTCCCAGTACCGACAGAACTGCTGAGTGCAGGTACGGGCCGATAGACAGGCTTGGTACGATGCCGACTACAAGGCAGGCAAACACCAGAAACTCGATTGGAAAACGCATCCAACGCGGCGGCTCATGTGGTTTCGGGTTTGGCAGGCCATTGGGCGGCGGCCCGAAAAACACGGTGTGAATGAAGCGCAGCGAATAGGTCACGCTGAATGCACCGGCAATGGTCGCCACATAGGGAAGCGCCTTGTCGAGGATCGAATCGGCGTGAGTTTCCACGGCCTCGGCAAAGAACATTTCCTTGGAAATGAAACCATTGAGCAGCGGAACCCCCGCCATTGCCGCACTGGCTGCCATGGCCAACGTCGCCGTGGCCGGAAGGAAGGTATAAAGCCCACTCAGCTTGCGCATGTCGCGCGTTCCGGTTTCGTGGTCGATAATGCCGGCCGCCATGAACAGCGATGCCTTGAAGGTCGCATGGTTCATCATGTGGAAGATCGCGGCGACAGCGGCCAGCGGACTGCCAAGACTGAGCAGGGTGGTGATCAGACCGAGATGGCTGATGGTCGAATAGGCGAGCAGTCCTTTGAGATCCTGCTGAAACATCGCGAAATACGCGCCCAAAAGCAGGGTCGAGATACCCGCAATACCAACCAGCCAGAACCATTCTGGCGTGCCGGAAAACACCGGCCATAGGCGGACCAGCAGAAATACGCCGGCTTTCACCATGGTTGCAGAGTGCAGGTAGGCCGAAACCGGGGTCGGGGCGGCCATGGCGTTCGGCAGCCAGAAATGGAACGGGAACTGCGCGCTCTTGGTCAATGCGCCGAGCAGGATCAGGACCAGTGCCGGCAGATAAAGCGAATGGGATTTTACAACATCGGCCGACTTGAGAATAACATCAAGATCATAGCTGCCAACGATGTGGCCGAGCACCAGAAGACCCGCCAGCAAACAGAAACCGCCAATACCTGTCACGGTCAGTGCCATGCGCGCACCGTCGCGCGCCGTTCCGTTATGGTGCCAGTAGCCGATCAGCAGGAAGGAGAAGATGCTGGTCAGTTCCCAGAAGATCGACAGCAGAATGACATTGCCCGAAGTGACCACGCCGAGCATCGCGCCCATGAACAGCAGCAGGAAGGCAAAGAAGCGCGGAATAGGGTCCTCGGTGGACATGTAATAGCGCGCGTAGAGCACGACCAGCAGTCCAATGCCGGTAATCAGCACGCAGAACATCCAGGCGAAGCCATCAAGTCTCAGCGTGAAGTTCAGCCCAAGCTGCGGCAGCCATTCAGCGTCATAACGCAACACCGCGCCGTCAGCGACGGTCGGGTACAAAAACAGGGTAATCAGAAGTCCACACAGGGCAACGGCCCCTGCCACCGATGCCGGACCTGCTGCCGCACTTGTACGCAGCATCATTCCGGTGACGATGCTGCCAATGAAGGGCAAGGAGATCAGCAGTGGCAGAAGAAACTCATAATTCATAGGCGGCGGTCATTCATCAAGCGGGTTTCAGGAGCAAATGGTGTCTCTGAACCGAGGGCTTTCTCCAAACCGCAACCTCGCTGAATGCGAACCAGTAGAAGTATGCCTTACGGTTATGACATTTCCAAAGGAGGACCGCGCGGGACGCTGACAACGGAGTAAGGCGATTGAGGAATGCCCTGCTCATAACTGTCATGGGGGATCGTCGTCCCTGATTTGACAACCCTGCCTGAATTCGCTGCTTGAAGCAGGTCGGTTACGGGTGTGCTTTTTCTCAAGTTGCAGGGCGTGTAAAGCCGCTCGCGCGTCGAACACGCCACCATGCCATCGTCGAGAAACGCCTCGCGTGCCAGTTCTTGTGGCTGCAACCGTTCGACACGGTAAGGTTTGACAGGTGAGCCCTGACTAAGCCCGATATGGGCACTGATAAGGACGAACAGACAGGTTGTTGCAAGAACGATGAAGCCGTAAGGATGGCGCAGGGCTGGTTGACTGTTCCCCATCCATTGCAAGGTTTCATCTCCTTTGTTTGTTCGATCCGCGCCGCTCGTAATATCCCGTTGATTTTGTTTTAGGGTAACGGGAGACGCCTTGTCCAGCGTATTGGGGAAAGAAATGCGTCGCCTTCCTCGAAAAATCGGATTTTCGAAGGCGGTTTGGGGCGCAATAGGTCAAACATGAAACAAATTTTACCGTTTGACGCAGAGGTTATTGTTTCTTAACCTTCGAGCAAGGAATTAACCATAAAGATTACCTCTAATCACGGCGAAATGGGAGTTTTCTCGGGCTCCCCCTAGGCATGAAGCCGCTCTGCCGTACCGGGACTGATCCGGTATTCTCGTTTTCGATTTATTGGCCGTTTTGAGTGTCGCGCGCAGCAACCTTCGAGTTGTGCTTGTGTCGTGGCCATCAGAATTGACCGATAAACAGGCAGGTTTACCGGACCGTTTGGCCGGAAAAAGGATTTGGGGTCGTCTCTTGGGGCATGAATTGCCGTCAGATCAGTCGCGTAAGACGCAAGGCAGCAGCCTTGGCGGACGCTTGCGCTTTGCTGGCCTGGACCAGGAACAGTGTGAACTCCTGCGGCGTCACCGCACAACTCTGGAACCTCTGGCGCGTGGTGGCCTGCGCGACCTGATGTTGCGCTTTCAGTCCCTGCCGGACTGTTCTCCGACATTTGAGAGCGAGCATCAGCTTGACCGTTTGCATGATCTGCAAACCGCCCATTGGGGTGTGCTGACCGACGCCCGTTTTGATTCTCTGTATGCCGAGCGCGTGAAGGTTCTGTCCGACAGTGAAACCCGCATGGGGCTCGATCCGCGCTGGAACGTAGCAAGCCACGCAGTGGTCTTGGAACATCTGTTGTCGGGCCTCATCAAGCAGGGTATGCCGCGCTCGATTTTGCCGGGCTCCCGCAAACGGGTCAACGAACTTGCCGATCTGGTGAAGGCGGTTGTCCGTCTGGTGATGACAGACACGGAAATTGCCGTCTCCTTGCGGTTTAATGAACAGCGCATCAATCATCAAAAAGAGTTGGCGCGGTTGCGCAGCGAAGAACAGGCCCGCACGGTCGCCATGCTTGAGGGCACATTGCGTGCGGTTGCCGATGGCGACCTGTCAGCGCGAGTTATTGATGCGGATTTGCCGGAAGCCTATGGCGAACTGGTCAAATTGTTCAATTTTGCGCTTGATCGCATCGAGGATACCGTTGAAGCCGTTGGCAGAAATGCCGATGATGCGCATGCGCTCAGCAATGATTTCATTCAGGAAGGCAAGGCCCTCTCGGGCAATGCCTCCAGACAGACAGAACGTCTTCAGGATGCGGTTTCGATTATCGAAAACATTCTGACAGCTTTCAGAAACGGCGCTGAAAAGATGGATACGGCCGAAAAGGCGGTGTCTTCGGCGAAGCACTCTGCACAGGAAAGCGGGCAGGCAGTCGGTGAGGCCATCAGCGCCATGGCCGACATTGAAAAATCTGCGGAGCAGATCGGCAAGATCATCGGCACGATTGATGAAATTGCCTTCCAGACCAACCTGCTCGCGCTGAATGCCGGCATCGAAGCCGCACGGGCAGGAGATAGCGGTCGTGGTTTTGCGGTTGTCGCGCAGGAAGTTCGTGCCCTTGCACAACGCTCCGCCGATGCTGCCCGCGAAATCAAAAGTCTTGTCAGCGAAACAAAGGCACAGGTTGATTCCGGTGTGACGACAGTCAACCGCACGCAAAATGCCATTGAAGGTGTCGTGCGTCAGGTTTCTGATGTCAGCGGCATGATTTCCGAGATGACTGTCATGACGGGCGACAATGTCGGTCATCTCAAATCGGCAGCCAGCGAAATCAACGCGTTGGGATCTGAGGCCAGCGCCAGCGCGCAGCGCACGGTGCATGTCGCAGCAAAGGCCGATGATCTGCACACGGTTATCCTTGAGCTTGGCCGCACGGTTCGTGAATTCCGTCTGTCGCGACAGAATTACCAGCATGAAGCTCCGGTTGCGGCCAAGCCCGCACCCGCAGAGCCTGCCATGCGCGACACCGCATATTTTCAAGATTCGATACAGCAATTCAGACGGCAAGGAGTGAATTGATGGCAGGCAAGAAAAGCACGCAGGGAACGCTGCAATTAAACGCCGTGCTGGACCTCAACGAGGCGTCAGTGCTGCGCGGCAAATTGATGGAACTGCGTGGTTCTGCGCTTGCCATTGATGCATCGGCGGTCGAGCGGGTTGGCGTTCAATGTGTTCAGGTGCTGATGGCCGGCATCAAGACATGGGAAGCCGACGGCAAGGCAATCACATTCGCGAAGGCATCGGATGCTTTTGCAAAAACGCTCCAATTGATCGGCGTCAACATAGATCATCTGCTCCCGAAGGAGATACGGCAATGAAGAAAAAAGTGCTGACGGTGGATGATTCCCGCACGATCCGCAACATGCTGCTGGTAACGCTCAACAATGCCGGTTTTGAAACCGTGCAGGCTGAAGATGGCGTAGAGGGCCTTGAGGTTCTCGAGCAGAGCAATCCCGATGTGATTGTCACCGACATCAACATGCCGCGTCTGGATGGCTTCGGTTTCATCGAGGGCGTGCGCCGCAATGAAAAATTCCGTGCGGTACCGATCCTGGTGCTGACGACCGAAAGCGACGCAGAAAAGAAGAACCGCGCGCGGCAGGCCGGTGCGACCGGTTGGATCGTCAAGCCTTTCGATCCTGCCAAACTTATTGATGCCATTGAACGTGTAACTGCCTGATACGGGATTTTTCACAATGGATATGAACGAAATCAAAGAAATCTTCTTCCAGGAGTGCGAGGAACAGCTTGCGGAACTGGAATCAGGTCTTTTGAAGCTGAACGACGGCGATCGTGATCCCGAGACAGTCAATGCCGTTTTCCGTGCCGTTCATTCCATCAAGGGTGGCGCAGGCGCTTTCGGTCTGGATGATTTGGTTGCCTTCGCCCACGTGTTTGAAACCACGCTCGATTGCGTGCGTTCCAACAAGCTGGAACCCAACCAGGACGTTCTGAAAGTCATGCTCAAGTCGGCCGACGTTCTGGCTGACCTGACCAATGCGGCGCGTGACGGTGGCCATGTTGAGGAAACCCGCACACGCGGCCTCGTCAAGGAACTGGAAGCTCTGGCCAATGGCGAAATGCCAAGTGCTGCAAGCGTTGCCGAAGTTGCGGCTCCCAAGGCAGTTGCCGCACCTGCTCCGACAGATGAAAGCGGTTTCCAGCCAGTTGCCTTCTCGTTCAGCGATTTTGAAGACGACATCACGCCGCTGATGGAACCGTCTGTCTACAACGTGGTCTTCAAGCCGAAGGCATCGCTTTATTCCAAGGGCAATGAGGCTGCGCTTCTGCTGCGCGACCTGTCGCGCCTTGGCGAAATGGGCATCAATTGCGACATGTCCAGCCTGCCGTCGCTGGAAGACATGGATCCGGAAGCTGCCTACTTCTCCTGGACCATCGCGGTAAAAACAGAAAAGAGCATTGAAGACGTTCGTGCTGTCTTCGAGTTTGCCGAGTGGGATTGTGATCTTGAGGTCACTGCACCGGAGCCTGAGGCATCGGCTGAAGAACTGCCAATGGTGCCGGTTCCTTTCGATCTGTCCATTCTGGACGAGGACGTTGCCGACGAGCCTGCAGTACAGCCTGCGCATGATGACGCGAAGATGACTTCGGATGCCGTCGCCACAGCTGGTGCAGCAACAGACGTCTTGAGAAAAGTCTCTGCTGCCGTTGAAAAGAAGGAAGTGGCCAAGGAAGCCGCTGCTCCTGCCAATGCCGCCGCAGCTGCAAATGCCAGCGCCGGACAGACGATCCGCGTTGATCTTGACCGCGTAGACCGCCTGATCAACCTGGTGGGCGAACTCGTCATCAACCAGGCAATGCTGTCGCAGAGCGTGATCGAAAACGACACCACCGGCACCTCTGCCGTCAACATGGGGCTGGAAGAACTCCAGCAACTGACCCGCGAAATTCAGGATAGCGTTATGGCTATCCGCGCGCAGCCGGTTAAGCCGGTGTTCCAGCGCATGTCGCGTATTGTGCGTGAAGTTGCCGACATGATCGGCAAGCAGATCCGTCTGATCACCGAAGGTGAAAACACCGAAGTGGACAAGACGGTTATTGACAAGCTGGCCGAACCGCTGACCCACATGATCCGCAATGCCGTTGACCACGGCATTGAAACGCCGGAAAAACGCGAAGCCGCCGGCAAGAACCCGGAAGGTACAGTCAAGCTGTCCGCAAAGCACCGTTCTGGCCGTATTCTCATAGAATTGCAGGATGATGGCGCCGGTATCAACCGCGAGCGTGTTCGCCAGAAAGCCATCGACAACGACCTGATTGCCGCTGACGCAAACCTTTCGGACGAAGAGATCGATAACCTGATCTTC
Source organism: Agrobacterium sp. (assembly GCF_032092815.1). Classification (GTDB taxonomy): domain Bacteria; phylum Pseudomonadota; class Alphaproteobacteria; order Rhizobiales; family Rhizobiaceae; genus Agrobacterium. The sequence goes on along the minus strand of NZ_DAMDBP010000006.1, from coordinate 9,831 downwards.
ATGCCGGGCTTCTCCACTGCCGATAAGATCTCCGATATTTCGGGTCGTGGCGTGGGCATGGACGTTGTGAAACGTTCCATTCAGGCGCTTGGCGGTCGTATCAGCATCACGTCGCGTCCCGGTCTTGGTTCGACCTTTACCATGAGCCTTCCGCTGACGCTGGCCGTTCTCGACGGCATGGTGGTGACGGTCGCTGGTCAGACGCTGGTCGTGCCTTTGACGGCAATCGTCGAAACACTGCAGCCTGAAGCCGAGAGCATTCATTCCTTTGGTGCCAACCAGCGCCTGATCTCGATCCGCAACAGCTTCTGCCCGCTGGTCGATGTTGGGCGTATCCTGAACTTCCGCGCCACACAGGCAAATCCGGTCGAAGGTGTTGCACTGCTGGTCGAGTCCGAAGGCGGCGGTCAGCGCGCGCTGATGGTCGACGCCATCCAGGGCCAGCGTCAGGTGGTTATCAAGTCGCTTGAAGCCAACTACACCCATGTTCCGGGTATCGCTGCCGCAACCATCCTCGGTGATGGTCGTGTCGCTCTCATCCTCGACGTTGATGCGGTTGTTGGCGCATCGCGTGGTCAGTCCCTCAAGCAAGAGATGTCTCTTGCGGCAACCGGTTGAAAGCGGTGATGAATGACGTCGCTCAAGCTGAACGATTCACGACAGTCGCCTGATGAAGTGCTTGCCAGCGGAGAATATCCGCTGACACGCCGAGACCTGGCCGATATTGCAGCCATGATTTACGCCGATGCCGGGATTTATCTCAACGATTCAAAGGCATCGCTGGTTTATTCGCGCCTGTCGAAACATATCCGCAATCTCGGCCTGAGCGGCTTCAAGGAATATTGCGCGCTCGTTTCTTCTCCCGAAGGGGCGCAGCCACGTCGTGAAATGCTGTCGCATCTGACGACCAATTTCACGCGATTTTTCCGTGAAAATCATCACTTCGATCATCTGCGTGACGAAGTGCTGCCGGAATTGATTGCGCGCGCCAAGGCCGGTGGTCGGGTTCGTATCTGGTCTGCTGCCTGCTCTGACGGGCAGGAGCCTTATTCGATAGCCCTGACGGTACTTCAGCAGTTCCCGAACGTCACTGAATATGACTTCAAGATCCTGGCAACCGACATCGATCCAAAGATCCTCGCTCTGGCAAGGGCTGGTGTTTATGACGAAACGGCACTTGAGACCGTGTCGGCGCCCATGCGCAAGCAGTGGTTTACCGAAGTTGATGCCGGTGGTCGCAAGAAATACCAGATCAGCGACAAGGTAAAACGCCTGATTACCTTCAACGAGCTGAATCTGATGACGCAGTGGCCCTTCAAGGGACATTTTGATGTCATTTTCTGCCGTAACGTCGTGATCTATTTTGATGAGCCGACACAGATGAAAATCTGGAGCCGCTTTGCCGGTCTCTTCCCCGAGGGTGGTCACCTATATATCGGCCATTCCGAGCGGGTGTCGGGTGATGCCAAAAACATGTTCGATAATATTGGCATCACCACTTACCGTTACATCGGAAAGGGGAGGAAATAATGGGTGCTCCTGCCAGGGTTCTCGTTGTCGATGATTCTCCGACCATGCGCGGATTGATCACGGCCGTCCTGAAGGCTGACCCTGACGTTCAGGTCGTGGGTCAGGCTGGCGATGCCATGGAAGCGCGTGCAGCCATCAAGCAGCTCAATCCTGATGTTGTGACGCTTGATATCGAGATGCCTGACATGAACGGCCTCGAATTCCTTGAAAAGATCATGCGCCTGAGACCGATGCCGGTCATCATGGTATCGACGCTGACGCATCACGGTGCAAATGCCTCTTTGACCGCGCTGGAAATTGGTGCCTTTGATTGCGTGGGCAAACCCGCTCCAGGCGACCGCAATCCGTTTGGCGATCTGGCAGAAAAGGTCAAGGCCGCGGCACGGTCGCAGCTTGTCAGCTATCGCAGCACGGCAGCACCGCTTGCCGAGCGTCCCGCTCCACCAAAGGCGATGTCGGTCAGTGAATATCGTGGCGGTCGCAAGATCGTGGCGATTGGTTCTTCCACCGGTGGTGTGGAGGCGCTGATCACCGTTTTGCAGAAATTCCCGGCCAATTGCCCGCCGACGGTCATCACGCAACATATGCCACCGACCTTCACCAAGAGCTTTGCAGAGCGGCTTAACCGTCTGTGCGCACCCGTTGTGGAAGAAGCCACTGATGGTGCGAGACTGCAAATTGGTAAAATTTACCTCGCGCCCGGTGGGGAGCGTCATTTGCAAGTTGTCAATCACTCTGCGCCAAGTTGCAGATTGTTGGAGCGGGAGCCCGTCAACGGCCACCGCCCATCGGTCGATGTGCTTTTTGATTCTGTTGCCGAACTGGCAGGTCGCAATGCCGTGGGAGTTATCCTGACGGGCATGGGACGCGATGGTGCGGCAGGCCTTTTGAAAATGAGGCATGCCGGTGCGCGCACCGTCGGCCAGAATGAAAAGACATGTGTTGTTTATGGAATGCCAAGAGTGGCTTACGAGCTGGGTGCCGTCGAGCAACAGCTGCCGTTGACCTCTATTGGTGAGGAAATCCTCAAGTTAACTGCTGCCCGGAAAGAAGGTTCTGAATAATGTCTATCGCAGAGAAAATCAAAGTTCTGATCGTTGATGATCAGGTGACCAGCCGCCTGTTGCTGAGTGACGCACTGACCCAGCTCGGTTTCAAGCAGATCACTGCTGCCGGCGACGGCGAGCAGGGCATGAAGATCATGGAACAGCAGCCGCATCACCTGGTGATTTCGGACTTCAACATGCCGAAAATGGATGGTCTGGGTTTCCTGCAGGCTGTTCGCACCAACCCGACCACCAAGAAGGCAGCCTTCATCATTCTGACGGCGCAGGGTGACCGCGCTCTGGTTCAGAAGGCAGCCCAGCTTGGCGCCAACAACGTTCTGGCCAAGCCGTTCTCCATCGAAAAGATGAAGGCAGCTATCGAAGCCGTATTCGGATCGCTTAAATGATGGAAGCTGCAGCCAAGCGCGTGCATATCATTCAGGGTGAATACAAGGTCATCAAGGATCCCGATGTGGTTCTGACGACGATTCTTGGCTCGTGCGTGGCTGCGTGTATGCGAGATCCTGTCGCCGGTGTCGGCGGCATGAACCACTTTCTTTTGCCGGGTACGGGGGGCATGAGCGGTGGGGATGCAACACGTTACGGTGTGCATCTTATGGAGTTGCTGATCAACGGCCTGCTCAAGCAGGGCGCACGCAGAGACAGGCTTGAGGCCAAGATTTTCGGTGGTGCGAAAACCATTGCCAGCTTCTCCAATGTCGGTGAGCAGAATGCATTGTTTGCCATGCAGTTTCTGAAGGATGAAGGAATACCTGTTATCAGTTCCTCAACGGGCGGGGATCATGGTCGCAAGGTCGAATACTGGCCTGTCTCCGGACGGGCCCGCCAACATCCGCTCACTGGTGCGGAAACACAAAAAACGGTGGCTCTGGAAACCCGGCCACAACCGGCACCGAAGCCGGTCGCCAACGATATCGAATTTTTCTAGTACGGGGTTTTTTATGCATATTGCCGAGCATTCGCGGGTGGCACCATTGGAAGAAGCCCTGCCTGATGTCCTGATGCGGGTAGTCAGCGAACTTCATGATGTCGCCTATCTCATCGAGCGCATCGAACCTCAATTGCTCGAGATGGCCGATGGCGCCATCTCTGAAGACAGCTTGAAGCTGCTTCAGGGCATTGACCTTGCCGTGCAGAAAACGCGGGGCCTGGCGGAGTTCATCGATACGATCACCGGTTCCATTCCCACCGAATGGGTGATCGACGTCACCACGGCGCTGAGCCTCGTGAAACTCGCTGAAATGCAAAAAGCACTGGGAACGGGCATGCGTCACGGCCATTCGCAGCCGCTCGACAAGGTTTCAGGAGATGTCGACCTGTTCTGATCGGGCAAGTCGAGGCACATCGAAACCGTCATTTGACAAACCGCACTGCGCGAAACGCTCGCGCAAGCTTCGTCTTCTAGGTTGCCGCTAGGACTATTAGGTCTATGACTCCATGAATGACGGTGCGGAACAGAATGAATCTGTTAAATCAAGTCCCTCAGGTCTTAAGAAATATTGCAGCGCTAGGCCAAACGCGCTTGTTGCTCCTTGGTGGCGTCGGTATCGTCTCCATGGTTTTGGTCATTGCGGCGGCTGTTTACGTTAATAAGCCAGCTTACGAAACACTTTATGTCGGCCTGGAAAGTGCCGACCTGAATAAGATCAGCCTTGCGCTTGCCGAAACCAACTTTGATTTTGAAGTCGGTTCAGATGGTACGAGCATTCAGGTGCCAGTCGGCATGACCAGCAAGGCGCGCGTACTGCTTGCCGAACGCGGCCTGCCCAACAGCGCCAATGCCGGTTATGAGCTTTTCGACAATGTCGGTTCGCTCGGCCTGACTTCCTTCATGCAGGAAGTGACCCGCGTCCGCGTTCTGGAAGGTGAGATCAGCCGCTCTATCCAGCAGATCAATGGCATCACCGCAGCACGCGTCCACATCGTGATGCCAGACGTTGGCAACTTCCGTCGCGGCGAACAGAAGCCCACGGCTTCCGTGATGATCCGGGCGAGTGCCACAGCGGGCCGCAAGGCCGCAGCCTCCATCCGTCACCTTGTTGCATCGGCCGTACCCGGCCTCGAAGTCGATGATGTTACCATTCTGGACTCGACCGGTCAGCTCCTTGCTTCCGGGGATGACGCTGCAAATGGCGCCATGAGCCGTTCCCTGACGCTTGTGCAGTCAGTGCAGCAGGAAATTGAAACCAACATCGACAAGGCACTCGCACCGTTCCTTGGCATGGACAATTTCCGCTCAAGCGTGACCGCACAGCTGAACACCGACAGCCAGCAGATCCAGGAAACCGTCTACGATCCTGAATCGCGCGTTGAACGTTCGATCAGAACCATCAAGGAAGCCCAGAAATCTCAGGAACGTACACCTGATACGGCTGCCACCGTTGAACAGAACGTTCCTCAAGCTGCCCCGCAAGGTGGTAGCGGTGGTCCGGAATCCTCTGACGAATCCGATAAGAAGGAAGAGCAGACCAACTACGAAATCAACAGCAAGACAATTGCCACGGTTCGTAACAGCTACCAGGTCGAAAAAATCTCCGTCGCCGTCGTCGTCAACAAGGACCGTGTTGCTCGCATGGTTGGCGAACCAGTCGACCAGGCGAAGATCGATGCCTATCTTGCAGAAATGCAGAAGATCGTTACCTCTGCCGCTGGCATCTCGGCTGACCGTGGCGACGTTGTCACCCTGACAGCCATGACCTTCCTTGAAAGCCAGTTGCTCGATGAAGCTCCAAGCGGTCCGGGCATGATGGAAGTGTTGACCCGTAACTCTGCCGGTATCATCAACTCGCTTGCCTTCATCGCCGTTGCCTTCCTCATCGTCTGGCTTGGAATTCGCCCGGTTGTCCGCTCTGTCATGGGCAATGGTTCGGCCAATGCGGAACTGGCACAGGATGCAGCCGGTCTCGAGTTGCCAGACTTCTCCCCAGCCATGGGTGGTGGTGCCGGCGGTCTCATGGAAGGCTTTGGTGCAGACTTTGGTTTCGACAGCGCAGACGACCTGCTGTCTGGCGAAGATCCAAACGGCGGGTTCAATCGCCGGGTACGCGAAGGGCCGGAACGTCGCCTGTCGCGTATGGTGGAGATCAGCGAAGAAAGAGCTGCAAAGATTCTCCGCAAATGGGCCATCGAAAAGGCCGCTTGATAAAAAGGCCGGGGTCTCCCCGGCTTTTTGCATGCCTGGCTTCTGATGCAGGATGAACCACAGTTGGCAACGCTCAATGACGGAATTGCGGATTTGCAAGCGAGGTCAAGGGCGGAAAATTGAACAGGCGGCCGCAGACACCAAAACACCGAGCCCTGTCAAGTTTCGGTCACAAAGACTTTAATTGGCCCAAAATGTGAGGCTTATTCTTATTACTGTGGTTTTCCACAAGGCTATGAAACCGATTTCGCCGTTCGATCTCATATTGAATGCCACTTTGGCACAGCATTCATGATCTGTTCTGCATACTAAAGTGAAAGGCGTGGAAATGCCAAATTCTGATAGTGGTATTTCCTTGACCCTCTCCTAGAATGAGGTGATTCGTAGACTGGAAATTTGAAAATGCTTTTGGGCGGTTCAGGGGTAATGCAAATGCGTATGTACCTCCGGCCGGTCTGGCCTTCCTAAAGGAAACTCATCAGTTGAAGGCAGATGTGGATATTCGCAGACTGACGGTAAAGCCGCTGAACCCAGCGGTTAAGCCATCGTCGCGGGTTCAAGTCATCAGCTGGCTGGGTGAAGCTGCCGGACAGGGCGACATTTCCAGTTTGCTCGATGTGCTGGCGGCCTATGCAGGTGCGTCGCACTACATGCTGGCCCGGGAAGACCTGTTTCAGGAGCCGGGCCTCAGTTTCGTTATCACATCCAACTGGCCATTCGATCTGGTGAAGAAGATTGGCGGCACGCTTGCCGCAAGTCAGGCACGCATGAGCGAAATGGAGAAGTGCCTTTCGTTGCTGCAGCCGCAACTGCATGTCCTGCCGGACGAGCCATGTGTGCCAAAGGGTACGGATCGGCAATATTGCGTACTGGCGGTTTGCGTCGGCAACATCAGGTTTGCATTGCTGTTGATGTTTCCAGAAGGTGGCGTTGCCACAATTGAACGTCTGCGCGAAGTCGGTCTGTTGAGTGGTTATTGTGCCAGCTTCGGTATCGGCTGTGACCTGAAGGTCGAGCGGGATATCGACCTGACGGAGCGTGAGCTCGAGTGCCTCTACTGGATCGCCGAAGGCAAGACCAGTGATGAAATGGCGACCATTCTCGGCATTTCCCGCAATACGATCAACAACTATATCACCAGCGTCATGCGCAAAACCGCGACGAAAACCCGCTCCGAAGCAATCGCTTATGCGGTTCGTAACAATCTTGTTTGATGGTTGATTGATGGCTTATTCGAGAGACACCACGACGGATGAGCAGGGCGGGGTACAGATTGTCCGCGTCAGCCGCACGTCCAACCGATCTGATCTTTTTCCAATGCTGATTGGCATGCAAAAGGACATCGGCGCCAGGAATTTTGCCGTTTTCCGTGCTGCCGTTTCAAGCTTTCCCAACAAGAGAAAGCTGGTTTGCGAGCTTGAAAATTGGGGAATGGGCGCGGCTGAGCAGACCAATGCGCTGGTATCCGCTTTAGGCACAACACTTCTTGAGCACATCGATGGCTCGTTGTTGCCATTGATCTGGTCAACCGACCAGGGCAAGGGCATCTCCGTTACCTCGGAAATGCTGCCATTGCTAAAGCAGGCTGACAATAATGATCTGCCATATGCCGGTCTGGCGCTGCCGATAAAGCTCGGCAATATCGGCAATGGTCTGGTGGTGTTCTGCGGCACAAACCTGGAACTCGACTGTGGAACAATGATCGATCACCACATGAGGTGTTGTCAGGTGATGGTGGATCTTCTGGCGCTGGATGAGCGCCGCTCTACCCCAACCGAAGCCTTGAGCGAACGCGAGATTGCCTGTCTGCAACTGGCTGGCGATGGCAAGATCAGTGAAGAGATTGCTGTGAAGCTTGGCCTCTCTGTTCACACCGTCAATGCCTATCTCGGCTCGGCGACAATCAAGCTTGATTCCGTCAATAGAATTCAGGCAATCGCCAAAGCAATTCGCATGGGCTACATTCATTAATTGTAGTATTATTTATATTCAAAAGTAATTCTGAATATTAGAAATTGACATTGGTCATTTAAATAAGTTGCTTTGAATATTAGTGTTTTTGTTGTTTTGCAAAACTTTTTCAAATTTTAACGATTTCCCCCTACGATGCTTCGATCGTGAAATTTTGGGGGAACTCCTACATGAAGAAGCTCCTGTCTGCACCTGTTGCGGTGCAAATCATCGCCTTGACCGCATGTCTTGTTCTTTTGGGTATCGCTGCGATCGGCGTATCGACTTATGCAAGCCTCGAAGAAGACGTCATGGAAACGGCGGAACTTCAGACCCACAGTGCGGCACGTGCCATGGCGGTTCTTTACGAACTGAAGGTCGGTGGTGCATCGCTGAACCTCGAGAATGGAAACCTTGCCGGCGTCAATCGTGCCAGCATCGGTACTCTGCTTGATTCCGATCTGGTGGATAGAACTGCGCTGATCATCGGCGGCGTTTCCACCGTGTTTCAGAAGCAGGGCGAGGATTTCGTCCGCATCTCCACCAATGTGAAGAAAGAAAATGGTGAGCGTGCCGTTGGCACTAAGCTGGCGACCGACCATCCTGCATTTGCCAAGGTAAGCAAGGGTGAAGCTTATGTTGGCAAAGCCACGCTGTTCGGCAGCGAATACATGACCGGTTATTTCCCGGTCAAGGCAAAGTCCGGGGCTCCGGTCGGTGTCTTGTTTGTTGGTATTCCGATGCAGGTGTTCTTTGAGCATCTGGCTGGCCTCAAGGCCATGATCCTCCTGTCCAGCGTCGTTGTCATGGCAGCAGTCGGGCTGCTGGGCTACTTCGTGATCCGCCGCGCACTTCGTCCGCTTGGTGTGCTGACAGGTGCCGTCAAATCTTTGTCGGATGGCAATCTGGATACCGTCATTCCTTACGCTGATCGGTCCAACGAATTCGGCAATATTGCCAAGGCGCTGGAAGTCTTCCGTAACAACGCGCATGAAAAGCTGGTGATCGAAGGCCGCAGCGCCGCCGACCGCATTGCTGCCGATGAAGAGCGTACGCGTAACGACAATGAAAAGCGCACGCTGGACGAACAGATCGAATTCGCCGTAACCGAACTTGCCTCCGGCTTAGCACGCCTGTCGCAAGGTGATCTGACCCGCTCACTGGATAAACCGTTCTCCGGTCGCCTCGATCAGTTGCGTATCGACTTCAACACCTCTCTGGCGCATTTGAAGAATGTTCTGCAGCAAATTCGCGAACGCACGCTGACCATTCAGCACAATGGCGAAGAGATGCTGCAATCCTCCAACGATCTTTCCAGGCGTACAGAATCGCAGGCAGCCTCGTTGGAGGAAACTGCAGCGGCGGTTGAGGAGATCACCATTACGGTCAAATCCTCTGCCGAGCGTGCACGGGAAGCAAACCAGGCTGTCAACCGCACCAAGCAAAGCGCCGACAATTCCGGCAATGTGGTCAACAATGCTGTTGCCGCCATGGGCCGCATTGAAGACGCTTCCAAAAAGATCGAACAGATCATCGAGGTGATCGATGATATCGCCTTCCAGACCAATCTTCTGGCGCTGAATGCCGGTATTGAAGCGGCACGCGCTGGTGAAGCTGGCAAGGGATTTGCTGTCGTGGCTCAGGAAGTGCGTGAATTGGCGCAGCGCTCTGCGGATGCGGCACGCGAGATCAAGGGCCTGATCAATCAATCCAGCAATGAAGTTGAAACTGGCGCATTGCTGGTTCAGCAGGCAGGTCAGGTTCTCTCAGAAATCAGCGGCCAGATTGTCGATGTGAGCAAACACGTCGAAACCATCGCAACGGCCACGCAGGACCAGTCATCTGCGCTGCAGGAGGTTAACAGTTCCGTCAACCAGATGGACCAGATGACCCAGCAGAATGCTGCCATGGCAGAAGAATCCAGTGCCGCAAGCCAGATGCTGGCCAATGAGGTCCAGGAACTTCTGGCACTTGTTCAGCAGTTCCGTATGGAGCAGGCGGCGTCCTATGGCCGTGAGAGTTACGCCCGCGTGGCGTAACCTTCCTCTCCACAGTTCAAGTAATAGAAAAAGCCCCGCAACACGGTTTGAACTGACCCCCGAAAGTTGGACACCCAACCTCGGGGGTTTTGCATGTCTAAAT
>NZ_DAMDBP010000005.1:139499-174779 GCF_032092815.1 Agrobacterium sp. | reverse complement strand
TAATCCGCGTGTCGGGGGTTCAAGTCCCTCTCCCGCTACCATCACACTATGTTTCAGTTGATATGATCTTACTGTGTTTCCAGCCATTTTTGCGCTGAAGCGTAAGAGCGAGTTTCAATGCCTATCGCTTCCTGAACCTTAGCTGCGACTGACGAATCTGGATTGATTACATCCACAAAACTCGCGCTTTCACTCCAGGCTTTATATATATCATTCAGGTCAACATCGCTTCCCGTTAAGCCGATGCCCCACATCACTATGCTCTCAGGTTTTCGATCGGAAACGCCATCTAGCATCATCTTTGCCATCGGCATTTGGGCGTACGACTTGTTTGATCTGGGAGGCATCAAGCCGATATACGCGCGTCTTTCGTCGCCAGTTGTGAATAACGGCCAAAGATTTGTGGGGTCTCCGAATGCGAAGGAGTTATGTGTAAAGGCCATATTGAGTGACCCATGCGGCTTGCAGACAGGTAAACTTCCTTCTGGAGCAGTATTCGGGAGATACGTGAATGCCCGATCAGATTGCGAAAGTGCAATTTCGACTAGAGTGTCGTAATTCAGATTTAGGACGAAGTCGGTAGGCCCGAATTTCGATAGTACTTCTTTCGTAAGCTTCAGGTCGATGAAGCCCGTGCCGTTCCGATGAAAACCCTGATCGATGAGAAGCGCAATCGGATCACCTATAGAATGTATCATCATGTTGTCCCAATAGGTCAAACTTCCTTCAATAAGGGGCAGTTGGTCGCTAATTTTCCATGCAAATTCCATGAAATCTTCGATGTTAGTTTTTTGATTGGCTTCCAAATTATAAAATACTTCGCGCAGATCTATGTCGTCCGAAGGAAGCAGTCCCTTTGCTTTAAGAAAGAGATACAAGAATGGGTAAGGGGATTTTTCCCATGTTTTTCTTGCGAAATTGAGCATGGAGGGCGGCCAAAATTCCCGCTCCACTTCCGAGTCGATCGCCTGTGCAATAGACGCGCCTGCACCAACTACCAAATGTCGCAATTCCTATCCTCCAATACGTCCTGCCGCATTTTTTCCGGCGCTAATCCGATATGTCGGTCGGCCGAGTTTCTGTGTCGTCTGATCGGTTTGAAAAAGATTTGAAGTTCCAGAATTCCAAGCAGATTTTTTAACGTTTTCGGATGCCAATTCTGTTTATTATCCGATAAATTCACAAGCTTCTTCTGACTACATTTTATAGTGGTTCGGTTTGTCTACCGAGCCGTACCTGTTTTTGTCACTCACTCAGAACAGAAAAAAGGTCCCGTAAGTATGTGCGGAGCCTTGGAATTGTTCGAATTGTCCAGATGATATGGAACACGTGACTACGCGGTTTCCTCTGCCTGTGTCAGACATTGCAACGCTAAAAGCCAACTGGCAGGCGCACATAGCCTGGCGTTACGCCCCTTTTAAGCTGATCTTCCAACGAGAGCTTGTGATTGGGTAGCGTTTCTGCGTGAAAAGCGCGGGTACGATCATCGTTTGCCGGGGCAAAGTCTTCTAAGACCTTGCCGTCAACAAATCGGGTTTCGATACCAAAGTTCTTCAGTGTAGCGGCAAACAGCGCCCATGTGCCACCGTGAAGACCAGTTGCGCTGTCGATGTTGTCTTCGGCGCGCGCAGGATTGAGAATGGCGAAGGTAAAGGCTGGCTGACCTGAGAAAACTCAAAGTGCGGTTGCGCCATCTCCCAGTTCGGCCAGACGCTGCCCGGTGGCGTCCTGCGTGAGGTTAGACATGCGGGTATAGAGATGGCTCGGTGTTTCCGTTTTTCAATTTGTTTGCTCTTTCAAATCAGGGGAGAATATATTTTACTAATTTTATAGAATATAATGATTGGAAATATTCGATGCGAATGTGTCGGAAGGTTCAAAATGAAAGAGGGCTAGCGTTGTTGTCTGGCTTTGCTGACACGATGTTTGATCGGCTGACACGCTTTCGCCAATTAACGGAAGAGCGTATTTTTAAACCGCGATTGCATGGCGCGATGCCGCGCTCCGCATCTATCGTCCATAATTGTCGGAGCTTATGATGCCCCAAAAGTCTCTCTGTCCGGTCATTGCGATTGTGGGTGGTGGTGTCACGGGAGCTGCACTGGCTATCCATCTTGCCCGGTGTCATCCCGGCATTGGCGCCGTCCGTATGGTGGTGTTTGAGCCCCGCGAAAAGCTGGGCGCTGGCCTAGCCTATAGCACGCATGAACCGGCGCACCGTATCAACGTGCCTGCCAGCAAAATGACGCTTTATCCCGACGATCCAGAAAGTTTTCTGAGGTTTGCAACAAACAGAAACATTTTGAAAGAGGATGCGGATGCCTTTGGCTCCGATGGACAGCCCTATTTGCAACGCGCCTGCTTTGGTGACTATGTGAGTTCTGAAATACAGCCCTATCTGGCACAGGGCATGGTTGAACACCGCCAATGCAGTGTCGCCAATATTTCCAAGTCCGGTCAGCAGTGGCTGTTGAAGGCCGAAGATGGCAGTATTCTTCTGGCGGATGCCGTTGCCATTGCGGTCAGCCACCCCGCGCCGGCGCTGCCCGCGGCATTGGCTTCCTTCAAGGGGCACCCCAAACTGATTGCCGATGTTACACAGCCCGATGCGTTGCATCCTGTCGCGGCGGATGATCGGGTTCTCATTGTCGGGAATGGTCTGACCTCGGCGGATGTCGTTGCCACCCTGAAGGACAGGGGGCATCAGGGCACCATTGTTTCAATCTCGCGCCGTGGATTGCGCTCGCGTGGCCATTCGCCCGTCGTTCAGGAGGCTTTCGGTGATTTTACTTTGCAACCAAGTATCCGCGCATCAGATTTATTGCATCGCATTCGCACAACCATACGACAGGCGGAAAAGATGGGGCTGAGTTGGCACGCCGTTATTGATGCGTTACGCGCCCAGGGCCAGCAGATTTGGCAGGCGCTTCCTCTCAAGGAGCGGCGCCGAATTGTCCGCCTTGTGCGACCCTACTGGGACGTCCACCGTTTTCGTATTGCGCCGCAGGTTGAGAAAGTGTTGGACGAAGGGGTTGCTGCGGGCACGCTGTCGATAAAGGCGGCTTCTGTTCAAAACGTTTCCTTGGAGGGTTCCTGTTTCCGTGTGTCTCTGAAAGAGAAGGTCAGCGGGGACGTGGCCGATTATATTTTCGATGCAATCGCGGTAGCCACCGGTCCTGCACATGGCGAGGTTCTGCATTCTATCCCGTTCCTCGCTGCACTCCAACGGGACGGCCTGATATCGTCTTGTGCAACCGGGCTTGGAATTGCCTGTGACACCGCCTCCGTCGCGATTGACGAGACGGGCAGGGCGATGCCGGGGCTGTATATTGCCGGCCCATTGGCGCGCGGTACATTTGGCGAACTGATGGGGCTGCCGCAGGTGACGGAGCATGCGATTTTTGTTGCGGGCCAGCTGTCATCCTATCTCAACCTTGGCAAGCATGGGCAGTTGTTGAGCGGTACCGGCTGACGGCCGTTTTTCGCCTGTTAGACGGCAATGGGGAAGCAGGGGGCGTCCGGCTCGATTCAGCCTTTCTCGGCGGTACCAAGCCCGAATGATGGCGCTGCACAATGGTGATCGCGAAAGACTTGAGGTATCTTCCAAACGCCTTCCCGGTATCGGACTGGTGCGATCCGGTACCGGCACGTCTCTGGTCGGGTTACAGAAAACATTGCAGCGCGTCTGCGCGAATATCAGGACCTTGGCAGCAATACGATCATTGGCTTTCGGTTATCCGCATCTCGAGGAAGCCTACCGTCTGTCGGAACTGCTGTTTCCGGAAATTGGTCTTGGCCAACCGCGCAACCAGATCCGTTCATCGTTTGGCGAGCGCCAGGTGTTTGCGGTGGCAGCCATGGAGGTAATGGCAAAGCGTCGTCCAGACTGTAAAGATTGAGACAGTTTTACCGCCGCCTCGGAATGCCTTTGCCCGCAGGCCGTTCCCATCAGGCTGCCGCACGGGGGATTTTGATTAAATCTCTCGAGTAGATTGCCCCCGCTCTGTTGCCTCGAGCGTGGTTTTTGATCATATCTATCGCCGCGATGTGATTGTGAAAGAGCGGTTGATGCTGACGAAAAAAGGGAAATACGGCTTAAAAGCTATGGTTGACCTGGCCGGGCTTGCTGAAGGACAGACAGCATTTGTCAATGAGATTGCCAGCCGCAACAACATACCAAAGAAGTTTCTCGACACCATTCTTCTGGAACTCAGAAATGCAGGCATGCTACGTTCGAAGAAAGGTCCTGGTGGCGGATATTCCCTCTCCAAACCTGCATCCGACATTCTGATCGGTCAGGTGGTTCGAACCCTTGACGGTCCGCTTGCGCCCATCCGCTGCGCCAGCAAGACGGCGTTTGAGCCATGTGAAGATTGCGAAGATCCAGAGCACTGTCAGGTGCGCCGGTCCATGGGACGGGTGCGAGACGCTATGGCAGAAGTTCTTGATAATACGACACTTGAGCAGTTTGCCGCCGACACCGGTCGTGACATCGACGATCCAGCCTACGCTCGGATTTAAACCGGAATGATGTTTCCGTACTGGCCATTGTGATAGACCAATGGTTCGCCCTGGCCAGTGACCACAGCCACCACGCGTCCTATGACGATGGCATGGGTATGCCGCTCAATCACATCTTCAACGGCACAGTCGATGGAGGCAAGTGCGTCTGCGAGTACCGCTGCGCCGCTTTCGAGCGTTGACCAGCTTGCATTGTGATAACGCTGCGCACCTTTCAGCCCGCCGACGCCAGCAAAACGGCTGGCGATATCCTGCTGCTGCGCTGACAGTATATTGACGCAAAAATGATTGAAGCGGCTGATGACCGGCCAAATGGATGAAGAGCGGTTGATGCTGACGAGCATCGAAGCGGGATTCATCGACAATGCCGTTGCCGAGGTCACCGTTGCACCATTGCGTTGATCACCCGATCCAGCTGTTATGACAGAAACACCTCCTGCGACATTGCGCATGGCGGCCTTGAGTTGATCAGGATGGGTAATCTGCGTTTGCAGCGGATTATGAAGATAAGTCACTGTTGCGGTCATATAGGTCTCCAAGGCTGGGTGAAGATGCCCTTGCAATTTCGCAACTATACCATCGCCCTTGCGGACTGGAGAGCGACAGAATTTCATTGTTGATAAATATTATAGAAAATATTGTCGGATCAAGCCCGCAAACTCCTTTTGATACCGGCAAT
This sequence comes from Agrobacterium sp., assembly GCF_032092815.1. GTDB lineage: Bacteria > Pseudomonadota > Alphaproteobacteria > Rhizobiales > Rhizobiaceae > Agrobacterium. The sequence continues at coordinate 169,579 of NZ_DAMDBP010000005.1, read as the reverse complement.
TTCGAAGGGTGGAAATTAAATTCCATGATTTAGTAGTTTTTCAGAAAAGATCATCCCATTCATTGATTTATGCTGGATGTAATGGATGTTTTTTCTCCGGTCCTTCAAAATCTTGGCACGCGGTGCCTTTAATCTATAAAAATTATGGATAATTATGACGGCATGTTTTTCGACAAAGGAGATCGGAAATGGGCATTTTTCGCCGTGTCGCAAAATTGATCAGAACACAGAACGAGCTGGAGGACCGGCTGCTTTTGCATGATGCACGCCATTGCTTTGGTGATTACGAAATCGATGACGGAACCGGCCTCGAACTGCGTAGCAGAATGCGCGAAGTGGGCAAGGAATTGCGCATGCTTGGCGAGTTTTCGTCATGAGCACGTGTCTGATGCACTGTTGATCGAGAGGACGCCATGCGCACGCTTATTCTTCCCGGCCTGAATGGATCTGATGAAGGGCATTGGCAGTGGTACTGGCAAAAAGATCATTCTGACGCGAGCATTGTCGTTCAGGATGACTGGTCGCGGCCCAGCCTGGATTGCTGGGTGGCGACGGTTGAAGAGGCGCTGGAACGTGAAGGCGAGGCCTATATCGTCGCGCATAGTCTGGGATGCCTGGTTGCGGCGAGGCTTGCTGCCCGTGCTTCGGCCAATCGGATCAAGGCTGCACTTCTGGTGGCACCCTGCGACCCGGAGTTGACCGATGAGTTGCATCCCGGCACGATCTCGTTTGGAAAGCTGGATGACGGTCGGTTGCCGTTTCCCAATATTGTGGTTGGCAGCCTCAATGACCATTACATGCCAATCGATCGGCTGACATTGATCGGAGAGAAATGGCAGGCCAATATCCTCAATCTGGGGATGGCTGGTCACATCAATATTGCCAGTGGATTTGGTCGCTGGTCGAATGGTTACAATTTGCTGGATGGCCTTGCCAGCAAGGTCAAAGCGCAGAAACGCAAGTTTGCCGGTCTGTCTTTTGATGAACCGCAGGTGACGCCTTGCTGAACCCCGTGGAACCGGTGCCTCTTAAAATCGGTGGGCAACAAGGAGATAGAGGGTTTCGATGGGCCATGACAGTTTGCAGGTTATCTATGACTATCCCGGTAAGACAGCCTGCTGCAGCTCGGTCATCGCACTCATGTTTTGAAAAATCTCGCCTGCCGGGAAAGGGCAGAAAAGGCAGCCCGTGACTATCCCGGTCAATTCTGGAATACTTCCTTTCTTGCAAAGGAGGCCCATATTTTTACTACAGATAGCATTTCGTAGCAGCGCCATCTCGATATACTGTTTCGTGTGTCACCAAGATCCAAGGAAGAACACGCATATTTCAACCGATATGCACTCAACGGAGGAGAATGTTATGACATCCAAGCTACCGCAGCTTTTCAACGGTCATGCGCCAATCGATCTGCATTACCTGTTTTGGGAAGCCGTTCTCAAGTTTGAAGAGTGGGAACCCTATGAGGGTCAGCCCACAGTAACCTTTGAAAGTGCTCACGTCCCGATTTCCGATGTTTTTATTGCCATGCGTAAATGCATGGATATTGTGCCAGCCGCCCTTGTGGGAGAGGTTGTTTCACGGTTGAACAAACCGTGGGTCGGTCATGGTCCTCTGGATGAAATGACCTTTTCGACAGCAGCCCGCATCATGGGTCTGCTGGTTAGGAAGCGCCGGCAAAATCCTGCCTTTGCTTTTGCCTTTGACGCTACACGTGCGGCTGACTGGAGCGGTTCCCGGCAGCCTCACGACGGCAGCCTGAGATAATCCTCTCTGCGCAGACAAAACTGTGCATACCATTCTGTACAATTGACCCTGTTACTTCCTTGGTTGTCCTCGACATCTAAACGGTGTCGGGGGCTTCATTTTTTGGTGCTCCGGTTTGTCCGGATCAATGTGATCTGCTTTGATGGAAAATGGGCATTTGGTGCCTCGCGCTATATCCTGTGCTGGACCACAGACTGCGTAGTGATCACAACAGGTGACGCGCAGATAACACGAAGCCCGTGAGCGTCGAACTCACGGGCCTGCTGGCATTTTTAAGTCTGGCCTCAGAGGCTGACGGTGATGCCGCCGTCAACATAGAGAATGTGGCCGTTGACGAAGGACGATGCTCCCGACGATAGGAAGATGCAGGCGCCAACCAGCTCGTCAACCTTGCCCCAGCGACCGGCTGGTGTGCGCTTCTGCAGCCATTCGGTAAATGCGGGATCCTTGACCAAGGCGTCATTGAGTGGTGTTTCGAAATAGCCGGGCGCAATGGCGTTGCACTGCAGGCCATGTTTTGCCCAGTCGGTTGCCATGCCTTTGGTAAGGTTGCCAACGGCACCCTTGGTGGCGGTGTAGGGGGCAATGCCCGGGCGGGCGAGCGCGGTTTGAACGCTGGCGATATTGATGATCTTGCCATAACCACGGCCAATCATGTGACGGGCAACGGCCTGGCCGACATTGAAGACCGACGAGATATTGGTGCGCAGCAGGCGCTCAAATGCGTCGGCGGGAAAATCTTCCAACGGCGTGCGGTGCTGCATGCCGGCATTGTTGACCAGAATGTCGATGGCACCCTTGTCGCGCTCGAAGGCATCGATGGCTTGGCGTGACAGGGCGTGATCGGTAACATCAAATGCGAGATAGTCGACATCGCCAAGCTCTTTTGCCGCAGCTTTCAGTTTTTCGGGATCTCGGCCATTGATCACAACGTCAGCGCCGGCATCCTTGAGACCCTTCGCCAGTGCAAAACCGATACCCTGTGAGGAACCAGTGACAAGGGCGCGACGCCCGGTAAGGTCAAATAATTGGATGCTCATGCTTTTCTCCCGGCCTTTAAATAAGTCGTACTTTTCGACTGTCTGTTTTCAAGCACAGGGGGTGGGCGGGAACAAGTCTTGCCGTTGTTAAAAACAGCGTGGAAGGCAATTTCATCCCCATGTGTCCAGCGGTTGACCTACGGTTTGGGCAGGTGCCGGTGTTGCGATCACGGAGTTTCTGGTGCACGAAGGGGATATTGGTGGCGCGGCGGTATCAGATGGTGAACCACGGCTATTGCCACGAGAAGGGCGCTGCCCGCCAGTACGACGAGAAACAGTGCCTGGCCTTCCAGATGTGAACCATAGGCGACCAGCGGCACAGCGCCCGCTGGTGGATGGGTAATCCGTAACAGCAACATGCCGGCAATTGCCAAACCAACCGCAATTGCCGAGGCCCACCAGAGGCCCGGCAGGAAATGCAAGGCAAGGCTTCCGACGAAGGCGGCAAGAAGATATCCGCCAATCACATTGGCCGGTTGTGCCAGCGGGCTCTTGGGCTGACCAAACAGTAGCACGGCGCTCGCACCAAATGGCGCAATCAACAATGGGATGCCGGTTTCAACCGCCAGCCCACCGACCGCAAGCATGCCAGCCATGGCACCAAAACCTGATTTCAGGTGGTGATGTGCCTGTCCTTTAGGCTCATGACGATGAATGAAGTGCCGCAGGTGGCGTCTCATGGGAGTTTTCCGGCTTAAATTTAAGCAATTGCCGCTTAATAAACCGAACCGTGCATGTTTTCCAAGCAAAGTCTTTATGGTGCTGTTTCGTTTACGCGAATATTTTTGCGTACCGTCGAGCCGGTTCTTGATGGGTAAGCCAAAGGCTTCGCAAAACAAAACGCGGAGAGAAGGGTTTCTCTCCGCGGTCTTCAATGGGCAAATGATGGGTTTTATCAGTCTTCGTTGGCAGCAAGCTGCGACAGCACCTGTCCTCGACCACGAATACGCATGATCAGCGGAATGATGAAGGCGGCTGCGGCGACAATGAACAGACCCACTGCAATCGGTGAGGTGAACAGCACGATCGGGTCTCCCTGGCCGATGGCCAGTGCACGGCGCAATTGCTGTTCGGCAAGTGGTCCAAGGATCAAGCCGACGACAGCTGGTGCGATCGGATAACCGAAGATGCGCATGATGTAGCCGAGGATACCGAAGGCGAGCAGCATGCCCAGTTCGAACACGGATGGGTTAGCGCCGATGGTGCCGAGCGTTGCAAACAGCAGGATGCCTGCGTAGAGCCATGGTTTTGGAATGGTCAGCAGTTTTACCCACAGACCAATCAGCGGCAGGTTCAGGATCAGCAGCATGACATTGGCGATGAACAGGCTGGCAATCAGACCCCAGACGAGTTGCGGGTTGGTGGCAAACAGCAGCGGGCCGGGTTGCAAGCCATATTGCTGGAAACCGGCCAGCATGATAGCGGCAGTTGCCGTCGTCGGCAGGCCAAGCGTTAGCAGCGGCACAAGTGTACCGGCGGCCGATGCGTTGTTGGCAGCTTCGGGACCGGCGACGCCTTCAATGGCGCCATTGCCGAATTCTTCCGGATATTTGGTCAGCTTCTTTTCTGTAGCGTAGGACAGGAAGGTACCGATCTCAGCGCCTCCGGCTGGCATGGCACCAATCGGAAAGCCGATTACCGTACCGCGCAGCCAGGCTTTCCAGGAGCGTGCCCAATCCTGCGCATTCATCCAGACCGAGCCCTTTACGGCTTCGACCTTGTCCGGTCCGCTCTGGCCCTGCGCGACGATGAACAGCGTTTCGCCGATTGCGAACATGGCAACAGCCAGTGTGGTGACTTCGACGCCATCAAGCAGGTCTGGAATGCCAAAACTCATGCGTGTCTGGCCTGTCAATTGGTCGATGCCGACGATGGCGAGCGCAAAGCCGATGAACAGCGAGGTGAGGCCACGCAGTGCTGAATCGCCGAAGGCGGAAGACACGGTAACGAAGGCCAGAACCATCAGCGCGAAATATTCGCGTGGTCCAAACACCAAGGCCAGCTTGACGATGTAGGGTGCGATGAACGCAAGCGCGATGGTGGCAATGAGACCTGCCACGAATGAACCGATGGCGGCCGTTGCAAGGGCTGGCCCGCCGCGTCCAGCGCGCGCCATCTTGTTGCCTTCCAGCGCGGTCACGATAGAGGCGCTTTCCCCTGGCGTGTTCAGCAGGATCGACGTTGTCGACCCGCCATACATGCCACCGTAATAGATGCCGGCGAACATGATCAGCGATCCAGCCGGATCAAGCTTGTAGGTGACTGGCAACAGCAGCGCCACTGTCAGCGCCGGGCCGATGCCTGGAAGAACGCCAACTGCGGTGCCAAGCGTTACGCCGATCAGCGCGTAAAGCAGGTTCATGGGCTGCATTGCGACTTGAAGGCCGTGAAGCAAAAATTCAAATGTACTCATGGACGAATGTCCCCCTGTCGGGTGGAGCGTTGCAAAGCACGCCTCGGTGCAGCTGTCGCTCCCTGTTTTTCAATCATGAAAAGAAGGCCGGTTCGTTTTAAAAGAACAGGCTCTCCAAAGGCCCAGCTGGCAGAGACAGCTGCAGGAACTGCGCAAAGATGATCCAGACGACGAAACTGATCGCGATGCCGATCGGAATTGAATACCAGAGCTGGCGTTTGCCGAAAGCGCGGGCCGTGAATGCAAACAAGATGCCTGTGGCAATGGAAAAACCAGCGGTTTTCAACAGCAACATTTGCCCGGCCAAACCGGCGACTACCCAGATGACGGCGCCTGTTTCCTGTTTCTCCCGCTCGGGGAACTCACCGCGAAGAGCCTCGATGACCGTCCAGATGGCAAGCCCGACAAGACAGAATGCGATAACGTAAGGCACGGTTGCCGGGCCAACGGGCGAATAACCGGCCACGCCTGCAAGGCGTGCGGAGTCCATGAAGATTACAGCGGCAATGGCAACGAGTGCGGCAGCTATAACCAGCGCCGCCCGGTCAGGGCGGCGCTTTTGAGAGTTGGATGAGTTGGAACCCATGCTCATTTTACCAGTCCGATGTCTTTGAGAATGGTCTGAGTGGCTTCAATGTCCTTGTCGAGCTGAGCCTTGAAGGCGTCACCTGCGAGATACGTGTCCTGCCAGCCCTTGGTCTTCAGAGTGTCCTGCCAGCTCTTGGATTTAACGAGCTTTTCAACGTCGGCATTGATGGCTGCTTCCTGATCTGCAGACAGGCCAGGAGCGGCAGCAACCATTCGCCAGTTTTCAACAACGACGTCGAGGCCAGCTTCCTTCAGTGTTGGGGCATCAACGCCTTCGATGCGTTCGGCGCTTGATACGGCCAGAAGACGCAGCGTGCCGGACTTGATCTGGCTTTCGAATTCGCCGTAACCGGAAACGCCGGCTGTCACCTGGGAACCCAGAATGGAAGCCAGTGCTTCGCCACCGCCGGAATAGGCGATGTAGTTGATCTTGGTCGGGTCAACGCCCGCAGCTTTGGCAATCAGGCCAACGGCAATGTGATCCGTGCCACCCGCCGAACCGCCACCCCAGGACACGCTGCCTGGATCCTTCTTGAGCTGCTCGATCAGGTCACCCATGGTCTGCAGGGGCGAAGAGGCAGGAACAACTACAGCTTCGTATTCGCCGGTCAAACGGGCAATCGGTGTCACGTCCTTAAGCGTAACCGGTGCGTTGTTTGTCAGTATGGCGCCGACCATCACGTAACCGCCAACGATCAGGGCGTTCGCGTTGCCCTTCTGCTGGCTTGCAAACTGGGCAAGGCCGATGGTGCCGCCAGCGCCTGGTACGTTCTGTACCTGCACGCTCTTGGAAATGCCTTCATCCTGAAGCGAAGTCTGCATCGAACGTGCGGTCTGGTCCCAGCCACCGCCCGGGTTTGCCGGCGCGATAATAGTGTAATCGGCAGCTGCTGCCGGAAGTGCAAGTGCACCGGCGAGAATGGAAGCAAGTACGAAATGTTTCAAAGCGAACCCTCCTTGATAAGCCCATCGGGCATTGTTGTTTGTGCGGAAGGAGAGCGTGGGCAAACACAGGACAAGCTGCCATCAAAGGGCAGTTTGTTTGCTTGCTATAGAAATTTCCTCCCGCATCTTCGTTAAGCCGCCTCCACGGCCGAAGAATAAAAGCAGAGCACCATAGAAAGCTGACATTTAACTGACGCGATCCCCGGCTTTGCCAATTTAACATTCATTAATTTTTGCAAAGCGTCCAGTTTTACCGGATTGTTCGTTTGCCGAACCGCTTATTGCAGGCGCAAGGCCTCGTTCCAGCGGGCAATCAGACGATTGCGCTTGACCTGATCGAGATAGACCATCAATCCAAGGCTGACAGGAACGGGCAAAAGCTGGGCGCCGTGAATGGCCTGCATGGTGTTGGCGGTGTTCTCGCCGGCAACATCGGGATTGACCGCAGGTATTTGCAGTTTGGTCGACAGGATGGTCTGACCTTCGCGCGACATGAAATATTCCAGATATTTCCGCCCCAGATCGGGGGAGTTTGCCGCCTGTGGCACGAGCCCGATACGTGACATTACCACCGTGTAGTCCTTGGGCAGGACAATGCCGACATCCGGATGGCGGGACGCCCAGTCGGCGGCATAGGAGCCGAGAATGTTGTAACCCAGCACGAATCGTCCATCAGCAATACGTTCCAGAATGGCTGAGCTGTTGGAATAAAGTTTAACGCCTGCGGCACCCATGTGCTGGATGACCGACCATATATCGGCAAATTGTTCCTGGTCACGCGACATGAACAGGAAGCCGACACCGGATCGTTCAATGTCATAGGTTGCGATGCGGCCATGCGCCTCATTGGCGTGGCGTTCGAGGAAATCAACAAATTCGGCGCGGGTGGCCGGTGGTTTTTCCGAGGTGAAACTTGGCTTGTGATAGACGAAAACCGCTGGTTCGAAGGTCAGCGCATAGGCCGTGTTGCGCCAATTGGCCCAGCTTGGCCACTGGGCACTTAACGGCATGTCGCTGCGCTGCGCGTAACCGTCATTGCTCAATTTGACTTGTAAATCCATGGCCGATGAAAAGGCAAAGTCAGCGGTTTTTTGTCCGGCATCGGTTTCCTTGACGATCCTGTCGTAGATTTCGCCTGTCAACATGTCCTCATAAGACACTGTAATATCAGGGTTCTGCTTCTGGAAGCCTTCGATCATCGGTGTCGCCAGCGGTTCATCCAACGACGAATAGACGATCAGCACACGCGCATCCGGATTGCCCGAGGGTGCCGGAAAAACGGTTGGCTTGGCCAGCGCCGGTGTGACGGCAAGAATGCTCAGGCAGAGACAGAGAAGGATACGCATGAAAATATCATGCCGCAGCGGCCTGACGTTCACAAGCGTCTCTCCCGCCATAAGAGCATCGCCTGTTTTTATCAGCACTTGGCGGATGCTCTAACCCGTTGAATTTGCGTGCCGTGTTTTGCCGAAAATCGATTCCGATTTGCAGGGTGATGCGTTAGGGTGCTGGTGCAGGGGCAGGAGATTGATTTGCGTATATTGCTGGTGGAAGACAATCAGGTTCTTGCGGACGGTTTGGTCGCTCTGCTGCGCGGCAGTGGCTATGCGGTGGATTGGGTATCCGACGGCGCATCTGCCTTGGCTGCGACGGCGACCGAGAGTTTTGATCTGGTCATCCTGGATCTCAATCTGCCTGAAATGGATGGTATTTCCGTGTTGCGCTCCATGCGTGCCCGCCAGGAGCGTGCGGCCGTGCTGATCCTGACAGCACGTGGCACCCCGGAAGAGCGGGTCAAGGGGCTGGACCTTGGCGCCGATGATTACATGATCAAGCCGTTCGACGTCAGCGAGCTTGAAGCGCGTGTGCGTGTGCTGCTGCGGCGTCAGGCGGGGTTGCGGTCTTCGACGGTCGGTTACGGCAAGGTGTCGTTTGATCTGACGTCCCGCACATTCAGTGCCGAAGGTGTGCCACTTGATATTCCCGCACGCGAACTTGGCATACTCGAACTTCTTTTCATGCGGGCGGGTAAGGTGGTTGCCAAGGAGGCCATCATGCAATCGCTGGCCGGTTTCGATGATGAGCTGAGCGGCAATGCCATCGAGCAATATGTCAGCCGCTTGAGAAAACGGCTTGCTCCCCACGGACTGACCGTCAAGACGGCCCGTGGCATCGGCTATTATCTGGAACGTTTGCCGGAGAGTGGCGAATGACAGGCGGCGCCTATTCGCTCCGCAGGCGTCTGCTGGGCTGGCTGCTGTTTTCCACTGCAATCATTGGCACCATCGCACTGACCGAAACCTATTCCGAAGCGGTCAAAACCGCCAATGTGGTATCGGACCGAGTGCTGGCGGGCTCTGCGCTGGCCATTGCCGAGCGTGTTGCCGTGTCTGAAGACGGCAAGCTGGAAGTCGATATCCCCTATGTTGCCCTCGAGATGCTGACCTCGGCCGCACAGGACCGGGTGTTTTACCGCGTGGATGGCGCACAGGGTGAGTTCCTGACGGGATATCAGGGGTTGCCCTCTTTCGCGCCAGATGAGCCGAACACTGCAATCTTTGAGGATGCGGCGTTTCGCGGTGAACCGATCCGCGTTGCTGTCATGCAAAGATCGGCATCCACCGGCATCAATTCGGTGCCGTTCACGGTGACCGTTGCCGAAACAACCATCGCCCGCCGTCAGCTTGCCCAGTCCATCCTGCTCCGTTCTGCCCTACGTCTGCTTGCCATGATCGTTGGCGCGTCAATCATCGTCTGGGTGGCGGTGACGATTTCTTTGCGCCCACTGTTTCGGCTGAGCGAGGCAATTGCCGAGCGCAATCCAAGCGATCTGCACCCCATCGACCAGAAGGTGCCGCTTGAGGTGCAGAACCTGGTTGATACCGTCAATTCCTTCATGGTGCGGCTGAAGGCGGCTCTTGATGCCTTGCGGCACTTTACCGGAAATGCCAGCCATCAGTTGCGCACGCCACTGGCCATTATTCGTACGCAGCTTGCCTTGTCCGAGCGGGCTGAAACACTGGCGCAGGCAAAGGCTGCTGCCAGGAAAGGTGACGAATCCGTTGCCCATGCCGAGCATATTCTGGCGCAGCTTCTGCGCATGGCAAAAATCGATGCGACCGGATCGGGCGAACCGCAAACGCTGTCACGCATTGATCTGGTGGAAGTCGCCCAGACCATTACCGCCGATTATATTCCGCAGGCGGCCGAAGCTGGTGTTGACCTTGGCTTTGAGGGCGAGGGTATCGTGACCGTGCTTGCCGAACCTTTGTTGATTGGTGAGTTGCTCGGCAATCTGATTGGCAATGCCATTGCCTATGCCGGTGACAATGTCGAGGTGACGGTGCGCGCCTATCGCAGTGCCACAGGTCAGATTTGTCTTGAAGTGGAAGACAACGGCCAGGGTATAGCGCCTGAAAAGCGTGATACGGTCAGGCAGCGTTTTGCCCGAGGGGAGGGCAATGCCGCGCCCGGTGCCGGGCTTGGACTGGCAATCGTGGAGGAAATTGCCCTCCTGTTTGGCGGGCAACTGGTGCTTGATTCTGGCCAGAATGGTCGAGGTTTGAAGGCGACGGTGCTGTTTCCCATCGCCCGTTAAGACTTAGCGTATGCGGATCATCCCATACGCTCGGAGGCGTAGCTGCCCGGACTTGGTGGAAACACGACGGTGCGGTTTCCGTTGATGAAGGTGCGGTGGTGGATATGGGCGTGGATGGCGCGCGCCAGCACTTGGCTTTCGACATCACGACCCAGCGACACATAATCTTCCGCCGATTGCGCATGGGTGATGCGCACCGTGTCCTGCTCGATGATCGGGCCTTCATCAAGATCGGCCGTAACATAATGGGCCGTTGCACCAATCAGCTTAACGCCGCGCTCATAAGCCTGCTTGTAAGGGTTGGCACCCTTGAAGCTTGGCAGGAAGGAGTGGTGGATGTTGATTATCTTGCCGGACATTTTCTGGCAAAGTTCATCGGACAACACCTGCATGTAACGGGCAAGTACGATCAGTTCCGTACCGGTCTGTTCGACCAGATCCATCAATTGGGCTTCGGCCTTTGGTTTGTTGTCCTTGGTGACCTTGATGTGGTGGAAGGGAATGTCGTGGTTGACGACAACCTTCTGGTAATCGAAGTGATTGGACACAACGCCGACGATATCGATCGGCAAGGCACCGATCTTCCAGCGGTACAGGAGGTCATTGAGGCAATGGCCAAAACGCGACACCATCAGCAGCACTTTCATGCGCTCGGCGGAGCTTTCGATCTTGGCATCCATGCCGAATTTTTCAGCGACCGCGGCAAATCCTTCAGTGATCGCTTCACGGCTTTCACCCTGTTCGGATATGAAGCTGACGCGCATGAAGAACATGCCGGTCTGTAGGTCATCGAATTGCGAGCTGTCAACGATGTTGCAACCCTTGTCCGCCAGATAACCCGATATTGCTGCCACGATACCGCGGGTTGATTTGCAGGTTACGGTCAGAACATAAGTCGTCATCGGTCGGTTCCTCTGGAAGCGCCGTTTGCGGTGCTTCTGGTTTTATTTCATGCGCCCATAAATCAAGGGCGTCCTGCATTAGCGCAGTCGATGGCCATGGCATAGTGGCTTTGTCGCAAATTGAATATTCGTTTCAACGTTGTGGTTATGCCTGCGATGTACCCGTGAGGGGTGAATACAGTCATACGGCCCCTTTTGCGGCTTGGTGTTGCGCAAAACTGCATTGGATGGTGATTTTCTGACGCGAAAGAAAATCTCCCCGCCTGACGTTGGGCACGCGGGGGGCAGGCATGTGGGTCTTAGGCTTTGCGCAGCTGAATGAGTGTGCGACCGCGGCGGTCCTGCAGCAGAAGTTTATTGTTGCGCTGGCTGAATTCATAACGACGCACATCGCCCAGTAGCGAAAGGAAAGCGCGTTCCTGCCGCATCACGGGTGGCTGGCAGGCCATCTGCGTGGAAATGGCGCGGCTGAATTCGATCTCGCGGCGGTTGAAGCGCAGCTCCGCGCCAAAGCCGTTGCAACCTGTATTGCCAGAGACGCGATTGTCAGGGCTGATCTGCATGACCGGCGGCTTGCCACCGCCAAGCCGCTCGCCTGCGAGGTCGACCACAACCCAGGAACCGACGAGAGATGGTTCGCGATCCGGCTCTGGTCTCGGGGCTGCACCAGCGCGTTCCAGCTGCAGGTCTGTGGTTTCGCGTCCGCCGCTCAGGATCGGGTAATTGCGGGTGGTGGTAAACAGCAGGCGGCGACCGTCGCGAATTTCGGCGCGCAGCGCATAACGGCGGTTGGGCCTGATATCGCGGTCATTGTACCTGATGACGTAAGGGACAGGCACGTTGCGTCCTGGACGGGTGGTGGTTTCGGCAATGATGGTGAAACTGGCGCCAGCGCGCGACACGTCGATAAGCTGTACGGTGACGGTTGCCGATGGCGGTAGCGCAATGCGCTCGCGGTAGCTGACCGAGCCACGGATGGTTGCTGGTGCAGCAAGAGAAGGGGAGGCGGCTATAATGGCGCTTAGGCCAAGAAGGCTTGCAAAACCGCGGCGCGAAAGTGTGTGTCTGTCGGTCATTTCCAACCCTCATGATGTCGGTAGACGAATATTCGTCTTCGATCATAAAGAGGCTAGATGAATCCGGAATGAACTGCCGGGCATGGTGCCCGGCAGTCGTATCGATATCAGCGTGAGAGGGTGTCGCGCAAAGTCTCAAATTTGGAAAGCTGGTCTGCCTTCAGCTCCTTGTTTTCGTCGCGGCGGACGAAAATCTTGAACATGGCATTGCCATCGGCATTCATGAACCAAACCGAGCAGGAACGACGTCCGTGGAACGCCCGATCGACGAAGCTGATGGCGTGGCAGTTGTCTTTCTTGATATGGCCACCAATCGGGCTGTCACCGTGGATGTTGAACCAGCCATGACCTTCGCTGCCTTCCGGCAGCATGCCGGGCACCTCAAGCACGATGTCCCCGGTCTGGACGATCATCAGCACTTCACCCCAACTCATCATGTCGGTCCAGATGGCGGAAAACTGCGCGGCCGGAATGGTCACCGCAGCACCTTGTGGCAGGACGGCCAGCACTTCTGCCGGTGTCACATCTGCCTTGGCAGCAATGGCTTCGACAATGCCATCGGGCTTTTCATTCAGGGCGGTAACGGCGCGCTCGCGGCGTTCCGGCGTATGGAATGCAACTGCTGTCATTGTTTCCTCATGCCGCATCAAAAATGCGCTGGCCGTTCTTGTCGTCGTGAATGATCACGTCAAAACCTTCGAAATGCGGACCGGAGAGGTATTCAACCTTGCCACGATTGTTGCCAGCATTGGCATGTGCTGCGCGGAATTGCTCGGACTTGGTCCATGCGGTGAAATCTTCGCGGGTTTCCCAAACGGTGTGCGATGCATAAAGCGTGTGGTCGTCTGACTTCGGGCCTTTCAGCATGTGAAATTCGACATAGCCCTTCAATTCGTTGAGCTGTGTCTTGCGCTCACGCCAAATTTTTTCAAATGCTTCCTCAAAACCGGGCACAACGCGAAAGCGGTTCATTGCGATGAACATTCAGATATCTCCCTTGAAATTAATAAGTTTCCTGTAATTGTCAGGATATCGTTCGTTCAGAGGGTTGAAAAGCCCGCTTACGGAAGAATTCCAGCGGTTTTGACAGTTTTCATTTCTTGGTTCGTGCGCTCTTGCGCGCGTTTTTAAACATGTGTACGAAACTCCACTTAAATGGATTGCCTGTGGCAGCTTGCCCCTTTTTGTCTGGATGAAAAGCTCATGATGTCTTCAAAACGTTCGCTTCGTTCTCTGGCTTTCGGTGTGTTCATGCCGGTGGCTCTGGTAACATCCACTTTTGCTCAGGCGGCAGAGGGCGGTAACGTCAAGGCGCAGCGAATTGTTGCCGTTGGCGGCACCATCACGGAAATCCTCTATGCCTTGGGTGCGCAGGATCGCATCGTGGCGCGTGATTCCACGAGCAGCTTCCCGACCGAGGCGCTCTCCAAGCCGGATGTCGGTTACATGCGTGCTCTTTCGGCCGAAGGCATCCTGTCGCAAAAGCCTGATCTCATCCTGTCGGAAGACGGTGCCGGTCCTGCGGATGTTCTCAACATTCTCAAGGACAGCGAAGTGCCTATGGTCACGATCGACACGCCGCCGGAAGGCAGTGCGATCGCCAAGAAGATCGAGGATGTTGGCGCAGCTGTTGGCCTTGAAGACAAGGCGAAAGCACTGGCCGAAGAGGTCAATGCGGGCCTGGCCGCCCTTGCCAAGGATGTGTCTGCGGTTGGCGAAAAGAAGCAGCGCGTTTTGTTCGTGCTGTCGACGGCGGGTGGTCGCGTGATGGCGGGTGGCAAGGATACGGAAGCGGCTGCGATCATCGAGATGGCTGGTGGCATCAACGCGGCATCCGAAATTACCGGTTACAAGCCTTTGACGGATGAGGCGGTAATTGCCGCTGCGCCAGATGTTGTCCTGACCATGGCGCGCGGCAATCATCAGGCCTCTGCCGAAGAACTGTTCGCCCTGCCGGCTTTCCAGAGCACACCTGCTGCGGCTTCCAAGGCTCTCATCAGCATGGATGGTCTCTATCTGATTGGCTTTGGCCCACGCACCCCTGCGGCTGCGCATGAGCTTGCCTCCAAATTGTATCCGGATGTGGTGAAGCCGTGAAATCGCTTGCTGTGACGCCTGCCACCGCTCCCGTTGAAGGCAAAAGGTCACGGATTGGTGGCCTTGCGCTTCTTGTGCTGGTTGGCCTGTTGCTGATGGCCTGTCTTGTCTCGCTGGTCAGCGGGCCGACCGGTGTCGGCCCGGCTGAACTCTGGGCCTATTTTACCGGCCATGCTGCCGATATGGAGCCGCGTGACCGCGTCATTCTGGAAGCGGTGCGCCTGCCGCGCACGGCGCTTGGGCTTTTGATCGGTGCCGGGCTTGGCGTTTCCGGTGCTATGATGCAGGGGCTGTTTCGTAACCCGTTGGCAGACCCCGGTATTGTCGGGGTAACCTCAGGTGCGGCACTGTTTGCCGTTGCAGCATTGGCGCTTGGGGGCGGCATGCTTGCGCCGCTGTCGGCCTTTTTCGGATCGCAATTCCTGCCTCTCATGGCCTTCTTTGGCGGACTGATCAACACCGTGCTTCTTTACGTCATCGCCACACGCAATGGCATGACCTCAACCACAACGCTGGTGCTGGCCGGGATTGCCGTTGGTGCGCTGAGTGGTGCCTTGACCGGCTTGATGATTTTTGTGGCGGATGACAGGGCACTGCGTGACATTACCTTCTGGAGCCTCGGTTCGCTGGGTGGTGCGACCCCTGCCAAGGTTTTGACGACACTGCCGTTTATCGTGCTCGTTCTGGCGATCATCCCTTTCGTCGCCAAGGGACTGGACGCTCTGATCCTGGGTGATGCGGCCGCCTATCACATGGGTGTACCGGTACAGCGCTTGAAACGATTGGTCATCCTGGCGGTTGCGGCGGCATGTGGTGCAGCTGTTGCGGCTGCCGGTTCTATCGGTTTTGTCGGTATTGTCGTGCCACATCTGCTGCGCCTGGCAATTGGACCGTCACATCGTTTCCTGTTGCCCGCTTCGGCACTGGGCGGCGGCGCCTTGTTGCTGCTGGCTGACAGCTTTGCGCGCACGGTTGCAGCACCCGCAGAACTGCCGATCGGCATCGTTACGGCGTTGATTGGCGCGCCGGTGTTCCTGTTCCTGCTGTTTGGCAAGGGCGGTCTCGGCATGAGGAACCTGTCATGATTACCGCACGGGGTATCAATCTCACCCGATCCGGGCGCAAGTTGCTCAACGAGATTTCCCTGACACTCGAGCCGGGCAAGTTCAACGTCATCATCGGCCCGAACGGAGCAGGAAAATCGACATTGATGAAGGTGTTGTGTGGCGAAATACGGCCAGATTCCGGCGCGGTTTCCTATCGCGGTTCTGATATCAACCTGTTTTCTCCACGTCAGCTGGCCCGTCAACGCGCCGTGCTGCCGCAAAGCACCACGCTGGCCTTTCCGTTCACGGCGTTTGAGATCGTGCGCATGGGCGCTGTTGCCTATGGTGACATGAACCCTGACGCCCAGGCGATGACCGCACTGGTGAATGTTGGCTTGCGTGGATTTGAAAGCCGATCCTATAACTACCTCTCAGGCGGTGAACAGCAGCGTGTGCAGTTTGCACGAGCGCTGGCACAGGTTCCCCATGCGGTGGAAGAGGGCGAGGCGCGTGCGTTGTTCCTTGATGAACCGACGGCAAGCCTTGATATCGGTCACCAGATCAGTGTTTTGGAAACGGCGCGTGATTTTTCCGAGAAGGGCGGGCTGGTGCTTGCCATTCTGCATGACCTCAATCTGGCGGCGGAATTTGCGGATCACCTGATCGTGATGCACAATGGCAGGATCACCGCACAGGGTGCTTCCTTTGATACGATCAGCGATGAAACCATCGCACGGGTCTATGGCATAGGTGGTGCTGTCGGGCGGTTGCCCGCCGCACATATTCCTTACGTTCTACCGCAGTCACGCCACCGGTAAAGGGTGCAGATTTATGTTTTTGGTTCCGGCCGCGTGACGATAAATGCGGCCGAACAGAGCATTACAATGAGCACGAGCGTCGCACGCAAGGCAGGTGGATCGGTGGTGAACCAGAAGATGGCATAGCTCACTGTCATCACGGAAACGGCTGCAATCTTGGCGCGACGAGCAATGGATCCCGTTTCTTTCCAGTTGCGAAGCGGAGCGCCGAATTGCGGATGGGACAGCAGCCACGCTTCCAGCCTTGGCGATGAACGCGAGAAACACCACACCGCCAGCAGCAGAAAAGGCGTGGTTGGCAAAACCGGCAGAAAAGCGCCGACGATGCCGGTTGCCACCATAATCCACCCCAAAGCGAGATACATGTATCGCATGTTGCCTGCTGCCGTTTTTCTTTATGAGTGCAACTCTCATGATAAGGCGTCGATGTCCAGCGGCGATAGCCGTATTTGCTTCCAGTAGGGCACATTCCTATATTAAAGGTTGTGATAAAGGTCTTGCTTCGCGTCTGTATATGCCTTTATCCCGATGCGGCAATTATTTGGCTCCAAGTCGAAGTGCCAACAGAAGAAGGAAAACACCATGGCCAAAATGATCCACTCGATGGTCCGGGTGCTGGACGAAAAGCGTTCGGTTGACTTTTACTCCCTCGCATTCGGTCTGAATGTAGCGGAGCGTGTGGAGCAGGAAACATTCACATTGGTCTACATGAGCAATGCTGAAGAGAATTTTGAGCTTGAACTGACAATCAACAAGGGCCGCGATGTTCCTTACGCGCTCGGTGATGGTTATGGTCATCTCGCTGTTTCCGTGGATGACCTTGACGCTGAGCACGCCCGTTTGATCGAAGCCGGTCTGGCTCCGGGCAAGATCATCGAATTCAACCGCAAGGACGAACTGTTCGCGCGTTACTTCTTCATCTGCGATCCGGATGGTTACAAGATCGAAGTTCTGCAGCGTCGCGGCCGTTTCAAGTGATATGTTCGCCTGAATGACAGGTGTTTAAGGGGCAGGGGTATGACGGAAGAAGGTGTGAAGCTCGAAGAAAGCTGGAAGCAGAAGCTTCTTCCGGAATTTTCCAGTCCCTACATGATCCAGCTCAAGGCATTCCTGCTGGAACAGAAACAGGCGGGTAAACACGTCTTCCCAAAGGGCACCGAATATTTCCGTGCCCTTGACCTGACGCCTCTCAGCAAGGTGAAGGTCGTCATTCTCGGTCAGGATCCCTATCACGGACTTGGCCAGGCCCACGGGCTTTGTTTTTCTGTACGGCCCGGCGTTCGCACACCGCCATCACTGGTGAATATCTACAAGGAACTGCAAAGCGATCTTGGTATCCAACCGGCTCGCCACGGTTTTCTGGAAAGCTGGGCACAGCAGGGTGTCTTGCTGCTCAACAGCGTGTTGACAGTGGAGGAAGCGCGCGCGGCCTCCCATCAGGGCCAGGGCTGGGAGAAATTTACCGACGCGGTCATTCGTGTGGTGAATGAGGAATGCGACGGTGTGGTTTTCATGCTGTGGGGCTCATATGCGCAGAAGAAGGCAGCGTTCGTTGATCGCGACCGCCATCTGGTGCTGAAGTCACCGCATCCATCGCCATTGTCTGCCCATAACGGCTTTTTCGGATGCCGCCATTTCTCGCAGGCAAACGCGTTTCTGACGTCGCATGGCCGCACTCCGGTGGACTGGGCTTTGCCGGAAACGGTGGCAGAAGCCTCGTAAACCTTACTATTTATCTCATAAATCGCTTTTCACGTCAGGCGCGTTGGTCTAATGGATAACTGGACTTATGCGTGAAGGATTTTGGACGTGTCTGTGTTATTTGCTGAAACCTCGATTGAAATTGCCAATGCTGAGGCCATTGTCGACAAGTTTCAGGAGCACTTTACCGAGCATTTTCCCGTCATTCGTGAAGGCGCCGTCCTTCATTATGAAACCGAATACGGCAAAGTCAGAATGGCTGGCGAGAAGGGCCGCTTTCAGGCTGAGGTCAATTGTTACGACGCCCATGTCCTGATGTCGATCAAGGCGATGCTGGCGGAGCATATTCTAGAATATTCTGGTGACAAAGATCTTCGTTTTCGCTGGCGGGGCCACGGCGCTGATCTGAACAAATTGCCCAATCTGTTTGAAGGTCGTGTGGTCAGGGCTTTTAACGTCACGCCTCGCATGCGTCGTCTGGTCGTTTCCGTTGGCGATGGCATCGAGCGGCTGATGACCGGCGGTCTGCACATCCGCATTCTGATCGTTCCGCAGAACCGTACACCTGTGTGGCCACATCTGTCGCAAACCGGTGCCGTTGTCTGGCCGGAAGGTGACGACGAATTGATCCGTCGTGTTTACACCATTCGTTATGGCAATGTGGAGCGCCGGGAAATCGAGCTGGATTTCGTGATGCATGAAGGCGATCACATGCCGGGCGCGCATTTTGGCGCGACAGCCAAGGCCGGTGATTTGGTCGGCATTATCGGTCCCGGTGGCGGTGTTGTGCCGGTCGATGTGGATGCCTGCGTGCTGGCTGGCGATGAAACTGCGCTTCCGGTTATCTCGCGTATGGTTGAAGAGCTGCCAGCGGGCAAGAAGATCACCGTTTACGCCGAAGTGGCCGACGAGAATGAACGTCAGGACATCAAATCCAGTGCCGATGTTAACTGGACCTGGCTTTACCGCAATGGCAAGGCGGCTGGTACATCCGGCCTGCTGGAACAGGCTTTGCGCCAGCATGACTGGAGCAAGGACAGTGACAGCCGTTACGTGTTCATTGCCTGTGAAAAGGGTGAGGTTCGCCAGATCAAGAAGTACCTCAGCGATGAGGCAAAACTGCCGAAGAATGATTTCCGCACTGCC
Organism: Agrobacterium sp.; assembly: GCF_032092815.1. GTDB lineage: Bacteria > Pseudomonadota > Alphaproteobacteria > Rhizobiales > Rhizobiaceae > Agrobacterium. The sequence goes on along the minus strand of NZ_DAMDBP010000005.1, from coordinate 150,442 downwards.
GGATATTGGGTGCTGGGCGAGGCGGACGACCACTGATACGTCGCCATGCACGTCGCTTCAATGAGCCGAAAGCCGCCCGTCCATCTGGCGGCTTTTTTGTTTTGGATGTGCACGCAATGTTGAACATGTTCGTTCTTTTGTTCTTATTTTGTGAACAATGCGTTCTGAGACCCTGGTCTATGCGTGGCGGCAGATCGGCCTAATTATAAGCCCATCAACACCAACAATCCTTTCTTAGGGATCAGGAACGAAGGGTTTCATTATGCTGAACCAGATCAAGGGACTGCACCACGTCACGTCGATGGCAGCAAGCGCCCGCACCAACAATGCATTTTTTACCGATACGCTCGGCCTGCGCCGTGTCAAGAAAACCGTGAATTTTGACGCGCCTGACGTCTACCACCTGTATTATGGTGATGAGGTTGGCACGCCCGGCTCGGTCATGACCTACTTCCCATTCCCGCATATTGCGCGTGGTCGCCCAGGAACAGGCGAAGTTGGCACGACACTGTTTTCCGTGCCGAAAGGATCACTCGGCTACTGGCAGGATCGCCTGACAAAGGCTGGTGCAGATGGCCTGAAGGCTGATGAGGCTTTTGGCAACAAGCGTCTGAATTTTGCCGGTCCTGATGGCGATGGCTTTGCGCTGGTTGAAGTGCCGGAGGATAATCGTGCTCAGTGGACTGGAAACGGTGTTTCGGCCGATCACGCAATTCACGGTTTTCAGGGCGCGTCACTGCGCCTTCGTGATGAAGGTGCAACCGGGGAACTGCTGAAGTTCATGGGCTACGAGGAAGTCGACCGGCAGGATGGCGTCCTGCGCTTTGGTATTCCCGGTGGTAACGGTGCCGATTACATCGACATTGAAACCATGCCGAATATTTCGGGTGCGCGGCTCGGTGCCGGTTCCGTCCATCACATCGCCTTTGCGGTTGAAAATCGCGAAAAGCAGCTCGAGGTTCGCAAGGCCTTGATGGATACCGGATATCAGGTCACGTCGGTTATCGACCGTGATTACTTCTGGGCCATCTATTTCCGCACGCCGGGCGGTGTGCTGTTCGAGGTAGCCACCAATGAGCCCGGTTTTGATCGGGACGAAGACACGGCGCATCTCGGTGAAGCGCTGAAGTTGCCGGACCAGCATGCGCATCTGCGCGGTATTCTGGAACAGCATCTGGAACCACTTGGTGATGAAAAGGCGGCTTAACCGCCTTTCTGTCGGTCATTTACGAAACACGATCACCGTCTCCCTCGGGTCTGGCCCGAGGGACCCCGCCTGTTGCGGGCGTTGGCGCACAGGATTTGCAGCCATGACGCGAAGAGAAAGGAGCCTTTCGATGGGCAAGGACAATTATTTCCACAATGTCAGGGCAGGCGCCGCTGGCCAGCCACTTTTTGTCGTGCTGCATGGCACGGGTGGTGATGAGAACCAGTTCTTTGATTTCGGAAGCCGGTTACTGCCCAAGGCAACGGTGATTTCGCCACGTGGCGATGTTTCCGAGCATGGTGCTGCACGGTTTTTCCGTCGCAAGGCCGAGGGCGTTTATGATCTGGATGATCTTGAACGCGCAACGAAGAACATGGCTGCATTTGTTGAGGCAAACCGCGATCTCTATCAGGCAAACAAGGTAATCGGGCTTGGTTTTTCCAACGGTGCCAATATTCTTGCCAATGTGCTGATCGAGTTTCCCGATCTGTTTGATGCAGCGGTGCTGATGCATCCGCTCATTCCATTCCAGCCGCAAAGCAAACCATCTACCAAACAGCGCAAGGTGCTGATTACAGCAGGTGAGCGCGATCCGATTTGTCCGGTTCCTTTGACACAATCGCTGTCGGATTATTTTGCGGAAACGGGGGCAGATGTGTCACTGGTCTGGCATTCGGGCGGTCATGAAATCCGCTCGGGCGAGGTGGACGCAGTGCGCGACTTCATCATGCCCTACGCATAAATTTTAAAAGCGGTTCGGGCGACGATCAAGACGCCCGAACCGCTCTTTGTTCTGCCTTCACGCAACTGTGGACGCGAAATCGGCACGCAATTTCTCTGGATTTGTTTCAGTAGCCGCAGTTTCGCAGTTGCCGTGCATAGTTATCGGCAATGTTGGCGGAACGACGTGCTGCTTCACGGATGGCAGGTTTGCTTTTCCAGACGCCCTGCGCATAGCCGCCATGACCGGAATAATAGGCTAGATAGAGATTATAGGTATCGCGCAGAGGGATGCCGTTTCGTTTGTTGCTCTTGTTATGGTACCAGCCAACAAAGTGGATGGCATCGGTAAAGTCGGTGCGGCTGGCCGACCAGCGTCCGGTGTCGCGCTGGTATTCTTTCCATGTGCCATCCAGAGCCTGGGCATAACCATAGGCCGTAGAACGGCGCTTCCAGGGAATGAAACCAAACAGCTTGGTGCGAGCCGGGCGGGCATATTGGCGGAAGCTGGATTCCGTATAGATGGTTGCCATCAAAACAGGCACGGGAACACCCCAGCTGCGTTCAGCCGCCTGCGCATCGCGGCGCCAGTTGTTAAACAGGCCGTCACGCTGATCGAACACGGCGCAGATGTTGCGCGTTTGGGTTGGTGCTGTGGCACAGCCAGCCAGCAAAGCGGTCAAAAAGAGCGCGACAAATAGTTTACGCATCGCAAAACCTCACGTTTTGCTGATTACTAATTGGTAAATACTAACGTTAGGTTTTTAGACAAGGTTAACGCGCTAGCGGCTATTCACCTTACGCTTAACCTTCTGAAAACATGTGTGAAACGTGACCCTCTCGTGCCCGGTTTTACGTCCGGAAAATGCCGGATTTCTGCCATTTTTCGCGGTGTGGAAGGTGCGTAATTACGGGGCTGGACAAGCGCAGTTTTGTGCTCGAAACCCCGCTTTTTCGGCGCTGCACAAAAAAGGAATGGCAAGGCTACCTGTTAACAAAGCAGCCTTGCCGAAGCGCTACAGGTTAATGAACCGCGCCGGAACCACCGACCGCGATGATGCTGAAGGGCTGACCTTCAACCGGGATTGTCCTGGTTTCTTTCAGGTCATTGACGTTGACCATACGCACCAGACTATGGCGCGGGTCGGTAATGGCAATTTCATCTCCTGCCACAGCCAGACGCGGACGTGGGTCGCGCCAATGGCCGTCCTTGCTGTAGGGTTCGGTGACCGTTTCCGACAGGCGAATTTCGCCACTCAGCGTATCGATCAGGTGCAGCTTGCCATCTTCCGTCAGGACGTAGGCGTTGGTGATATGAGCCGGATCCAGCGCAAAATCGACACGGCGGGTTGGCAGATCGACAAGGCGATAGGGCTCATCGCTTTCCGGATCAATCAGTGCAACCTTGTCCTCACCATAGTTGCCGAGGAAAAACTGCATGGCCTTGCCGCCCAGCAATGTGCTGACTTTGCCCTTGGGCAACTTGTCGCCGTAGGCAAGCATCTCCAGCTTGGGTTCCTTGCCGGACACCGGGCTGGCGATCAGCACACCTTCCTCGCATCCGAATGCGACCAGTTTTGCCGAATAGGCTTCACCATGCAGGCCTGTGCATGGTGCGACGTCGCCGACCTGCTCACCCTTTTCGTCGAGGATACGCAGTCCAAGTCGCGGTGGCAGGTCGCCCGGTTTTGTTTCAGCCTTCATGTCTGGTACGGAAACCAGCAGATATTTGCCCATGGTGACGGCGACTCCGTGATGAGCTGCCGTTGTGTCAAAGCTCTTTGTGGCTGTTTTGCCATCCAGAAGAGCATGTTCCGAATAAAGGTCAGCCTTGCCGCCACGGTCGTAAAACATCACGACATCATCGCCGTGAGAAACGACGTGGCCGGGTTTTTCGCCTTCGATCGTGAAGGGCAGCAGAGCCGGATCGCTCGTTTCGAGATCGCTGTGTTCGCCATGGTCTTCAAACCGGATGCCCGACTTGATGACGTTGACAGTATTGGCATCGCCCTGCACGGCAAAAACACTCTGGCCCGAGCCGCTGACAGACAGGGCTGCAAATCCCTTGATGTCGAACTTTGCCAGTTCCTTGCCGTCGGTAGCGTCAATGGCGCGAACAACCGGCGTGATATGATCCGCAACAAACAGGCGCCATACGCTCTTTTCTTCATCCGCAAAGGCGGCGCTTGTTATTAGAGATGCCAATCCGGCAAATCCTGCACCAAACAGGACCCTGAGGGAGGTTCCTCGCATGTTTCTCTCCGTGTAATGTTGTAACGTTACATGCATAGATAACAAGATGCAGTGAGTCCAGTCATGTTCTGTGCATAAATCAGGTCTTATGAGGTTAGGGCGAAACATGTTTCACGCCTGAAGAGAAATATATAATATAAACTGTGGCTTAGGATGGAATGACGGTGTGAAACCTGGCTGTCTTAAATGACTTCGAGGCTGTGGAAGACACTGAATTGTGCAGTCCAAGAACGAGTTTTTCAAAAAAATCGCATTAGACGGCAATAAAAACAAATTCCGCTAAAATTGTACCTATCCGTTTAAATGCCCCGAAAAGACTGCCCTGTAATGTGGGTATCACTGGAGAAGGGATCGGTTGCCGAGAGGTGACAGACACCCCTAACAAAAATCCAGACACGTTATTCAAGACCGGCGGGCAAGCTGGCTGATACCGAAACGGGGTATGACATGTTGAAGAAGATCATTGCTGCCGCAATTTGCGGTGTGTTTGTAGCATCTGTGAGTGGCGAAGCCGATGCGGCAGGTCCTGCGGGCTTTGCGCGCGGGTTCGGTTCGGCTGAAAAGACGCAAACCATTGCGGTTGAAGCCTCGGCCAGCAAAGGCCTTCGCTTTGGTGACTGCGTTCTGGTTGCCGGTCAGTGCGCACCGCGTGCGGCGATTTCTCTGACAGAAGCACGCCGCAAGGACCTGTTGCGTGTCAACAAGGCGGTCAACGAGCCGATGCAGGCGCTGGATGACTTCTTCGGATCATTCGACAGCAACAATTCGGTTCCGGCCTTCATGCAGGCCGACAATTGCGGTGACTGCGCGACCATCAAACGGCAGGAACTGATCCACCGTGGTTGGCCATCACATGCCCTGCGCATTGGTTATGCGCTGGGTGAGGACGGTTCATTGCAGAAGGTTCTGATCGTTGAGACCGCAAAGGGCGGCATCGTTCTGGGCAATGGATCGCACAATTCAGGCAAAGCGGCTGACGAGATCACCCTTTGAGACACCATTCGAGGCGCTGAGAGACGGGAATGCGGAGATCTGCTTTCCACGCCAGCGCTTTGCCTTTCTATTCATGACTGACTTGGCTGCCTGTTCTCTTTCAAGAGGCTGGCAGCTTTTTTCGTTCTGCGACGGCAATGCCACCGAGTGTCAGCAACAATGCCAGCACTTGATAAGTATGCAGCGTTTCACCGATGATGATGACGGACAGCAATGTGCCAAATACCGGTACGAGGTTGATGAACAATCCGGCCCGATTTGCCCCGATGCTCTCGACGCCTCTGATATAAAGGATTTGTGCCAGAAGAGACGCAAAAATGGCAGTGTAAAGTGTTATGATCCAGCCTTTCTGATCAGGCCAGACGGCGGTCTGCTGCCACACCTCCCAACCCATCAAGGGCACGGAAGAAATCAGTGCCCCAAGCGCTGGTATGGCCATCAGCGTGCGCCAGTTCACCAGTGGTTTCCAGCGCAGCATGATGGTGTAGACCGCATAAACAAGCACGGCCAACAGCATGATGGCATCGCCAGCGTTCATTTCGAGGGCCAGCAATGACCAGAGGTCGCCATGCGAGGCCAGTAGGGCGACGCCGGTTATGGTCATGAAAAAGCCGATGATCTGGCCCGTCATCACCCTTGTGCCAAACAGGGCAAAGTTAAGGGCAAAAATCACCATGGGAATGCCGGCCTGGATAACCGCCGCGTTGATGGCTGATGTATATTGCAGGGCGGTATAGAGGAAGGCGTTAAAGCTGGTGTAACCGATGACGCCCAGCGCAAAGAAATAAGGCAGGTTCTTTTTGACCGCCGGCCAGTCACGCACCAGTTGCGGGGCGGAAATGGCAAAGATGAAGGCCACGGCAAACACCCAGCGCAAATATGTCAGCACCATGGGGCTGACATGGCCTAGGGCCAATTTGCCCGCAACAGCATTGCCGCCCCAGCACAGAGTGGCGATAATCAGGGCGATATAGGCACGTGTCGGCACGGGAGATTCTTTCGGTGGTTTGCATGCAGGCGGGGTGGGAATCGCCGAGGGTGATCGGTTTTTTTCGCCACGTCGGCGCCGACATAAAGCCGCAAACGACGCTTTGTCACGGATTTTGTCATGCAAAAAGCAAAAAACGCTAGCAGAAACAGGGTCGCTTTCCTTAAAACAACACAGTATACATTCGCGGGTTTGGGTTAGGGCGCAGACACGCGCCATAAGCAGGAAAGCAAGAAATGACGAATGTCGTAGTGGTCGGCTCTCAATGGGGCGACGAAGGCAAGGGTAAGATTGTTGATTGGCTCTCCGAGCGTGCGGACGTTGTCGTTCGTTACCAGGGTGGGCATAATGCCGGTCATACACTTGTCATTGATGGCGTCAGCTATAAGCTGTCTCTTCTGCCTTCGGGTGTCGTGCGTCCTGGCAAAATGGCCGTCATCGGCAACGGCGTTGTGGTTGATCCACATGCGCTGATTGCTGAAATGGGTCGTCTGGCTGCACAGGGCGTGACCGTCACGCCTGAAAACCTGCGCATTGCTGACAATGCGACCCTCATTCTTTCGCTTCACCGCGAGTTGGATGGCATGCGCGAAGACGCGGCCTCCAACAGCGGAACGAAGATCGGCACCACCCGCCGTGGTATCGGCCCGGCCTATGAGGACAAGGTTGGTCGTCGCGCCATCCGCGTCATGGACCTGGAAGACACCGAAGCGCTTGCTGCAAAGGTTGATCGTATTCTGACCCACCACAATGCTCTGCGTCGTGGTTTCGGTGTGGCTGAAGTGACCCATGAAACGATCATGGAAGAGTTGACGTCGATTGCCGACAAAATCCTGCCGTTCCGTGAAACCGTCTGGTTGCTTCTGGACAAGAAGCGTCGCGCCGGTGCCCGCATCCTGTTTGAAGGTGCACAGGGTTCGTTGCTCGATATCGATCACGGCACATATCCGTTCGTGACCTCGTCCAACACGGTCGCTGGCCAGGCTGCTGCCGGTTCCGGCATGGGGCCAGGTGCACTCGGTTACATTCTCGGCATCACCAAGGCTTACACCACTCGCGTGGGCGAAGGTCCGTTCCCGACAGAACTGAACGATGAAATCGGCCAGTTCCTCGGCGAAAAGGGTCATGAGTTCGGTACTGTTACCGGACGCAAGCGTCGTTGCGGCTGGTTCGATGCTGCTCTGGTTCGTCAGTCAGTTGCCACCAACGGCATCACCGGCATTGCACTGACCAAGCTTGATGTTCTCGATGGTCTGGAAGAGTTGAAGATCTGCATTGGCTACAAGCTGGACGGCAAGGAAATTGACCATCTTCCAGCAAGCCAGGGTGCACAAGCGCGTGTCGAGCCGATCTACATCACGCTCGAAGGCTGGAAAGAATCAACCGTGGGCGCCCGAAAATGGGCGGATTTGCCTGCTCAGGCAATTAAGTACGTTCGTCAGGTTGAAGAGCTGATTGGTGCTCCGGTAGCGCTTCTATCTACCAGCCCTGAGCGTGACGATACGATACTTGTGACTGATCCTTTTGAGGATTAAGGTCACAAATAATAAACCATATCGGGCCGGTACGTCGCCGGTGACGACGAGAAAGTGCTTATGGCAGATTTTGTAGCAGTCATTCGCAAAGCCGTGGATGGCCTGGCGAACAACACTCCCGAAACCCGGGCGAAGGTTTACGAAAAAGCTCGCAGTGCCGTAGTTCGGCAGCTGGAGAACATGAACCCGCGCCCACCGGAGGAGTTGCTGCGACGTCAGGTCGTTAAACTCGATGCTGCTATTGCAGAGGTGGAAGGCGAATATGCCGAAGCCCTGCCAGCACTCGAAGAAGACGACGACTATGTGAATGATGACTATGTTGCACCGGAGGAACATGCCTCCGATCAACAAGTATACGAGCAAGATTCTGCCGATGAGGACGAAGAACCGGCTGCTGAAGAGCGGCCGGTTGAAGACGACGAAGAGCCTGCCGCTTATGCGGCAACGCCCGCCGATGAGCATGTGGTCGAACCCGAACCTGAGCAGGTTGAGCACGACGTATATGAGCAGGCGCCTGAGCCTGTTGTACCGACTTATTTCCAGCCGCAAGTTGACGAGCCGGTTTACGGCGAAGAGCCGCGTCACGATGCAGTGGTTGAAGACGTACCTGTAGAAGATGCGCCGGTTCGCGAAGACGAAACTGCCTATGAGGCACCTGTCGTGCATGCACAGGAACCTCATTGGGTTGATGACGGAGCACCCGCTGCAGAAGACGAATGGCGTAAGCCTGCCGATGACGACGTCTATGCTGATGAGGTGCGCATCGAGCCGGAAGAACCAGCGTTGCAGCCGCTGCAGGCAGCACGCTCCTATCCAGAAGTTGTTGAGCCGGTTTATGTTGCGCCCGCCGTTGAGGATGAACGCGACGCTGAACCTGAACAGGAACCTGAGGTTGGTGTTGCTCCAGCCTACGGTGCTGTAGAGCCAGATAACCGCCACAGCTTTGAGGACGAAAGCGATCCATTCGCTGCACGCGCTGATTACCGCGACGACGTTTTTGCGACGCCTGCCGTTGAGCAACCGCGCAAATATTCGGCGCAGGATGAAGACTTTTCGTCATATTTCGAAGATGCATCCGTTGACCTGCCGCCAGCCGGACAAAAGGACGCTGTTGCCGGTGCCGCTGCGGTTGCTGCCACGACGGCAACTGCGCAGGCGGGCAGACCTTCGGTCAAGGAAGTGGCGCTTGATTTCGAGCCAGCACCTATCGATACCAGCAAGGATGCTGCCAACAAGGAACGTACGCCTTGGGACGACCTTGAAGAACTGATTGGTTATGACGGCATTGGTGCCGACACCAAGGTGGCTGGCAAGGTTGGCGCCTATGAAGCTGACACATCCGGCATTTCTGCCGATGGCGTTCCGGCAGCGTCTTACATGGTCAAGAAAAAGCCACGCCGGAATTATGCCAGCTATGTGCTGGCCCTTTTGGGTGTTTTGCTACTTGCCGGTGGTGGTTATGCGCTGTGGCAGAACCGCGATGCCATGAGTGATATGGTTAGCGGCCTGACGCAGTCCGCTCAGCCGGAAACGGCAGCGACACCCGAGCAGCCTGCAAACGGCACAGCGGAAACGGCTGATACGCCACCGGCGACATCCGAGCCGGCCACACCGCCTGTTCAGCAGGCCGATGACGGTTCCGTACAGGGCAACAAGTTTACACAGCGACTTCTTCCAGATGGTAGCGAGCGGGACGAAGGTCCGGCTGTTAGCTCCAACGGTCAGCCGGCGACGGCTGAAGGCCAATCTGTCTACGAACAGAATGAAGCGGCACCTGCGCAGACACCGAATGCCGCTGGCACACCACCTGCCACGCAGGGCGCTGCTGCAGGCGCGCCAGCAACAGGTGCTCCGCTTGCTGCCGGTGCGGAGCGCATGTTCCTGTATGAAGAGGTGCTTGGTCAGACAGTTCCGACTGCCATTGAAGGCAGCGTGAACTGGAGCCTGCAACATGAGCAGGCTGAAGACGGCAAGCAGCTTGCAACTGTGCAGGGCCAGATGAGCATTCCGGCCCGTGGATTGAGCGCGCTGATTACCTTCAAGCGCAACCTCGACACGTCGCTTCCGGCCAGCCATCTGGTCGAGATCGTCTTCTCAGTTTCTCCGGGCTTTGAAGGCGGTGCGATCGACAGTGTGCAGCGTATTGCCATGAAGCAGACGGAGCAGGACCGTGGTAACGCCTTGATCGCCGTTCCGGCGAAGATCACGGATGATTTCCACATGATCGCCCTGAACGACTTCCCGGATGCGATGAAGACCAACCTTGAGCTGCTTGCGACCCGCGACTGGATCGATATTCCAGTGTCCTATCGCAATGGCCGCCGCGCCCTGCTGACCATGCAGAAGGGACCTGAGGGTCGCGCGGCATTTGATGCCGCGCTGAAGGACTGGGCGTCTGTTGCCCCGGTGGCAGGTCAATAAGGCTCACATTCAATTCACCAACAAAAAAGCCCCCGAACATCGTTCGGGGGCTTTTTTGTTGAATGGGATCAGGAGCGACAGTGTCGTTCCTGACCGTCGTATGAGTTTACGCGTCAACCACGCGAAGCGCCTTGGCGGCTTCCAAAGCCTGTTTTTGTACGGCTTCCTGAACCTTTTCGAAGGCACGCACTTCAATCTGGCGCACGCGCTCACGGCTGATGTCGAACTCTTCTGAAAGCTCTTCCAGAGTGATCGGATCTTCCGCGAGGCGACGGGCCTCGAAGATACGGCGTTCTCGGTCGTTCAGCACGCTCATGGCGCGGGCCAGCATGTGGCGACGTGTCTCGAGTTCGTCCTGCTCGATCAGCACCTGTTCCTGGCTGTCGTGGTCATCGACAAGCCAATCCTGCCACTGGCCGGATTCGCCTTCGGCTGCCTTGATGGGAGCGTTCAACGAAGCGTCGCCATGCAGGCGGCGGTTCATCGATACGACTTCCTCTTCGGACACCTTCAGCTTCTTGGCGATTTCAGCCACGTGCTCAGGTTTCAGGTCACCATCATCGATGGCCTGAATGCGGCCCTTGAGGCGACGCAGGTTAAAGAACAGGCGCTTCTGGTTGGCAGTTGTACCCATTTTGACCAGCGACCATGACCGCAGGATATATTCCTGGATCGAGGCCTTGATCCACCACATGGCATAGGTTGCCAGACGGAACCCACGTTCCGGATCGAACTTCTTGACAGCCTGCATCAGGCCAACGTTACCCTCCGACACAACTTCGCCGATCGGCAGGCCATAACCGCGATACCCCATGGCAATCTTGGC
>NZ_DAMDBP010000005.1:113658-139489 GCF_032092815.1 Agrobacterium sp. | reverse complement strand
ATGTTCGGCATAACGTTTGCCGAGCATGTACTCTTCCTGCGGCTCCAGCATCGGGAACTTGCGAATTTCGTCGAGATAACGATTGAGACCAGCTTCGCCGGCTGTAATCGAAGGCAAACTATTGCGGGCCATAAAGCACCCCCTATCCTTTAACTACGACCCCCCAATCATTGCTTTTTCAGGCAGGTCGTTCCGTGCGCATACTATGTATCACGCACATTTTCCTGGTACAGATATGTACCAGTGAACGCTGTTTCAAGAATACGGTTGCATCACGAACCCGTTACGCATCTTTTTCTGGCCAAAAGACCGGTTTCCCGGTCTAGTCGGCTGTTTCGCGCAGGGCTTGTGCCAATTCTTCCATGTCTTCGGGCATATCGGTTTCAAACTCCATCACCTCACCGGTGCGTGGATGTTCAAAACACAGGAGATAGGCGTGCAGAGCCTGGCGCGGGAAACGACTGACAACCAGGCGTGCCTTTTCATCCAACAGATTCGCCTTGGTGCGGAATGCTGCACCATATTCCGGATCGCCGATCAGCGGATTGCCGATATGGGCCATGTGCACGCGGATCTGGTGTGTACGCCCGGTTTCCAACTGGCATTCCACCATGGACGCGAGGCAGGACGCGTCCGGCTTCTCGCGGTAGCGTTCTACCACATCATAATGGGTGATGGCTTCGCGGGCGTCTTCGGCCTCCTCACGCTTGACGGCGCGTTTGGTGCGATCATTGCCGGATCGGCCAAGTGCTGCATCAATGGTGCCACGAAGCTGTTTCGGGCGACCCCAGACAATGGCCTTATAGGCGCGTTCCAGCGGGCCGGTGCGGCCATGGTCTGCGAACTGGGCTGCAAGATGGCGGTGGGCATTGTCATTTTTGGCCACAACCATGACGCCGCTGGTTTCCTTGTCAAGGCGGTGCACGATGCCGGGACGCTTGACGCCGCCAATACCGGAGAGGCTGTCGCCGCAATGATGGATCAGCGCATTGACCAGCGTGCCTGTCCAGTTGCCGGCGCCTGGATGCACGACAAGACCTGCCGGTTTGACCAACACGATCAGATCTTCATCTTCGTAGAGAACGTCGAGAGGGATATCCTCCCCTTGCGGTTCTGGATCTTCCGGTTCCGGCAAGATTATTTCCACCCGGTCGCCGGGGCGGATTTTCTTTTTCGGTTCGGTGATCGCCACACCGTTGACGGTGACGGCGCCCTGTTCAATCAGCGACTTGAGCCGGTTGCGTGAAAAATCACCCTCTACAGCGGTCGTCAGCCACGAATCCAGGCGGCCTTCGGCATCTTCTTCGGCAATCAGGACTTTTCTTGCGTCTTCGCCTTGTTTAAAGGGGTCGTTCATTCAGTTTTCCGATCAAATAGCAATTACAGGACCACAGATGACGCAGATCGAGCCAGAAGAACAGGAAGACAAGCCGCTCGACCCGGCCATGGAAAGCGTTCGCCGCAAGATGATACGCTTGCAGATCGTTTCAGGGGCCGTGATGTTCATCAGCCTTATGGCGGTGTTCGGTGCTGTTGTCTACAAGGCTATGGGGCCGTCCAAGGAGCCAACGCAGGCTGCAGTTGCCAGCGTCAATGGCGCAGTGCCGTCTGAGGGGCCGATTTCCGCAACCGCCAGCCTGCCACAGGGTTTCGTGATTGAAAACACATCACTTGCCGCCGGTCAGTTGCTGTTTACCGGCAGACTTGCCAACGGCACCCGCAAGGCGCTGGTTTTCGATATCGCAGCCGGCCGTTTCGTCGCTGATGTGACTGTCGATGCTCAATGAGGCGTCATCGCCCTTGGCTGGCCGCTCTGTCATAGAGATCGTCTCTGCCGATGATCCGCGCATAGAACCGTTCTGCAATATCAAGGAACGTGATCTGACCGGACGGCAGGGGCGCTTTATTGCAGAAGGCACTGTTGTGTTGCGCATGCTTGCTGCAGCACACCGCGAGGGCGGCGCTTTTGAAGCGGAATGCGTGTTGGTGTTGAAGAACCGCCTGGATGGCGTTTCCGATATACTGCGCGAATTCCCTGTCTCTGTTCCCATCTACATCGCCGAAGCGGCGGTTCTTGACGCAATTGCCGGCTTTCACCTGCATCGCGGCATTCTTGCACTTGGTCGCCGTCTCAGCACTGATGAGCCGGGGCAGGGACTCGACAGTCTTATTGCCGGATTACCAACATCGTCGCTGGTGGTGGTGGGTTGCGGCATTTCCAACCATGACAATATTGGCGGCATGTTCCGCAATGCTGCAGCCTTTTATGCTGATGCGGTGCTGCTCGACGAAACCTGTTGTGATCCACTTTACCGCAAGGCGCTGCGCGTCTCTGTCGGTTCGGTTCTCGCCGTTCCTTACACCCGCGAAGGAAAGGCGGTTTCGCTGCTGGAAAAACTGGCGGCCGAAGGGTTTACCATCTGGGCGCTTTCACCGGCAGGGGAAACCGAAATCCGCAATATTCCGGTCTCGGAACGGATGGCACTGGTGATTGGAACGGAAGGGGAGGGCTTGCCGCCTGAGGTGCTTTCGCGTTTTCGCACCGCGCGTATTTCGCAGTCGCCACGGCTTGATAGCCTCAATGCCGGCACGTCATCCGGCCTTGCCCTTTACCAGATGGCAGCAGCGCTGGGTCGGCTATAGGCGACCCAGTCCTATTCCATCAATTCGGCTGTTGCGAAAGAAGACCACCCGCTCGTTTGGCAAGGCTCTGGCGTGTTGCATCCGGCTGTGCAGTGTCGCGGGCCAGAATTTCCGGTATTGGTGACGTGTCACCTTCAAGCCTTGCCGTCAGTGCGATCATGCGTGCCGCAATGGTGGCAATTTCCTGCCGGATGGCTTCGTCGTTGCTGGTATTCTTGATGTTGAGGAGACGCTCCGTCAGGGCCGTGCCCTGATTGCGAATGTCCTCGATTTCTGCGTCCATGGAAGGCTTGTCAGCGGTTGTGGCGGATGTCGCACCGGCAATGTCGATAATTGGTGGCTTGGCGGTTGCAACCGGCACCTCTGCAGTCTGTGCAGTGGCATTCTTGTTGGCGACAGCAGGGTTTGGAAGTCGGATGACCATTTCGCCGGACTGGGCGTTGGAGTTTGCCAGCCGTTCCTTGAGGCGGGCAATTTCCTGGTTGCGGCGCTCGATCAGATTTTCATTGTCGGCATTGCGGGCCGCTTCCTGCGCCAGCTGTTCCTCCAGACGGTGGATCTTGCGGCTGTCACGGGTGAGCTGGTTGGCCATATCGCGGCTTTTATCGTTGCTGCTGTTCAGGTCACGGGTGATGGTGTCTTTTTCCTTGCGCCAGGATTCGTTGCGCTGACGGGCCTGTTCCACTTCAAGCTCGCGGGCCGACAGGTTGATCTTCAATTCATCGAGTTCGCTGGTGATGCGGTTGGCGCGTTTTGTCAGATCAGCCAGTTCAGCAGCCTTGGCCTGATTGTTGGCTTCCGTTTGCTGCAGTTTGGCTTTTAGTTTTTCAGCCGCGTCTTCCTGCTTGCGCAATTTGGAGCGCAGATCACCTGTTTCGACAGACATGTCATCGATATGCTGGCGAAGCTCGCGATTTTCGGTCAGGATCTTGCTGGCGTCGTCGGCAAGGCTGTTGTTGCGCACGGAAATCTGCACCGATTTCGCGCGCTCGTTTTCAAGTTCCTGTCGGGTTCTGGCATTTTCCGCTGCGTACAGGGCACGTGCCATGTCTTTTTGCGCCCGCACTTCCTGGGGGCTGATCGGCATGGTGGCACGCAAGCGTTTTTCAGTATAGGCGACGATGCGGCGATGAATGGCCGGTGCAATGAGGGCTGCGGCCAGTGCTGCACTCAAAAAACCCAATCCAAATAATATCGCAAACTCGATCACGCCGGGATCTCCACACTAAAACACGCTATACCGCAACGACGTTGCTGGCCACAATAACGCAAAAGCTCACGCATGTTTTGCATGCGGAGCTTGCGCTGGCCGTTCCAGATACGAATCTTGCGGAATGGCGATGGAATGAAATTGTTTTCTGTCCGGGCATTTTTATTGCGCAAAAGGTCAGAAAGGGTTCCATGTTGGCTGCTGGGTCAGCTTGAGATAGCCGACATTGATGCCGAGGCGTGCGCCGATGCCGGTGCGAATCGGTGCAATTGTCACATCATTGTTCTTCAAAACGGTCATGCCAACGCCGGCAATCACAAATGCCGAACCGCTGACGCCACCGAAACGGCGGTAAAGGCCATCCACGGATGCGAGGTTGTAAACCAGCATCATGGTGCGTGTGCCCTGGCCACCGTAATCAAGACCAAGCGATGGGCCCTGCCAGAATACCGGGTGCTGACCTGCGTTCTTGGTGTAAAGCTGCCCTTCGCCATAGGTCAGGCCAGCGACGAATGCGCCAGAGCCTTCCTGGCCCAGAATATAGCCGTTTGGCAGGCCGTAGCGCTGGAATGCCTGCTCGACAACCTTGGCAAGACCGCCAGTGGTGGAGCCGAAAAAGCCGTGGCCTGCATCTACGATTTCCTGCATCGTGTATTGGTCACTGCTTTGCGCCATGGCCTGTGCTGGCAGAATCATTCCTGCAACGACCATGAAAATCCTGATCAGTCCCAGGTGCGCAAAAGTGCGAATATGGTGGAGGCTCATCGTCATTTCCGTCCGTCTGTTTCGTTTTACTTGCCGTATCATGACATCTGACCATTTTGGAAGCATGGTCTTAATAATCGGTTTACCAAATATGGTGTCATTATGACGGCATAGAATTCTTGAAATAACGCATGACCGAAGAGCCGACGGCGCAGGAGACATTTATGACCATTAACCCGAACCTGACGCTCTCGGGAGCTGATCTTGCGGCGTTGCTTTGCAGCCGCGTATGCCACGACGTTATCTCGCCGGTGGGCGCGATCAACAATGGCCTTGAGCTGCTGGATGAAGGCGGCGCGGACGAAGACGCGCTTGACCTGATCCGCACATCGGCACTCAACGCATCCGTCCGTCTGAAATTTGCCCGCCTGGCTTTTGGTGCATCTGGTTCTGCCGGTGCGTCCATCGATACGGGCGAGGGTGAAAAGGCTGCAAAGGATTTCGCAGGCGCCGACAAGAAGGTTGAAGTGAGCTGGGCTGGCCCACGTGCCATCGTGGCGAAGAACCGCGTCAAGCTGCTGCTGAACCTGTTCCTCGTTGCTTATGGTGCCATTCCCCGTGGTGGTAATCTCGACGTGGTGCTGGAAAATCCGGAAACCGACGCGCGTTTCGAAATCACCGTAAAGGGCCGCATGTTGCGTGTGCCGGCAAAGTTTGCCGAGTTCTGCAAGGGCACCTTCGAAGAAGCGATCGACGCGCATTCCGTGCAGCCCTATTACACCCTTCTGTTGGCGCAGGAAGCCGACATGGAACTGAACTACACCGTGCATGATGATCGCATCGTTTTCGTGGCGACCATGAAGGGCTGATCCTTTAACAGCCATATTCAAATCAAAAGGGCATCCCGTGTGGATGCCCTTTTTGTTTATGCCGATGACCCGCTCCACTCATGCAAAGACCTTGAACACGATTGAGGTCTCCCAAAACCTGTTTCAGGTCGCCTGACATAAAAAGCCGCGCCACACCTATGATGCAATTCAACGTGTGGAGAAAGAAATGCGTTATTTTCCATTGGCCATGGTTCTTCTGGGTCTTTCAGGGCAGGTTGCGTTGGCTGACAGCGCTGTCGGTTTCAAACAGATCCAGCAGCCAGGCACGAATAGTGACAGGGCCCTGACGATTTCCCTGTGGTACCCGACCGAAGCATCAGGAAAAACAGAAGCCGTCGGCGAAAATCCAGTGTTTTTTGGTCTTGATGTGCAACGCGATGCGATGACAACAGGTGACAAACATCCACTTGTGGTGCTGTCGCATGGTTATGGCGGCAGCTGGCGCAACCTCAACTGGCTTGCCGGTGTGCTGGTCCAAAATGGGTATGTGGTGGCCGCACCGGACCATCCCGGCACGACTTTTGCCAATATGGACGCGGTGGAGTCCAAACGAATTTGGGAGCGTCCACGCGACATAAGCCGCACGCTGACGGTTGTGCTCGACAATAATGGGCTGGCAGGTAAGATCGATCCGGCCAGGATTGCGGTGATTGGCCACTCGCTCGGCGGCTGGACGGCCATTGAGTTGGCTGGTGGGCGTTATGACGCTGAACGTGCCTTAAAGGATTGCGAAGGCGCCGCGCAACCGGCGCAATGCACGGATCTGCCACTGATGGCCAAAATTGGCATTGTTGGGCAGGGCAAGGCAGACCCAAAGCTTTCAGAGTATCTGAAGGATGAGCGCATCAGGGCAGCCATCTCGCTTGATCTTGGGCCTGCGTCAGGCTTCACGTCGCAAAGCCTTGGTGCGGTAGATATTCCGGTGCTCGTTTATGCGGCGGGGCATGAAACGAAAGAGATTGTCGCCATCAAAAGCGATTCAGAATATCTGCGCCAGCATCTGCCGCAGATCACAACCACCTATCGTGAGATTGGTGATGCCACACATTTCAGCTTTGTGCAGGTGTGTAAACCTGGTGCCGATCAGATCATCGAAGAGGAAAGCCCAGGAGAAGGGTTCGTCTGCCGCGATGGTGGCGGGCGTGCCCGAGCGGACATTCATCAGCAGATCGCCAGCGAAATCATCGAGTTTCTGGGTGAAAAGCTGAACTGATGCATTTGCGTGTTATGTCTTGAAACAAAAAAGCCCGCTGGGAAGGCGGGCTTTTTGCATTGGGGAATGCGGTATCAGGCAGTTTCGAGATATTCGGTGTTGCCATCCGGCTCGCGCAGAACGTAACCGCGACCCCACACCGTTTCGATGTAGTTTGCGCCGCCTGCAGCATTTGCCAGCTTCTTGCGAAGTTTGCAGATGAAAACGTCAATGATCTTGAGTTCAGGTTCGTCCATGCCGCCATAGAGGTGGTTGAGGAACATTTCCTTGGTAAGGGTTGTACCCTTGCGGAGCGAAAGCAGCTCCAGCATCTGGTATTCCTTGCCTGTGAGGTGAACGCGCTGGCCGCCGACTTCAACAGTCTTGGCATCCAGGTTCACAATCAGTTCGCCGGTGGCGATGATCGACTGGGCATGGCCCTTGGAACGACGCACGATGGCATGAATACGGGCAACAAGCTCATCCTTGTGGAATGGCTTCGTCATGTAGTCATCAGCGCCGAAGCCCAGGCCACGAACCTTGTCTTCAATACCGGCCATGCCGGAGAGAATAAGGATTGGTGTCTTTACCTTGGACAGGCGAAGAGTTCTCAAAACTTCATAACCGGACATGTCCGGCAGATTGAGGTCGAGAAGAATGATGTCGTAATCGTACAACTTGCCCAGATCCACGCCTTCTTCGCCCAGATCGGTAGTGTAGACATTAAAACTTTCAGACTTCAGCATGAGCTCGATGCTCTGAGCTGTCGCGCTGTCGTCTTCGATGAGTAGAACCCGCATAATTATCCCCTTTGCCGCCCGCCGGAAGGTAAATCAGTGCCTTGCGCGATACGGATCCAGACGTTGCCTGATTTGCAGGCTGCCACCAAATGGTTAACAAATTCTAATCGCCTATGGCAAGGTGTATCGAGTTTGTTAAATATAAATGGCACGCCACTGATTTTCCATATGAATCCATCATCGCCAATATTGAATCTTAACATGAGGATATCCTGCTAAGTGATTCAACCGACTCGTACATTGTCGCGTCCAAATTTTTTGGACATGGCATTTACCGACCCTTAAATGATCGCCCTTATCATTAATGATGCCCGTAAACGAAAGGTTAACGCGGACGTTTTTTTATTAACGTCTCGTTATTTTTTTGAACGATTTCGGCTCAAACCGGCATCAACGGGTTAAAATTGTCTTGAACCGGGGTTTCGACATCCACGGAGTATTGCGTATGAAGTCGCGTGACAGCCTAATTCGCCTGAAGGAATTTCAGGTCAACGAAAAACGCCGCCAGTTGCAGCAGTTGCAACTCATGATGGCGGAGTTCGACCGTATGGCAAAAGAACTGGTTCACCAGATCAGCCTTGAAGAATCCAAGTCTGGTATTACGGACCCGACACATTTTGCCTATCCGACATTCGCCAAGGCTGCTCGCCAACGTGCTGATAATCTTCAGGTTTCCATTCGGGAACTGAGGGCTCAGCAGGAGGCGGCAGAAGCATCGCTCGAGGAAGTAGTTGCTGATTATGAAAAGGCTGCTGCGCTTGAGAGCCGTGATGGCGCCATGCGGGCCCGGGCTTGAGCCTAAGAGATTTGCGGGAAAAACGTTAAAGGCGTTTTCCAGCAAAGCGTGTACTGATGACCATTTTCAGGCAGGCGCTGCAGCAAGCGGCGCGTGCCTGAACACATTTTTATCTGAATTTTCGTCATTTTGGCGATGTAAGTGATTCGTTTTCGTCGATCGGCCATTTTGAGGCGCCTGATTGAGGCAAATATCAGCCCCGAAATCATCATCGAGGATGAAAGCAGCCATTAACGGCTTGCTGGCTTCGTTAACATTCAGCCGCCAACTGGCGTGATGTTTATTGTCCTGACCAAAACGAATTTGAGTTTTACAGGCTGTGGACGTTTGTTAACCTGATATAACTTTGTGCCATTCTGGGTGACGTAGCACTTGCGCCTTGAAGAATGGGCAAAGCGGCATGATCTTCCAGCCACCTTTTCGGGCTTCATCGATGGCATGAGCAGCCAGCGCCTGGCCGACGCCCTTGCCGCGCAATTGATCCGGCACACCTGTGTGATCAAGAATGATCAGTTTTTCAGAGGCGCGTGAATAGGTCATTTCTGCCGTATGGCCATCAAGCGTCGCAGTATAGAGACCTTTTGAACCTGTTTCGCTGCTTTGGATCTGCATCGTTTTCCCTCGACCTGGTTGAGTGATGGGAAAAGCTATACCATGCGCGGTCTGGTGCAGACGGTAAAAGTTGGCCCAGGATCGTGAACAGTGATGTTACAATTTGCGCCTTGTCCGGCGTCAAGCGATGTTGGGTCGTGCATCATTTGACTGCTGCTGTCGCAGCTCCGGAAACAGACACGCCACGGTGCATGTTTTGAAACATGCCGTGGCGCAGTCTTTAATGGCCTTGATGCGGCTATGCCGCAACAGGACTAACTAGTGACGGTACTGCTGGATGCGCGTGGTGCGCAGGCCTGCAAGGCCGTGATCGGAAATGGATGACTGCCAAGACAGAAACTCTTCAACCGTCAGCGTGTAGCGCTCACAGGCTTCTTCCAGGCTCAAAAGCCCACCCCGGACCGCTGCAACAACTTCTGCCTTTCGACGGATTACCCAACGACGGGTATCTGCCGGAGGAAGATCCGCAATTGTAAGCGGGCTGCCATCTGGGCCGATGACATATTTAACTCGTGGACGTATCATTTCGGTCATTGGACACTCTATACAAACTCAAGACCATATAGGGTCAAACTAGCGCGCTAACTTTAAAAAAGAACTAAGCCGATTGAGAGGATTTGTTAACAATTTGAACTATTTCGCCTGACTTGTGACGAAAACGCTTCAAACCAGCGCGAATGAAAGCTCTTTCTGCATATTTTTTTCTGTCTTTTGTCTCACATAAAAAAAGACAAGCTGATTATGCAGCTCGTTTACGGCAAAGCTGCGCCCTGTGATTGAAGTATTTCCCTGTTGTTGTTTGCCGCGATTGCTGTAATTGTAATATATTCGAATATTTTAATGTTTTTATTCTCACGCGTGCAGTATGGTCGGTCGCACAGCGATTCCGTGTACTTTCCAACAGATCATTGCATGCATAATTCGACAGCATTTTTCAGTCGTGAATTTCAGGCGCTTTTTAACAAAGGGAGAAGAAACGTGAGGGGCTGCGTTTCGAACGTCGATACAGGGCGAATTGAGATTAGTTGTCTGTTTCTGCCGGAGGGCGGGTTTTGACCGGGGCCGTGATGACAGACAAAGGTGATGATGACTTTTCCAACGGGCTGGATGCCGATCTTGCCGATCTGTGCCGACGATACGGTTTTGATCGCTATGTGCTGGCCGGGTTTCCGCGTGCCGACAAATCAGGATTTCGTGACAATATCATCCACAGCAATTGGCCAACCGCGCTGGTGAATGCCTATTCCATCAGCGACGCATTTCGCAGCAGTCAGTTGATATCAGTGCTGAAACGCCAGGTGGTTCCCGTCGCGCTTTCCGGCGCCTGTTTTTGGCAAGATGAAAACGGGCGTGACCTGGCCGATCTTGGCGGTGAGTTTGCCCGGTTCGGTTATGAAAATGTCCTGGCCTGCTCGCTGCATGATGCACATATGAATATTTATGTGCTGGCGGTCAGCAGCGGGCGCGAAGTCCTTGAGGAGGCGGCAATGGCCTCTCTATATTATGAGGCTGTTCAGATACTGGACAGAGCATCGGGTGAAACTTTGTTGCCGCAGGGGCCGCGTGACAAACTGACGGCACGTGAAATCGAGTGTTTACGCTGGTCGGCGGCAGGAAAAAGCAGTGAAGAGATCGCGATCATTCTGTCCATTTCCAGCCATACGGTGATCAGTTACCTGAAAAGCGCCATGCGCAAGCTGGAAGCGGTCAATCGCATGCAGGCGGTGGCAAGGGCCTATCGATACCGTCTGCTATAGAGCGGATTGAAAATATGGTGCGTATTTGACGACAGGGCAGGCGACCATAGCGGTTTCCTGCCCGTTCAGTTGGATCCGACGATCAGGTGTTTGCGGCCATAGCCGGCGTGCCCCAGGCTATGAAATGGCCATTTGCGAGGCCCTCTTCCGAGCAGACCTTTGGCATATAAATGAGGGGAGTACCGCGAGGCGTGACGGTGATGCCGCCAGCGGCGCGCAAGATGGCGTCCCCGGCCGCCGTATCCCACAACATGGTGCGGCTGAAACGCGGATAAACATCTGCCTGCCCTTCGGCGATAAGACAGAACTTCAACGATGAGCCGACAGAGTTGAAATTGCGGATGCCATGCTGCGTCACAAAGGCTGTTGTTTCCGGCGTGCTGTGCGAGCGGCTGATCAGCGCCATCATCGCGTCAGGACATATGCGGGTCTGGATTGCCTCGCGGGAGGTGACATTGAAGTCCTCATCCAGAACAAGTTTCTCAGCCGTTCCGTTGTGGCCGGTCCAGAGCGTTCTGAGCAGAGGAGCCAGCACAACACCGGTCACAGGTTCACCATTGCGAATCAGGGCAATGTTGACGGTGAAATCGTCGTTTCCGGCAATGAATTCCTTGGTACCGTCCAGCGGATCGACAAGAAAATAATCCCCGCCGGATATTTCGGGCAGGATGCCGGATGATACCGCTTCTTCTGCTATGACCGGAATGGTTGGAAACGCCTGCTCAAGGGCTGCCAGAATGACGTCTTCAGCGCGTTGATCGGCTTCCGTAACGGGGGAGCAGTCATTCTTGTAAAGGACATGCGGCCCAGCCGTGTGGATGGCCATTATTTCCCGGCCTGCTGCAAAGGCTGCTTGTGTCAGATGGTCCAGCATTTTCGATGATGTGCCCTGCGGCTCCCTGTGTTTTCGTAGATATATTTCATGGATATCAAGTATTTATCCTATATATCATTGTTAAACACAGCATTAAACCATTTCCGGAAATGCTGTGTTCGCTGTTGCGATTTTTTTGAAGTGGTAATGAAATACTGCGCTGCAAAATGAGCGGTTTTTGCTCACCCTTTGCCGAAATCATGGTCTTTTTGATCCGAAATGTGGCAGCGCACACGAAAACACTAAATATTTGCCTGAATTTTTCCTTTTGGGCTTCACATTTCTTTCGAACCGGTTATGCATTTCATACGGATCTGTCTTACAGGATCGGTGGAACGAAATAAAAGAGATGCATTCCATAAGAGAATACATCCGGGGGAAAATATGGAGTATTTTATCCAGCAGCTCATAAACGGGCTGACTCTTGGTTCTATCTATGGCCTGATCGCAATTGGCTATACGATGGTTTACGGCATTATCGGCATGATCAACTTCGCCCATGGCGATATTTTCATGCTGGGTGGCTTCGCAGCCCTGATCGTCTTTCTCATACTGACATCGTTTTTTGCCGGTATCCCGGTGGCGCTGCTGCTGCTGGTGATGATGGTTGTTGCCATGCTGATGACCGGGTTGTGGAACTGGACAATCGAGCGTGTGGCCTACCGGCCGTTGCGCGGTTCGTTCCGCCTTGCGCCGCTGATCACTGCAATCGGCATGTCCATCGTGCTGTCGAACTTCATTCAGGTCACGCAGGGTCCGCGCAACAAGCCGATCCCGTCGCTGGTCACTGATGTTTATCACTTCGGCGCAATCACCATTTCGCTGAAGCAGTTGATCATCGTGGTCGTGACCTCGGTTCTGCTGTTTGCCTTCTGGTACATCGTCAACAAGACACCGCTTGGCCGTGCGCAGCGCGCAACCGAGCAGGATCGCAAGATGGCTGCCCTTCTGGGCGTCGATGTTGACCGCACCATTTCCATCACCTTCGTGATGGGTGCTGCCCTCGCTGCCGTCGCCGGTACCATGTACCTGATGTATTATGGTGTTGCGTCGTTCAATGATGGCTTCATTCCAGGCGTCAAGGCATTTACGGCTGCGGTTCTGGGCGGCATTGGTTCTCTTCCAGGCGCTGTGCTTGGTGGATTGCTGATCGGCCTCATCGAAAGCCTGTGGTCGGCCTATTTCTCGATTGCCTACAAGGATGTTGCGGCCTTCGCCATTCTTGCATTCGTGCTGATCTTCAAGCCTACGGGCATCCTCGGACGTCCCGAAGTCGAGAAGGTGTAAAATCATGGCAAATACTGCTCCTGAAACAAAATCCTCCAACCCTGACCTCACGGTCGTGGCGTTGAAGGAAGGCCTCTACGCGGGCTTGATTTCGTTCGGCATGTTCCTGCTGTTTGTCGGTATTCGTACCTTCCAGGACATCAACAATGCGCTGGTGTGGGAAACACGCTGGGATCTTCTGGCGATTTTTGTTGCCGTTGCTGCTGTTGGGCGCTTTCTGGTTGTCGGTTTCATCAAGCCATCGCTGGATGCCCGCAAGCTGAAAAAGGCTCGGACCGGGGTTCCGGACGTCTCCGAAGAGAAAAGTGACTTCCAGAAATATTTCCTCAAGATCGCACTGGTTGCCCTGCTGCTTTATCCACCAGTGATCGTCATGCTGTTTGGCTTTCAAGGTTCGATCAAGTTCGTGGACAATTTTGGCGTCCAGATCCTGATCTACGTGATGTTGGCTTGGGGGCTTAACATCGTTGTCGGTCTGGCTGGTCTGCTCGACCTCGGTTACGTGGCATTCTATGCCGTGGGTGCCTATTCCTACGCGCTGCTGTCCAGCTATTTCGGTTTTTCCTTCTGGCTGCTTTTGCCAATGTCCGGCATTCTGGCTGCATTTTGGGGCGTCATCCTCGGTTTTCCAGTACTTCGCCTTCGGGGTGACTATCTGGCGATCGTGACGCTTGCCTTCGGTGAAATCATTCGTCTGGTTTTGATAAACTGGACAGATGTAACCAAGGGTACCTTTGGTATCTCCGGCATCGCCAAGGCGTCGGTCTTCGGTATCTGGTCTTTTGATCTCGGTACGCCAAACAATTTCGCCAAGGCTTTTGGCTTGTCGATGTCGTCTTCTTATTACAAGATCTTCCTGTTCTACGTCATTCTGGCGCTCTGCCTTTTGACGGCATACGTCACGATCCGCCTGCGTCGCATGCCGATCGGCCGTGCATGGGAAGCACTGCGTGAGGACGAGATCGCCTGCCGTTCGCTGGGTATCGATACGGTTGCAACCAAGCTGACCGCCTTTGCAACAGGTGCGATGTTTGGTGGATTTGCCGGTTCGTTCTTTGCGGCTCGTCAGGGTTTCGTATCGCCTGAATCCTTTGTGTTCCTGGAATCGGCGGTTATTCTCGCCATCGTGGTTCTCGGTGGCATGGGATCACTCACCGGCATTGCCATCGCGGCTGTCGTGATGGTGGGTGGTACCGAAGCACTGCGCGAAATGGAATTCCTCAAGCATTTCTTCGGCAATGACTTCACGCCGGAACTCTACCGTATGCTGCTGTTCGGCCTCGCCATGATCATCGTGATGCTGTTCAAACCGCGCGGCTTTGTGGGGTCACGCGAACCGACGGCCTTCTTGAAAGAACGCAAGGCTGTCTCCGGCAGCTTTACGAAGGAAGGTCACGGCTGATGGCATCCGGAACAAGTTTGATGAAAAACGAAACGATCCTCAAAGTCGAACATCTCTCGATGAAGTTCGGCGGCCTCATGGCCATCAACGACTTCTCCTTCGAAGCCAAGCGCGGTGAGATCACCGCGTTGATCGGGCCGAACGGCGCTGGCAAGACCACGGTGTTCAACTGCATCACCGGTTTTTACAAGCCGACGATGGGCATGATCACCATGAACGGGAAAGACGGGCAGCAGCACCTTCTGGAACGATTGCCGGATTTTGAAATCACCAAAAAGGCCAAGGTTGCCAGAACCTTCCAGAACATCCGGCTTTTCTCGGGTCTGACGGTTCTTGAAAATCTGCTGGTGGCGCAGCACAATGTGCTGATGAAGGCCTCAGGCTACACCATCCTCGGCTTGCTTGGATTTCCCGCCTACAAAAATGCTGCAGCGGGTGCCATCGAAAAGGCCAAATACTGGCTGGAAAAAGCCGATCTGATTGATCGTGCAGACGATCCGGCTGGCGACCTTTCCTATGGCGCACAGCGTCGTCTGGAAATTGCCCGTGCGATGTGCACTGGCCCGGAACTTTTGTGCCTGGACGAACCTGCCGCCGGTCTCAACCCGAAGGAATCTCTTGCGCTGAATGCGCTGCTGCGCGGTATTCGCGATGAGGGAACATCGCTGTTGCTGATCGAGCACGACATGTCGGTGGTGATGGAAATTTCCGATCACGTGGTGGTGCTGGAATATGGCCAGAAGATTTCCGATGGCACGCCGGACCATGTGAAGAACGACCCCAAGGTCATCGCCGCCTACCTCGGTGTCGAGGACGATGAAGTGGAAGAAGTTATTGCTGAAGAACTTGACGGGGGAGCGGTCTGATGTCCGGTGAATCCCTTCTTAAAGTCCAGAACGTCGAAACCTATTATGGCAACATCCGCGCACTTGCCGGTGTTGATATCGAGGTGAACAAGGGCGAGATCGTCAGCCTTATCGGTGCCAATGGCGCTGGAAAATCCACGCTGATGATGACCATTTGCGGTAGCCCGCAGGCCCGTTCCGGTTCGGTGATCTTTGATGGTGAAGACATTACCCGCGTTCCAACGCATCTGATCGCCCGCAAGCGTATTGCGCAGTCTCCGGAAGGTCGCCGCATCTTCCCGCGCATGACGGTTATGGAAAACCTTCAAATGGGTGCGGGGCTGGATAACCTCAAATATTTCAAGGAAGACGTGGAGAAGATCTTCGTGATGTTCCCGCGACTGAAGGAGCGCCAGAACCAGCGTGGTGGCACGCTGTCAGGTGGCGAGCAGCAGATGCTGTCGATCGGCCGCGCGCTGATGGCCCGCCCGAAGCTGCTGTTGCTGGATGAACCATCGCTTGGTCTTGCGCCGCTGATCGTCAAGCGTATTTTCGAGGCGATCAAGAAACTGAACCGGGAAGAAGGTCTGACTGTGTTCCTGGTGGAGCAGAACGCTTTTGCCGCACTCAAGCTGTCCGATCGCGCCTATGTGATGGTGAACGGCAAGGTGACGATGAGCGGTTCCGGCAAGGAGCTTCTGGCCGATCCTGAGGTGCGCGCAGCTTACCTTGAAGGTGGTCGCCACTAAACATTGCTGCGTGTCCCTTTGGCAGGTGGTGCGGTGATGGATGAAACAAGAATTGGAGCTGCGATGTAGTCGTAGGTCCAGTGCAGGAATTGAGGCATATTCGGGGGCAATGACTTCTCGGTGTGTCTCAAGTCAGGATGATGTTTCTCGTCGGGATACATCGTCCATCAGAGAAGTCTTTTCCGCCTTTTGGCCTTAGGCCCGGCAACGGGTTTATGGAGGCGGGGAAGGGAATGCCGGGGCTGAGAGGCACTCGTTCAAAACAAAAATAACGGAGCGTCTGTCGTTGAGGCGACCGCACCAAAGGGGAAAATGAAATGCAGGGACTTTTTTTCGAAACAGATACCGTGCCTCGTTATGTCTTGCGGGCCTTGGTTCTGCTTCTGGGGTTCTGGACAGCATGGCGCACTGGAAAATCGGTAGCGGATGGCTGGGGTGAATGGCCCCGCGTCGTCATCTACACGTTGCTTCTGGGCTTTGCCATGCGCTTCTTGCATCACGCGCTGTTTAACGGCCCGATGCTGAACGGCCTGTACTACACGATTGATGTGGTGTTGTTGCTGATTTTTTCCTTTGCCGGTTTCCGTACGCGCAGAACGAACCAAATGGTCAATAACTACTATTGGCTATACGAGAAAAGTTCTGCTTTTTCCTGGAAGAACAAACATTGACAGGGCAGGGTTTCTGACCTCAGATTACTCGTAAAGGTGGAACAGCTTTCCTGTCCAGTGATGATGGGGCTGGATAGGTTACAAACAATACCCATCCAAAAGGAACTGGGAGTAACATAATGAAGAAGTCTCTTCTTTCCGCAGTGGCGCTGACCGCAATGGTCGCGTTCAGCGGCTCTGCCTGGGCTGATATTCTTATCGGCGTTGGCGGTCCGCTGACTGGCCCGAACGCGGCGTTCGGTGCACAGCTCCAGAAGGGTGCCGAGCAGGCTGCAGCAGACATCAATGCTGCTGGCGGTATCAACGGCGAACAGATCAAGATTGTCCTGGGCGATGACGTGTCTGACCCCAAGCAGGGCATCTCCGTCGCCAACAAGTTCGTTGCTGACGGTGTGAAGTTCGTTGTTGGCCACTTTAACTCGGGCGTTTCGATCCCGGCTTCCGAAGTGTACGCTGAAAACGGCATTCTCGAAGTAACGCCTGCCGCAACGAACCCGGTATTCACCGAACGTGGCTTGTGGAACACATTCCGTACCTGTGGTCGTGACGACCAGCAGGGTGGTATTGCCGGCAAGTACCTTGCTGACAATTTCAAGGATGCAAAGATTGCTATCATTCACGACAAGACCCCATACGGTCAGGGTCTTGCGGACGAAACCAAGAAGGCTGCAAACGCTGCCGGTGTGACTGAAGCGCTGTACGAAGGCGTCAACGTCGGCGACAAGGACTTCTCCGCACTGATCGCAAAGATGAAGGAAGCTGGCGTTTCGATCATCTATTGGGGCGGTCTGCACACAGAAGCTGGCCTCATCATCCGTCAGGCTGCTGACCAGGGTCTGAAGGCAACGCTCATTTCGGGTGACGGTATCGTTTCCAACGAACTGGCGTCGATTGCTGGCGATGCTGTTGAAGGCACGCTGAACACGTTTGGTCCTGATCCGACCCTGCGTCCGGAAAACAAGGAACTGGTAGAGAAGTTCAAGGCTGCTGGCTTCAACCCAGAAGCTTACACCCTCTACTCTTACGCTGCGCTCCAGACTATTGCTGAAGCTGCCAAGGCTGCGGGTTCGACCGACGCTGAAGCTGTCGCTGCAGAAATGAAGAAGGGGACGTTCAAGACTGCGCTTGGCGATATCTCCTTCGACGAGAAGGGCGATCCGAAGCTTCCTGGTTACGTTATGTACGAGTGGAAGAAGGGCCCGGACGGCAATTTCAGTTACTTCCAGCAGGGCATGTAAGTTTCTGCATATCATTTCACGAAGCCCGGCAGCGATGCCGGGCTTTTTGATGTTAACAGGTCCTACAATGTTGGGAGGAACCCCAAAGGGTGCACCATGAGTTCGCCTCTGCCACAAAGGGGACATGGTTGTTGCGATGAATGCGCACAAGGCAGCTTTTGGGAGAGGTTCGGTGGTGGCGCGACGGATTTTGCTCGTCTGCATAGGCCTGCTTGCTGTAGGCGGAGTTCTCTACGGACTTTATGTCCTCAGCAACTCCCGCACCAAGCAGCTTTTTGGCGAGATCATTGCACGCATTGACACAAACGAGCCTGTCATTGCCCTGACATTTGATGATGGTCCGACCGCACGCTTTACCGGCGACGTGCTCACCATGTTGAAAGAGCATGATGTGAAGGCAACGTTTTTCGTGACAGGAAGGGAAACGGAAGAAAACCTGGAACAGGCGCGCGCCATTGTTGCGGCTGGTCATCAAGTGGGCAACCATTCCTATTCGCATTCCCGTATGCTGCTGACGGCGCCTGCAACCGTTGCAGATGAAATTGAGCGCACGGATGCCGCTATCCGCTCAGCGGGATATCAGGGCGACATTTATTTTCGTCCTCCCTATGGCAAGAAGTTGGTGACCCTGCCGTGGTATCTCTCGCAGAATAATCGCAAAACAATTACCTGGGATATCGAACCGGAAAGTTATCCGGAGCTTGCCAATAATGCAGATGCCCTCGCCAATCACGCCATTGAGCGCGCCCAAAATGGTTCGATCATTCTGCTGCATGTGATGTATCGCAGCGGCGAGGCGAGCCGAGCAGCCGTGCCCAAGATCATCGATGGGTTGCGCAAACGTGGCTTCGAATTTGTGACCGTTTCGCAGTTACTGGCCGGCCAGCAGTATCAGGCGCACATAGCGCGTCCTCGTTGAGGCAACAGGTACCTTTTACCTGTTGCGGGTCGGGTCTTAGCCGTTGTTATGGATGACTTGAGTGGCTTTGACGGCAGCGGAGGCGCGGTTCTCTACGCCCAGTTTTACGTAGATCTGCTCCAGATGTTTGTTCACTGTGCGGGCGGAGAGGCCGAGAATATCCCCGATATCGCGGTTGGACTTACCCTTGGCGATCCATAGCAGCACTTCGGATTCTCTGACTGTAAGGCCAAAATGCTGGCGAAGCATGGCGTCGGCCGGTTTGTCATTGGTGGCCATCAGGCGGAACAGATATTCATCCGCCCCCATGGCTCCAAGGAAGGTCAGTTGCAAAATGGCCTGACCATTATTGGCGATGCTCAACACGGCGTCTCGCATATGTTGCGCACGATCGGGCGAGCCGAGCCAGGTGGCAATTTCGGCTGATACGATCTCCAGCCCGGCGTCGCTACCGGTTGCAGCATTGATCAACCGCGTGGCCTGCGGTGTGGACCAGTGGATGGCACCGTTTCCACGCACCGCCAGCAGATGACGACCGGCCGCATCCAGCGCCACACGTGCACTTTGTGCCGAGCGGGCATTGGACAGGTGAACCCTGATGCGGGCACGCAGTTCATCGATGTTGATCGGCTTGGTCAGATAGTCGACGCCGCCAGAACCCAGAGCGTGCACCACATGTTCGGTTTCTGTCAGGCCGGTCATGAAAATCACTGGCACCTGTGCCACGGAGGCATTGGCCTTGAGGCGGCGGCAGGTTTCAAATCCATCCATCGATGGCATGATGGCATCCAGCAAGATCAGATCAGGGGTAATACGCTCCACGATATTGAGCGCTGCCTGGCCAGAGGTGGCGATCAGCACTGAAAAGCCGGACTGTTCCAGCGCCTCGGTCAGAAAGCCCAGGGCCTCCGGGCTGTCGTCCACCAGAAGCACGATATCGCGCGGGTTCATCGGCTCAGTCATCCGTGCCCGTCCTCTTGTCCTCAAATCCCCTGATGAAGTCCGCGTATCCTGCCAGATCGAAGGCACGTACAAAATTGCGGGCTTCTTCCGTAAACGGCTTGTTTTCGGCGTGGCGACCAAGATCGTCCAGTTTTGCCTCAATGCCGCGTATGTAACCGATCTCGCCAAGCCGTAACAAGTCCTGCAGATGCATGGAGGCTGGCGCTTTTAACGGTGCCGCAGGTGCAGGCGAGGTGGCCGCCAGTCGGGCATCACTTTCGTAAACCCAGTTCAGGCCGAGATGAACGGCGAGGCGGTCACAAAGCTGGCGAATGTCGACCGGTTTGGCAATGGCATCATTGTGCCCGTCTGTGCCAGCGCCGATGATGGCGGTATCGCCTATGTTGGCGGACAGCATGATGATGGGCGCGGTCTGTCCCGCATCGCGCAGTTTGGAAACCAGCTGCCAACCATTCATGCCTGGCATGGAAATATCGACAAGGAATGCATCCGGTTTGACACCTTCAATCAGGGTTAGACAGTCCGGTCCGCTCTGGGCTGTCAGCACCACGAAATCAAGCGGCGACAGCACCTCCTGCATCAGGTCGCGGTGGTCCTCATTGTCATCCACCACCATGATGGTGCGGCGCGGACCGGCATAGGACACGATCTTTTTTTCTGCAGCCGGTGCCGTGCTTGGCCGGTGAATGGCCGACAGCATGAGCCGAACCTTGAATGTCGAGCCGACGTCCTTTTCACTGCTGACGGAAATTTCACCGCCCAGGGTGTTGGTCAGCAGTTGGGTAATCGTTAGCCCGAGACCCAGCCCTGGCATGGGTTTGATGCTGTCCGCCTCGCCACGCTGGAAAGGTTCGTAAATGCGGGCCAAATCCTTTGGCGGAATGCCACGGCCCGTATCTGTCACGGTAAAGGTCGCAACCTGGCTGCGATAGGCAACATCGAATGTCACGCTGCCCGCGTCGGTGAACTTGATGGCATTGGACAACAGATTGACGAGGATTTGGCGCAGGCGCTTTTCGTCGTTGCGGACATATTGCGGCAGGGACGGTGCCCTGACGTGGTGGAAGGTCAGGCCCTTGGCCTGCGCCTGCGGGCGGAACATGTCGACGATCTGGTCAAGAAAGTCCTGAATGTTGATTTCATTGGAATAGACCTGCAGGCGGCCCGCCTCGATCTTGGAAATATCAAGCAGACCATCAATCAGGCCAGACAGGTGGTCTGCCGAGCGTTTGATGACCTTGATGGCCGACTGGCGCGGAGCGGGAATGGTGTCATCGCGCTCCAGGATCTGGGCGTAACCGAGCACGGCATTGAGTGGCGTGCGCAGCTCATGGCTGAGACCAACGACGTAGCGGCTTTTGGCGCGGTTGGCGGCTTCGGCGGTTTCCTTGGCTGTCTGAAGGGCAGCGTCTGTCTTGCGGTGTGCGGCAATTTCCTTGAGCAGCAGCGTGTTCTGGCGCGAGGATTCTTCCTCGGCGACAACGCGGCTGTCATGGGCAAGCACCAGAAACCAGCAGACGATGCCGGCAATCACTGCAAACACAAAAAACACGATGAGGATGGTGCGATTGACCACATCGGCCGTTTCCGGTGAGGCCGTTGCAACCTGATGGGCAATCAGCGCGAGAATGCCGCCAAGGGCGGCAATGGCCAGGGCGGCCGCCATGCCGTAACGGCCAAGGCGTGTGGCAAGTTTGGCAACAAGCTCGTTGGGCAAGAAGGATTTGGCAACCGCCGCCACCTGATAATTGAGCTTGGCCTTTGGTTTGCACATGTCATGGCAACGGCTGTCCAGCGAACAGCAGAGCGAACAGATCGGTGCGGCATAGGCCGGGCACCACGCCATGTCTTCCGGTTCGAAAGGGTGTTCGCAGATCGAGCAGGTGATGCTGCTTTTTTCATGCCATTTCTGGCGCGGTTTTCTGGCCAGATAGAACTTGCCTTTTGTACCCCAGGCAATAAGCGGTGATGCGGTAAAGGCCACCAGCAGCGTGATATAGGGGGCAAGCGAAGCGGCAATGGAGCCAAACAGGCCGAAATGTGCTGTCAGTGCGATGGTGGCAGACAGCACCATGCTGCCGACGCCGACCGGGTTGATGTCATAGAGGTGGGCACGCTTGAATTCTATGCCGGGAGGCGCAAGGCCGAGCGGCTTGTTGACGAAGAGATCGGCAGAGATGGTGCAGAGCCATGCCATGGCAATGATCGAAAATATGCCAAGTGTTTCTTCTAGCAGCCTGTAGATCCCGAGCTCCATCAAAAGCAGGGCAATGGCTACGTTGAACACCAGCCAGACGACACGGCCGGGGTGGCTGTGGGTGAGGCGGGAGAAGAAGTTCGACCATGCCAGTGATCCGGCATAGGCATTCATGACGTTGATCTTGAGCTGCGACACCACCACAAAGGCCACCATAAGCAGCATGGCGGCGTTTTGATTGGGGATCATGTATCCGAAGGCTGTCAGGTACATTTGCGCGGGGTCGGCGGCTTTATCGACCGGTACTCCGGATGACAGGGTCAAAACGACAAGGAACGACCCGGCCAAAAGTTTTGGCACGCCCACGACAACCCAGCCGGCACCCGCCAGAAACACCGCAATACGGTGTCGGAACTTGCGCTGGCCCTCGGCGGGCAGAAAGCGCAAAAAATCCACCTGCTCGCCGATCTGGGACATTAGAGCCAGGATTACGGCAGACGCCGCACCAAACTCCACCAGGTTGAAGGTCGCAAATTCACCCAGTGGCGCAGACTGGTGATGGATACCCGAAAATGCCAGCCAAAGGTCGAATTTTCCCCAGTCGAGAAACGCGATGAAGATGAACGGCAATATGTTGAGAATGATCCAGAACGGCTGGGTGAGGATCTGGAATTTACTGATCAGTCGCACGCCATGGGTGACCAGCGGAATGACCATGACC
The DNA here is from genome assembly GCF_032092815.1 of Agrobacterium sp. GTDB lineage: Bacteria > Pseudomonadota > Alphaproteobacteria > Rhizobiales > Rhizobiaceae > Agrobacterium. The sequence continues at coordinate 117,018 of NZ_DAMDBP010000005.1, read as the reverse complement.
GACGAGATGATGTAGCCGATCCATAGCGGGATACCGAGTGCCAACTCCAGAGCGCCGGACATGATGGATGCCTCAATGGCAAACAGCATGAAGGTGAAGGCAGCATAGATCAGCGAGGTGATGGTCGAGCCGATGTAACCAAAACTCGCGCCACGGGTCAGAAGGTCGATATCAACGCCATGGCGGATGGCATAACGGCTGATCGGCAGACCCACCGCCAGCATGGCCACGGCAGCGGCGATGGTGGCAAAAAAGGCGTTTGTTGTGCCGTAGGAAAGGGTAATTGCACCGCCGATGGCTTCCAGGGCCAGGAAGGAAATGGCGCCGATTGCGGTGTGGGAAATACGGTTTGATGAAAACTGGCGGGCGCTTTTGGCAGTAAAGCGCAGCGCATAATCTTCCAGCGTCTGGTTTGCGACCCAGCGGTTATATTCACGCCTGACTGGAATAATACGTTGTCGTGCGGCCATGCCGGATTTCCATAGCCTCCGAAACGGTTGTCAGAGTTTTACTGACCTTTGTCAGGCAGTAGGGCTGCATAGGCAGACACAAAAATGGCGTCGTCCGGATCGAACGACGCCATCATTTCTAAATTAGGCAGCAGCCGACTTTGCAGTCGGGACTTCTGCGATCGTCTTCAGAACGATCGAAGCGATCTGGTATGGGCAACCCTGCGAGTTTGGACGACGGTCTTCGAGGTAACCACGGTAACCGTTGTTGACGAAGGAGTGCGGAACGCGGATCGATGCGCCACGGTCAGCAATACCGTAGGAGAACTTGTTCCACGGAGCAGTTTCGTGCTTGCCGGTCAGACGCAGGTGGTTGTCCGGGCCGTATACGTCGATGTGCTCTTTCCAGTTCTTGGAGAAAGCAGCCATGAGGGCTTCGAAGTATTCCTTGCCGCCAACTTCGCGCATGAACTTGGTGGAGAAGTTGCAGTGCATGCCCGAACCGTTCCAGTCGGTGTCACCGAGCGGCTTGCAATGGAATTCTACGTCGATGCCGTACTTTTCGCACAGACGGAGAAGCAGGTAGCGAGCGATCCAGATCTGGTCAGCGGCCTTCTTGGAGCCCTTGCCGAATACCTGGAATTCCCACTGACCCTTGGCCACTTCGGCGTTGATACCTTCGTGGTTGATGCCTGCTTCGAGGCAGAGGTCGAGGTGCTCTTCAACGATTTCGCGGGCGATCGAACCAACGTTCTTGTAGCCAACGCCTGTGTAGTATGGGCCCTGTGGAGCTGGGTAGCCCTGCTCAGGGAAGCCGAGTGGACGGCCGTCTTCGTAGAAGAAGTATTCCTGCTCGAAACCGAACCATGCATCTTCGTCGTCGAGAATGGTTGCGCGGCTGTTGGATGCGTGTGGCGTTACGCCATCCGGCATCATGACTTCGCACATGACGAGCGCGCCGTTGGTACGGGCTGGGTCAGGGTAAATGGCAACAGGCTTCAGGACGCAATCCGAGCTATGGCCTTCGGCCTGCTGGGTGGAGGAGCCGTCAAAGCCCCAAAGCGGAAGCTGCTCGAGTGTCGGGAATTCATCGAATTCCTTGATCTGCGTCTTGCCACGCAGGTTTGCTACCGGCTTGTAACCATCGAGCCAGATGTACTCGAGTTTGAACTTAGTCATTGCGAACCTCTCATAGGTAATAATGCGAAGCCTTGATAATCCCTGACCGGTTAAGGTCGCCAGGAAACCGCTTTCGCTTTCAAGGGCTGCCCATATACAAGCACGTGCCGTGCCAGTTTGAGTTTCACCTCGAAAGGTCGTGTGTTTTTCTTTCGGTGCGATGGATTTTAGTGATCGGGAACCAGCCTTGGCGCTGTCCGTTTGCGAGAAGAGGAAAATCGGTAATTCCCTGCAAATATGAAGTTTTTATAAAGAGAAGAGCGTTAATCTTCAAATTGCGGGCCGGATTTGGCCCGGCAAGGCGCTTTTTGCGCCATGAATGACCGATTTTAGGTCGTTAGCTGCATAAAGACTGATCTTTTACGTCTTGGAAAGATTCCCTGCCTAATTTTTAGTCTTTTTGATTTTTTTTTAATCGATAAGGTGAAATTTCAATCCGGATACGCTATATTAGAGTGAAGCAAGATGCTGAGGTGTTTTAACGAAGAGAGAATATCATGAGAAATGAACCGCAAATGGAAAGTGCCAGAATATATCAGTTTCCCGTTGGTGGGCGTGCGGGCTACAACCGTTTCCGCAAGGATGCATCTGCAACGGCAGACACTTTTGCAGCGCCTTTGCCGCAGGTTGATTTCGATAGCTGGTATCATCAGGAAGCCATCATCGAAACATCTACGGATACCAAGCCGCAAAACTGATCATTCGGCACTGATTGTCTGGCCGCGAGAGGCGGCCTGATCCGCGAATATTCCTCTGCGCCCTTCACGGGTTTCACGACGGCTGTTTTTCCGGCCTTCCTGTTTCGCCACCGTGCATACGTCAATTGACGTATACGGTTTTGCGGATGTGCGTTTGATAGTTCCCCACGGCGGCAGTCACAAGGCTGCTGGTGCCTTTTAAGGCAAACCATAAAGAGGGGTTCGATCAGATGACTTTCAGAACAAAGTTAACAGGTGCGTTGCTTGGCGCGATCTTGTCCACGACGGCCTTCCACGGCGCGTTCGCTGCAGAAGACACCATCAAAGTTGGCGTTCTTCACTCACTTTCCGGCACCATGGCGATCTCCGAAACGACCCTGAAGGATGCCATGCTTATGCTCATCGATGAGCAGAACAAAAAGGGCGGCGTTCTCGGCAAGCAGCTTGAGGCCGTTGTCGTCGATCCGGCTTCCGATTGGCCGCTGTTTGCTGAAAAGGCACGTCAGCTGATTTCGCAGGATAAAGTCTCGGCCGTGTTTGGTTGCTGGACATCGTCTTCGCGCAAATCCGTTCTGCCGGTATTCGAAGAGCTGAATTCCATCCTGTTTTACCCAGTGCAGTATGAGGGCGAAGAATCCTCCCGCAACATCTTCTACACCGGTGCTGCTCCAAACCAGCAGGCCATTCCAGCTGTTGATTACCTCGCCAGTACCGAAGGTGTCGAGCGCTGGGTTCTGGCCGGCACGGACTATGTCTATCCGCAGACCACCAACAAGATCCTCAAGGCCTATCTCGAGTCCAAGGGCGTGAAGTCTGAAGACATCATGGTCAACTACACGCCATTTGGTCATTCCGACTGGCAGACCATTGTTTCCGACATCAAGAAGTTCGGCTCGGCCGGCAAGAAAACCGCCGTTGTTTCCACCATCAATGGTGACGCCAACGTTCCGTTCTACAAGGAACTGGCAAACCAGGGCATCAAGGCTGAGGACATTCCGGTTGTTGCCTTCTCGGTTGGTGAAGAAGAACTGGCT
>NZ_DAMDBP010000005.1:75435-113630 GCF_032092815.1 Agrobacterium sp. | reverse complement strand
CACCTTGCAGCCTGGAACTACTTCCAGTCCGTCGATTCCGAAGTCAATGCCGAGTTCATCAAGACGTGGCACGCCTTCACCAAGAACGACAAGCGCGTGACCAACGACCCAATGGAAGCCGCCTATATCGGCTTTAACGCCTGGGTAAAGGCTGTTGAGGCTGCTGGTACCACCGAGACTGATGCCGTTCTCGACTCGATCATCGGTGTCTCCGTACCGAACCTGTCGGGTGGTTACTCCACCGTCATGCCGAACCACCACATCACCAAGCCTGTGCTGATCGGTGAAATCCAGGCGGATGGCCAGTTCGAAATCGTACAGCAGACCCCGCAGGTGGTCGGTGACGAATGGTCCGATTATCTGCCAGACAGCAAGGACCTGATTTCCGATTGGCGCAAGCCGATGGAGTGCGGCAACTTCAACGTTGCTTCCGGCAAGTGCGGCGGCAAGGGCAGCTGATAAGCCAGAAATGCGGGTGCCGATCAGCGTGAACTTGGTCGGCACCAAGCACCCAATAGTCGGGCGAGGCCTGCTAATGACGTCGAGGGGGAGTGCACCTGAGACAAAAAGGAAAGATCCTTCTTTCCAGAATTCGTCTGCCAGTTTCTGAGAACTGACGTGCAGACTTCCAAGGGGGACTTGGGACTATGATTTTTCGTGTTTTGGCCCTGATCTGCCTGCTCTTCAGCCTCGTGTCGCCTTCCATGGCGCAGAGTGATCCGAAGGCGATGATTGATGCGCTGGGGACGGCTGATTTCAAAAAGGCAGAAGTGTTGATCGGGCAGATTGCCGCGACGGGGGATGCCCGTGTGGTGCCTGCCCTTGAGGCTTTTGCCGCCGGCGATCTTTATGTTCGCAAGGCAGACAATCTGGTTTTCATGACCAAGACCGCAGGATCCGGTTTTACGCTGATTGATCCGCTGACGGGTGCTGAAGCCGGAGAGGCGCCAAAGGCAGCCGTGACCAAGATCAGGGTCAATAACAATCTGCGCCGGGTTATTCGTTCCGCTTTGGGCGGTTTGACGTTGCTGAGCCCGGAGAAATCGGTGCGCCTTTCGGCAGCTGATGCCGTTCTCAAGGCGCCCAGTTCTGAAAATCTCGATCTGCTGGATGCAGCCCTTGCCAAGGAAGCCGATGGCGAGGTGCGTGCGCGCATGGAGGAGGCGAGGGCCGTTTCGCTTTTGTCGTCCGATCGTGCGGTAGACGAGAAAAAAGCGGCAATCGAGACCATCAGCAAAATTGGTGGCCGTGATGCGATCAGCATTCTGATGGCCGCATCATCGTCTGTCGATGCCAGCCTGAAACCTGACATCGATGCTGCGATTTCAAAGATCGAAAGCTCGCTGGCGTTCTGGGATGGTGCGCAAAATGTCTGGTACGGCCTGTCGCTCGGCTCCGTTCTGCTGCTGGCAGCGATTGGCCTTGCCATCACCTTCGGTGTGATGGGCATCATCAACATGGCGCATGGCGAAATGGTGATGATCGGCGCTTACTCCACCTTTATGGTGCAGGAGGTTATCCGCACCAACTATCCCGGTTTGTTTGACTGGTCTTTGGCCATTGCGCTGCCTGTGGCATTTCTTGTCACCGGCTTCGTCGGGCTTGTCATGGAGCGCGGCGTCATCCGTTTTCTCTACGGCCGTCCGCTTGAGACCCTGCTTGCCACCTGGGGTATCTCGCTCATTCTGCAGCAGGCGGTTCGTTCAATCTTCGGGCCAACCAACCGGGAAGTCGGCAGCCCAAGCTGGATGTCTGGTTCGTTCAGCGTCGGTTATCTGAACTTCACCTGGAACCGCGTCTGGATCGTCATCTTTTCGCTGTCGGTGTTCTTTGCGCTGCTGTTGCTGTTGAAACGTTCCTCGTTCGGTTTGCAGATGCGTGCCGTCACCCAGAACCGCCGCATGGCGTCGTCCATGGGGATCAGAACACCCTGGGTTGATGCCTTTACCTTTGCGCTTGGCTCCGGTGTGGCCGGTCTTGCCGGTGTTGCCCTCTCGCAGATCGACAATGTGTCGCCCAATCTTGGCCAGAGCTACATCATCGACAGTTTCATGGTGGTGGTGTTTGGCGGTGTCGGCAATCTTTGGGGCACATTGGTTGGGGCGCTGTCGCTGGGTGTGCTCAACAAGTTCCTGGAGCCGACGGTCGGTGCCGTGCTCGGCAAGATCCTCGTCCTCGTGCTCATCATCCTGTTCATTCAGAAGCGGCCGCGTGGTCTCTTCGCACTCAAGGGAAGGGCCATCGAAGCATGATTACCGGCTTCCTTCTTCGGGCGCTTGATCGCCGTATCATTTTTGCAATCGGCATTCTGCTGGCTGTTGCCCTGCTCATCCCGGCATCAAACCTGCTGCTGCCTGCCGACAATCCGTTGCATGTGCCGACCTACATCATGTCGATGCTGGGCAAATATCTGGCCTATGCCTTGCTGGCACTGGCACTGGATCTTGTGTGGGGGTATTGCGGCATTCTTTCACTGGGGCACGCCGCGTTTTTTGCGCTGGGTGGTTATGCCATGGGCATGTATCTGATGCGTCAAATCGGGACGCGTGGCGTCTACGGTCACCCCGTTTTGCCCGATTTCATGGTGTTCCTGAACTGGAAAGAACTGCCGTGGTTCTGGCAGGGTTTTGACATGTTCTGGTTTGCCATGTTGATGGTGCTGGTGGTGCCGGGTGTGCTGGCCTTCGTGTTTGGCTGGTTTGCGTTTCGCTCCCGCGTCAATGGCGTTTATCTCTCCATCATCACCCAGGCGATGACCTACGCACTGCTGTTGGCCTTCTTCCGCAACGACATGGGCTTTGGCGGCAATAATGGTCTGACGGACTTCAAGGATATTCTCGGTTTCTCCGTGCAGGCAGATGGCACACGTGCCGTTCTGTTTGCCATGACCGCCATCATGCTGGCGCTCAGCCTTCTGATCGCGTCGGGTATCGTGAACTCCAAGTTCGGCAAGGTGCTTGTCGGTGTGCGGGATGCGGAAAGCCGCGTGCGGTTCCTTGGCTTCCGGGTGGAAAACATCAAGCTGTTCACCTTCGTTGTCTCGGCGATGATGGCAGGCATTGCCGGTGCGCTGTTTGTGCCGCAGGTCGGTATCATCAACCCAGGTGAGTTTTCTCCAGCCAACTCCATCGAAGTGGTGGTTTGGACGGCAGTTGGCGGGCGTGGCACGTTGATTGGCCCGATTATCGGTGCCGTACTGGTCAATGGCGGTAAGAGCTATTTCACCGGTGCGTTCCCGGAACTGTGGCTGTTTGCTTTGGGCGGGCTTTTTATCGCGGTCACGCTGTTTTTCCCAAAGGGCATTGTTGGGACTATCCAGCAGTTCATCGGCACTCGGCGGGAGAAGCGTGAAGCACTGGCGAAAACCAATGTTGCAGCCTCTGTCGATGTGAAAACACCGACACCGGCACAACAGGCGGCGGAGTAACGACCATGAACATGATTGCGGAAAACAGAACGAAAAGCCTACTTTATCTGGATGGCGTGTCCGTATCCTTTGACGGGTTCAAGGCACTCAATTCTCTGTCCTTCGTGGTGGAGCCGGGAGAGCTTCGCGCCATCATCGGCCCCAATGGCGCCGGCAAAACGACGATGATGGATATCATCACCGGCAAGACGCGACCGGACACCGGCAAGGTGTTGTTTGAAGACAGTGTCGATCTGACGAAAAAGGACGAGGCGGATATTGCCCAGCTTGGCATTGGCCGCAAGTTCCAGAAACCAACGGTGTTTGAAAGCCACACGGTGTGGGACAATCTGGAGCTGGCGTTAAACCGCAAGCGCGGGGTTTTTGCCACTTTGTTTTACCGGCTGACCGAAGAAGACAAGGCCCGCATCGAAGAAATTCTCGGCACCGTACGCCTTGGCCATCGTCGCAATGATCTGGCCGCCAATCTTTCACACGGTCAGAAGCAGTGGCTGGAGATTGGCATGTTGCTGGCGCAGGAACCGAAACTTCTTCTGGTCGATGAGCCTGTGGCAGGCATGACCGATGCTGAAACCGCCGAAACGGCTGTGCTGTTGAAGGAAATCGCCAAGACCCGTTCCGTGGTGGTGGTGGAACACGACATGGGCTTCATCCGCGAGCTCGGTGTGAAGGTAACCTGCCTTGCCGAAGGCTCCGTGCTGGCCGAGGGATCGATTGATTTTGTGTCGAGCGATCCCAAGGTGATCGAGAATTATCTGGGGCGGTAATGGAGAAATTTGTGTTGATACCCCCCCTCTGCCCTGCCGGGCATCTCCCCCTCAAGGGTGGAGATTGGCAGGAGGCTAACTTCAGTCCGTATCTGCAACGTCAGATATGGGCGGGAGATCACCACGATCTATCTCCCCACCTGTGGGGGAGATGCCCGGCAGGGCAGAGGGGGGCGGCGCCTCTCAACAGCAGGCCAGAGGGAGCGACATCATGCTGAGCGTTAACAACATCAATCTTCACTACGGCGCGGCGCAGGCTCTGCGTGGCATTTCGCTGAATGCGGAAATGGGCAAGATTACCTGCGTTCTCGGACGCAATGGTGTTGGTAAAAGCTCGCTGTTGCGTGCCGTTACCGGTCAACATCCTTTAAGTGGTGGCACAATCAGCTTCAGCGGCGAAAGCCTCAATGGCCTTGCACCTTACCAGCGTGCCAAGCGCGGGGTCGGTTATGTGCCGCAGGGGCGTGAAATCTTCCCGCTTCTCAGCGTTCAGGAAAATCTGGAAAGCGGTTATGCGCCGCTGTCGCGCAAGGATCGGTTTATTCCCGACGATATTTTCAGCCTGTTTCCGGTGCTGCAATCGATGTTGTCACGTCGTGGTGGGGATTTGTCTGGTGGACAGCAGCAGCAGCTTGCCATTGGCCGTGCACTGGTGACGCGCCCGAAAATTCTGGTGCTGGACGAGCCGACCGAGGGCATTCAGCCATCGATCATCAAGGATATCGGCCGGGCCATCAAATATTTACGGGATTCCACCGGTATGGCGATTTTATTGGTCGAACAATATCTGGATTTCTGCCGCGAGCTTGCCGACTATGTCTACATCATGGATCGCGGAGAAATCGTGCATGAAGGCGCGGCAGAGACGCTGGATACGCCGGAAGCACGTCGTCACCTAACGGTGTAGCGTCCCTGATGTGTTCACGGACCTGTAAATTCGATATAATAAAGTGAACTCCTATGCATTGTTGCAAGGCATTCATGCATCGTTTTAGCATTTCATCGAATAAGGAGTTGTGGTAATTGGCGCATATGCTGCATGCGGGACATAAAATGAGCCTTGTGACATGCGGCTTCCGTCGATCCCTTACATTCCACGTGTCTCTGTCTTATGGTTGAGACCTTGTGCCAATAAAGGCGTGCCGATGAAACTTGATGATGCTGGCCGGATTGTCCGGTTTGTTTTGCCACTTCGCACCATTACCGCAAGCTTTTTCGCGCTCACAGCCATGAGCGCCGCCGCATCTGCATCGATGTGCGGTCAACCTGTCGAGCCAGGCCGACATCCGTTTTCCGTGATGTCGGGTTCCGATCAACGTTCAGGCATGTATTTTGTTCCATCCTCTTATGATGGACAGAAGAAGTTGCCTGTGGTGTTTGATTTCCACGGCAGCAACAGCAACGCTGTCGGGCAGATGAACCGGAGCGGTTGGGACCGAGTGGCAGAACGTGACGGCTTTGTTACTGTCGCCTTGCAGGGCAGTCTTTCCGGGGAAATGAACGGCACCAATGCCTGGAATGTGCCGGGGGTGACTACACGCGAGGGTGGGCTGGATGAAGTCAGCTACATCAGGGATGCGATAAAGACCATTTCTGAAAAATTGTGCATCGACGAGCAGCGCATCTATGCCTCCGGTTATTCCGGTGGGGGGCGCATGTTGTCGCAATATCTCTGCAATGGAAACAAGGACTTTGCCGCAGCCGGTTTTGTCGCCTCCTTGCGTGCGGGATATCCGGTTGAGAAAGACGGTGCGTGGATGCCGGATGCGGCCACTTGCACACCGGCGCGTCCCATTTCCATCATCGCTTTTGCCGGCACCAAGGATCCGGCCAACCCTTATCAGGGTGGCGGAAAGGCATACTGGCGTTATAGCGGCGAAACCGCGCTGAAACGCTGGGCAGAGATGGATGGCTGCAAGGGCGCTGTGAAGAGCAGAACGGCTGGCCGCGTGACGTTCAATACCTATGATGTGTGCAAATCCGGATCTCGTGTTTACTCCTACGTGATTGACGGATGGGACCATGCATGGCCGCGTACCCCGGTGAAGGCGGAGGTCATTGCCGCTTCTGCCGATGGCAAACGTAAAGCTGTGGCTGAGGTCTCAAGGCAGGTTGATGCTGCTGACACGATGTGGGATTTCTTCCAGAATACGGAAGGCCAGCTTGTGGTCGATGCTGCTGTCAAGAAAAGCGATTGCACCTTGCAGGCAATGCCGGCTTCCGCCTCTGCCAAAACATCGGAGACGACGTGCAGTCAAATCAGCAACTCAGCGAGCATTCCGGTCATCAAGGCCGTCAGCAAAGAGCCCGTGGCAGAGGATGCCTTGTAACCAAGGCATCCGAGGGCAAAACCCGGCTTGAAACGCTTTTTCAGGAAGGCTGCGCAAAAATCCGCCTTCCTGATACGTTCTCCAATGAAATGGAGGCCATTCTCATCAACTCGTCTGGCGGGTTGACGGGAGGTGACACCATAGAATGGGGCGCTGTCGCGGGGGCGGGCTCCAAACTGGTTGTCACCACGCAGGCCTGCGAAAAAATCTACAAGGCATCGTTTGGTACGGCCACGGTTGCTGCAAGGGTGACGGCGGAGGCTGGTTCCGTGCTGCATTGGTTACCACAGGAAACAATTCTTTTCGACAAGGCCTCTCTTAGCCGTCGGCTGGAGGCCGATATTGATCTCTCAGCTGAATTTCTGGCCGTCGAGGCCGTGCTGCTTGGGCGCAGGGCCATGGGCGAGATGATGCGCGGCGGGCTGTTTCGTGATCGCTGGCGTATACGCCATGGTGGCAGGCTCGTTCATGCCGAAGAGTTGCGGCTGGATGGTGATATCGAAAGACTGGCTGCCTCTGCATCGGTGTTGAACGGGCAGGTGGCCTTTGCCACCCTGCTTTATATCGGACCATTGGCCGAGGCGATGTTACCCAGAGTGCGTGATGCCTTGGGCGAATATGGTGGCGCAAGCGAATGGCAAGGCAAGCTGGTGGTGCGTGTGGCCGCCGAAGATGGATTTGCGTTGAGAAAAATACTGGTGCCGGTGATTTCGCACTTGCGTAATGGCGCGCCAGTGCCGAAAGTCTGGAATCTATAAGAACAAGAGTGGGACGATAATGAACCTTAGCCCGAGAGAGAAAGACAAGCTGCTGATTTCCATGGCGGCCATGGTTGCACGCCGTCGCCTGGAGCGCGGGGTAAAGCTCAACTATCCCGAAGCTATCGCTCTGATCAGCGATTTCGTCGTGGAGGGTGCGCGTGACGGCCGTGCCGTTGCCGAGTTGATGGAGGCTGGCGCCCATGTGATCACCCGCGATCAGGTCATGGAAGGCATCGCCGAAATGATCCATGATGTTCAGGTCGAGGCAACCTTTCCCGATGGTACCAAACTGGTGACGGTTCACGAACCAATCCGCTGAGAATAAACAGGGGAACGACATGGCGCTGGAACTAAGACCCAACTGCGAGTGTTGTGACACGGACTTGCCACCGGCGAGCCTCAACGCGGTCATGTGCTCTTTCGAATGCACGTTCTGCACTGATTGTGCTGAAGACATACTTCATGGGAAATGCCCCAACTGCGGCGGCGAACTGGTGCGTCGGCCTGTGCGGCCAGCGGCAAAACTGGTGAACAATCCTGCCTCTACGGTGCGCATATTCAAGGCGGCAGGCTGCATTTCACAGAAAAGCGCATAAGCTGACATTATAAGGAGGATCAAATGATCCCTGGGGAAATTATCGCAGCAGAAGGCTCCATTGAACTCAATGCGGGCCTGACAACAGTCACTCTCAAGGTTTCCAATACCGGTGATCGTCCGGTGCAGGTTGGCAGCCACTATCATTTTGCAGAAACCAATGTCGGGCTTGATTTCGAGCGCGAGCAGGCGTTTGGCATGCGGCTTGATATTCCCGCTGGTACGGCGGTACGCTTCGAGCCGGGACAGACGCGTGAAGTGACACTGGTTCCGTTGTCGGGAAAACGTGAAGTCTACGGTTTCCGTCAGCAGGTCATGGGGAGGCTTTGATATGGCAACACAACATTATCATGGCAGCTGCCAATGCGGCGCTGTGAGTTTTGAGACAGATGCGGATCTGGACAACACCGTGGTGTGCAACTGCTCTCGCTGCAAGCGTCTTGGATCGGTGCTGACCTTTGTGCCGAAAGACCAATTTAACCTGGTATCCGGCGAACAGAACCTGAGCGAATATCTGTTCAACAAACACAAGATTCACCACCTGTTTTGCGCTACCTGCGGTATTGAGAGCTTCGCTTATGCCGATGCGCCGGATGGAACCCCGATGGTGGCGGTGAACGCCAACTGCCTTGATGGCGTCGATGCAAGAGCGCTTTCGCCACAGGCCTATGACGGCGCCTCGCGATGATGGCACGTGTGTTAATAATGGGCATCGCGACACTGATTGCCAGTGTCGCGCCCGCAGGGCTGGTGCTTGCCCAGAGTGAACCGCAGGTCGATTGCACCGCACCGCAGACGCAGGCCGACATGACGATCTGCGCGTCGCGTGACTACGACGCCGCAGACAAGGCGTTGAACACCGAATACCAGTCCGTGCGGAAAATCCTGGCCGAGCGCGATAGTTCCGCTAGCGATGATGCCGACAAGGGGGCTGCAAAGGCCTTGCTTGCAGCGCAGCGCGCATGGATTGCTTACCGTGATGCCAATTGCGAGGCCGTTGGTTATCAGGCGCGGGGTGGTACATTGGAGCCGATGCTGGTTGCTTCGTGCCTGGCAGATATGAGCCGCAAACGTGCCGAGGAACTGAAATCCTTGGCCGAGGGGTTTTGACTGCGATGGGGCAAAAAATCGTGGTCGTTGGCAATGGCGATATACCCGATGGAGCAGGTGAACTGATCGACCTGTCCGATCTGGTGATCCGCTTTAATGATTGCCGTTCCTATGGCCGGGGTGGTTCAAAAACCGATATTGTCGCCGTGTGTAACACCGGGCGACCGGGAAAGGCGATGAGCGAGGAGCCGGAGTGGCGTTCGCTTCATCCTGTTCAGGCATCGTCTGCCATCTGGTCGGTGCGCGATCCGTCGAAGTTCATTGACATGCGCTCTGGCCTCAAGATGAGCAATCCGGAGCTCGATGATTTCTGCGACGACTACAGCAGCGCATTTGCAGCTTTTGCGGCAGGCGGTGGCAAACAGCACGAGATCATTTCGCGAGAGGTGCATGAACAAGCCGACGCGATGCTGACCCGTTATTCGCCGGAGCCTTATATCTGCCCAAGCAGTGGCCTGATTGCCATTTTGCGTGTGCTGGAGGCGGCCACTGCCGATCAGGATCAGGTTTTGATTACCGGATTTTCGCATCAAGGCTGGTCTGGCCATCCGTTCACGGCTGAAAAACAATTGGTCGATGCTCTCGTGACCGAGGGCAAACTCACAAGAATTTCAACAGAATAGCTTTTCTCCGTATTTCAAGGAGCATGAACCCATGGCTTATAAAATTTCCCGTGCAGCCTATGCCAGCATGTTTGGTCCAACCGTCGGTGATAAGGTACGTCTTGCAGATACCGAACTGTTTATCGAGATCGAAAAAGACCACACCACCTATGGTGAAGAGGTCAAGTTTGGCGGCGGCAAGGTCATTCGCGACGGTATGGGGCAAAGCCAGGTGACACGTGCCAACGGCGCTGTCGATACGGTCATTACCAACGCAGTGATTGTCGATCACTGGGGGATCGTCAAGGCCGATATTGGCCTGAAGGATGGCCGCATCGTTGCCATCGGCAAGGCCGGCAACCCGGACACCCAGCCAGGCGTCAACATCATTGTCGGACCGGGTACGGAAGCCATTGCCGGTGAAGGCAAGATCGTGACCGCAGGCGGCATGGACAGCCATATTCATTTCATTTGCCCACAGCAGATCGAAGAAGCGCTGATGAGCGGGTTGACCTGCATGCTGGGCGGTGGCACGGGACCGGCGCATGGTACGCTTGCAACCACCTGCACCCCCGGACCATGGCATATTGCTCGCATGATTGAGGCGGCGGATGCCTTTCCTATGAACCTTGCCTTTGCTGGCAAGGGCAATGCTTCGCTGCCGGGTGCGTTGGAGGAAATGGTGCTGGGTGGTGCCACGTCGCTCAAGCTGCATGAAGATTGGGGCACGACACCAGGCGCTATCGACTGCTGCCTTTCGGTGGCGGATGAATATGACGTGCAGGTGATGATCCATACCGACACGCTGAACGAGAGTGGTTTCGTGGAAGATACGGTCGGTTCGATCAAGGGTCGCACGATCCACGCCTTCCACACTGAAGGTGCCGGTGGCGGTCACGCGCCTGATATCATCAAGATTTGCGGTCAGATGAACGTCATCCCGTCATCGACCAACCCGACGCGGCCTTACACCGTCAACACGCTGGCCGAACATCTTGACATGTTGATGGTGTGCCATCACCTGTCACCATCCATCCCGGAAGACATTGCATTTGCGGAAAGCCGCATTCGCAAGGAAACCATTGCCGCAGAAGACATTCTGCACGACATCGGTGCCTTTTCGATTATTTCATCTGACAGTCAGGCGATGGGTCGCGTCGGCGAGGTCGCCATTCGTACCTGGCAGACCGCGGACAAGATGAAACGTCAGCGCGGTCGTTTGCCTCAGGAAACCGGCGAGAACGACAATTTCCGCGTTCGCCGTTACATCGCAAAATATACGATCAATCCAGCCATTGCCCATGGTGTCAGCCATGAAATCGGCTCGATTGCCGTTGGCAAACGCGCCGATCTGGTCATCTGGAACCCGGCCTTTTTCGGTATCAAGCCGGATCTGGTGCTGATGGGAGGTACGATCGTTGCTGCACCCATGGGTGATCCAAATGCGTCGATCCCGACACCGCAGCCGGTACATTACCGTCCCATGTTCGGTGCCTATGGCAAGGCCCGCACCAATTCGTCGGTCACATTCGTGTCGCAGGCATCACTGGATGCGGGGCTGGCGCAGCGTCTTGGTGTTTCGAAGAGCCTTGTTGCCGTGAAGAATACCCGTGGTGGCATTTCCAAGAAGTCGATGGTGCTGAATGACCTGACGCCGCATATCGAAGTGGATCCCGAAACATACGAGGTTCGTGCCGATGGTGAACTGTTGACCTGTGAGCCGGCAACGGTTCTGCCGATGGCACAGCGTTACTTCCTGTTCTAGAAGCAGAGCTGTACGGCTTGTAATTGTGCATGGCTGCATTGCGGGAGGATATTTCCTGCTGCAATGCACGCTGTTTTGCGCTATCTCAAAACTCGAATTAAAGGCGGGCATTGTTCCCAAGCTTTGTCACGCGCCACAGACAGGAGAAAAACATGCTCGGTAAAAAAGTTCCCTCCGTTACATTCCGCACGCGCGTTCGCGACGAAGCGGTAGGCGGCCCTAATCCGTTTCGTTGGCAGGATGTAACCTCTGACGATTATTTCGCAGGCAAGAAGGTCGTTCTCTTCTCGCTGCCAGGCGCGTTCACGCCAACATGCTCGACTTACCAGCTGCCTGACTTCGAAAAACTGACACCAGAATTCCGCGCCCTTGGCATTGACGAAATCTATTGCCTTTCGGTCAATGACGCATTCGTCATGAACGCATGGGCAAAGAGCCAGAACCTTGAAAACGTCAAGGTCATCCCAGATGGTTCGGGTGAATTCACCCGCAAGATGGGCATGCTGGTTGCCAAGGACAATCTCGGTTTTGGGATGCGCTCATGGCGTTACGCTGCCGTTGTCAACGACGGTGTTGTCGAACAGTGGTTTGAAGAGGAAGGCTACTCCGACAATTGCGAAAGCGATCCGTACGGAGCGTCTTCTCCACAGAGCATCCTTGAGCAGCTACAGGCCCGCAAGGTTGCCTAAGGCGCCAGCGCAGTCAGAACATCTTGAAATCAAAGGCTCGGAGGAATTCCGGGCCTTTTTTGCAATCAACAAATCGCGTGAAAATGTTAACGGCTACGCATTCAAAGTGATGGGAATAAAGACGGAAAGCAACTTTTTGATATGTTTGATACAAAGTCCTTCACAGAGTTAATTTGATTCGTACCGCCCTTGTTTTTAAGGGGTGGGCGTTTCTTGCTTGTTGGCTGTCAAGTTGTTTTTGCGTTTTTTGACTAATCTCTGTGCGTTTATCTTTATACTTTGAAATGCTAAAATTTTAGAGATTGTATTAACTCCGAACAAACATCTCGGCCTTATCCGTTAGGGGATTAAAACGAGGTTATTCGATGTTTGCCCGTCTGAAAAAACTCTTTTCAATCGATATTGATTCCGTAGAGCTTGAAGATGCCAGAACCATTCCTGCTTTTGCTGGCAAGACGGTGTTTCTGGCAATCATTCTGTCGATTTTTGTGAGCATTTCGGCCCTGTTGTTGGCCAATATTTTCGATTTTTTACCGGTTACGTTTTCGGACGCTATCGCCTACGGGATTGCCATGTCCTGGCTGGTCGGTGGCAGCGTTGCCTTGTTCATTTCCTTTTGTGCATGGCGCCTTATCCGCAAACTTTACCTTTCACGTGACGAGTTCGAGCGGTTGAGCCGTACGGACACGCTCTCTGGCCTCATGAACCGCCGCGCCTTTAATGATGCCTTTGAAAGCGTTCACGACAATGCGTCGCTGGCGATCTTCGATCTTGATCGGTTCAAGGCGATCAATGACTGTCACGGCCATTCGGCAGGCGATATCGTCATTCGTACCGTTGCCAACACTCTGGCTGATTCCTTCAGCGCCCTTCATCCGGTTGCGCGTCTGGGCGGGGAGGAGTTTTCCGTCATCATCCGGGGCGGGCAGCAGGGAGACCGAATGGCGCTGGTTGAGCTGGCGCGTCGCAAGATCGAAGCGCTGACCCACACATTTGAACATGATTCGGTCAGTACCACCGTCTCTGTCGGTGTGGCTGAAATTGTCGCCGGGCGACGCAAGGATGACATCTTCATTTCGGCGGACCGCGCGCTCTACCTGGCGAAAGCCAGCGGCCGCAACCGCGCCCTGCATGAGCAGGAAATGCATGGTGTGCAGCAGGAATATCGCGCAAGCGTTACATTCCTAAACAGGGATGGGCAACAAGGACAGGCCAAGGCAAGTTGAACCTTGCATTCGGGCAGGTGATCCGGCACGTATCTGGTACTGACTTTTAAATGGAACCGGAAAAGCCATGTTACGCGTCACCTCCTATCTGCCTGCTGGTACACCAGCTGACGAAACCTCCGATTTTGTGGTGCTTGCCCATGATCAGCGCCACCTGAGACGCAAGCTGCTGCATTTGCAGAATGATGAAATGGTGATGCTTGATCTGAAAGAGCCAGTGCTGTTTGCTCATGGCGACCTGCTGGTGGTGGAAAATGGCGACCTGATTGAAGTGCGCGCCGCCAATGAGAAACTGTTCGAGATTACCGGCCGCGATACGCTGCATCTGATCGAACTGGCCTGGCATCTGGGTAACCGACATCTGTCTGCGCAGATCGAAGAAGATCGCATTCTGATCCTGCGGGACCATGTCATCCGCTCGATGCTTCAAGGGCTTGGTGCAACTGTGCTGGATGTGGAAGAACCGTTCCAGCCGGCACGTGGTGCCTACCATGCCCATGGCAGCCATTCGCATGGTCACGATCATAAGCATGACCACGGGCATGCTCACGAACATGACCACGGTCATCACCACCACAATCACGACTAATCCATGCCTTCAAACAATGACATTGCCGGGCTTCTGAGGCTCATGGCGTGGATGTCTCCAGCCTTTCCGGTCGGAGCGTTTTCCTATTCTGCTGGCCTTGAAGGGGCCGTGCATGATGGTCTGCTCCGCAATGCCGAAGGGCTTGCCGACTGGGTGACGTCATCCGTTGAACGCGGGGCGCTCTGGAATGATGCCGTGTTTATGGCTGAGGCCAATCGCTCTCATAGTGACAGGCAGTCTCTGCATGACTTGTGCGAGCTTGCGAGGGCGCTTGCGGGCTCTGCTGAACGCTACCGTGAAACGGTGCAGTTGGGCGATGCATTTGTCACTGCCGCCAAGGCTTGGCCGGATACTGTTTTTGAGCGTTTGCCCTCCCAGGTGGCATACCCCGTTGCCGTGGGTGCGGTTGCGGCGGCACACGATGTGGAGGCAGTGAGTGCCATTGCGGCCTATCTGCATGCGGGCGTATCGCAAATGATCTCTGCTGCAATCCGCCTCGGCATTGCTGGCCAGACTGATGGGGTGGCCATTTTGGCCAAGACGGAGCGTCTACTGGGCGAGATTGCCGCCAAGGCCAATGCTACGACAATGGATGATCTCGGTAGTTCGACCATTCTGGCTGACACGATGTTTCTGCGGCACGAGACCCAGCACTCGCGCCTGTTTCGATCCTGAAATGGAGATGCTGTTCATTTCTTCTGTCGTTGCATCGCAGCATATTGAATGAAACGTCCAAGCTTCATAAGGTCGTGGGTATCAGAACATAAAAAGGAACAGTCGATGAAATCGGGAAATGGCCCCTTGCGGGTCGGGATCGGCGGGCCGGTTGGTTCGGGTAAAACCGCGCTGACGGAAAAGCTCTGCAAGGCCATGAGCGGGGATTATTCCGTCGCGGTTGTGACCAACGATATCTATACCAAGGAAGATGCCGAGGCGCTGGTGCGCATGCAGGCTTTGCCATCCGAGCGTATTGTCGGTGTTGAAACAGGTGGGTGTCCGCACACCGCTATTCGTGAGGATGCAACAATCAATTTGCAGGCGATCGCCGGTCTCAATGAGCGGTTTCCTGATCTGGATGTGGTGTTCATCGAATCTGGCGGAGATAATCTCGCTGCCACCTTTTCCCCTGATCTCGCCGACATCACCATCTACGTGATTTCGGTCTGCCAGGGCGAGGAAATCCCACGCAAGGGTGGTCCTGGCATCACCCGTTCTGACCTCCTGGTAATCAACAAGAAGGATCTTGCACCTCATGTCGGTGCCGATCTCGATGTGATGGACAAGGATGCAACGCGCATGCGCAAGGAAATGCCGTTCCTCTTCACCGACATGAAGCGTGGTGATGGTATCGACGGCATTGTCGATTTCCTCAAATTGCAAGGTGGTCTGTAAGGCTGTTGTCGAGCTGAGCCGATGGTGAGGCTTGCGATCTGAAAACAGAAAAGACGGAACGCCCCACGAAGGTGTCCCGTCTTCTCACTCCCCCGCTCCCCGCAGGAAGGGATTAGAAGAACTGGAGCTGACATCGCTCCTGCGTGGCGTGCACCCAGTCTTCTGTCTGTCATGCTGCTGTCCCACACCTTGTGATGTGGTGAGGGCGACATGTTTTTAAATCTGACGCAGGGCGCCGATATCATTCACCTGCACGACACGACCACGCACCGTCACGCCAGCCTGACGCAACGTTGAAAAGGCACGAGACAAAGCCTCCGGTGCCAGGCCGAGCTTGCCAGCCAGAAGGCTTTTCTGGAAGGGGAGGCGTAGAGAATAGGATGTGGCGCCATGTGGGCCGCTGGTAATCAGATAATTGGCGACGCGCTGTGGTGCTGTCTGCAGTCTGTCATTTGCCACACAGTCCATGGCGTTCAACAGACTGTTCGACAGGCACTGCATCACCGCCTTGGCGACACCCGGCTCCTGTTCGATCATGGTGCGGATACGAGGCAATTCGAAACGCGCCAGCGTGGTGCTTTCGGCGGTTTGGGCGTTATAACGATAACGGTCACTGCCAAAAATCAGGCATTCGTTGAATGTGTCACCCGGCCCGCAGACACGGATATCCGCTTCACGACCATCCTTGTTCAGGCGGTATATGCGCACGAAGCCGTTCAGCACACAATAAAGGTGCTCGGCCGGGTCGTTCTCGCGAAAAAGAATATGTCGTGCATCGAACGTCACAATGGCCGCCGCTTCGAGAAGTTTAAGCGCGGACGCATCATCCCCAGCTCCTATGAAGGGAGCGCGGACGAGAATGTTCCTGTCCTTGTTGCTCAGTTTCACAGTTTTGTTCACGTTTGTCATGGCTCCCGATCAAACCCTGACCTGACAGACGGCCCCATGAACACGGCGCCCCGGTTCACAACTTCTGACCTTGTACACCTTGCCACTGGTGCTCTCACTGTCTGCCCAAGTCTTGCCAACATTAAACTTGCCAATTTCAGGCAGAGTACCACGACGGAAAAACTGCTATTTGATTTCGATCAATGAGCCATAAACTTCGCTGTAAATGTTGTGGTCCTTTACAAACATTTCCAAATAAAAACGCCGGATTGTGCATCCGGCGTTTTTGCATGAGATTTGCGAAGACTTCATTCTGCTGCCAGAGGCGGCAATCGCAGAACATTGTCGTTCTTTTTGTTATCCCGGTGCGCGGAAGGACCGCCGCGCTCCATGATGTCCATCCGCTTTTCAACTTCGGCCAGGGCGCGTGAATTATCGAGCGCCATCTGGGACAGTTCTTCCTTGGACAGAACCTCCGGATCCTCTTCCTTCTTGCCGACGAACCGGCCGAAGAGGTGGCCGAGAAGCCGCGAGAGGTCATCCATGATCAGGAAGAAGGCCGGGACCACGACAAGCGATAGAACGGTTGAGACGATGATGCCGCCGATAACCGCAATGGCCATTGGCGCGCGGAACGAACCACCTTCACCCACGCCAAGCGCTGAAGGCAGCATGCCGGCCGACATGGCAATCGACGTCATGATGATCGGACGGGCGCGCTTACGGCCGGCTTCCACCATGGCGTGAACACGTTCCATGCCGTGCCTGCGCATTTCGATGGCGAAATCGACCAGCAGAATGGCGTTCTTGGTGACGATGCCCATCAACATCAGGATACCAATCAGAACAGGCATCGACAGTGCGTTCTGGGTGATGATCAGCGCAACGGCCACACCGCCAATTGCCAGCGGCAACGAGAACAGAATGGTGAAGGGCTGGATCACATCCTTGAACAGCAGGATGAGCACGACAAGAACCAGCATCAGGCCAAGCAACATGGCATTGCCGAAGCTCTGCTGCATCTCGGCCTGAATTTTGGCGTCACCGCTTTCCGCCAGCCGAACGGTGGCTGGCAGTTCGGTTTCAGAAACGATGCGCTTGAATTCCGCCGTCGAGGTATCAAGTGCGGTGCCGAATGGTACGTCAGAACCAATAGCCACAACGCGGTTGCGGTTGTTGCGCTTGATCGAACTTGGACCTTCCGAATAATCGATATCGGCGACGCTATAGAGCGGTACGGACGCACCGGATGCGGTCTTGATCTTGATTGCCCGGATTTGAGCGAGATCGCGGCGGACATCCAGTGATGCCTGAACCCGGATCGGGATCTGGCGGTCATCCAGCGAAATCTTGGTCAACTGGGCGTCGATGTCACCAATGGTGGCGACACGCACGGTTTGCGAGATCTGTTGTGGTGTGATGCCGAGGCGGGCAATCTCATCCTTGCGGGGGCGAATTTGCAGTTCCGGACGGGGTAGTGCGCCTTCGGAGCTGACATTCGCCAGAATGGACGAGGCACGCAGGCGGGATTCCAGAATTCCGGTGGCTTCGTTCAAATCCGCTTCGTTGGACGACAGGAAGTTGAAGCTCAGCTCACGTTCCGCACGGTCATTCAGCTTGATGATGCGCACGTCAGGAATGTTTCTCACCTGCGCGAAAATATCATGCTCGACTTCCCATTGCGGTCTGGAACGGCCGGCTTCTTCCATCTTGGGTAGATATTGGCCGATCAGAGGAATGGACCCAAGACCCTTGTTGACCAATGTCTTGACGAGCGAATGGTCGATGTTCTGCAAAATCACCCGCACGGTTGCACGACGCAATTCGAGGTCGCCCTTGGGTGAGGCTCCGCCCAACACAAAAACGCTTTCCACACCGTCGATGCCGCGTACAGCCTGATAGATTTTCGATGTGGTTGCATCGGTTTCTTCCAGCGTTGCGTTTGGCGGCAGTTCGATGGACAGCACGACGCGAGAGGAATCTTCCGGCGGCATGAAGCTGCCCGGGACACCGCTCAAAAGTACAAGCGATGCGGCCAGGAAGCCGATGGCGCCCAGAAGGGTCAGATACCGCGCCCACCATTTGCGGGTGGTGGCGGAAACAAGGCGCGTATAGGCCTTCATCAGCCTGCCGTCATTGTCGTGATGGTCGTCCATCGCATCTTCGGCACGCATCAGATAGGCAGCCATCAACGGGGTGATCAGACGCGCCACCATCAGCGAGAAGAACACAGAGAAGGCAACAGTCAGGCCAAACTGGATGAAGTATTGGCCGGGCACGCCCGGCATGAAGGATACCGGCACGAAAACCGCGATGATGGTGAAGCTGGTCGCAATCACCGCAAGTCCAATTTCATCCGCTGCTTCAAGCGCTGCACGATATGGCGTCTTGCCCATCTTGATATGACGGGCAATGTTTTCAATTTCCACGATGGCATCGTCCACCAGAATACCGGTGGCAAGCGTCAAGGCGAGGAAGCTGACAAGGTTCAGCGAAAATCCCATGACATCCATGATCCAGAAGGTCGGGATCGCGGACAAGGGCAGGGCGACGGCGGCAATCAATGTTGCACGCCAGTTGCGCAGGAACAGCAGCACCACGATGATCGCCAGAACTGCACCTTCGATCAGTGTGTGAAGGGCGGACTCGTAGTTGCCATAGGTGAAGTAGACGGCATCATCGACCATTTCGATGCTGACATCCTTGTGTTCCGCACGCACCTGATCAAGGCTCTGGGCCACGGTTTCGGCAACGGAGACTTCACTGGCGCCCTTGGCGCGGAACACCGCAAAGGTAACCGCCGGTGTGCCATTGAAACGGGAGAAGGACTTGGGTTCTTCATAGGTGTCGTTGATGGTGCCCAGTTCCGACAGCTTGACGAAGCGGCCGCTCGGCAGAGAAATCGTCGTGTCGGCAAGCTGCGCCACATCACGGGCGTCACCCAGCGTGCGGATGGTCTGCTCATTGCCGGCCACCTGTCCACGGCCCGAGCCGAGGTCGACGTTGGTGCCACGAAGCTGGGTGTTTACCTCGGCAGCTGTGATGCCATAGGCATCCAGCTTGGATGGGTTGAGCGAGACGCGGATTTCGCGGTCTGCGCCACCATAACGGTCGATCTTGCCAATGCCTGGCTGGCCCTGCAGGGCGCGCTTGATGGTATCATCCACGAACCATGACAGTTCTTCCAGCGTCATGTTGGGGGAGGAAACGGCGAAGGTCTGGATCGCCTGACCTTCAACATCGACCTTGGTGACAACGGGTTCTTCAATATCGGCAGGCAGGTCGCTGCGGATCTTGTCGATGGCGTCCTTGGTGTCCTGAACAGCTTCTTCCGTCGGTTTTTCGATGCGGAAGATCACTGTGGTCTGTGACAGGCCATCCGTGACGGTTGAC
The DNA here is from genome assembly GCF_032092815.1 of Agrobacterium sp. GTDB lineage: Bacteria > Pseudomonadota > Alphaproteobacteria > Rhizobiales > Rhizobiaceae > Agrobacterium. The sequence goes on along the minus strand of NZ_DAMDBP010000005.1, from coordinate 94,096 downwards.
TGGATCTCGTCAATGCCGCTGATCGAGGCGACGGCGTCCTCGATCTCCTTGGTCACCTGCATTTCCAGTTCAGACGGCGAAGAACCGCTTTGTGTGACGGTGATCGCTACGACAGGAACGTCGATGTTCGGGAAACGGGTGATCGGCAGGCTGTAAAAGGACTGTATGCCGACAACCAGCAACAGCACAAAGCCGAGGATCGGCGCGATCGGATTCTTGATCGACCATGCTGAAAAGTTCATGGGATCGCTCCGTTAATTCGAGACGGCGGCATCTGCCGCGACTGGGGTAATATGATCACCATCACGGACAAAGGCACCGGCTTTTTCGACAACCTTGTCGCCTGCGGAAAGGCCGCTTAACACCTCAACGAAACCGTTGTCCTGTATGCCGGTTTCGATCTTGACCTGTTTGACGATATTACCCTCTACCTTGCGCGCCGTCGAGCCGTCGCGATTTGTGGTGACGGCAGAGAGCGGCAGTGTCAGGGCATTGGCCTGCGCGACAATGATTTCGGCGCTGGCATACATGCCAGAGCGTGCCTGATCAGCCGGAATAGTGATATGTACAGAACCGAGACGGGTGGCTGGATCAACGGTCGGCGAGACGAGCCGCACCTTTCCTTCAATGCGAGTTGTGGCACCAGCCACTGTCAAATATGCAGGCTGGCCAACCTTGACCTTCTGGATGCTGGTTTCCGAGAGGTCAGCTACCAGTTCGATTGCGCCATCCTTGATGACGGTGAAGAGCGGTGTGCCTGCGCCGCTGGCAATCGCACCAATCTTGGCGTTTTTGGCGGAGATGATGCCGGAAACCGGGGATTTGACACCGGTGCGGGCAAGTTTCAGGTCGATATCATCAATCTGCGCGTCGACAACCTTGATGTCTGCTTCACCGACCGTGACGGCCTGTTTGGCGGCCTGAAGTCGTGCCAGTGCAACTTCAGCCTGGGCCTGTGTCTGTTCAACCTGGGAAACCGAACCTGAACCACTTTGGCCCAGTTTGGCTGCGCGATCGCGCTGACGGGCCGCGTCGTCGGAATTTGCCTGTGCTTCAATGACCTGTGCCTTGGACTGGGCAAGGGCTGCCTCGGCCTTGGCCTTGTTGGCCTCAAGCTGGCTCTTCTGCAACAGCAGCGCATCGGTGGACAGCACCGCCAGAACCGCGTTGGCTTCCACCTTGTCGCCGATATCGACATTCAGCTTCTCAATCGAAAGCCCGTCGACCAGCGGCTGCACGTAGATTTCATCAACCGGCTGAATGGTGCCTGTTGCGATAATCCGGTCCACCAACTCGCGTTTCACCGTCTCCGTCACCATGATCGAGGGCAGATTGGGTTGCTGTTCGGTGGTTGATTGCTCTTCAGCCAGTGCCGCCCAAGGCAACAGGACGGTGGAGAGAAGTGCCGCAATAAAGTGCTTGCCGGTGGTTTTGCGCTGCATGTGTCATATCCGCGAAAGGTCGTTTCACATGCCCTTTTGCGTGTCCCACGTCAGAAGGCATTGAATACGACTTGTGAAACCAGAGACGAAAACTCTTGTCATTTGGCGCGGGCTATATTCTCCAGAGCAATGAGGCAAAACTGTATCGCCCACATCAATGCCAGCCGTTGAAACCGTAAACAGAAGTTTTTTATCCACATGGCAATGTAGTTAGTCGTTTGGTGCAAATCAATATACATAGCAGCTTTAGTTGCTATACATTTATGAATATCTCCAGTAGTTGTATTGTTCGTCAAAATTGCGACCTAAAACAGCAAAGGTGCACAGCAAAACTGTGCACCTCTTCAATTGTCATCCTGTTTCCATTCTTTGCCTCGTTCATCTCCAGCTGACGTTGAGGAATTTCGGCAAGGCAACGAAGGACTTATTTCAAAGCGGCATCGGTGATTTCAGCGGTGAATGCACCAGATGGTTCCTTGGTGATGACAGGGTCGGAGCCGCCACCGAGCAGAGTTTTGACGGTACGCTCGTAATCTGCGGCATCTAGCGCGCCGGTGGAGCCGGCTGTCAACTTGGCCACTTCCGTCATCATGCCCTTCTGGTGTGCTTCGGTCTGTGCGCCGGAGGCATCGTTTTCAAGAACGATATCTGCGGCCTCATCTGGATTTTCTTCGGCGTATTTCCAGCCTTTCATAGATGCACGGACGAACTTGACCATGTTCTCCTTGAACGTTGTGTCCTTCAGCTTGTCTTCCAGAACATAAAGGCCGTCTTCGAGTGTCGCGACGCCCTCGTCTTCATATTTGAAGGTCACGAGATCATCGGCTTTCACGCCAGCTTCCAGAACCTGCAGATATTCATTGTAGGTCATGGTGGAGATGCAGGCTGCCTGCTTCTGCAACAACGGGTCAACGTTAAAGCCCTGCTTGAGAACCGTAACACCGTCTGTGCCACCTTCTGTCGGGATATTCAGGTGCGACATCCATGACAGGAACGGATATTCGTTGCCAAAGAACCAGACGCCGAGTGTCTTGCCCTTGAAGTCATCAGGCTTGGTGATGCCGGTTTCTTTCAGGCATGTCAGCATCATGCCTGATTTCTTGAAGGGCTGGGCAATATTGACCAGCGGCACGCCTTTTTCGCGGGTTGCGAGTGCCGACGGCATCCAGTCGACGATCACATCGGCGCCGCCACCGGCCAGAACCTGGGCCGGAGCAATGTCTGGACCGCCCGGCTTGATATCGACATCAAGACCTTCAGCCTCGTAAAAACCCTTGTCCTTGGCGACGTAATAACCGGCAAACTGGGCCTGTGTGACCCACTTCAGCTGCAGTGTTACCTTTTCGGCAGCCTGTGCGCTGAAGGCTGTCATCAGCGATGCGCCAGCCAGAAGAATGGATGCAAGTTTCATTTTCATTGCTGTTCCCTTTTTCTTTTTTACGTTCGCCCACCACGGACGGACGGATGCCAGAAGGTGACGGCGCGTTCGGCGAGCGCCACCAATCCATAAAAGCCTGACCCTGCCAGCGCCGCGACGGCGATTTCGGCCCAGACCATATCCACATTGCTTCGCCCCATTTCGGCGGAGATGCGGAAACCCATGCCCACAATGGGCGTACCGAAAAACTCAGCGACGATGGCGCCAATCAGCGCCAGCGTGGAGTTGATTTTCAGGGCATTAAAGATGAACGGCCATGCGGCCGGCAGGCGCAGCTTGATCAGCGTTTTCCACCAATTGGCCGCATAGGTGTGCATCAGATCACGTTCCATGTGGCTGGATGCTTCCAGCCCCTGCACGGTGTTCACCAGCATCGGGAAGAAGGTCATGATGATGACAACGGCCACTTTGGACGGCCAGTCGAAACCGAACCACATGACCATAATGGGGGCTATGCCGATGACAGGCAGTGCGGAAATGAAATTGCCGATCGGCAGCAGGCCTCTTTGAAGAAAGGGCGAGCGGTCAATCAGGATGGCGACGACAAAACCAAGGCCGCAGCCTGCGACATAACCTGTCAGCACCGATTTCAGGAAGGTCTGCTGGAAGTCCGCCCAGAGAATGGGAAGCGAACTGGCAAGGCGCGCACCGATGGCGCTTGGTGCAGGAAGCAGGATCTGCGGTACGGCAAAACCGCGCACCAGACCTTCCCACAACACGAGCAAGGTGATGCCGAACAGGATTGGCACCGTGAGACGTGCTGCCTTGTTCAAGGCATCGGACGTGAATTTCTGCCGAACAAGCCATTCATTGAACCACCAGGCGGCGATCCAGAATAAAACTGCGCCAATAATCCATAGGGGTTGGGTCATGGTCTGGCTCCCATGCGTTTCAGCACGCGTCGATGGGCAAGACCAACAAGCGATACGAGGATGGCAGCCACGGCAGCTGCCATGAACAGGGCGGCCCAGATCTGCACGGTCTGCCCGTAATAGGAGCCGGACAGAAGGCGTGCACCAAGACCGGCCACAGCACCGGTTGGCAGCTCACCGACGATGGCGCCGACCAGAGATATGGCAACGGCAATTTTCAGCGATGTAAACAGGTAAGGCATGGCAGCCGGCCAGCGCAGTTTCCAGAAGGTCTGCTCCGACGTCGCATTATAAGTGCGCATCAGGTCAAGCTGGATGGCTTCCGGACTGCGCAACCCCTTCACCATGCCGACGACAATGGGGAAGAAGCTGAGATAGGTGGAGATCAAGGCCTTGGGCAATAGTCCTGAAATGTTGATGGAATTGAGAACGACAATGATCATCGGTGCAATGGCGAGGATCGGGATGGTTTGGCTGGCAATGACCCATGGCATAAGCGAGCGATCGAGAGCCCGGTTGTGGACAATGGCAATGGCCAGAGCAATACCCAGCACGGTGCCGATGGCAAATCCGAGCAGCGTTGCCGACAGTGTAATGCCGGCGTGATAAACAAGGCTTCTCTTTGAGGTGATGGCCTTGTTGACAGTCGTGTCCCAAAGCTCGGCAACAATCTGATGTGGAGCCGGCAGGACGGGACGCTCCTGCGTAAAAGTCTGCGGCAGGACCTGCCAGAAACTGACGTCCTGACCGGCGCGCGCGGCCTGATCACGCACGAAGGGCGCATTCAGATAAACGACGAAGAGATGCCAGATGACGAGAATGGCAAGGATCACGGTCAGGACGGGAAGGACACGTTCGCGAAAGGTGATCATGGGCGTGCACCCCGCGCCGATTGCCCATCCTGTGCTTTGCCGCTTGTTGTTTTGCCTGACAGTTGCCGGTTGACCGGATTGGGGGAGAGAGGGCTTTCGACTTGATGTCGCTGATGTGGCACTGAGACTTCAAGCAGTGCGGAAAACAGACTATTCCTCATAGCTGTGCCCCGCTTTCAGGCCTTCACGCACACGGTGGGCGATTTCGAGGAATTCTGGTGTCTCACGGATTCCAAGCGGACGTTCCCGTGGCAGTGTGGATTCAATCACGTCGGTCACGCGGCCGGGGCGCGGAGACATGACGACAATCTTGGTGGAGAGATAGACCGCTTCCGGAATGGAGTGGGTGACGAAGCAGATGGTCTTGCCCGTGCTGTCCCACAGTTTCAGAAGCTGTTCATTGAGGTGGTCGCGGACAATTTCGTCAAGCGCACCAAAGGGTTCATCCATCAGCAGCAGGTCGGCGTCAAAGGCCAAGGCGCGGGCGATGGAGGCACGTTGCTGCATGCCACCGGAAAGCTGCCAGGGATATTTTTTGCCAAAACCATTGAGATTGACGAGGTCGAGCGTGCGTTCGATGCGGCTCTGCTGCTCGGCCTTGGTGTACCCCATGATTTCCAGCGGCAGGGCAATGTTCTTTTCAATGCTGCGCCAGGGGTAAAGGGCGGCAGCCTGGAACACATAACCATAGGAGCGATCTTTACGGGCATTTTCCGGACTTGTGCCGTTAACGGTGATGTCACCCGAGGTGTGTTTTTCCAGATCGGCGATCACCCTGAGAAACGTGGTTTTGCCACAGCCGGACGGGCCAATGAACGAAACGAAGTCTCCCTTTTTGACCTCCAGATTGACATTGGAAAGTGCATGAACCGGACCGTCACCTGTTTCAAAGGTAAGGCCAAGATTTTGGGCTGAAACAACGGAATAAGAAGAAGGTACTGTCATCGGCATTTCGGAAGTGGTCCCCAGCTTGTGCCGTCCTTGAAACGGATCGTGTAACCCTTGGTGCTTTTGGTCAGCTCGACCATTTCCTTGTCGCCCTGTTCCCCTTCGCTTTCGCATTGGGTTTCAATGCGAAAGCCGGTGGCGGTTTTTTCCGGATTGCCGGAAAAGGCGCAAAAGGCGCAAAAGGCGGTTGAGGTGGTGAGCCCCTCATCATTGAGAAGAAAGAAGACATCCGCTCCACTGGATTCCCCTGTCTTGGCGTAGTGGCAGCCTTCTTTTTCGCCATAAGCGCCATCAAGAAAGGTGGCGCTCATCGCTGTGGTGGCAGTCAATAATGGCAATGCAATCAACATCAGAATTCTGGTCATGACTGATCCAACCTGTTGTGAAATTTGCGTTTTAACGTGTGTTGCGGACTGTCCTGCTTATTGCGATGTCACGCTGCCAAACGTCTTTTGGGCGAAAGGCTGCACGTGGATTTCCGTTGGCTTTGCAAAAGGCGGGTCGCTCGGCTCACCATGCGGCACCGCCTGCCTCGTCGGTTCACTCATACCCCGCTTTCGGGAATGCCTGTCCGTTCCACCTTGCGTGGCGCGGTCAGTTCTTTCCATGTGGAGAGTGCCTTGGCCGGTGCAGTGAACGGATCACGGGCGATAAATTTACCATGGCCTTCACGGGTCTTGATGGTGCCTTCCTCAATGGAAACCACACCTCTGGTCAGCGTGAAACGTGGCAGGCCGGTCACTTTGTGTCCTTCGAACACATTGTAGTCGATTGCCGATTGCTGCGTCGCTGCCGAAATGGTCTTTTCGCGTTTGGGATCCCACACCACGATATCGGCATCGGCGCCAACCAGAATTGCGCCCTTGCGCGGATAGATGTTGAGGATCTTGGCAATATTGGTGGAGGTGACTGCCACAAACTCGTTCATCGTCAGGCGTCCGGTTGTCACGCCGTGCGTCCACAACAGCGGCAAGCGGTCTTCAAGGCCGCCGGTGCCATTGGGTATCTTGCGAAAATCACCGAGGCCATTGCGCTTCTGCTGCGTGGTGAACGCGCAGTGATCTGTCGCAACACATGACAATGAACCGCTGGAGAGGCCGGCCCACAGGCTGTCCTGGTGTTGTTTGTTGCGGAAAGGCGGCGACATGACACGACGGGCTGAGTGGTCCCAATCCTTGTCGAAATATTCGCCCTCATCCAGAACCAGATGCTGGATCAGCGGTTCCCCATAGGCGCGCATGCCCTTCTGGCGGGCACGACGGATTGCCTCATGGCTTTGTTCGCATGAAGTGTGGACGATATAGACCGGTGACCCCGCCATGTCTGCAATGACGATGGCACGGTTTGTCGCTTCACCTTCCACCTCAGGCGGACGGGAATAGGCATGGGCTTCCGGTCCATTGTTGCCCTCGGCAATCAGTTTTTCCTGCATCTGGGCAACGATGTCGCCATTTTCAGCATGCACGAAGGGTAGGGCACCCAGTTCGGCACAACGCTGGAAAGAGGCGAACATCTCGTCATCATTCACCATCAATGCGCCCTTGTAGGCCATGAAGTGCTTGAAGCTGTTGATGCCCTTGTCCTGCACGATTGTCTTCATCTCATTGAAGACCTGTTCACCCCACCAGGTAACGGCCATGTGGAAGGAATAATCGCAGCTGGCGCGTGTGGCCTTGTTGTCCCAGCGCTGCAATGCGTCGAGCAGGGACTGGTTTGGATCGGGCAGGCAGAAATCGATCACCATGGTGGTGCCGCCGGCCAAAGCGGCTCTGGTGCCGCTTTCAAAATCATCCGCCGAATAGGTTCCCATGAACGGCATTTCCAGATGCACATGCGGATCGATACCGCCGGGCATGACGTAACAACCGGTGGCGTCAAGCACTGTGTCGCCGGTCAGATCAGGACCGATTTCGATGATCTTGCCGCCGTTGATCTTTACGTCAGACGTGTAGGTGAGGTCAGCGGTGACGATCGTGCCGCCTTTGATGACTGTACTCATTCTGCAATCTCCGCTGTTTCCAACACGGCATGCAGCAGCACATCCGCACCGGCTGCCGCCCATTCCTTTGAAATGGCTTCGGCTTCATTGTGTGAAAGCCCATCGACGCAGGGGCACATGATCATGGTGGTTGGGGCGATTTTCGCGGTCCAGCAGGCGTCGTGGCCAGCGCCGGAAATGATGTTCATGTGGCTGTAGCCAAGCCGATCTGCGGCATTGCGCACCCGGCCGACCAGTGTCGGATCGAAGGTGACCGGATCAAAATGACCGATGGCTTCAATCGAGCAACCAACACCCAGGTCAGCCGCTATTTTCGGTGCTGCGGTCTCAATCAGGGCGCGCATGCTGTCGAGCTTGGTTTGATCAGGTGTGCGGATGTCAATAGTGAAGACCACCTTGCCCGGCAGGACATTGCGCGAATTTGGGGAGAAAAATACCTGTCCGACGCCGCCGACTGCACCGGGCTGGTGATCCATGGCCACGCCCTGTACCATTTCCAGAATGCGTGCCATGGCCAGACCCGCGTTGACGCGCATGGCCATTGGTGTCGATCCGGTGTGAGCTTCCTTGCCGGTCAACGTCACTTCCAGCCACCAGAGGCCCTGACAGTGGGTTACCACGCCAATCTGTCTTTTTTCGACTTCAAGAATGGGGCCTTGCTCGATGTGATATTCGAAATAAGCGTGCATCTTGCGCGCGCCGACCTCTTCCTCACCCAACCAGCCGATACGTTTCAGCTCGTCTCCATAGGTTTTGCCATCCGGATCCTTCCGGCCATAGGCATAATCCAGTGAATGCACGCCGGCGAACACGCCTGATGCCAGCATGGCCGGAGCAAAACGGGCGCCTTCTTCATTGGCCCAGTTGGTGACGACAATAGGGTGCTTTGTCCTGACATTGAGGTCGTTGAGGCTGCGAACAACTTCCAGCCCAGCCAGAACGCCAAGAACGCCATCATATTTGCCGCCCGTGGGTTGGGTATCGAGATGACTGCCGATATAGACGGGCAGGGCATCCGGATCGGTGCCGGCGCGGGTGGCAAACATCGTTCCCATCTGATCGACGCCCATGGTCATGCCTGCGGCTTCACACCATGATTTGAACAGGTGGCGTCCTTCGCCGTCTTCCTCCGTCAATGTCTGGCGATTGTTGCCACCGGCAATGCCGGGGCCGATTTTCGCCATGTCTTCCAATGCGTCCCAAAGCCTGTCGGCGTTGATCCGCATATTTTGTCCCGGTGCTGCCACCATTCTCATCTGTTCCTCACCTGTTTTGCATTACTAACGCAAGGGGCATGCCATTCCTGATTTTTGGTAATTCTTTTTCGTCAGTTGCCCGCTGCCAGCGATGTTTGATAAATTGACCGCTTGGTAAACATTGTGAATTTTCGTTCTGTCGATTTGCTGCTCCCTCGTGAATATGGATGGTAAATCTAACGAATAATGCCTAAACTATAGACCGTGCCAATTTTCTAGTCATTGTTGATTGGCAATTGCATTCAAAAGAAACAGGACGCCCATGGCCATTCCACGTGCCGCAAAAACACAAAAACGAACCCGCATTCAGGAAGAGAAACAGGAAGCCATTCTGGAGGCGGCACTGGATGTGTTTTCGGTCCACGGTTTTCGTGGTTCAACCATCGACCAGATTGCCGAAGTGGCGGGAATGTCCAAACCCAATCTGCTTTATTATTTTCGCACCAAGGAAGCGATGCATCGCGGGTTGATCGAGCGGGTTCTGGATACCTGGCTTGATCCGCTGCGCGCTTTTAACGCTGAGGGAAATCCCGAGACGGAAATCCGCTCCTATATTCGCCGCAAGCTGGAGATGGCGCGTGATTTTCCGCGCGAGAGCCGGCTGTTCGCCAATGAGATATTGCAGGGTGCTCCGCATATCGAGGACGAACTGAAGGGTCCGTTGAAAGAGCTGGTGGATGAAAAGGCCGACGTCATCCGCGCCTGGATCAAGGCAGGGCTGATGGGGAAATGCGATCCCTACCATCTGATCTTCTCGATCTGGTCGACAACCCAGCATTACGCTGACTTTGATGTGCAGGTGCGGGCAGTGCTGGGCAAGGAGAACGATGGAGAAGGGCGCTTTGAGGATGCTGCGCGTTACCTTGAGCAACTGTTCGTTGGCGGTCTGAATATCAAACCACAGGCCGGCTGATACGATATATATTTACGGTTGAGAATTTTCCTCAACGAAAAATCATGACGTAAATCATCAACTTTATACTTTACTCTAAAACTCACCTTTATTATGGTGCCGCCAACCCTGACGAGTCAGGGCCTGGTAAACAATATAAAGGTGAGGCATGGCGCGGAAAGACAAGAAGAAAGCTGAACGTGGTGGCAAGGCTGCTGCAAACCAGTCTCAATCTGTGGTTTGTGCAAATGAGCAGGTCGCTGCCGGCCCTAAAAGCTTTCTTTATGTTGGTGGACGCGATTGTCAGGTCGCCCATCTGCGCCAGATTGCCAGCAATTTCGACGCCCAATTGATCCACCATGACGGTGGGCTGCGCGAAGCCGTTTCGCGCATCGATACGCTGCTTCCTTCCGTCGACTGCGTTTTCTGCCCCATCGACTGTATTAGTCATGATGCGTGTCTGCGGGTGAAGTCCGGCTGCAAGAAATTCGGCAAGACCTTCATTCCGCTGCGCAACGGTAGCAAATCCAGTCTGGAGCGGGCGCTGCAGACGATGAGTGAGCGGAATGCCAGCAATGAGCGAAGAACACAGTGACGGTTCACTATCCTTGAACGACGATCTTGCCGATCTCCACAAGATCGCGGCCAGCAATGGCGAAGGTTTTGTGCCTGATATGCACGAGATTATCGGTGAGCGCGAACGACGCTCTCGTGCGGCACGGCAAAAAATCAATATCCTGCCGTTTCCCTATCCGAGGGCACGTCACCCCGGTGCCGATATCCCGTTTGATCTCGGCAAAGACGCCGCAAATGGCGGCAACATTCTGACATTTCGCGGGTACAAGCGCTGAACGCAGAGATGCCTGGTGTCGGTGGCTGTTATCTCACGCGCGGGGTTTCAGAAAAGCGCCGGTTGCCAGCACCAGCCATCCGATAATCATGCCCATGCCGCCGGTTGGCGCTGCCATTGGAAACAGACTGCTTCCAAAAAAGTGGCGTGACACGAGATCGCCGGCAAAAATCAGCGTGCCGAGACCGAGAAGCATGGTTGCCGGTAATGCTGTCCTGATGGCGTTCCATCCGATGAAAAGCGCGATCAATACAGGGGCGTGGGCAAGGCACATGGCCGAAGCGTTGCCCAGCATATAGCTCTCGCCGGTATGTGTGGCGGCGGCCGCCAGTGCAACACCGGCAGCACCCAGAATGCCACCGATAAAAAGCGCGACCGGGCGCAGCCGTTGGTTCGCGGTCATGATGGATTGTCTTCCTGATTTTGCATGTGCCTTGCCAGTTGCTCGACAGGCTTCCAGATGATGTCGCGCAATTTGGGATTGGCGATTGTTTCTTCCATGGCCAACCGAAAGCACAGCAACCACTCATCGCGTTCAGCCGGGCCAATCGGTGCCACGAAGTGCCGTCTGCGCAGCATCGGGTGACCATATTTTTCGACATAGACCGGCGGTCCGCCAAGATATCCGGTCAGATAGTCGTAAAATTTGCTTTCGCTGTTGGAAAGATCCGACGGATGAATGGCGCGGCAGCGGGCTGCCTCCGGCATGCTGTCCATCAATTCGTAAAACCGCTTTGCCAGCGCACGAACGGTGTCATCACCGCCGATTGCCTGGTAAAGCGTGATGGTTTCATCGCTCAAGACCGTCATCCCTTCTTTGTTGTCGCACTTATTGCGCTAACAAAACGTCAGCGCAACAGTGAAACGCGGGATGCGTCAATTTCGCCAATCAGCCGAAAATGCGGATCAAGCCCAAGCCCTTTTGCAGCAATTGTTCGGCTTCCTGCTGGTTGGCAGCTTCAACGTAACAACGCATTTCCGGCGCATTGCCGGAGGGGCGGAAATGAATGGTGCTGCCATCGGTCAATGCGACACGCAGTCCGTCGATGTCGCTGGTCGATTTGACCGATCCGACCGAGGACAGGAAATTTGCAAGATTGTCTGGCGATGCGCGCAGATGGCTCATCAGGGCCGCACTTTTTTCCTGCGCAAAGTTTTCCAGCCGGTCAGCTGCAGCAACAGGCAGGCGATACGAGGCGGCGAGATCTGACAATGACTGCTTCTTTGTCGCGGCAAGCGAAAGCACAGCCAGAACGGGCAGGAAGCTGTCGCGGGTTGGCAACGGTGACAATGTTTCACCATTAACGGTGAAACTGGATGCGGTCAGCAGGCCACCATTGGCTTCAAAGCCCATGACAGCATCCTTACCAGCGGCCAGCGCTTCACTCATGCCGGCGATCACAAAGGGTGAGCCGACCTTGGTGCGGGCAACGTCGAAATCGCCGTTGCCTTCAATGCCTGAATTGGAGGTGACCGGGGTCACCACCACCTTGGCACCAAGGAAACCGGCCGTGATCAGGCCGATCAGATCACCACGCAAAGGTGTTCCCGTTTCATCGGCCAGAAGTGGCCGGTCGCCATCGCCATCGGCAGAGACTATGGCGTCGAGCTTATGTTCTGCGGCCCATTTATCGAGAAGCATCAGCGTTTCCGTCGAGACGGCCTCGGTATCAACCGGAATGAATGTGCCGGAACGACCGAGTGCAACAACCTCTGCGCCATAGTGTTTAAGCACATCAACGAACAGGTCACGTGCGACGGTGCTGTGTTGATAGACGCCGATCTTCAGGCCGCTCAATGCTTTTTCCGGCAACAGGGCAATGTTGCGCTGGTAAAACAGGTCAGCCGTTTCCGCGGAGTGATCATCCGCGGTGCCGGGTGTCAGGTCACGGATTTCCTGTTCGACCTTGGCGGCATGATTGGCGATTGCAGTTTCATCCTTTTTGTCGATCTCGCCATCGGGACGATAGAACTTGATGCCATTGCGATCTGCCGGAATATGAGACCCGGTGATCATCAGAGCAGGGGCATTCAGCGACAGGGCGTGAAGCGCAAGGGCAGGTGTTGGTACAGTGCCACAATCCATCGGCGAAAAGCCGGCGCGCTTCAAGGCGCCAATGCAGGTGTCCGAAATGGATGGGCTGGAGGCGCGAAAATCCCGCCCTATCAAGATCGGTGTTCCGGTGGTTGCCAATCCGGCTTCCAGCAAATGTCTTGCAAAGGCTGTGGCATAAACGGCAGAAGCACTGCCTTCGAGGTCGACTGAGAGGCCGCGCAGACCGCTCGTTCCGAATTTAAGGCTCATATTCCCTCGTTCCAAATTGCGCTGTGACGGCAGCTAAATTTAATTTTGTCCTGATTTTCAAATGAATTAACCGTGGTTAAGTTCCAAGGTTTATATTGTGCATATTACCACATTTTTTTGTTTTATCTGTCTGTGACGACAGCAACATGCCAATTTCGCGGCGGAACTGATCTCTCAAGTTTTAGCTAAAGTAACTCAATATTCATTATGATGGCCTAGAAACGTATTGTGCGATTTTGCGCAGGTTTGCCACGTAGTTGCGTAAACCTTTGGCCATCCCTTCTCCGGATGGTGTCCTGTCTGTGTCATGGAGTGTGTTGGAAGAGCGGATGTACAAGCTTGGAAAAGCGAAAGACAAACAGGCTCACCCGCCCATGGATGAAGCTCCGCGGCCGCAGGGCTCGTTGCTTGACGCTTATCTGAATGCCGAAACCGACCAGCGTGCCAATGCAGCCGATGAACAGGTCACGCCGCACGCCGAGCCGCCGCTGTCCTACGTTGTCAGGCCGCAACAATCAGCATTTGCAGGCTATTTTCCCGGTATCAATTTCATTGACCGCATTGGTATCGGCGACATTCTGTCCTGGCTGAAGGACGGAATTATCTGGATCATACTGGCAGTCATTGCCTGCGTTGCCGCCGCATTGGCTTACGCGGTGATGACGCCGCAACGTTATACCGCCTATACCGACATCATCGTGAACCCGTCCAACCTCAACGTGGTGAATGATGGTGTGTTTTCGGTCAGCCCGCAGCGCGACACGCAAATTCTTGAAGTGGAAAGCAAGCTCAGAACTCTGACGTCCCGCAACGTGCTTGCGCAGGTTGTTAGCGAACTCAAGCTTGACCAGGATCCCGAATTCGTCAATCCGACGCCGATTGAGCGTTTCAAGATGCTGCTGTCGCGTCCTCCGGAAGAGGGCGACAACAGTATTGGTGCCTTGCGTGCCCTTGGTGACCGCGTGGTTGCTGAACGTGATCCGCGTTCCTTTGTAGTGACGCTTGGTGTTTGGTCGGCAAATCCGGAAAAATCCGTGACGCTTTCAAATGCCATCATCAATGCCTTTGAAAACGAGCTTTTTCAGACAACGTCCGATGGCAGCCGTCGTGTTGCTGATGACCTGAATACCCGTTTGAAAGAGTTGCGTGCAAATGTGACCGAAGCCGAGAAAAAGGTGGAGGATTTCAAACGCGAGAATGGTTTGCAGGTCAATAATGGAGAACTGGTCAGCAACCAGTTGTCCGGCGAGTTGAACGCGCAGGTGCTTGCCGCGCAACAGCGGCTTATCCAGGAACAATCGCGATTAAAGCAGATGGAGCAGGCCATTTCGCAACAACGCGTGGCGAATGCCGCCATTTTCGACAGTGAAACCATGAACACGATCCGCGAGCAATACAGCATATTGCAGCAGCAGATCGGTGCGATGACCATGACATATGGCAGTCGCCATCCACGTCTTGCCACCGCCAATGCAGAAAAGGCGATGTTGGAACAGGGATTTGCACAGGAAGCGCAGCGTATTCTCGAAACAGTCAAAACCAGCGTTGGTGAAGCACAGTCTTCGCTGGACGCCCTCCGCCAGAAGGCGGTTGCCGAACGGGCCAACGTGTTTACCGACAATGATGCGCAGGTAAAGCTGCGTGATCTGGAGCGTGATGCGCGCACTGTCGCGGCCATTTACGAGACCTATCTGACGCGCTCGCGCCAGATTGCTGAACAGCAGGCAATCAACTCCACCAACGTGCGGGTTATCTCACGCGCTGTTGCGCCAAATTACCGAAGCTGGCCACCGGGTAAAATGACGCTGATGGCATTGGGAGGCTTTGTCGGGCTGTTTCTCGGTATCGGCCTGGCGCTGACCTTTGGTGCCTGGCGTTACATGCGCGGCAGTTATGGTTTTGCACCTGTCGCGCCAAAGCGGTCGTAAATTTTACGACCGGGAAAATCGCTCGACATTGGCCGAAATCAGGTGCTTGAGCGCCTTGAGGTAACGTTTGGAGCGGGTCTTCGCCGCAAGCGCGCTGCTCCAGTCCACCATGGACGAGTTGATGTCGAAATCACCGCGTTGGCTTTCAGGAATGTCGCCACTTTCAATGCGTTTGATCAGCATTGGCAGCGCTGCGTAAAATTGCGGTGAGCGATAGGGCGGATGCAGTGAATACATGCCGTAACCGGTTCCCAGATAGTCGATCCGGTAGAGCTTTCTCACCATCATATCGGTGCTGAGTGCTTCTTCTGCCGGCATAGAAAGCGGTTTCTGGTTGAAAGCGTGGGAACGCAGGCGTCGTTTCAAGTCTGGGCGCAACAGTTTGATCGAACCGATCCGTTGTTTGAAACGCTGCATGTCGATCATGAAAATGCGTGTGCTGACCGTTGGAAAACGCCATGCCGGGCTGTCCAGTTGCATTTTCTCGGCCTGCGGAATGTGCCTGATACCGGGCATGCCGACATGCAGAGAAAACGACATGTCTCCATCCTTCTTCGGTGGACCTGAGAAGGGGCAGATGACGAGTGCATCCGGGTGGGCTTCCAGTTGCGCGATTGATTCATCGATCCATGTCTGGCTGCCGCCACCAAACAGCATGTCGCTGTCCATGTGCAGCACATAGCGGGCATTGGCGCGCATCAGGCCATAAAAATAGACGTAGAACGGTCCGCCGTCGAAGGCCTTGTCCGGATAGGTGGTGTTGTTTGAAAAGAACGTATCGCCCACTTTTTGATGGGCCTGTGGGCCGTAATCCACCGTATCGATATGCAGTTTGGGATGATCTTTTTGCAGGCTTTCGAGAAAGGCAAACAAACGGTTTTTGGCCGCCTCGAAACCATGCCCCTTGTAGCGCCCCGCATTGACCTGGCCGGTATCGACCGTCAGCAGAATGCGATCGACCTGGCCTTCCCAGACACGGATCTGGTGTGGCAATGTGTGAATGACATGCGGCGCATCGAAAGGATGCATGTTGATTTGAAGAACGGTTTTGACGGGCGTCAGATCAGCATTCATGGATTATGCACCGCGATTACGGAATTCGTTGATGACGGATAACATGGATTTGGGCTGAAAGCTCCAGTCCAGTGGCAAAGGCCGATTTACCGTGCCGTCTTTTCTCGGGTAGGCCCAGCGGATCCAGCTATATTGGTCTGAAATGCCCCAGGTGGTGATGGAATCGAGCGGGCCACCCTCGGATGCGGCTTCAAGAAAATCCTTGACCTGCGCAGAGATGATCGCGTCGCGCTCGTCTGCAGGCTCCGGCAGTTCATGGTCCATGACATCCAGTTCAGTTACTAGAATGGCAAGTCCGTAACCGCGCATTTCACTGACAAAAGCAGCCAGTTCGTCCTTGGCAATTGGCCAGCCGCCACGCAGATGGCCCTGTAGGCCGATGGCATGGATTGGCACGTCTCGATCGAGCAGTTCGAGCACGAGATCACGAAACGCTGCGCGTTTGTTGGGCGAGTGCCGGATCGAAAATTCAATATCATATTCGTTGAGCACCAATTGCGCCGTCGGGTCTGCCGCATGGGCGTAACGAAACGCCTTGTCGATGTGCTCATTTCCGAGGTTTTCGTACCAGAAACCATCGCGTCGGGCCTTCGGGCCATCGGCGGCATCGGGGATCGGTTCGTTCACCACATCCCAACTGCGCGTCACGTCCTTGTAGCGGGCAACTGTTGTGTTGATGTGGTCTTCCATCAGTTTTTCAACGGTGGCTGCTCCACTGACCGAAGATATCCAGCTTGGAAGTGCTGCATACCACACAAGCGGATGGCCATGCATGGTCAGCTTGTTCTGGCGGGCGAAATTGGCAATCGCATCGACTGATGTAAAATCATAGGTGTCGGGGGAGGGACGCATCGCGTCCCATTTCATTTCATTAACCGGGGTAATGCGAGAGCAATATTGCAGGACGCTTTCGCCAACCCGTGAATCAGTCTGCATATCAGGCAGGTAGACCGCTGCTCCGTAGGGGATGAGTTTACTATCGGTCGTTGTTGATTTGGCAAAAGATGGTCCGGCCCCCGCATAGGACAGGCTCGCGAGTGCCGCCGTACGCAAAAAATCTCTTCTGCCAAACATCATCGGCACGTGCTCCGGTTTGTCTTTTGATGAGAAGACAATAACAGACTATTCTTTGTCACAGGATTTTCTTGCGAAATGAAGTTAACGCCCTGTTTGGTATGATATATCGGTATTTTTTCATTTAAGGACGTAGTAACTTCCCTCTGCGCATGCTGCCGCCAGTTTTATTATTTGGCCAGAAAATACCATGTCCGTTTCCGTCGTCATTCCCGTTCGTAATGGTGAAGCCTTCATTGGCGAGGCCATCAACAGCGTTCTTGTCCAAGGTGCGTTGGCTGGTGAGATCATTGTTGTTGATGATGGGTCCACGGATGGAACGGCGGCCGTTGTGCATGGGATTACAGATCAACGCGTGAAACTTCTGGCAAGACCCGCTGGTCGCAAGGGCGTTTCTGCGGTGCGAAATTTCGGGCTTTCCCAGGTTTCCGGCGAGTGGACCATGTTCCTTGATGCCGATGACAGGCTACGGGAAGGTGCTTTTGCAAGGCTCCTGGCTGGCATAGAAGGCGGCACTCATGTCGCTGTTTATGGCGACTATGAACGGATCAACGAACAGGGTGACAAGATCGGGCGACGCAACCTCATCCGTAAACGTGCCAAGCCTTCCGGTGATATTCTTGAAAACCTGATTGGTGGCAATTTCATCGTCAATGGCGGCATCATGCTGGTTCGAACCGAGGTGTTCAGGGCCCTGGGTGGCTTTGATGAAAACCTGCGCTATGGCGAAGACTGGCATGGCTGGTCCCTGCTGGCAGCAAAAGGCCCGTTCCGTTATGTCGAAGGGGCACATGTGCTGGATTACCGTGTGCACACGTCCAGCGTGATGATGAACAAACCTCTGGAATTTGCCGATTGCATTCCGGTAATTGATGCGATTTTTAATGACCCATCCATTGCGGACCGTGTACCTGCCGACAGGTTGATAGCCCTGCGAAACAAGGCCGAAGGGCATATGAATGCCTATACAATTGGCCAGGATATTCGCGCACATCGTTATGGAAAAGCTGTTTCGGCACTGGCCGATACGCTGCTTCATCGTCCAAGACAGGCAAAACGTGCACTGTTGTTTTCGGCAGCCGCACTGGCAGGACTGTAGGAGTTAGAACAATGAACACTCAGGCTCCTCATGCCGTTGTCTGCATTCCGAGCTTTCGCAGGCCTGAAGGTCTGAAAAAGACACTTGCCTCGCTTGCTGCACAACAGGTTGATTTTGCTTTTGCCATTGTGGTGATCGACAATGATGGTGTTGGCCAGCAGGCTTTCGCTGTCACACAGAGTTTTCTGGCGGAGACTGGCATGGAGGGTCACGGTTTCGTGGAACCTCAACAGGGCAATTGTTACGCCATCAATTCGGCCTTTGCCAAGGCGCGCAGCCTTTATCCATCTGCTGTCTATTTTCTGATGATCGATGACGATGAGATTGCCTCGCCGCACTGGCTTGCCAACATGGTGCGCACGGCCGAAACGCTGGGGGCCGATATTGTCGGTGGACCTGTGGTGCGTTCCTTTGATCAGCCAGCGTCGAGAGCCGTGGAGCAACACCCGCTTTTCGGATCGATCGAGGCCAAGACCGGTCTGGTCGACATGATCCATGGCTCCGGCAATTGCCTGTTGTCGAAATCTGTTTTTGAACGGCTCGATCGGCCGCAGTTTGACGTGCAGTTCAATTTTCTCGGCGGCGGGGACATGGACTTCTTCACGCGCAGCA
>NZ_DAMDBP010000005.1:0-75425 GCF_032092815.1 Agrobacterium sp. | reverse complement strand
CGGGCAGGGTTGCGGTTTGGCTGGAGTGCAGAAGCCCTTATTACCGAGTTTGTGCCGGTTGAGCGCATGGAGCCGAAGTGGATCATGACCCGCTCGCTGCGCACCGGCATTATCAACTATTCCATTGATCGTGCACGTATGCCGGGCCTGAAGGGTGCAGTGCTGCTTCAGGCGAAAAATGTGGTGAGCCTCGGTTTGTCGCTTGGTCGCGCGCTTTCGGCTTTTGCCAAGACCGGGCAGTTTCTGGTCGCCACGCATCCGGTGCTGCTATCGGTGGGCCGTGTCCTCGCCAGCGTCGGGATTACACTTTCACCCTACAAGGCAAAACCGGAGCCTCAGCAATAGGTCAGGCGCCGGCCTGCGCTGGAGACGGGGAATTACGCAGGCTCAAAAGGGCCATCCATACGGCGGCTGCAATGCCGATTTCGACGATGAAATAGCTGCCGAGCGTGCCGTATATGCCGAAGCTCCAGGTTGCCAGTGCGACCAACAGTGAGCCTACCAGATTGCCGGTGTTCCAGATTTTTGCACGAATGTTCTGAAAACCCGAAGCGCCCAGAGCCTCCAGCGCGGTTGCTGCGACCGCCATGGGCAGAACAGCCCAGCAGAGAATACGCGTCAGAGTTGGCAGAGATACATATTCCTGACCAAACAACAGTGGCAGCAGCGGGGCAAAAATGGTGATGACACCTGCGCTGCCAATAGCGATGACCAGTGCCGCTTTCAAAATGCCCTGTGCGCGCTCGATGGTTTTGCCCATGCCTTGCATGGCGAGCGATGCGGAGCCTGGATAGATCAGGCGGTTGAGCGCTTCGACGGAAAGATAGGAGCTGTCGAGAATACGGCGTGCAATGGAGTAACTGCCGAGTGTTTCGGCGCTGGCCAGTGCACCGAGGATGAGAATATCGGCATTGCCGCGCACAGCCTTGAAGAAAAACTGGGTTGAAAACAGGATGCCGATCCGCACCTCTTCGCGCACAATGGTGAAATGCGGCAGGCCGAGGCGTCTGGTGGCCTTCAGGCAGATTACAGCAGTAATGGCGTGGGCGGCAAAGTTCCACAGCGCCCAGCCTTCAACGGTTGTGACGTTGAAAACAAGGCATGCACCGACAGCGGCGATGGTGCGGGTGATGGCAAACAGCACTTCCAGCTTGTTGGCCGAGGCAAATTCCGAATGCGCAATGAAGCTTTGAGTGGAAAGCGAAACCACTTTCAGCAAAATCAGGTTGGTGAACAGTATCAGGGCTGCGGTGATCAATGTGTCGATCAACGCCGGCGCCGTTGGGAAAAACACCGGGATTGTCAGCATGCCGATAAGAAACAATACGCCGCCGGATAAAGCGCTGAGAATGTAGGCGTGGCCCAGCATCATCGGATAGGATGAGCGGTCCTGCGCCACACGGCGGATCAGCGTCTCATTGGAGCCGATGCCGCAGATCTGCACCCCAAGATTGGTGACGGCGGTGATCGAGGCAAACAACGCAAACTGATCAACCCCCAGGTGTCGGGCCAGAAGCGCGAAAGTCAGAAGTTGGGCGGCGCTGGACATCAGCAATGCTCCGCCGGATGCCGTATAGGACATGACCATCTGCAGCAAACGCCGGAAATTATAGTTTGACGTTATCACGCCTTGCTCCTGTTTTCCGGCTTCCTTCGTTGCCGCTTGCGGATTTCCAACCCGTATACGGTGACGAAGCACGCTTCAAACCCGAATTGATCGTGGAACGCCAACATTAAGTGCCTGACGGTAAGAGAGAGTTAAAGAGCTTCATGGTTTTATGGTTACCGTGGTTTATGTAACGTAGTTCTGGAAAAAAGATTCTGTATTTCAGGCCGATACTTCAGTAAGCCTCAAGATCAGGCGAAATTGAAAAGACGGCACTGTGAATATGGATGCCCGCAAAGCAGGAACTTATGGCCCGTTTAACTGACATGGATGAGGTTTCTGTGTCGGATGATGTGTCCGAGCGTCCACGATGGCTCGTCGGGTTTCTTTTCGTTACCGTTTTTCTTTATCTGTGGATTTCGGTGCGGCCATTTGAAAACCTGGCCACGGCCTCTGCGGGTTCAAATGCGCTCAATCAGCTTGTTGGCCTTGCCTTAACGGCTGTGCTGGTGCTGGTGGCCGTGCGGTGTCAACTCACGGGCCTTTTGCTGAAGCCACGCTTGCCGATTCTTCTGCTTTTTGCGTGGATGCTGGTGGCATCCGTGCTCGGCAGTCAGCCGGGAACAGCCATCCAGCGTCTGGTATTTACCGGCCTTCTCTGTGTCATCACCAGCATCATTGCCGTATTGCCGGCAGATCGGCAGCAATTTAACCGGCTGTTGGGCATCGCATCCTTCGCGCTGTTGTTCATTTGTTATGCCGGGGTGATTGTGTTGCCTGCGCGCTCAATCCACCAGGCCTATGATATCGCCGAGCCAGCGCTTGCCGGAGATTGGCGCGGGGTTTTCAACCATAAGAATGCGGCTGCACCTGCCATGATCATGCTGATGTTTTTTGGGCTTTATCTGCGTGTTGCATGGTCCAAATGGCGTGGCACATTGATAACGCTGCTCGCCTTCGTGTTTTTGATGAAGACCAATGGCAAGACGGCCGCCATGCTTTTACCTGTTACCCTGATGTTGTCCTTGTGGCTGGAGCGTCACCCGAAGCAGGTTCTTTTGACTGTCGGTGGTCTCATTGGCTTTCTGAACCTGTTTGCGGTGGGCTCTGCCTTTTCACCATCGATACGCCATGTGGTTGACAGTTTTGGTATCGATTCGACCTTCACCGGGCGAACCGATATCTGGGAACTTTCCTTTGTAACTTTTTTCCATTCACCTGTTTTCGGGCAAGGGTTCCAGTCCTTCTGGAACAGCCCGGCTTTGTTGGCTCAGGCAACAACGTCCGCGACATGGGCCATCGGGGCGGCGCACGCGCATAATGGGTACATCGAAAGCCTGCTCAACGGTGGCTTTCCGGCATTTCTGCTGACCTGCGCATGGTTGGTGATTATTCCAGCGCGCGATCTCACCAAAGCCGTTCAGCGTGGCGCAGCACCTGATCTCAACCGATTGTTTGCACGTATGTGGATTTTCGCGTTGCTATCGGCCTGCCTTGAAAGCAATTTTTTCACCGGGACTGGTCCCATCTGGTCATCACTCTTGATTGCCATCTACTGCCTGCACCATCAGGCGAACGACCAGCTTTGCGAGAACGAACACGTTTCGAGCGGCCTGCAACAACGTAACCCTGGAAGGGACGATGCCAATGTCTAGCAAGGGAACGCTGCTGGAGAGAATTTCCAACCGTCTGGTGCGGCATATTCCAACCAAAAGAGTGGATGTGAAAACCCATACACCCATCGTGACGTTTACCTTTGACGACATTCCACAGACGGCAAGTTCCGTTGGGGCGCGGATATTGGATGAGGCCGGTGTCAAAGGTACTTTTTACCTTTCCGGAAGCTTCATTGATACGGTGGAAGATGGCGAGCAGATGGTGACCAGCGCCGAGTGCGAGAGCCTTGTCGCGCGTGGTCACGAGCTTGCCTGCCACACGTTTTCGCACCGCAGACTGGTGACCTTTTCAAAGCAGGAGTTGGAAAAAGATCTGGCAAAAAATGAACAGGCACTCGCTGCCTTCGATCATCGCCAGACACCACGCAATTTTTCTGTTCCGTTTGGAAAGTCTTATCTGCCGTCACAATCTACGCTGAAGCGGCAGTTCCGTTCATCCCGTGGCATATTGCCAGGTGTTAACCGTCACAACACCGATCTCTATCATTTGCTGGCCGTGGAGCTACGTCCCGATACGCAGTTTCTGGACGCGGCAGATCAGTGGCTGGATTCGGTCATCGAAAATCCAGGATGGCTGATTTTCTTTACGCATGATGTGTCTGACAATCCGTCATTTTATGGCTGCCCACGGGAGCGGTTACAGGCCTTGGTGCAGAAGTCGCTATCTGCAGGTTGCCGCATCATGACGGTTGATGCAGCTCTTGAGGCGCTTGGCCTTGTGAAGGCCAAGCAGAATTGACGCCACTATCTAAAGCGGCTTAGTGCCGCGCCAGTTTCATCTTGAGGCCCGATGCGCTGATCATCAGCAGCATCACGACAATCAGCGCCGGCCAGATAAAGCACAGCGCCAGACCCAAAACGCGCATGGCATCCCATTCGCGGCCTTTTTTCACGCCTTCCAGGTATGTCATGGTCAATGACACCAGTGTGCCTATCACATAAAGAGCAATTGAAATGGTCGTGAGCATGGTCGTTTCCCACTAAGGCTGTTTGAAAATTCATTTACTGACTTATTGATTAAAATTATATCAATCACGAAAATGCGGCAATAATGAAGAAGGCCCGGAATGCCTCCAGGCCAGTCTAAATGTCACCCTTCAAATCTTAGGGTAACGCGCATTTTCGAGGTTTTTAGATGCTCAGACGTTATTTCGACTGGGTCATATAGGTTTTTGTGTTGGTTCGGTTTTTGGCGCGCGGCAGCTTGGCTGCTGCGTTTACACGCTTTTTGGGGAAATAGCGGTGCATCAACAGGGCGTAAATGGCCATCGGATTGGTCAGCAAATAACGTTTTCCCAAACGGCGTGGTTCCTGCAACATACGGTGCAGCCATTCCAGCCCCATATCCTGCATCCATTGTGGCGCACGTTTGTTTCGTCCAGCCAGGAAGTCGAACAGGCCACCGCATGTTTTAATGACAGCAACACCCTTTAGCTTGTCGAGGTTACGGCTGACGAACTGTTGTTCAAGTGGGATGCCAAAGCCAACCCACAAGATATCTGTTCCTGAATTCAGGATTTCCTGGATGATGTCGTCTTCCTGATCGGCGGTGAAATAGCCATTGCGATAACCGGCAAAGACCAGATCAGGATAAAGCTCTTTCATTTTGGCGACGGCAGCATCATTGACCTGTTGTGTTGCGCCGAGGAAATAGAACCGTGTACCGGTGTTCTCGGCCCTCTTGGCAACGGCATGCACGAGGTCGGTGGTCGCGACGCGTTCAGTAAGATGCTGTTTGCAAAACCACCGGGTGAACAGAACCAGAGACATGCCATCAGCATGGATCTCATCCGCCTCAATCATAGCCTGTTCGAAAGCCGGATTGCGATGGCATTCCGCAACCACCTGTCCATTGGCAGATGTCGAGTAATAGGGACGGGCTGTGCGGTCGCGCTGAGGGGCGGCGCGCGCGATGAAATCGTCGGCAGATTCTTCCATGCCTGCTTTGACGACCGGCAATCTTGCGAGTGCGATCGTCGGCCAGTTTTTCTCTTGGCCTTTTGCATGCATGGCGCTCATCCCCGACAAAATCATTTTGCGTTTAAACGGTTATTGGCCCGTTTCGATTTGTATAACAGCATATTTAAATACAAAATTTCAATGCCAAAGGAATGTTCTAGTTAACTTGAAGTTACGTCATTCGATACAAACGAGTATTTTTACGGCACTTTAAGTAGGTAAATGCGCTATTTTCTATTCCGGAATGAAGCAAATGTGCCTGAATGATCAGGTGGAATAAAGCCGTCTGATTTTTTATTAGGAATTTGCTAACCATACTGGTTATGTGTTGGGGAGGAAGCGTGGGCGTAACGGCCAGAATTGATGCCGACACGTAAAAGACGAGCGACACGGCCCAAGCAGTCGTGTCGCTTGAATTGTAGGGTGATAAGAAACGCCTCAGTCCTTTATGCGACGCAAAAGGTTGATAAGCTGATTGCGCGCCTTCTCTCCTCCAAGGCGGCTGATGAGCTTTTCCTCATTATGTTTCCATATCTCGGACAGGTTGCCGAGCATGTCACGACCGTCTGGCGTCATGTCCAGAAAATGCACACGGCGATCTGTTTCCGATTTTCTGCGCGCAAGCAGACCTTTGGCTTCAAGATTGTCGATGATAGCGACAAAATTTGCGCGCTGAATGCCAAGTGCCTCGGCAACGTCGCTTTGTTTGAGGCCGGTATTGTTAGCCACCACGATGAGAACGGAAAAGTCTGCTGGTCTCAGCCCAATTGAAGCCAGGCTGTCATTAAAGTCCTGAACCACGGCAAGTTGCGCGCGGCGCAAACGGTACAACACTGCCTCCGACAGTATTGAATAATCGACATCACTTCCCCCATAGGACGGCTTTTCGGGAGATGCTGCATACTTGTTTTTACTCTTTGAAGTTACATATGCGAGATTCCCATCCATCATCGACTCCTCTGATTCGACTGTGATATTAATTAATTACAGAATTATCTTTATTAGAACAAGTTTAATAACGAATGAATAATGAACGAACTTTCTCTATTTCTAATAGAAATGCGAGATAGATTTGTGCAAATTTTTGGATGACTGGAAATCTCGGTATCATTTGCTGGTGCGGCCATGTCTATAGGCACTCCTCCCGTGCGAGCTTGCGCAAATGACTATAGCAACAGGGCTTAATACGATTGCTGCATTTTCCGCATTGATGCGAAGCGCAACCTGGTCTAATAACCAAATGACTTCAGGGCGATTCATCGCCTCTACGGATGCACCCGTAGCTCAGCTGGATAGAGTGTTGGATTCCGATTCCAAAGGTCGCAGGTTCGAATCCTGCCGGGTGCGCCACTGAAATACTTGATTTTGTTGAATTATCAGTCTTTCCTTGTCCTCATGCGCACTGGAAATAAGCTAGCTCAGTCCTAGCCCAGTAGCGCATATCCTTCGGAATTTCTCAATAATTTCAATGTAGCGTTTCCGGGCTCGGTCTCGGAGCTAGCGCAGTTCCAGCGCAATGCTCCAACCAAAGTAACTCCATCGGAACTCAGGTTATGTTGCAGCGTCCCCCCGAACCGACAAATGCCCCGTTCACGCTTTTCCAGCGTGAAGGCACCCGAAACTGGTCAATGCGCTATTCGCTCGGCGGCAGGCAGATCAAAAAATCGCTCGGCATTGCTGACTACGATGCCGCACTACATCGGGCGAATGAAATTTATCACGAGCAGAAGTATCGGCATAAGCAAGGCCTGTCGCTGGTTCAACATCCTTTCAGTGAGGTCGCCGAGGAGTTTATCGAAAAAGTCTGCGCTGAAGCAGAGCGAGACGAACGCAGCCACTATCACCCGATATTCTGGCCTCCGATCATCCGACGTTTTGCTGTCGGCTATTTCGGGGACAAGGCAATCGACCTCATCACGACCGCCGATGTCGAACGCTATCTGGAATGGCGAAAGACATATTGGACGGCCGGCCCCGGATCGAAAATCGAGAAAATCCGGTGTGAGCGAGAAGACGGTCGCGTTTTCTCACGCCCAGCCCCGCGCAAGGTCGCGGCACTGACGACCATGAAAGGCGAAATGGTCATCATGCGCGAATTGTTCGAACAGGCCGCACGCTGGGGATACTGCAAACACCTGGACCTGCCGAAAATCCGGTCGAAGAAAACACCCGACAATCACCGCCCCGGCTTCAAGCCAGAGGAATACGAGAAGCTGATTGCCAAAAGCATCGAGCGCATCAATGAGCATCACGCCAAGCTCAGGGTCATCAAGGCCAAGGACGGGCGCGTCTGGACGCAAAAGGCCGTCACGGAGGGCATCCGCGCGGATCGCGTTCGTCTGCACGCCTACATTGAACTGATGGCAAACTCCGGTTTGCGACCGACAGAGGCAAAGAACCTGACATGGGGTGATATCTCCTTATTTCGCGAGACACGGCACCTGCCGCTCTACCAGCAGGACGCCCGTTTGGCGGTCCATGGCAAGAGTAAGCATGGCAGCGCCGTGCCGCTTTACGGCGCGTTGTCGGCGCTCGGCATGCTATGGGACTTGTTCGTCCATGACATGGGGCGACAGCCGCAGGATGACGATCCGGTCTTCGCGGACGAGAAGGGCAATCGCATCCTTTCGTTCAAGAAAAGCCTCAACGCGCTTCTGGTCGCCACCGGGCTGGAAAAGGACAATCGCGGCAAACGTCGCACGTCCTATTCGTTCCGGCACTTCTATATCTCGCAGATGCTCGCCAACAACGTCTCCGTCCACCACGTTGCCCGCAATACCCGCACGTCGCTTGCGATGATCGACAAGCACTATGCGCAGGTGAATACCGAGCAAATCAAGGACTTCCTCCGGCCCGGACAGGAGGACTATGCTAACGAGCCTGTCCTGTTGGACGACGATGCCTATGATGAGATCAAACTGCTTGAAAAGCGCATTGAGGAGCTGAAACGCGGTAGCAAGGACGGCTCAACGGAGCAACAAATCGCAAGGCGGTACATAGAGAAACGAGCCGGATAGTTATATCGACGGGCTTTGTTTGGTCACCAGCTTAGGTAGTGTTAAAATCGTTGTATGGCGAGCCGCAAACGACGCTGGCATAGACCTCAAGCAAGCACTGCCGCGTGGGATCTGCTTCCTCAACAAAGCGGAAGTCCATGCGTTTAATGCGTTCGAGCGACTGCTGGAACGCCGCCGCGAATTCGGCGTTCAATAGCAAGCCAGGGCGCGACATCTCACCAGCTTTGTATTCTGCTTTGATGTAGCCTGTCATTTGACGCGCTAGCTTGAAGGCGAATGGCGCGCTGTTGTGACCACTTGAAAGCCGGGTGTGTTGACCGTAGCGGGCCCGAACATTGCGCGTTCGTCCCACATAAAGGTTTGTCCCTCCCTCGCTGAACATGTATACGCCCGGTCCCTTAATTTCAGGAGGGAGAATCCCCGTCGTTACGGGCGGCTGGCTCACAAGGGCTTCGAACTTTGGATGAAGAGCTTCGGTGTAGTGTCGGAATTTTTCGTGCATATGCCCTCAATTTCAATATCGCCGCCTGCAAATTACATCACGAATCATGCGTGACATGGGTTCATATGAAATTGGTTCCGTGCAGCCTCGCAGCGATTTCATCAGTGGTTTGCGTTGATGGCGAAAGCAGCTTTGGCGACAACTCATCGAGATTGAGATACCTCGTTCCCATCATCCCGCCGGGGGAGGTTTTCGTTATCAGTGTTGGGACAAACTTTTCGACAAAATACACCCTCAAATCATCCTGCCCCAACGCATAGTAGCTGGTCTCCTTCACAACTTCCCTCACGCGATCAATTTGCTCTTGCGAAGTCGTTCCAAACTCGTTTTCAACCACGTCAACCTGGCCGTTGTTGAACGAAAAAACAGCGATCGTCTGCAACCTGCCAATTGCATGAACTTTCTTGTTTTTGTAGATTCCAAGGAATCCCGCGCTACTACGACAAGAGCGCGAAGGAGGCTCATAGTACAGCCCGAATTTCAAGTTTTCCGTCAGGGACATGCCGCACAGGAAGACCACCATGCGGTGGTCTCTGTTATCAAGAAGCCCTTCATTCGCAAGGAAATCTTGGTAGTCGTCCAATATGCGATGCAGGCTTTCATCATGACGTTCGCACGTTTGCCGCAGATCATTGATGATTCTGGAGTAGGTCAATCCACGATAGATTATTTTTTTGTCCGCAGCCTTTGCGATCAACTTCGCATTGAGCGCCTCGGGGGAAGGTTCTCGCGTAAGACCTATCAAAAGTCGCGTCGCAGCACCCCCGATATCATTGGTGATGCTGTTCATGTGACGCTCGATTTGGTCTTCCCAGAGGCCTCCGCCGTGCTTGCTCTCGAAGTAAATCTGAAGCGGCGCCTGCTTTATAAAGCCGTCGGGCACGCTGTCTGACATTCTGATCTGCTGCTCAAACGTCAATCCTATTTCGACCGGCGCTTCATCCAACCAAGTGTTCAGGACTTGCTGAAGCTTTCTAGGACTCTCTTCGTAAAAATACCGCAGCAGCAGTAACGTGTTGTTGGTGGCATGGTTCTCCCGTTGGGAGAAACGCTGAAAATATGACACTCTCGACATTAGGCCATCTCATTTGCGGCCACTTTTCGGGCCGAGTAATTCTATTGGTCGTTCGAAGACTTTCCTCGGGAGCCGTCAACGAATCTCCCTGCAGTAGTTTCTCGTGACGGCCCTGGGTAGATCAAGGCCCAGACCAATCATAAATTGCGCTCGCCCTTTTGGCAGACGGCTGTATCCGGGAAGCACGTTCAACGGTTTCGGAAAGGATCACAGCATGTCTCACCTCAAGGCTCTCAAGCTTACCTCCGCGGTCCCGGTTCGCGCGACCGTCGATCCGGTGCAGCGGGCACGGGAAAAGATGATTGCGGCGCTGGCCGAGCAGAAGCAGATGGCCGAGGCGAAGATCGCCGGGCAGGCGTTCACGCCGACGCATATCGTGCGCAAGAAGAATGCCGCAGGTGTTCGTGTCGAGGTCGAAGCTCCCAAGCGCGTGCGTCAGGGCTGGTTCACCGATGGCAACGGCAAGGTGTTCTTCGCGATCCACTATGCCGGCAAGCCCATCGAATTCGCCAAGGACAAGAACGCCATCGAGGCCGGGGAGCTTTCGGCACTGCCGAAGGTCATCGATACGCTGGTCGAGGCAGTGCGTGCTGGTGAGCTTGACGCACAGTTGGCTGCTGCCGCCGCCGAGCGCGGCCAGATGCTGCGCAAGCCGAAGTAAACCGCGTACTTTTCGCGGGAGAAGCATCCGAAGGCCATGGGATCAAATGATCCCATGGCCTTCGTGCGTTCCGGCAGGGCCGGAACGCTGTCAACGAGCGTCACGGACACGCGTTCGGGGTCCCGCGCTGTCGCACTGCATATTTGCCCTTCGCCGCGTTCCTTGACGCTTCTCTGCTTATGCGCGATGCACGTTGCCGCCGGATGCAACACCAATCGGCATGCGCCCTGCCAGCGCCCCGACCATGGCACTCTCTGCTCGACCTTTGCGCCAACTGGAGTTTTGTTTCCGCCGAAAGTGAAGCGGGGACCGAATGCACAGCCAGCAACATGACGGAGATACCGACAATCGCGAATGGATCGAGCAAGCGCAAATCGATCTCGCCATGTTGTTCGCGACGGACCTGCATGTGGGGTCCGAACGGCTCTACAAGATCAAGCGCAAGGGCACGTCGCTGAACCTGCTTTACGAAGTCGACGGCGAACTGCACCAGCGCAACTATCTGTCGGCGCTCTCATGGCGGGCAATTCTGCTTTTTGCGCTGACCGAAGGGAAGTCCGTAACCGTTCATGAGATGGATCAGCCCGGCCGATATCGGCGGCTGTTCCCGAAAACCCTCCTGCGCCGCCTTGCATGGCATGCGAGGCCGAACGCAAATTTCCCGCCGTTCGCTCGCCTCTACGATCCAAACGGGAAGGCCGTCATGCTGCTGACCCGGAGCCGCTTTTGTGGCCATGCCGTCGATGCGCTCCACAATCTCACTGATGGCTTGCCTATGTTTCAACCCCTTTGGATTTCCGACATCATAGCGTTGCGGCCCATGCTCGGCATCGAGCTTGTCCGCGACGAAGCATTCATGGCAACGCTGCCGATCAGCGCGTATCTGGAAGCTGCCGCGATGACGGACCGGATTGTTGAGGAGCCAGAGCTGTGCGCGCTATCGCTTACCGGCAATGTGCTTCGGCTCGTAGCCCCACCGTCATCGAAGGCAGTCCGCAGTATCTACGATCAGGCGTGCCGGGAAAACCCGGCACTGGTAAAGCTGCGAGATTGCTCAATATACGGGGACTACTCCTTCGGCTGACCGGCGATATAGGCGGCGTATTCGAGCCGATAGTTATCGAGCACGCTGTCGTCTTCATCGTGCATGTAGGCATCATGCGGACCGATATTTCCGGCCTTAGCAGCCGCGTAGATCGGATTTTTCTCAAGCCATTCATCCGGCACGGTCTGATCTAGTCGCATCTGCAGAACGACCATCCGGCACCGGATCGCATTGATTTCGTGCCGAATGGGCTCATACAGATCTGGCATTCGGGTCTGGTAGTCGTGGATAGCCTTGTCGGCCTCATAGAGAGCATCGCTCAACATAGGGTAAATTCCTCAATTTCTGAATTTTTGTCGTGTTACACGACGTTTAAGAAGGGAGCCGGCTGTTCCGGCTCCCAATCGATCAGAGCGCGATCAACCGCTCCAGCCGCTTGTAAAACTCGCGGTAACTCACGGTGCCGTCACGCGATGTATTCGTACGAAGGATCGCGAGAATGAGCGTGGGATCGTATCTCCGACCTTCCGCGTCGAGAATAGTCATGGCGAAGTCCAGCAGCGCCTCCGGTGTCGGTTGCGGCACCTGCATCCGATGGCACCGATCCTGTACCGGCGCTGGTACCCGGTTCACGTGATTGGTGGTGAGAATGAACTGCACGCGCATTCCGGGCTTGCCCTGATACGCGGGTAGCAGATGCTTGAGCGCATCCATGGCGTCGCCGCTTAGCCGGTCACATTCATCGATGATGACCGCCGTAAAGTTGTCGTCGTTCGCCTTGTACATTTCGCAGAACGTTTTGGCCGCGCGGATTTTGTTGATGCCGGTGTCAAGGCCCGCATCAATGGTCATCTGCGCGTTCGCAGGAACGAAGCCAGCGCAAAGTGCCGGAGGCAGCAATTCCGCAAGCTGCGTCTTGCCGGTTCCGGGCGGGCCGAACAGCAGCAAGGGCATTTCCGTCTTTCCTTCCGCATACATGCGGATGAGGTCAGCAAGAGGCTGATAATGGGTCCGATAATCGGCGAGCGTCTTCGGCCCGTACTTTTGTGCTAGGTTCATGATATTCTCCATATTGTCTGGGAAAGGCACTGGTAGCCGCACCAGGCAGCTACCAGCGGTTCGACTATTCGGCGTTCGTTGCTTCGCGCGCGGCTTGGATCGCCGCTTCAAGCTCGGCTTCCTTGCTGTCGATGATGTCGGACAGGATCAGCGAGTTCGCGTCGGCTTGTTCGCGATCGAGCTCGCGGCCCAATGTGACCAGCAGGGGGCGAACCGCAGATTGCGCGCTCGTGACGAACGTCACTTTGTATGCGCCTGTCGCGGTGGGCTCGACCAGCATCGCCAGTACACTGCCCATGGGCATTTCCGCCGGGAAAAAACTGGCGTCGAGTTCAACGCCGCCGTGGCCCTGCGCAAGGAAATCCTTGGCCCGCTGTTCGGGCTTTGCATCGTCCTCCTGCGGCACTTCCTCAGAAACCCGAAGCGACGGGTTCGAAGCTGCAATCGTGCTTGCCTGAGCATTGGACGCGTTGGTCGTGCCGTTCGAGCTGTTGGGCGAATTGTTCGTCCGCTGACCACCAGTACGGATTGCTTCGATGCCGTTGCTGGCCGCAATCCACTTTGCGACGGCAGCAGCAGACGTCAGCTTAGCTTCTTCTGCCTTCTTGAGAACGGCCGCATATGCGCTCACCTTCTGTCGGGTGATGTCCGAGAAGACAATATAGAGGACGAGCGAATAGACGTGCGTGTTGTTCTTGACCTCGATGCCACGGTCCTTGCATGCCTGGTTCAGGACATTCTTGTCCGTCGCATCGGCAAGTACCTTGCACTCGCCAAGCACCAGATAAAGTGCTGAGTTTGCCTTGGCGAACAATGCGGCGGCGGCGGCGCGCTGCTTGATCAGCTGGTCGAGAGACTGATTGACCGCCTGCGGAACGGACACTGTATTTGCGTTATTAGCCATTCGATTTCTCCTTGTTGGCCGTTTGTGAACGAGGAGAAATCTACGGCTGGCTACCCTAAATAGCCCCCGCGTAGAAACGCTGAAAATTCTTGAAAATCAAATCCTTAGAATGTGGCGAAAACTTCGTCGCGGCACGCTTCGCCTTTTCGAAGAGCCCATAGTGGCGCATGGCCTTGATGGCGAGGTCATCGTTCGGGACATAATCGTCCGTGCCGCTTGTACGATGCTCGGCGCTGGCAATTGCTACAGCCAATTCGGCATAGACCGATGACGAAATGCGGCTGCTGTTCGATGCAAAAAGATCAGGGTACCGATACCGCTGGCTCAGTTCGTCTATCGTTGGGTCACTTGAATAGTTCGGGATCGATTTACCGAGATGGACGATCAGATCGTCCATGACTTCACAGGCCTTGAAAATATGCCGAACGCGCCAGTGTTTCCGAGCGCGCATCACGCCTTGTATGTTCTTTTTCACGTCAGACCTCGGCCTCTTCGTATCCGGCGGATTTGCGGCCACGATCTCCATTCGATTGACGTGATTGTTCCGGTGCTGGACTGGATTTAGGCTCTTGTTGAAGGCAATGGTTTCGTGACTGACCTTGGGGTTCGCCTTGAAGCTAAATCCGGGATCGACAAGCTGAATTATCCGCCGCTCACGAGCCGTATAGCCGTCTTCAAACAGCATTTCGGCACCTCGCTGGTGGAGCATCCGAAGCCGGATATTCTCCTCTTCGGACAATGTGCCCGTTCCCTTTCTGCGTTCCTCACCTAAGTCCCGCAGCCTCGCCATATCGAAGTCGTCGTATTCCAGGCGGTACAGTAGGATCTCGGTTATTTCCCGCTGTTTCTCGGCCGCTCGGTCGGTCGCATCAATCTTCGCCGGATCAGCTTTGAAAAGGCCGGGGTAGAATTTATCCGGGTCACCCAAGCCGACCTGTATCTGATGAATTGGATCGATCCGCGAATGGAACTCGATCTCCTGCTGCAAAGCGTCAAAAGGCGGGTCAATACGAAAACGGTCCCGGTATGCGCGAAGGGTTTTTATCTTGTCCGCCAGAACGTCTTCTTTTGTGTCGCCTGCGGCCTTGATCTTGTTCATGACATGCTCCGGGTTCGCGGCAGGATGGACGCGAACCTCTAAAGAAATATCCAACGATGTCGTGTTACACGACGTTTCGCTGGCCGATAGCAATGCAATCTGCGTGTGGATGGGATATGGAAAATTCGATCCGGACGGACCAATGGTGGGGATTTTTTGATAACCTTGATACTTGAGTATCTGTCGTCTTCGACAGTGTGAATGCCATGTGCATTCGTTTCGAGGAGTTCTTTGGTTCTCTTGAACCTTATCATCTGCTGGTAGAATTCAATTACCGCTCTGCAGGGAAAGCGGTCCTTGAGAAGTCAGCCATATCGCGTGGGGCTGCTCGATACTCAGCGATGCCAAGCTGTCACAGCATGCGATAGGTTAGTTGGAGATTTCCTTCATGAAATCCCGGGTGAAGGCGATCTGATCCGGGTTAAAGCCGTAACGGGTCATTTCCTTGGTGCAGTAGCTGGCAACACCTGCGCAGTCATAGACCTCTTGCAGATCGTATTTGCCGTCGCGGCAGACACGATGCCATTGCATTTTTGTCAGCGCCTCAAATTCATCAAGCGACATTTTCGGCACCCGCAATAGTCCGTGAGCATGAATGTTGCTGCCCACATGTTCGATGAAGAATATGCCATCTGTACGTTGCTCTGGCAGATGGCGAGCGAATTTCTTGCCCAGTATGGCGCGGTCGACACGCCCGCAGAGCCGTCCAAGCTTCTCCTTCATCGTCGCAAGGTGTGGTTCAGTCGGATCGATCAGCGTGACATAGAAATTCGGCTCGAAGGTTTTCGCGAAGTCGACCCATGCCTGCTGAAGTTTTCTGCTCTCCGTGTAAATGAATTCCATATGCTTCTCCTGCTGCTCCACTAGCAGCGCCATTCTTATAAATATTTCAGTTATTTAGCGGTCAGCAGCAGAACCCCGCATCAAATGGGTCGGAACCGCGCGTCTTGAAGGAGGGCAACAATGGGCAGCGATATCGAACTTTTGGAAGCGGTCTGCGAGCGGATGCAGCAGGTCGGCCTTGTGCAGAGCAAGGCGGAGTTTTCCACGCGGATGCTCGGCAAGGGTCCGAGCTATCTGACGTCGATGAGTGCGCGGGACCGGCAAGTGCCGGAGGAAGTTGTGGCGTTTCTTAGCGACCAACTGACGGCAGATATCGAGGCCGATGATGTCGCAATCTTCATCCTATCCGAACAATGCAACCAGCGCCAACGCGATCAGGATCACCGTCACGACCTGCTCGGCTGGATCGCCCACCACCGAGCATTGCCGATGGATGACACGGTCAAGGTACTTGCGCAGCCGAAAAGCACCGTGACGGCTTCCTCAATTCGGCAGAAGCTCACCGGCTGGCTGTCACGCCGCCGCGTGGCAATGCCGTGACCGTTGAACTTGTCGTGTTTCACGACAACGCGGCTACAGCAGATCGACGGCAGCTTTCATCATCTCGTCGCGCACATCGATATATCGCTGGGTGGTCGTCAGGTTTCGATGACCGGCCAGCGTCATGATGACCTTCGGGCTGACTCCGGAATGCGCAAGCCGGGTGATGAACCAGCGGCGACCGCTATGGGAGGTCGCCCCGTCGAGGCCGGCACTCTTATATAATTGCGCCATCAACTGGCAGAGCGTGTTCGCCGAAAACGCCGTCCGTTTCTGTGTCAGAAGTAGCGGCGCATCACCATCGCGTTCCACGGGCCATTCGTTCCGGTGCCTTTCGATCTCCCGACGCAGCTTGTCGTTTAGGAACACGACCCGCGCATGCCCGCCCTTTGTCACTTCCGCGCTCAAGCGCAGTTGCTCGCGGACCTTGCCCTCGCTGTCGATTACGTCGCGTACCGTCAGGGCGGCGATTTCTCCGACGCGGAGCCCTGCGAGATGCGACAGCATCAACGCCAGCCGGTTGCGTCCCGCATGCTTCATCTGCGCGACCACGGCCATCAAGCGCTTGAACTCCGCATCCGTCAACACACGCGCCTGTTTCATCAAAACCTCACAAAAAGCAGCGTTTCCATGCCGCAAGTTATGTTGCCAATGATCGCCGAGGGCGAGCGCAAATTGATGCCGTGAAATATTCAAAGGGAGCAAGGCTTTAGGGGCACTAAGGGCGGAAACCTGAGAAAATGTGTGTTTTATGAAGTTTCCTTGCGGCGGTACGCACCCCTTAGTTGGCCGCACCCAAAGGCACACGTACGAACTGTCTCTTTTGCTCTACTGCCCCCTTTCCCAGAGCAGGACGGGAAAGGGTAACGCCAACAGATCGCGCCTACCTAAGCCGACTTGCGGCAGCCGAAGTTGCAGGATATTCGTGCGTAGTGTGAACCTGCAACCGACGGTTCAGAGTGCCTGCGGCACATTCAGTGGAGCAAAGATGACGGTATCAGTTATAGGTTTAGCGCGCGATCTACGCACAAATACGCCGGTCATATATGCGCAAATGGCAACCGCCGACTATCTCAATATTGTTGGACATGATTTTGAAAACTTCTCCATCCAGAGACGGCGCGAGACGCACAAAGCCTACGAGAGGCTAAAAGCCGACATCCGAAGCGGCGCCCTGCTACCGTCAATCACTCTTGCCGTAAAGCCAGAGTATGTCGATCACGTCATGCCGCTTTACCAACAGGCCATTGATTCCAACGACGTTGAATCGCTATCAGCGGCACTTAGCGAGCCCGGTCGGGTCGATATCCTCGATGGTTTACAGCGCACTTACATCCTAAGTGATCTCCGTGCCGAAGGACATGTATTCGTTCACGGACAGACAATCCTAGTCGAATTTTGGCTGGAGGGAGATCTCCAAAAGCTAATCTACCGCATAATTGTCCTGAACGCGGGACAGAAGCCAATGTCCATTCGACACCAGATTGAATTGCTCTTCATGTCGTTGAAGACCTCCATCGAGGCAAGGATAGACCAGTTGAGCATCTACACTGAAAGAGAAAATTCAAGGCGGCGCAGGCCTATGAAGTTTCCGCTGGCGGTGGTTGTATCAGGTTACCAGGCCTTCATCACGGGATCCGCAGAGCTAAAAAAGGACAACATAATTGCATCCCAGATGCTCGAGGCGAACGCACTGGACGCTACAGAAGAAGAAATTGGAGAACAGTTCAACGATTTCGTAAAGTACCTCTCGATCTACACAGAAATGGATCGCGAGGTGTTTCGCGTATACAGCGGCGGCAACAGCGAAAGCGACGGGCCAGACCTCAGCGAAATGACTGACGCCACC
This sequence comes from Agrobacterium sp., assembly GCF_032092815.1. Lineage (GTDB taxonomy): Bacteria > Pseudomonadota > Alphaproteobacteria > Rhizobiales > Rhizobiaceae > Agrobacterium. The sequence continues at coordinate 57,590 of NZ_DAMDBP010000005.1, read as the reverse complement.
AAAGTGATGGTTGCATCTCATTGGCTAGCAGCAGAGAATGTTTTTGTCGCTTTTTTCGCGGCCATTGTGCAGTACGGAAACATTCCAGATAAGCGCCACCGCATTGACGAAGCGTTGAACTCGTTGGTCGCGAGCCTCCGAACCGCTGGATTCGGTGCAGATCCTCTTCATCTTGAAACCTTTGACAAAGTCCGGGCGGGAAGCAATCCCCGTAAAGTCAACGTCGGCATTGCAACGCGTAAACTGCTCACAAACGGCTTCAAGGAGTTCTTTAGAGATGCAGGCGAGACCACCCTCGACCGTTGCTGGCAGCTGGCGGCAGAGTAAGAACCTTGACCCCAGAAGAAATATCAACGCTGGCTGCAGCAGGTAATTTGCCTCAGATAGAGGGAGTTGATCCTGCGACAGCTCAAGATCTCGACGGCTATCTGTGCGTCAGTGACTTGGTGGCAATTGCCGTCGAGGTTGTATCTCCGATGTGGAACCGCGCAGAGGATTGCGAGCTAAAGACGAGCGGCGGACAATCTTTTGGAACACTTTGCTTCACCAAAGATCTCGGGCGGGTAGATCGCGACGAGCTAACGCAATGGCGCTATGCGGCATACTTGGCGGACAGCGAAGTAACGGACGTGACGGAGGCTACTTACGCCTTCAAACGAGACTACATTGTTATCGACGCATCATTTCTCGTCTCTTACCTTTCAGAATACAGGGACGGTGCACCGATTTGGGGAGGCTTTTCCCACGAGAGCTACAATCCTTCATACTGGTCCCGTAGCGGTCCTGAAATCATCGCGAAGAAAAACATTAGCCCGCCGACTGAGGTTCATGCCGTCAATTTTGCTCGACTGACCGCGGCTGGAAACAACTTTGAACGTTACCTAAGAATGTACCATTGCGTCGAACTGCTATTCGACTATGTGATTTTTAAGAAAATAAAGCGGCTCAATGACGATCTCTTCGGCTACGCCGAGGTCATGAAAGAAAACAGCAGAGTAGAGCTCGACAGGCTCAAGATTTTAATCAGAGAATATTGCAAAGATGTCGACAAACTCGCGGATGCGCTGCACGGTGCCGCCGCATTTGAGGTTACCTGCAGAGAGATATTTCAAACTTTCTCAAAAGATGGCAACCCATTAGGGGATGAGGCGCGGTGGTCAAAAGTTTGGCCTTTCATTCTCGGTCAAAACCTCTCACTGACAAATATGCGAACGGCGAGAATCGCAAATGACGCCGATGTGTATGGCAAATTTGTCATCGATTTGGCGGCTTATTGGATCTATCGGGTCCGATGCTCAATTGCGCACAACAGAGTAGGTGAATTTATCATCACTGACGATCACGACGAATTTGTCGGAAAATTTGCTTGTTCACTTTTGGGAACGGTCCTCGAGCAGCTGCTGGCAGACGAAGACTTCCGTTCATTAAACGCTTAGGCCCTTGGAACTCAAACCATAACGCGCATTCTCGTAGATGCGTACGCCACGGAATTCCTCAGACCTGGCAGCGATTTTTATGGCAGCAAGGCCTTAGTGCTCCTAAAGTAGCAGCGCAGGACTGTTTGAAGCCTCGACATCTACCTGAGGCTCGGCTCACCATGGCATTGACGAGCCCTTCCGAGCCAGTGATGATAAGTCGAGATGTCACGGGAAACCAAGCCATAAAACTTTAACGCCCATATCGGGACTGGAAACTCACCACCCCTTCCTAAGTTAGGTCCGGTACGAATGCCGCGCACCTTCGCTCTCATGGGGCCCGGCAAGCGGCGGATGGATTATCGAGCTGACTATGCCACGACAATCACAGAACACAAAGCGTCTGGATCGGATATTATACGCATGCGAGCGGATTGCGGCTTGCGATCTCTGGCCGTACTGTACTAGCTGCGGCGTCCTTTCGAATCAGGGCAGCCGTATAAATGCAGCATGCCTGAGAGTGTACCTATATGCGAGAGCTCAAAGTTGTTGATCTGTTCTGTGGCGCAGGCGGCATTACCTGCGGCTTCGAAGGTGCAGAAACGCGATTGAGCTTCAAGACGGTTCTGGGCCTTGACATCGATCAGAGCGCAATCAGCATTTACAACGATAACTTTGGTAGAAGAGGAGCCACCGAGAAAGTTCAGGTTGGAAGGAAAGTCGACCTTAATTGGTTTGCGCATCCGACCGAGATTAGGCTCTTTTATCTCGCACACCTGGCATACAGTGGCCAGGATGCTAGGCTCGAAAAAGAACTATCCGACATTGGCCTAAACGAGTTTCTCGCTGAGCTAGCGCTCTGTGACGAAAAGTTTTCCGCTGAGTTTTCTAAGATGTCGAACGATGCAGACTACAAGGTCTGCGTAAGCGACATTTTGCAGCGAACCGATGCTACAGCGCTAACCAAGGCATTTATGAACAAGCTGGGACTCAGCTCGTTGACCTCACCACGTCCTGCTACAGCTCAGCTCCCTTGGTGTGAAGAATATCAGAATGTGGAGAAGCGCTCGTTTGCGCTGGCGTCGAAAATTGACGCCGATATCCTAGGTAGCTTCCAAGAGCTTTGGGACAGTAAGGTGAAGGAGCTGTTGGAAGCTTCGCAGAAGGCGGGCCGAGGTAAGCTCAAAGGAAACGCTGCCAAGGTAGCCAATGTCGCTCAGTTCCTACTTTCATCGCAAGGTGTGAAGCTTGGTCATATTTGGATGAATTGGCGCGCAACACGCGAAACTATCCGAGCAAATTTCTGCGTCAGACGACGGGAACAGATCGACCTTCTTTATACTGGTGAAAGGAGGGTCGATATCGTCCTGGGAGGTCCACCGTGTAAGGGCTTTAGTAGGATCGGTCGTCCGGTGATCCAGAGCCTCCGTAATCAGGGCGTGCACGCATGGAGCCACAGAGAATATGGCGATGAACGTAACGCACTCATGTGCCAGTACGTCCTATTCTTGGACGCCCTCCGGCCGGATGCGTTTCTCTTCGAAAACGTCGCAAACTTCCAATCTGCGCTGAAAACACCAAACGGGGTGTTGGATGCCCCCTCTTTGTTAGTAGAGCTCATCGACGCCATATCCGATGGTGCACACTACGCAATAAAGCACAAGGTCCTCAATGCACGCAATTTCGGTGTGCCTCAAGATAGACGGCGCTTCATAATGTTCGGCGTCAGAGGAGCCGGTAGCACTTCAAAAAAAGTGCTTGATAGCTTTTTCGACCTCCCGGTTTACGGGGATGATGTTGCGTTAGCGGTTGCGTTGGACGGACTGGCGCCAGCAATGCCCTTTCAAAGCGGTGCGCGGTCGGAGGGAAAAGTGAGCGTTTATCCAAGGATTGATGAAAGGATGCCTCCGGCTGAGTATCGATACCGGCTTTGGACCTCCGCGCCTCATCCAGTTACCCGCGAGCGTAGTTATACGACTACTGGACACATCTACAGAACTGGTCGGGACGACGATCGTGCGTTCGTTGAGTATGTTGCCCCTGGAATCAGATGGATGGATCTCAAGCCATCCAAGGCACCCACATTAAAAAAAGCACAACAGCTATTGCAGACCTTGCAGGCCAAGACACAGGACAAGAACGACCGAGAATCCCTACATTGGCTGCACTCCATAATGGACGAAAGCCTCGTGCTCCGTTTACTACTGGAACACAACCAGTTGGCCAAGGGGCTGGAAGAGCAACATTTGTTGTTGGAGGGTTACCTAAAAAATGGAGCGTCGATGCACGGCGACTGGTTTGAGCGCCTCTCCGCATCAAAACCATCAAAAACGATCGTCGCCCACATTGGGAAGGATACTTACGGATATTGGCATCCATTCGAAGCCCGCTCCATTTCTATACGGGAGGCTGCGCGAATTCAGTCATTTCCTGACTGGTTCAGAATCGCAGGGGTGGGAGTTGTTGACGCGTATACCGCAATTGGAAACGCAGTTCCGCCACTTATGGCTCAGATGTTTGCCGCACGGCTTTGCGATCTAGACGGCATCTTCGGAATCTTCTCTGACCGGGAAGCGAACCGCCTAGCTGCGGCTGAATGAAGCGAACGCGGTTTAGATGGAGGCAACCACTGCTGCTAGCTTGTCCTCGGCGCTCGCCCTAAGCCCTGGATCCGTTTGCAGCAACTGCAAAATGTCTACCTGCAAGACTGCAACTTTAACTGCCCCTGCAAAGGCTTCGTAGACATTTTTGACGACAACGTCAGAATGCGGTCTACCCAAAGGATAAATGATAAAGCACTTCGCAACGTTCGCAGCACGAGAGTAAGTTAGAATCTGGTAAAGATCATTTTCAGCTGGAACGGGATCTGCCAAACTCCTGAGTCTCTTCCACTTGCTGTCACCAAGAAGCTGGCCACTTCCCAAGTGAATTATGAGATCCGGTTTTAGGTTTACGAAGCTTCCACCGTCGGCGGTTCTCAACACGCAGCCGAGACCATCCTTTCGAACAGTCCCGCCGCATTTTCGTTCTATCCCTCTCGCTAATGCTAGACGCACAGCCTTCTCAAAAAGATGTTCGATCCGGTATAGGATCCCGAGCCCTGCTTCACCTCCAGCCTCCCATGGGTTTGATGTACGCTGCTTGACAAGAAGGTTCGCTAGCGTAAATAGCCACTCCCAGTCCGCGGATCGCACTTCCGCCTTCGCGCCTTCAATTAGCTCCACCGACAGTGGAACGGATCTCACGTCGCTTAGCAGCGACTGCAACTGGCGAGCTTGCCATATCAATTTTCCATCATGAGCTTTTGTCATACTTTCTTCGACGACCGCCCTACAGAGGCGAGAAGTGTTGTTGTCCGCTTGTAGCGGAGCATGGCGAACCATCACGCCCCGCATAGTGCCGGGCATTCGGCTTGCCAGGCTGTTCAAATCCACACGGCCAGCTAGAGAGTCTCGCAGCTCCGTGACTTCAAAGTAACTTCTCGGGAATTCCCAAGAAATCAACTCGGCAAGTCGAGCGAGAAAGTAGGCAAGAATTATATCGATGATTCTATCGGACGAGCTCGCGGCATAGGCCTTACCTGATCCAAAGCGTCCAGCAAGCGCGAGCGGGAAAGTCGCTTGTAGGAACTGCATGCCCCTAGCCACTGAAGCATCTTCGGCTTCGTACACCTTAGGAAGAATTTGGATCTGCACAGAAGGAGTGGATACAAGCCCAACCAATCCTGTCGCGGTCAGTCTCTTTTGGTCCAGCTTCAACGCTGGTCCAAGCTCAGATCTTCCTGCACGGACTAACCTACGTCTGATCCGATCATTATCTAGTGCCGGTGGCAGCGGAACAGGTTGGTGTTCGAAGACATTGATAGAAATGACACGCATGATCAACTAGCTGACATGGAAAGAAGCACGGAAAACTTCTCTGCATCCCACTCGGAACTATCCGGATCCCACCATGCTGGGTAGAAAAATTCTCCCATATCGACCAGGTCTAGTTCATCACCGGCCCGAGAGTAGATCATCTCGTTGTTCACTTCTTCAAATAGACCGCCCTTTCCTTGAGTGAAGTTGCGACCTAATACAAAGTCCGCTTTCTTCCAGTCTCCTTTGAACAAGTCCAACAAAAGCGGCGCGATGGAAGACCGTATAATAGTGGCTACGGCTTTGAGCTCGCCGTCCGTCGTTTTTGGATACGCCCTCTCGTCGCGAACCGCTTCTAACCGCGAGAGTTCGAAGGACACATGCCCTATCTGCCGTTCACGTGTAGCTGTAACCGCGATGGTACGGTTAATCCCCGTCAAGATCGCCCTAAGGTCCAAGCCAGCATACGGAAAGGCGCACCTGGCCGGATCAGGACGCACCTCTTCGAATTCAAAGCGCCGACGTAATGCGGCGTCCATGGTAGATAGAGATTTGTCGGAAGTGTTCATTGTACCGATGATGCTTAGTTCCTGAGGCACACCGAAGAGAGTTTGGGAATAGGGTAGCAATACCCGCCTCTCTTCAGGCGCACCGAGACGCTTGTCTTGCTCAAGCAGCGTGATTAACTCTCCGAACACCCTCGACAGGTCAGCTCTGTTGATCTCGTCGATAACCAATACAACTTTTCGCGGGTCGATCTTGGGAGGCGTGGCCTGTGACACCACTTCCCAAACGGCCCTTAAGGGGCCGGTCATCCCGAACAAGGTTTGTTTATCATATCCTATCTTTTCGGCGATCGCCTTCTTGTCCTCGTGGTCAGAGCCGGAAATTGAAAGATCCCCTGGCTTAAAACCCAATTCATTGAGCTTGCTGACCAACCCGAGTGATACGGGTGTCTGAAGGCCTGCACCTTTTCCCTTTTTGTTGCGCAAGAGGACGCTATCAAGCGACGCGGCTACCACCTCATATTCGTTGCCACTGCTGGACTTGATGTCTTGTCCCACGAAGAACAATTGTCCGACTGGAGCTGATCGGGTGACATTGTCGCAGGCGATTCTGAAGGGACCAGACCTCGGCCTGTAAAGAATGCCGTCTTCCGTGGCCTCAGGTCGGAAGCCTTCGACGAAATCTTCATATGTATAACTTGGATGAAATGTGACCCAAATGATCGCGCCGGACATGACGAGCTCAGCGTGCCTTTCCATAACGTCAGTCTCGGACACAGCCGGGTCGACTATCTTTACGGCCTCTCGGGCAGCTCGCCATGTCTTGCCGGTGCCAGGTGGGCCATACAGAATCTTCATCTTCGAAATAGTCATAATCGCAACGAGTCCAGCTTCTCTTTGCAACACTAAGCCATGATTCGGCTGCAGTTTCATACTCTACTGCGCATAAACAAGAACAATGCGAGATGAATGCCGATGGCTTATCCTAAACGCTGGATAGTGCCGGATGAACTGCATTGACCTATTCAGTTGGAAGCAGTGATCAAAGTTCCACCGCAAATCTAGCGCAGTTCTAGCGCAACCTAGAATCAGAATAATAGAAATCATATAGTTAGAACATAATTCTCCCAATTCCGATTCCAAAGGTCACAGGTTCGAATCCTGTCGGGTGCGCCATAATCTTCAAAAATGATGATTTTTCTGCTGCCGCATGTACACGGTCCACGACCGTTGGGTGGCATTTTTAATGAAGGTGCTGGCGAGGGCTTTAGCCCAACGTGCCGCTTTGGTCGCCTGTCAGGTAATAATAGAAAAACGCGACCAGAAATGCGGCGATGATGGCCAGAATGACAAGCAGACGTTTTTGCCACGGCGGGGTCTGCCGCGGTGGCTTCGGTTGAGGGCGACGCTCGAATTTCAAAACGTTTTCAGACATGCGATTTGCATAGAACAAATCTCTACTGTTGCCAATCATCAGAAATGTAAACCATAACGTGTGGGTTAATTTCCACAAAGCGCGGCTTGCAGCGCGCAGTTAGGCGCGCATCGCAGTTCAGCTATGCAAGCCGGGACTATAAAGCCGCTTTATCTGTCTATCTGGGAATTCTTAGGTGAGGCCGCTTCAAGGAGCGTTGCCTGTCAAAAGCTCGTGTCAGAAGAGCCAAATGGTGCCGGCCTATGGGTGTCCGCCACCATTAATGTGCATTCGTCTCAATGTGCGAGTTGGCGCACATTGGTGTGGGATCAGCGACCCCAAACAGCATGGTTGATCTGCTCACGACGCAGGCCGATATCGTTCAAAGAACGCTCGTCCATCTGGTTCAGTTCGCGAACAGCGCGACGTTTTGCTGTGTAGTTTCTTACGATTTCGCCGAATTTCATTTTCCATCTCCTTGTTTGGTATGACTAAATAATAGGACATCCCGCGCCTAAAATTAATGCATAAGTATAATTGGCAGGCATGCGTTTTTTGCATTCCCTGCCGCTTTACGATGCTGGGTTGCATATCTGCCTGGATTTTGATCGAAATTTCGCTAGCTGCCGCTGCGATCGATAGAGGTGAGCGGTTTTTGCTCAGCTTCTCAAGAATTGCAGCATGCCTTTGGCTGCTGCCTTGCCCGTCGCCAGGCATGCGGTGAGGAGATATCCTCCTGTTGGGGCTTCCCAATCCAGCATTTCACCAGCCACAAAAACGCCCTGCAGGGCACGAAGCTGGTAGTTTTCATCCAGTTGTGACCACTCTATACCGCCGGCAACAGAGATTGCTTCGGTAATCGATCGCGTGGCGGACAGGGGAAGGGCGAGATACTTGATCTTTGCCGCAACGTCCTCGAGAGACAGTGTGGTGATGTCAGGTACTATTTCGCGCAGCAACGCAATCTTCACATCGCTCAGGCCGGTTTTTTTGCGCAACCGGTTTGTGAAGCTGTCCTTCGGATTTGCCTTTGACAGATCGGCGGTCAGCTTCTCCTGGGTTTTGCCGGGCGCAAGATCGAGAAACAGCGTTGCCTTGCCCGTGTCCAGCAATGCGTCACGCAGGACGGCCGAGTGCGCATAGACCAGGCTGCCTTCAATGCCGTGTTTGCTGATGACAAATTCGCCTTGAAAGCTGCCAGCAGCCGAACTTGCCACCACGGATTTGAGGGCGGCACCTGCAAAACGTGAGCGGAAAACATCGCTCCAATTGAGATCAAATCCGCAATTGGCCGGTTTGAAATCGGCAATGGCGATGCCTTTTTCTCTGAGATAGGGCACCCATGCCGCATCGGAGCCAAGACGGGGCCAGCTTGCGCCGCCAACGGCCAGTAGCGTTGCGTCGCTTTCAATTTCAAGCGTGCCTTCTGGTGTCTGGAATGCCAGTCTGTTTTGGTTGAAACCCGTCCAGCGGTGGCGGGTGTGCAAAGTCACACCCTGGTCTTCCAGCCGCTGCAGCCATTTGCGCAGCAGCGGCGACGCCTTCATGACCTCTGGAAACACGCGGCCGGATGATCCGATGAATGTTTGCTGCCCCAGATCCTCCATCCATTGACGAACATCCCTCGGGCCAAAGGTATCCAGTGCTGCCTGCAGATGGGGTGCGGCCGCGCCAAAACGCTGAACGAAGGCAGGGTAGGGTTCTGAATGGGTAATGTTGAGCCCGGATTTTCCGGCCATCAACAGTTTGCGTGCGGCTGTGGGCATCGCTTCGTAGACGCTGACGTCATGGCCGGCCGCCGACAGCACATCGGCAGCCATCAAGCCGGATGGTCCGCCGCCAATGATTGCCACGCGTTTTATTGCCATTCGGTGCGCTGTCCTGCTTTGCCTCTGCTCGAGATAGGGTGTTGTTATCGTAAGTCCGTTCGGTTTTGCACGGGCGCGGCATATATTTTTGCAGAAATTCGCTTACGGCCGAGTGTTTTGTAGTCTGCGAAGGCCCTTATAGCGGGAAATCCCGCCATAAGGGATGTCTGGAATAGATGAATTTCAGAGCTTGCCGGCCCCGGCATTCGCTTTGACATAATCGGGCACGTCTTTGGCCGGGATAGGCTGCTTGCCATAAAGGGTTGGTTTCCAGCCAACGTCAGATGAAATCGGCTTTTTGGGATCGGCATTCAGTACGGTCGCAAAGTCTGCGGCTTCACCATTCACCAGAGAGCCGGCATCAAAGAACCGTGTTCCACCCTGAATGTTTCCAGCGTTGCGGATGCCGCCATTGTTGATTTCAAAAAAATTGTTTTCCGAATAGATGGCGGAGCCCTTGCCGATGCCAAAGGCGCTACGGAAAATAGGGATGCCCTTTGATTGGCTGATGCCCCTTTCGTGATTTTCAAGGACGCTCAAACTGGCATCCGGCGCACCGGAGGCATCGCCGGAGAAATAATTGTTGTAGCTATGGACCTTGCCAAAACGCACGCGCGGCATGCGTTGGCCGGCATTTTCAAACCAGTTGCCTCTGAAGGTTACGTTCAGTTTGCCTTCGTCGGAGGTGAGGCTGTCGCTGCCGCCAATCAGTGATGTCTTGTCGTGGTTTAGAAAGTGATTGTAGGTCAGGGTAACGAAGTCGGCGCCGTTGGTAATGTCCACCTGGCCATCATGGTGCTGCACTTTTTGTTCGACCTGATTGTGCGGGAAGGGGAAGACCGGTGGGAACAGCTTGTCCGGGCGCTCACCATCGGTGAAGGTGTTGTGGTCCAGCCAGACCTTTTTGCCGCCATTGATCGAGATGCTGTCATATTCCGAATTCCAGCGGCCGCCCGGGCATTTTTGTGGGCCAGTATCGGCATTGACGTACGCCGCTTCGCAGCCGGGATAATCCTTGTTCAGAGACCAGGAGTCACCCGGATCCCAGGCTGGAAAATAGTCAAATGCATCTTCAAAGATAATGTTGCGGATGATGACGTTTTCGGTTCCGTCACCGATAAACAGATTGCCTTTGACGATTTTGGCGTCATTGCCGAGACCGATGATTGTGGTGTTGGAGGTGACCCGAATGACGATGCGTTTTTTCTGGTTTTCGGCAGAGCGCTGTCGTGCTTCTTCCTGCGGACCGATCAGATCGCGTTCAGGGCGCTGTTTGTCCGTCAGCCTTACGTTCCAGACCGCAGGGGCATAGGCCGCCTTGTAGGCCTCGAAGTCATAGGCTGGATCAGCGTAATCCTTCTCGGTCAGTTCGTTATTATCATCATCAACCGACAGATTGATCGTGCCCTTTATCTGGATGATTTTAGGTAGGTCTGGTTTTCCGCCAGCCTGTAATGCGTCCAGCAGTTCCTGGCGGTTCGATACGGTGTAGATATTGGCGGCATCTGCTTTTGAGCCGCCATCCGTCCCATCTGCCCAGCCATCTCGAGCGCCGAGGGTCTGCCTTATCATCTCATCCTGTGCATGCGCTGATACTACTGGCAGGGCAGTGCAAGATAAATATACGGCAGCCGTCAGCAGCGCTGCCCTTCGGTATCTGGTTGTCATCTCTGTCTCCTCCTCGAAACGGTGAATCAACTCCCCCAAGATGGATCGTAAGACAATTAGTAGAAAATAACACAATCAATAATTGAATTTATTATTAATGGTTGTGTTTTGTGAATTATTGGACGCTTGGCTGGTCGCCCGAGCGCAGAAACCAGGGCAGGCGTCTTTGTTCTGTCAAGCGACAGTATTGCGTTAAAGGAGAGGGAATAGCGGAGGCCCGGCGATCAGGCGGTGCTTGATTTGCGTGCCTTGAGGATCGCGACCTGCTGAAGCGTGTTGCGTCGGCTCATTTCCAGATGTGTCTTCAGCGCCTGCAGGATTGCTTCTTTGTTGCCTGATGTGATGGCGGTGAGAATATCCTGATGTTCACTGACCGAACGGCTGTAATCTCCCGGTAGTGAAACAAAAACCGTGTGGGTTTGCGCCACGATCCGTGCGTGGGTTTCCGAGATGATTGGCATTTGTGCCGCGTCCACCAACGCACTGTGAAATGCCCTGTCGTGATGAAGGGCTTTCGACAGATCGTCGAGAGAATGCCTTGCCGCGAAATACTTGTGCTGCGCCAATGTGTCGGCGAGTTTTTCCTGCAAGGGGGCATCAAAACGCCCGGCGTCAAAAGCGGCTTCTACGGCACCTTTTTCGATGAGGATGCGTGCGGCGTACAGAGCCTCGACATCGGCTTCATCAAAACTTCTCACCACCATGCCGCGTCGGCTTGAGGTTGTGACCAATCCATCGGCTTCAAGGCGCAGACAGGCTTCCTTGATCGGCGTGGGACTGATGCCGAGATCAACCGCAAGCTCATTGGGAAACAGGCGGAACCCTTCCGGCAACCGGCCCTGAATGATGCGGTTGCGGAGTTCCTGATAGGCCTGCTCGGCCAATGTGGTCTTGATCATGGTCATGCATGCATTTTCTGTCAGATCGAGCACAAGTGCAATTAAAAACAAAAAATAAAAAATTTTTTATTTTCCAGTTTGGATTTCTGGAGTAGATGTCGTGATGAGGAAGGAGAGGAGGCCTTCGCCAATCATCCAGAAATTCATGCGTGGCCCAATGGGCCTGCGCTGTTGAAGCCGAAGGCGGCGCGCTGTGCCGCAAAATTTACCCATGACATTCCAGCCCAAAACGATCCGACTTGCTGTGTGAGAGGATCGATCAGGAGCCAAAGCACATGAAAATTGTCTCAGTTCACCCCTTTATTCTTCACCTTCCGCTGACATCGGATTCCATCTCGGATTCAACGCACAACATTACCCATTGGGGTGTGGTGGGCACCAAGATCGTGACCGATGATGGTCTGGAAGGCTATGGTTTTACCGGCACCCACTCACACTTGCCGTCTGACCGGTTGATCACATCGTGCATTCAGGATTGTTATGCCCCGCTGCTGATCGGCGAAGATGCGTCCGATCATTCGCGTCTTTGGATGAAAATGGCACGTCATCCTGCCCTGCAGTGGGTTGGCCGCGCCGGCATTACCCATCTGGCGCTTGCGGCAGTTGATGTTGCGCTTTGGGATTTGAAGGCCAAAAAGGCAGGTGTGCCGCTGTGGAGTTATCTCGGCGGTGCCCGCACCAAGGGGGTGGAGGCCTATAATACCGACATTGGCTGGCTTTCCTTCACCAAGGAAGAATTGCTGAACGGCTCTGCAAAGGCCGTTGAGGAAGATGGCTTTACGCGCATCAAGCTCAAGGTCGGCCATGACGACCCCAATATCGATATCGAACGCCTGACAGCAGTGCGCAAACGTCTGGGCAGCTCCATTCGTATCGCGATCGATGGCAATGGCAAATGGGATCTGCCAACCTGCCAGCGTTTTTGTGCCTCAGCGCAGGGGCTGGACATTTTCTGGTTTGAAGAGCCGCTTTGGTACGATGATGTTGGCAGCCATGCGACGCTGGCGCGCAACACCACCATTCCGGTGGCACTGGGTGAGCAGCTTTACACTGTCGATGCCTTCCGGTCCTTCATCGAGGCCGGTGCCGTTCAATATGTGCAGCCTGACGTGACGCGTCTTGGCGGCATCACTGAATATATCCAGGTGGCCGACCTTGCACTGGCGCATCGTTTGCCTGTCGTGCCGCATGCTGGCGAAATGAGCCAGGTGCATGTGCATCTCAGTTACTGGCATCCGGCCTCGACCATTCTGGAGTATATTCCATGGATCAAGGACCATTTCGAAGAGCCAATTGCCGTCAAGGATGGTGTCTACGCGCGTCCTGAACGTCCAGGCGCCAGCACCACCATTCTGGCGGAAAGTTTTGCCCGCTATGGCAAAAGCCTGAGCTAAGCCGATTTTTGATCTCAATCTTGATGTGCCCGATCTCAGCGGATCGGGCACATCACATAAAGGTAATCAACGGAAACTATAATTTCATGAGTTTTTCATTCATGTAATTCTGGATCGGAATTGTTCGGGCTGATATACGAGCTTGGAATGGTTCGGGGCCATCCGATATTGATTAGCTGTCTGGGATGAAATGGGCATTCGGGAAGATGACAAGCGTTATGCCGTTTACGCCGCGCATCGCCTTGATCTTATAAAATATGCAACACCCATTCTCGGCTCTCGCGAAGAGGCCGAAGACGTGGTGCAGGAAGCCTTTATCAAATTTGTACCGCAGCAGGCCGAGGCTCCGAGTGCCCTCAAGGCCTATCTCTTCCGTGTTGTCCGCAATCTCGCGCTTGATGTTCGCAAACGTCGTCGTTACGACCTTCGGGAAAGGCCGGATGACACGCCCTTTTGGGGGCTGCCACAGGACCATGGTTCACCCGAAGATCATGCGCTGTTCTGTGATCAGGTTCGTCAGGTCAGCGAAATCCTTAATGATATGCCGACCGACACTCGTGTTGCATTGGAAATGCACCGGTTTGGTGGTTATCGCATGGAGGATATTGCCGCACATCTGGGCGTTTCGGTTGCCACCGCACATCGTCTGGTCAAGACCGGGCTTGCCGAGTTTGTCAGGAAAATGAAATGAACGTCCAAAAAAATGACGTTTCCATGAAAAAAATCTTGCGTTCAATCGTCTCTTTGGAAGGAGAGCATGAAACCGTCATTTTAACCCGAGAGCAGATACAGGCACCACGTCGATGAACGATCCGATGAACGAAGGCACAGGCCATGTGGATGTGTTTGACGAGGCTGCCGACTGGTTTCTGTTGCTCGAAGAAAAGTCGGATGACGCGGATTTACTCAAGAAATTCAGTCAGTGGCTGGAGTTAAGCCCGCAGCACAGGCTTGCTTGGGAAAAGACCTGTCGTGGCTGGGCGGCGTTTGGCGCCGTTGAGCCTGCCTTGCGCCCACAATGGGGCGATGCAAAACGCCACGAAGATAAAAAACGAGGGTCTATACGGCGTTTGGTCATGTCACGGCGCACGTTCTCGCGGGTTGCACTGGGTGGTGTCACCCTTGCCATGCTCTGTCTTGCCGTCATATCTGTGCCTGATATGGCCATCCGGCTGGAGGCTGATTATCGCACGGCTACCGGCGAAAGCCGCACTGTTACGCTTGCCGATGGTAGCACGGCGCTGCTTGCGCCAGAGAGCGCGCTGTCTGTCAACTACCATCAGGGGCGGCGTGACGTTAAGGTTCTTTCTGGCGAAGTTTTCTTTGATGTGGTGCGGGATGAGGCACGACCATTTGTGGTCGATGTTCGCAATCTCAAGGTGGAGGTCCTTGGCACTGCTTTCGATGTTGGGCTTTCCGATCTTGTGACCAGCGTTTCCCTGGAGCGGGGATCTGTAAAGGCAAGCATTACGAATGATCCTTCGGCTGAAACGCAGATCCTTGTGCCGGGGGAGCGGGTGACTATTGACGGTGCAACCAATGTCATGCGCAAGCAGGCTGTTCCAGTAGAGGAAATTGGTGCCTGGCGGCGCGGCGAACTTTACGTGGTCGATGAAACGATCGGTGAGGTGGTCGAAAAGATCGGCACATATCACTCCGCCTGGATCAGCGTGCCTGACCGGTCGCTGGCCAACCGAAAAGTAACCGGCTTCTACAATCTGAACGAGCCGGATCAGGCGCTCGAGGCTTTGGTCACACCCTATGGCGGCAAAATTCGCTCCCTATCGGACGCCATTCGCGTTGTTTCCCGCTTCTGAAATTCTATAACGTAAAAATTTTTTTTTATTTCAGTGTCTTGCTGACTAAATTCTTTTTGGTTGAAAAAAAATCCGAGAGCAATCGTCTTTTTGTTGAATATGAAATTCAACATTTGCCGCTGTAGGCAAAAAAGACGGGCAGGGTAATGGTTTCTTCCAATCAACAAGGCGCACAGCAGTCTGGCATGGGGCAGACGGGCAGGCATGCGCTGCTTCTGGCCAGCACGGCCGTGGCCATTTTTTACGGTGTATCGGCATCACATGCGCAGTCTTCCGGTGGGGCAACACCGGCAACGAATGCTGCTGAGGCTGAACGTCGTGCTTTCAATATTCCGGCACAACAGCTGTCTGCGGCCGTTGGCGCGTTTGGTCGCCAGTCGGGCCTGCAGGTGACGCTTGCCTCTCCGGCCTCCGGCAGCGTGCGGACCAATGCAGTTACTGGCAGTCTGACGATTCAGGAGGCTTTGACGCAATTGCTCGGCGGCACGGGCATTACCTTCCGGTTCACGGGCAACGGCCGGTCGGTGGTTATCGGAGCAGATCAGGCAGCGAGTGATGCGCCACCAGCCGATGGCTCAACCGTACTGGAAACAATTACCATCACTGGCAAAACCGGCAGAAATGCCGCCACAGGTGCTGGTTATCAGGGAACACCTGATTGGGTTTACGAGACACCTGCCAGTGTGAGCGTTGTCAGTCGTGATGCCATTCAGTCTGACCTTGGCGCACGTGATGTTCGTGATCTCTTCGATAATGTGGCTGGTACATACGTCAACAACTCCGTCGCGAACTCCCCGGCTGTTTCGCCCAATGTTCGCGGTGTGCAGGACATGGGTCGAGTGGTGCTTTCCGTTGATGGTGCGCGCCAGAACGCCAATCGTACCATTTCAGCAGGTGGCGACAGCTATATTGGCAGCTCTGGTAAGGGTTATGTTGAAACTTCCTTCATTCGTGCCGTCGAAGTTGAACGCTTAACCGGCGCCAAGTCGGGTCTCGCAGGTTCGCTGGCTGGCGCGGTGACGTTCCGCACAGTTGGTGCCGACGACATCATTCAAGATGGAAAAGACTGGGGTGTCGAGATCGACACAACTGTTGGCACCAACAATCAGCATTTCAACGGTTCCATCCTGGCGTCGAAGCGTATGGGAGATTCTCCCTTTTCGATCACCGGCGGTTTCGCGCGCCAGAAGCTTGGCAATTACAAGATTGGTAGCCAGGGGGTTATTGAGTGGGACGGGGATGAAGACGGTGAAGTCACCTACATGCAACGCGACAATATGTCGTCGCTGTTGAAACTGGAAGGTGATTTCGGAGACGTGACGATCGGCGTCGCATGGACCCATCAGAAGAAAGATTTTGCATGGTTCATGGGTGGCCTCAGCGATGAGAAGGCCACGATTAACACCGTGACAGCCAATCTCGATTGGAACCCAGCAGATAATGACCTGATCGATTTCCGTTCAAAATTTTGGTTGAACGATACGATGGAAGAGACGCTTCGCCACAGCCGAGGAGGGGCTGCAGGCTATCCTGACACGCTGATCAGCGCTGATTTCATGAGCTTTGGTATCAATATCGACAATACCAGCCGTTTTGAAACCGCTGTCGGACCGGCGACACTCAATTATGGCGTCGAAGCATTCCGGGATCACGGAAATTCCAGTGCGTCCAGTACTTCAATTGATGTTTGGCCTGAATTGGCGTCGAACTTCACGTCCTTCAGCCCGGCCGGTCGTCGCGACATGGCAAGCTTATTTGTTAATGGTGACCTTGAACCAACTGATTGGGTCAAACTGTCAGCAGGTCTGCGTTATGACTGGTATAGGCTCAAGGGGTCACCGAAATACTACGACTACAAGGACCGCGTAAACTATACCGCATCCGCCGTAACAACCGAATATGATTACGTCGCGACATACGACCCTGCAAGATTTGCCAGTGCAAACGCCGTTCTGAAGAACATCTGGTCTACCCGCCAGGGCGAGATCTATAACGGTCAATTTTATAGAGCCGGTACAAATATTGAAGCGCTAAGCACTCCAGCCGGTTATCCTGAAAACACCGTGAATATCGACCGCTCCGGTGGTGCATTGTTGCCATCCTTCACTGTGGAATTTACGCCCGTTGAATGGTTGCGACCATATGTCAGCTATTCGCAGAGTTACCGGCCACCGACGGTGACAGAGGCGTTCTTTGCTGGAGACCTGCCGAAAGACTCATCTCCGCTGTCCGTTTATGCACCCAACGAAAGCTTGCGGCCCGAAACGGCGGAAACCTGGGAAATTGGTGCGAACATCAATTTTGACAATGTGTTTACCGATGACGATACGCTTCGCTTGAAGGTGTCGGCATTCAATCGCAAGATCGATGATCTTATTGTGATCGGCTACTTCTATCCATATGCGGGCTCCAGGCAGTTGACCAGCTACGTCAACGCGACTGACACCACGACGATGCGTGGTGTTGAGCTTGAGGGCAACTATGACACCGGCCGTTTCTGGGTCGGCGGCTCTGCCACATGGTTGGATGCGGAGTGGGCGCAAAAGGTGCCCAGCAGTTGGTATGGACAAAACGTTGCTTCAGACAATGTGCAGATGTACTCGAGTGTTGGCGTTCCGCCGAAACTCAAGGCAACTCTCGATGCCGGTGTGCGCTTCCTGGACAATAAATTGGCGATCGGTGGCCGCGTAACACATGCAACGCCGACATTGTCGCAGGTAAAGACCTTTAATCCGGACGGCGGTTACACATCCAATAAATATACGAAACTCGACCTCTATGGGTCCTATCAGTTCAATGAACGCACCACGTTGCGTCTGAGCATCGATAACGTAACCGATATCAATCACGTTCCAGCAGGAAGCCGTTACCCCTCTCCGGGGAGGACATTCTTTGCCAGTCTGAATGTGAGATTGTGATGAATTTTCGAGCCGGTGACAGGCTCGAATGCAAGTTCCCCTGACCGGGCAGTAACCCGGCCAAGGGAGTAACCGTCCTGATTGTTGGATCAGGATAAACCTTAGCAACCAAGCAAAGGAAATTTATCATGGCTACCACTATTTCACTAACGTCTACATCTTCGGATTTCAAATCCTATCTGGAGAATTGGAGCAACACGACTTACAGCTCCACTTACGGTGCGTTCTACGGTAGCGGCCCTGGCCTGCAGACAGATCCTGCAGTTATCGGCGCAAATCCCTCCTGGGATTACACGCAGTGGGGTAATGGCAACACAAGCGGTGGTAATGGTGTACTGGTTGGTGGTGCTTTCGAGTACTCCTTCGGTAACCTGACCGGTACTGTCAGCACGCTGGATTTCGGCACTGGCTACGGTGAATCGTCGTCGGGCATCACGCTGTCGAATGTCGCGCTTTCGATCGATCTCGACCCATCCTTCAACTACAATGGCACGGGTCTCGATGCATTTGACTATGCAATCTACGGCATCACTCGCGGTAACACACTGAGCTACCTCTACTCCTACCTCGGTGCTACCGGCACGGTTATTGAAGACACTGCCAGCGACGATATTCTCGTCGGTTTCAGCGGCGCAGATACCTTCGTGTTCTCGGGTGGCAATGATGTTGTCACCAATGATGGCCCGACAGGTACATATGGTTACCAGGACGGCGTTGACACGCTCGACATCTCTGCTTGGGGGGCCACCAGCTTCGGCGATCTGACGATCTTCGACGACGCTGGAGATGCTTACGTTGCCTATGGCTCCGACTCCATCCAGCTCGTCGGCGTGAACTCCAGTGTTCTGGACGCGTCGGACTTTGTATTCGCAAGCGCAGCTGCTCTGGCCGCTTAAGGGAAGACAACGCTGTGGGCTTTCAAAACCAGCAGCAAACGCCGCCGCAGTCCCTGACTGCGGCGGTCGTTTCGCCCCTCAAGCGCGCCTTCAGCGGTGTTGCGCTCGTCAGCGGCGTGGTCAACATTCTGGCTTTGACCTCACCGATCTTCATGCTGCAGGTCTATGACAGGGTTCTGGCCAGTGGCAGTGTGCCGACCCTTGTTGGCCTGGCTCTACTTACCGTCGGGCTTTATGCCTTCCAGTGCATGCTGGATATCATCCGAGCGCGCGTGCTGATCCGCATCGGTGAACATTTCGACATGCAATATTCCGGTCAGGTGCACGATGCTGTGGTGCGTCTGCCGCTTGTAGCCCGGACGTCTGGTGATGGTTTGCAGCCGCTGCGCGACCTTGACAATGTCAGGACTTTCGTGTCCGGCACGGGACCGACGGCGTTTTTTGATCTGCCATGGATGCCGCTTTATCTCGGCATTTGTTTTCTTTTCCATTTCTGGATCGGTGTGACCGCGTTAAGCGGCGCTATCCTGCTGGTGGCCTTGACCGTTCTCACCAATATTTATTCGCAAAAACCCATTCGCGACACCATCACCGAAAATATGGCGCGCAATCGTTTGCTGGAGGCTTCGCGCCGTAATGCCGAAGTCGTGCAGGCCATGGGGCTTGCCGGGCGGCTTGGCCGGCGCTGGCAGGTGTCTAACGAGGGTTATCTTGCTGCCAATCGCAAGGCCGGTGATGTGGCCGGCAGTCTTGGCAATATCGCCAAATCGCTGCGCATGGTGTTGCAGTCTGCCATTCTGGCGGTCGGTGCCTGGCTGGTGATTGAGCAAGAAGCATCCGGTGGTATCATGATTGCCAGCTCGATCATGATGGGCCGCGCATTGGCGCCTGTTGATCTCGCCATTTCCAACTGGAAGTCTTTTGTCGCAGCGCGCCAAAGCTGGGTTCGCCTGCACACACTTTTCACTCAGGTGCCATCAACTGATACGTCAATGGCTTTGCCGCGTCCGGTCAAGGATTTGCGCGTCGAGAATGTCACCATTGTGCCGCCCGGTGAAAAACGACCAACGGTCGCCGGGGTCGGTTTTGCTGTCGCTGCTGGTCAGGCGCTTGGTATTATTGGACCGTCCGGTTCTGGAAAGTCGACACTGTCCCGTATTCTGACCGGTGCCTGGATACCGGCCGGCGGTAAAGTGCGGATCGATGGTGCCAGCTTTGATCAGTGGGATCGTGAGGCGCTCGGTCGTCACATCGGTTATCTGCCGCAGGGCGTTGAGCTTTTTGACGGCACGATCGCCGAAAACATCTCCCGCTTCGAGGACAATGCCGATCCAGAGGCCATTATTGCAGCGGCCAAAGCAGCTGGTGCGCATGAGCTGATCCTGCGGTTTGAAAAGGGTTACGACAGCAACATTGGCGAGGCTGGTTCGTCGCTGTCCGCAGGTCAACGTCAGCGGATCGGTCTGGCGCGTGCGCTTTACGGCGAGCCTTTCCTTGTCGTTCTGGATGAACCCAATGCCAATCTCGATGCCGAAGGTGAGGCTGCGGTGGTGCGTGCCATGGCGTCGGTGCGGGATCGCAAGGGCATTGTTGTTGTTATCGCTCACCGCCCCAGTGCCATCGGTATCGTTGATTTTGTGCTGATGATGGACGATGGGCGAATGAAGGCCTTTGGGCCGCGTGACGAGATTCTGTCGAAAGTGCTACGTACACCGCCTGCACCACAACAGCCAGCCGGTGGCTACACCGCTTCTGCCCATGCGGTAACACCGCTGCGTGTCGTCGCCAATGCACAGGCTGCACGGCTTGAAAATGCAAGTGAACTGGATGATCGGAAGGAAGAAACTGATGTCAAAGATTGACCAGCGCACTTACGTTTCCGGTTCCATTCGCAAACATCTTGTTATGGCGTTGGTGGTCAGCGTCGCTCTGTTGGGGGGTGTCGGTGGCTGGGCGGCAACAACAAATCTGGCAGGCGCCGTTGTCGCGTCCGGCCATCTGGTGGTGGATTCCTATGTGAAGAAAGTCCAGCATCCAACCGGCGGTGTGGTGGGTGAAATTCTGGTCAGCGAAGGCGATGAGGTCAAGGCCGGTGATATCGTCATGCGGCTGGATGCAACGCAGACAAAGGCCAATCTTGCCATTGTGACCAAGCGGTTGGATGAGCTGATGGCGCGGTTTGTGCGGCTGGAAGCGGAACGCGATGGTTTACCAGAGCTGGTTTTTCCGGCCATGCTTCTGGAGCGTCAGAATGATGCCGATGTTGCTGCCGCCATGCGCAGCGAAACCAAACTGTTTGAATTTCGCAAATCCTTCCGTGAAGGCCGAAAAGCGCAGTTGGCCGAACGCATCGCCCAGTTCGAGCATGAGATCGAGGGGTTGAAGGCGCAGGAAATGGCCTACGAGAAGGGCCTCTCGGTGCTGCAAGCGGAAATCGTTTCGCAGACATCTCTGCGCGAGCAGGGCATCGTGTCCGTCCAGCGCCTGAACAGTTTGCAGACGCAAGCCGCCACGTTTGGTGGCGAGCGCGGTGAAAAGATTGCCTATCAGGCACAGACGGCAGGTCGTATCACCGAAACGAAGTTGCAGATTTTGCAGATCGATCAGGAACTGCGCACAGAAGTCGGACGTGAGTTGCGTGAAATTCAGGCACAGATGGGGGAATATGTCGAACGCAAGGTTGCCGCTGAGGATGAGTTGAAGCGCATCAATATCGTTGCGCCACAATCCGGCATCGTACACCAGATGGCGGTTCATACGGTGGGTGGTGTGGTCACGCCTGCGGACCCGATCATGCTTGTTGTGCCGGAAGGGGATGATCTCGCACTGGAGGTGCAAATTGCGCCGAAGGACATCGATCAACTGCAGCTGGGACAAAAAGCCGTGTTGCGGATGTCCGCCTTCAACCAGCGGGTAACACCCGAGCTTGAAGGGCATATCAGCCGTATTGCCGCTGACCTCACCACAGACCAGCGGACCGGGTTTTCCCATTATGTGGCCCGTATCTCGGTCTCCGCAGGTGAGCGCAGTAAACTCGAAAACGCCACCCTTGTGCCAGGCATGCCGGCGGAAGCCTTTATCAAGACTAGCGAACGCACGGCACTTTCCTATCTGATGAAACCTTTGTCCGATCAGGTAAACCGCGCATTCCGTGAGGAGTGAGACGTATTGATGATATATAGACGGCCTGCAGACCATCCGTTTGCAGGCCGTTTTTCATGCTATTTCATCAGCTTATCATTTTTCGACGAATTACGTGAAAAACCCTCTTGTACCTCTAGTTGCTATAGGTCTTAAAAAAGGAGCGACTGGAAAATGAGGGTTCATTATGGGCACGTCGCACAACACACGTTTCAAGATTGACGGCATGGACTGCGCGTCCTGCGCATCCAAGATCGATACGGCGGTTCGCCGCATGCCGGGTGTGGAGGATGTTTCCGTTTCTGTGACCGCTGGCACGATGACGGTGACGCATGGTGATGCAAGCGATCTCGATGCAATCGGCAAAAAGGTCTCTGGCCTTGGTTACGCGACCAAGCGACTTGGCGACGCCAAAGCAAAGCAGCCACAAAAGGTCGCAGCGGAGCATGTGCACGGCCCAAATTGCTCGCATAACCATCATGATCAGCACCACCACGATCATGGCCATCATTGCCATGATGATCATGACCATTCTCATGGTGCCTCGGCGACGGCTCCTGTAATCCGTGAGGAAGACACGTTGCATGGTCATGACCACGGCGTCAGTGACGGGCCATGGTGGCGCAGCCGCAAGGGCCGTTTGACGATCATGGCCGGACTGGCACTTGTGCTGGCTTACGGCATCGGTCATCTGTTCCCGTCCATCCAGCTTTACGCCTTTACCGCCGCGATGCTGGTTGGCTTGTTTCCGATTGCGCGTCGGGCCATCATGGCAGCCTTTGCGGGCACGCCGTTTTCCATTGAAATGTTGATGACCATTGCGGCTGTTGGTGCGCTGATCATCAATGCAACGGAAGAGGCTGCCGCAGTTGTTTTCCTGTTTCTGGTTGGTGAATTGCTGGAAGGTGTGGCGGCTGGAAAGGCGCGCGCCAGCATCAAGTCGCTTTCGGCTTTGGTGCCCAAAACCGCCTTGTTGGAAGAAAACGGTAAAACCCGGGAAGTGCCGGCCGAAAGCCTTGATGTCGGGTCGGTTATTCTGGTTCGTCCCGGTGACCGCATTTCGGCCGATGGCACTGTTGTTTCGGGTGAAAGCGCCATTGATGAAGCGCCGGTCACAGGGGAAAGTGTGCCTGTTCGTAAAGGTGTCGATGACACCGTCTTCGCCGGCACGGTCAATGGTGACGCAGCGCTGCGGGTGCGTGTGACGGCGGCTGCACAGGATAATACCATTGCCCGTGTGGTCCGGCTTGTGGAGGAGGCGCAGGAAAGCAAGGCGCCGACCGAACGTTTCATCGATCGTTTTTCCAAATATTACACCCCCGGGGTTGTGGTCGTTGCGGCGCTGGTTACCGTTCTGCCGCCGCTGCTGCTCGGGGCGGACTGGAGCGAGTGGATCTACAAGGGTCTTGCCATTCTGCTGATCGGTTGCCCCTGTGCGCTGGTTATTTCAACACCCGCCGCTATTGCCGCCTCGCTATCGTCGGGTGCGCGACGTGGCCTGTTGATGAAGGGTGGTGCTGTGCTTGAAGGGCTTGGCAAACTGACGGCTGTTGCGCTTGATAAAACAGGCACGCTGACCGAAGGCAAGCCGAAGGTCACCGATGTGCTGGCCTTTGAGAAAACTGCGGCCGAAACGCTGCGTCTCGCCGCTGCCCTCGAAACCGGATCAAGCCACCCGCTGGCGCTTGCCATTCTGGCCAAGGCGGAAGAGGACGGCGTTGAAATTCCATCTGTTACCGATGCAAAGGCATTGGGTGGCAAAGGTGTTGCCGCGACAGTTGAAGGGACCGACGTCTTTCTCGGATCACCCAACGCTGCGGCTGAGCGTGTTACGATCTCGCAGGAACGGCTGGATGCGATTGCCGCACTCAACGATCAGGGCAAGACGGTGTCGCTGTTGATTGCCGGTGATGTTTTGTGCGGCGCCATTGCCATGCGTGATGAACCCCGTGCCGATGCGGTCGCTGGTTTGAAGGCGCTGACGGACAGTGGCATCAAGGTTGTGATGCTGACGGGCGATAACAAACGCACCGCGACGGCCATCGGCGCGCAGCTTGGCATTGATGTGCGTGCCGAACTGTTGCCGCAGGACAAGCAGCGCATTGTCGGTGAACTGCAAAAACAAGGTTACATCGTTGGCAAGGTCGGTGACGGCATCAATGATGCACCGGCTCTGGCCGCCGCCAATGTCGGCATTGCCATGGGTGGCGGCACCGATGTGGCGCTGGAAACGGCCGATGCGGCAATTCTTCACAGCCGGGTTGGGGATGTTGCCCAAATGGTGTCGTTGTCTCAGCGTACCATGCGCAACATCTTCCAGAATATCGCCATGTCCCTTGGGTTGAAGGCGGTGTTTCTGGTCACCACAATTGCTGGAATTACCGGTCTCTGGCCTGCAATTCTGGCGGATACGGGGGCAAC
Organism: Agrobacterium sp.; assembly: GCF_032092815.1. Classification (GTDB taxonomy): domain Bacteria; phylum Pseudomonadota; class Alphaproteobacteria; order Rhizobiales; family Rhizobiaceae; genus Agrobacterium. The sequence continues at coordinate 33,376 of NZ_DAMDBP010000005.1, read as the reverse complement.
GGTGCTGGTAACGCTCAATGCGCTGCGGTTGCTGAAAATCTCCAAGTAATGCCCTGGCGGTTCTGACAGACTGCTTCCGGTGATCAACACATTGTGTCCGTATGTTTAACGAATGGGTAATGTGTCCATCGGAAGCTGTGATAAAAGCGGCACTCGAATACGGACTATTATTGCGGAATGTTTTTACCAGGACAAAACCACTGTCTTTCGCTTAAGCGCTCTTTGTTGCCATCGGTTTACAAGCTGGCGGCTGCCGCGCTTGTGGGCATTTCTCTGGCCAGTTGTACGTCTATGGACCTCAGCGCAACGGCCGAAGCCCCAAAGCTTTCCAGCAAAGTGAAGGCCGAAATGGCCAGCAAGGGCATGAAACAGGAAAGCCCTGTTCTTGTTCGTATTTTCAAGCAGGAAAGCGAACTTGAGGTCTGGAAGGTTGATAAGTCTGGTGCTTATGCGCTGTTTAAAACCTACCCAATGTGCCGCTGGTCCGGCAAACTTGGCCCGAAAATGAAATCTGGCGACCGGCAGGCACCGGAAGGTTTTTATCATGTCTCGGCCGGCATGCTGAACCCGAACTCGCAATATTATGTGTCGTTCAATCTTGGTTATCCAAACCGACTTGAATCCGCCCTCGGTTACACCGGCGAGGCGCTGATGGTGCATGGTGCGTGCTCATCGTCGGGATGTTACGCCATGACGGACCAGCAGGTTGGTGAAATTTATGCTGTCGTTCAGAAGGCGCTGGAAAGTGGCCAGAGCCGTTTCCAGGTGCAGGCCTATCCATTCCGCATGACGGCAAAAAACATGGCCATGCACAAGGACGACGAGAACATGCCGTTCTGGCGCACCTTGAAGGAAGGGTATGATTCCTTCGAACTGACCAAACGCCAGCCGAAGGTCTCGGTCTGCGGTCGCCGTTACGTGTTCAACACAGAATTTTCCGGTGGGGAACCTTCTGATCCGTTGGCCGTTTGTCCTCCTGCCGTAAACCAGCCGGATTCGGCACTCATGGCAAAACTGGATTTGGAAAAGCAGAAAGTGGATCTGGCCATCGCGCAAGCGACCTCGGTTCCGGTGATGGCTTATTCCGACGGTGGCATGCATTCGAGCTTCCGCGCAATTCTTGAGAAAAATGGCGCGAAGAAAATGGCAGCCAGCGTATCTAAAACCAAATATCCCGTCAGCCGTCCGGAAGCGGCGCTGGCTGATCCCTTTGCGGGCATAAGAAAATAAACTGAGGACGTCGATTGAAGACCGAGATTATCACAAGACGCTTGTTCCTGTTGGGAACGGCCGGAATGGCAACCACCGTATTGGCTGGCTGCACCACGACCTCCAACCAGACCGTTGCAGCACCGGTTGAACCGTCTGTGGATAATTCCATGCTGGTCAGCATGTATGGCCCAATGCCGATGGAGCAGTTCCCGCTGCCGGCCATTCCGTATCAAAAAATTCCATCGCGTTTTCATCGCCAGATGGTTGCAAATCCTACCAGTGAACGTCCAGGCACCATCATTGTCGATACGAGCAACCACTTCCTCTATCTGACGATGGAAGGTGGCCAGGCCATGCGTTACGGCGTTGGCCTTGGTCGTGCCGGTTTTGAATGGGCGGGCAGGGGTGTTATCCAGTATAAACGCCAGTGGCCGCGCTGGACCCCGCCGGATGAAATGGTGGCCCGCCAGCCTGAGTTGCAGCCTTACAGCATTGCTAATGGTGGCATGGATCCTGGTTTGAAAAACCCGCTTGGTGCACGCGCGCTTTACATTTTCCAGAATAATCAGGATACGCTTTACCGCATCCATGGGTCACCGGAATGGTGGACGATTGGCAAGTCGGTATCGTCTGGCTGCGTGCGCATGCTCAACCAGGACATCATCGATCTCTATAACCGGGTTCCGGGCAAGACACCGATCCTGGTCATGAACCTGTCGGCGCCAATGGCTGCCGTTGATCCGGGTCTTCCGCAGCAGGTTTGATCGTGTTGATCTGAATTTTCAAAAGCCCACGCCTTGTTAAAAGGCGTGGGCTTTTTGTTGTTCAGACATCCGGTTTGGTGGCCACAATGGCGTAACGGTGTTGCAGGCCACGGGCTGTTGCCTTGAAAAATCCGAGGTCCTTGGCTTGCGCCTTGTGGATTTTCCTGAGGTTGGCATCGATTGAAAGTGACTGGAAACCCGTGTCTTTCAGCAAGGCGGCGATGGCATCTGCCCGTGCACCATTCGAGAAATAAACACGAGACAGGATGCTGTTGTGGGTGCTGGCACTGTGGCCCGGGGCATGTGATGTTCCTGCCTTATGGATGCCTGTTTTTTCCAGCAATGCGGCAAGTCTTTTGAGCAGCTTTTCTCCAAGGCTGATATTGACGAAATCCCCGTCGACAACAAGCAGTTTGCCGCCGGGTTTCAAAACGCGAAACCACTCGGCAAAACAGGCCTTTGGGTCCACCAGCGTCCACACCAGATGGCGGGTTATGATGACATCATAGGTGCCATCCGGCTCCATGGTGTTTTCGGCATCAGCCATGTTGAAATGGATTGTACGGCCTCGCGAAATTGCCTTGGCACGCGCCAGTTCCAGCATGTTTTCAGACCAGTCGAGACCGGTGACGGCAAAACCGAGATCATCCATCAGATGGGATATCACGCCGGTGCCGCAGGCAAGATCAAGCGCAACGCGGCCGTTACCCGCACCCAGATGCTTGAGTATCAGCGCGTGCCAGGCGGCGCGCTCCTCATCGGAGAAAATCTCATGGCCGGGTGACAGGTCGAAAGTTGCCGCGCGGGATGACCAATAGGCCTTGATTTCATCACGCAGGGTGAAATTATTCCCGTGTCCGTCTATGCTCGACATTCGATCCAACCCTGACGCTTGCCACTTTGGAAATCGTCTAAAAGATAAAACTTGACGATACCATTCATAAAATAATATGCCCCCGGCAGTTTTCACCGGAGAGCAATTTCAATGCGCATTACAGGCAAATCAACTGTACTTGCAATGGGTCTTCTCGTTTCGACCGTATGGCCGGCATTTGCAGAAAAGATCACCGTCAAGGACGTTACGGGTCGCGACGTCGAGGTGAACGTGCCTGTCAAAAACGTCATTCTCGGCGAAGGCCGTCAGATCTATTTCCTTGCTGCTCTGGACAAGAACAACCCGTTTGAGCACGTGGTTGGCTGGCGCGATGACCTGCCGAAGGCTGACCCTGAAACCTATGAAGCCTATCTCGCCCAATACCCTGACATCGCCAAGCTGCCGACCTTTGGTGGCATGAAGGATGGTACATTCGACGTTGAGCAGGCCGTGGCCCTCAAGCCTGATGTCATCCTGATGAACATCGATGCCAAGACGGCAACGGAAGAGGCTGGTTACATCGAGAAACTTGGCAAGGTCGGCATTCCGCTTGTTTACGTCGACTTCCGTGAAAAGCCGATGGAAAACACCGAGCCAAGCATGCGCGTCATGGGCAAACTGATGGGCAAGGAGCAACTGGCTGAAGACTTCATCAAGTTCCGCTCCGACAGCATCAAGAGCGTTACGGATGTTCTGGAAAAGAACAATCCGAAGAAACCTGTCGTTTTCGTTGAGCGCGCTGGCGGTTACTCCGACGATTGCTGCATGTCTTTCGGCAACGAAAACTTCGGCAAGATGGTTGAGATTGCCGGCGGCATCAACATGGCCAAGGACATCATTCCCGGCACGTTCGGTACGGTTAATCCCGAGCAGGTCATTGCTTCCAACCCTGAACAGATCATCGTGACTGGTGGTAAGTGGGACGCCTACGTTCCTGGTGGTAACTGGGTTGGTGTCGGTTACGGCGCTGATTTAAAAGAAGCCCGCCGCAAGCTGGAAAACCTGACCAAGCGCCCGGCCTTCACCGGTGTTCAGGCGGTCAAGGATGGCAACGTCCACGCCATCTGGCACCAGTTCTACAACAATCCGTACCAGTTCGTTGCCATTCAGGAAATTGCCAAGTGGCTGCACCCTGATCTGTTTAAGGATCTGGACCCTGAAGCAACCTTCAAGGAACTGCACGCTCGCTTCCTGCCGCTGGATTACAAGCCCGGCTACTTCGTGTCGCTGAAGGACGCAGAATAAAAGATGATGGATGACGGTGCATGGGGGTGTGCCGGTTGACCGATAGGCGAGGCTGCAAAATTGCGGCCTCGCCATTTCTGATTAAAGAGAGAGACCACCCATGCGGTTCAAGATGTTTCACCATGTGACGGTGCTTGCCGTTGCGCTTCTGGCAATGCCGGCATTTGCTGCTGAGATTACCGATGTCACGGGACATACAGTCGAGATCGATTTGCCTGCCAAGCGGGTGATTGTTGGCGAGGCCCGCCAGATCCACGTCATCGCTGCACTAAAGGGCGATCAGACCTTCGACAGCATTGTCGGCTGGCGCGATGACCTGATCAAGAAAGATCCTGATAGTTATAAGGCCTATGCCGAGAAGTTTCCGGGATTGGCCGATTTGCCGCGTTTCGGTTACATCCCGCAAGGCGATTTCAGCCTTGAGACCGCAATTTCCCTGACACCTGATGTCATCACGCTGAACCTTGAGGCCGAAAAGGGCGCCAAGGAAAGTGGCTTTGAAGAAAAGGCTGCGGCCGCCGGTATCAAGGTCATCTATCTCGATTTCCGCATTGATCCGGACAAGAACAGCGAAAAGTCGATCCGTATTCTTGGCCAGCTTTTTGGTGCGGAACAGCGGGCAGAAGAATTCATTGCCTATCGCCGCGCAGAAATTGCCCGGGTGACGGACAGGCTGGCTGGCATCAAGGATCTGAAACGTCCTAATGTCTTCATTGAGCGCTCGCCGGGTATTTCAGGTGAGAACACCTGCTGCCGCACATTTGGCCCTGCCAATTTTGGCGCGATGGTTGATCTGGCTGGCGGACACAATGTAGCCGATGGCATCATCAAGACCACCTTTGGTGACCTCAATCCGGAACAGCTTGTGGTGTCGGATCCCGCCTATGTCATCGTGACCGGCTCCAACTGGGCGGCTGAATCCGATATCAACCAGTTTGTGCCCCTCGGTCGTGGTGCCGATATGGGGGTGGCGCGCGAACGCCTTGCCAACCTGATGACGCGCACGCCATTCCCGAACCTGTCTGCCGTCAAGAACGGTCAGGTTCATGGTGTCTGGCACCAGTTTTATGGCGCGCCATATGAGTTTTTCCCAATCCAGAAATTTGCGAAGTGGTTCCATCCGGAGATCTTCGCTGACTTGGAGCCTGAGAAGAATTTTGAGGAGTTTCACAAGAAATTCCTGCCGGTGACCTACAAGCCGGGATATTTCGTCTCACTCGAAAAAGGTTCGAATTGATGGCTTCTTTGATCGAAACCGAAGTCAAAATGTCGGGGCGCGATCAGTATCGCGCCCTTGCCGCACGATTATCATTCTGGTCGGGCTGGTTGTTGCCCTGTGTCTCAGCCTTGCGGCAGACATGGCGCTGGGGCCTGCGCGTTATACCCTGTCCCAGGTCATTGGTGCGATCCTTGATCCGGCTTCTGTAACTGACCAGCTTCGGGTGGTCATCTGGGATATTCGTATGCCGATTGCCCTGATGGCGGTCACTGTGGGTGCGTCGCTTTCGGTTGCCGGGGCACAGATGCAGACCATCCTCTCCAACCCATTGGCCAGTCCGTTTACGCTTGGTATCTCGGCTGCCGCCAGTTTTGGTGCAGCTCTGGCACTGGTGGGTGGCATTGCGATTTTTCCTGGTGCCGTTCACTACATGGTGCCGATCAACGCATTTCTGATGGCGATGCTGGCGGCGATGTTCATCCACTTCGCCTCGACGATGCGTGGTGTCAGTGTCGAGACCATCGTCCTTCTCGGCATCGCCCTGGTGTTCACCTTCAATGCGGCGCTGTCGCTGCTCGAATATCTGGCATCAGAGCAGGCGCTTGCCGCTGTTGTGTTCTGGACCATGGGCAGCCTGACCAAAGCAACCTGGATGAAGGTCTATGTGACCGGTGGCATCATTGTGCTGACGGTGCCTTTGTTCATGAAAAATGCGTGGGCGCTGACGGCACTTCGTCTTGGTGATGACAAGGCTGCCAGCATGGGTGTCAATGTTCGTCGTCTGCGTTTGCAGACCATGCTGACGGTCAGCCTGCTGGCTGCCATTCCGGTGTCCTTTGTCGGGACAATCGGTTTTGTCGGTCTGGTTGGGCCGCATATCGCCAGAATGGTGGTGGGTGAAGATCAGCGCTTCTTCCTGCCAGGTTCACTCATTTGCGGTGCGCTGCTGTTGTCCGTGACTTCGGTTGTCAGCAAGATGCTTATTCCCGGTGCCATCCTGCCGATTGGTGTCATCACCGCGCTGGTTGGCGTTCCCTTCTTCTTTGTTCTGATATTTTCCAACAGGAGACGCGCATGGTAGCCCTTGCTCTCAAGGATGTCGGTGCGTCCTACGGTCGCGTAACCGTTCTTTCAAAGGTCGGCATCGATCTTTTGCAAAGCGGCAATGTAACTGCAGTTATCGGGCCGAATGCGGCTGGCAAATCGACACTGTTCAAGCGTATTGCTGGACTGATTTCCGGCCCCGGTCTGGTGCAGCTTTCCGATACTGAACGTGGTGATCGCACCATTTGTTACATGCCACAGGATACCGGAGCGAACGCGGTTTTGACCGTCTACGAATCCATCCTGCTGTCTGCCAAACAGGGCGGCGGCTGGCGTGTTCAGGATAGTGAGCTCAATGAGATCGATGCCATCTTGAAGGCATTGCGCATTGAAGATCTGGCGTTTCGTGGCCTTGGTGAACTCTCGGGTGGTCAACGCCAGCTGGTGTCGCTGGCGCAGGCGCTGGTACGCAAGCCAGAAGTGCTGCTGATGGATGAGCCGACTTCGGCGCTTGACCTGCATCGCCAGATCGAGGTGCTGGGTTTTGTGGCCGATCTTGCCAAAAAGAACGGCATGATCGTGTTGATCGCCTTGCACGATCTCAACCATGCGCTTCGGTACTGCGAGAGCACCATCGTTATCGCTGGGGGGGAGATGGTCGTCAGCGGCAGCACATCAGATGTGATCAATGCCGATATGCTGCGCGACATCTACAAGATCGAGGCGCGTATCGAAAACTGCTCACTCGGTCGCCCGTTGGTGATCGTTGACGGCGCGCTCTGAACCACCAAGACCGCTTCCGGCCTCTAATCGAAGCCGGAAGCGTTTCTATTCTTACAGCTTCACCCAGGCTGCATTTTTCCGCGATGAAGCAACGCATGCCTCAATGAAGGCGACACCATTTACGCCATCATCAACGGTTGGATAAACCACTGACTTATCAACGCTCTTGCCATTGCGCTTCGCCTCAATGGCAAGGGCCGCTTCAGTGTAGATGGTGGCAAATGCCTCCAGATATCCCTCTGGATGGCCTGCGGGAATGCGGGTCACGCGGGCTGCTGCCGCACCTGCGCCTGCACCACCCCGGGTAATCAACCGTTTTTCCTGCCCAAACGGTGTGAACCACAGCCGGTTTGGATCTTCCTGCGCCCATTCCAGTCCGCCCTTGGTGCCGAATATGCGCAACTTCAAGGAGTTTTCATTGCCCGGAGCAACCTGGCTGCACCACAACATACCCTTGGCACCACCGGCAAAACGCAGCATGACATGGGCGTTGTCGTCCACTTTGCGTCCCTCAACAAAGCTGTCGAGATCAGCTGCCAGACTTTCCAGTGTCAGCCCGGACACAAAGGATGCAAGATTATAGGCGTGGGTGCCGATATCGCCGGTTGAGCCACCAACGCCGGATTGTTTTGGGTCGGTGCGCCATACCGCACCCTTGGCGCCGGTTGCCTCAAGCGCCTCCGTTAGCCAGTCCTGCACATACTCCACCTGCACGATGCGCAGGTCACCCAACTCGCCACCGGCAATCATTTCCCGGGCCTGACGCACCATGGGATAACCTGTGTAATTGTGGGTGAGGATGAACAGAGCGCCGCTTTCGTCCGCCGCCTTTTTCAGCTTTTTGGCATCCGTGAGGGAAGAGGTTAGCGGTTTGTCGCAAATGACGTGCATGCCGCGTTTGAGGAATTCACGTGCCGCCTCATAATGCACGTTGTTAGGCGTGACGATTGCCACGGCCTCGATGCCGTTTTTCAGCCGGGCTTCGCGGATCGCCATGTCCTTGTAGCTGGAATAGACCCGGTCAGGGCTCAGACCTAGTTCATGGCCGGAGGCTATTGCCTTGTCAGGTGAGGAGGAGAGGGCACCTGCGACCAGTTCAAAACGGTTGTCGAGCCGAGCTGCCATGCGGTGCACGCCGCCAATGAACGCGCCGATACCACCACCGACCATGCCCAGACGAATGCGGCTTGTGGCTGTTTCTGTTGTCTTTGCTTCAATAGTCATCATGTTCCTCAATGCGCTTTTTAAAGGCCCAGCATACGGCGGTTGGCAGCATCGTCCGTGCCGCTGGCGGCAAAGTCATCGAAGGCCTTTTCCGTCACGCGGATGATATGGGCTTTGACGAATTCTGCGCCTTCGCGTGCGCCATCTTCGGGATGTTTCAGTGCACATTCCCATTCGACTACGGCCCAGCCATCAAAATCATTGGCGGCCATCTTGGAAAATACTGCACCAAAATCCACCTGTCCGTCACCCAGGGAGCGGAAGCGTCCGGCACGGTTTACCCAGCCCTGATAACCGCCATAAACGCCCTGTCGTCCGGTCGGGTTGAATTCCGCGTCCTTGACGTGGAACATCTTGATGCGGTCCTTGTAGATATCGATGTTGTCGAGATAATCGAGGCATTGCAGCACATAGTGCGAGGGGTCATAGAGCATATTGGCGCGGGGGTGGTTTTTCACACGCTCCAAGAACATCTCATAGGTCACGCCATCATGCAGGTCTTCGCCGGGATGGATTTCATAGGCGATATCGACACCTTGTTCATCGGCGTAGTTCAAAATCGGCGTCCAGCGCCGCGCCAACTCATCAAATGCAGCTTCGACCAGTCCCGCCGGACGTTGTGGCCAAGGGTAAATGAATGGCCATGCCAGGGCGCCTGAAAATGTGGCGTGGGCATTGATGCCGAGATTACGGGAGGCCTTCAGCGCCATCTTGACCTGCTCGACCGCCCATTGCTGGCGCGCCTTGGGGTTGCCACGCACCTCCGGCACCGCAAATCCATCAAAGGCCTCGTCATAGGCCGGGTGGACGGCAACGAGCTGTCCCTGCAAATGGGTAGAGAGTTCGGTGACCTCGATGCCGTTCTGCCGGGCGACGCCGGCAAATTCATCGCAATAGTCTTTCGATTCCGAAGCCTTTTTCAGATCGATCAACTGGCTTGCCCATGTCGGAACCTGAACACCTATATACCCTTTTTCCGCGGCCCATTTCGTTATGCCATCCCAGGTGTTGAACGGGGCGGCATCGCCTGCGAACTGGCCCAGAAACAGAGCGGGTCCTTTGATCGTCTTCATGAAATATCCTCCATTATCGAACATACGGAAAAAAAGGGGGGAGGACGCGCCCGTTGCCGGGCGCATCCGTCTATCAGAACGGAGAATCCGGGAAGTAGAACTGCTCGGCATTGTCCTTGGTGATAAGGGTGGCGTCGAGAATGTACTCGCCGCTGACCGGGACCTGGTCGTAGAAATGCGCGGCGGTCAGCTGCATGGCTGTTGCCACCATTGCTGGCGGATAGAGAACGTCGACAGGGATCAGCTTGTCGCCATCCATGACGCGCTTGATCATGTCCTTGGAGCCGGCACCAGCAACCACGTATTGGATATCGGTGCGCTTTGCCTGCTGAATGGCTTCCAGCACGCCGACGGCCATGTCGTCATCCTGACACCATACGACGTCGATCTTTGGATATTTGGTCAGGTAGTCCTGCATGACACGGAAGGCGTCATCACGGTTCCAGTTGCCATATTGACGGTCGAGAACCTTGACGTTGGATCCTGCAATGCCCTTGTCAAAGCCATCCTGACGCTGCTGGTCAATTGGAATGGGAAGGCCGCGAATAACCACGACTTCTGCATCCGGGGTGGTGGCCTTGATATATTCACCGGCGACCTGACCAAGTGCCGGGTTGTTACCGGCGACATAGAGATCACGAATGGTGTTGTCATTGACGCTTGGTGCACGGTCAACCAGTGCCACGAAGGTGTTCTTGTCCTTGATTTCCTTGATGGCGTTGGTCAGCGGATCCGGGTCGGTCGGCAGAACCACCAGCGCATCCAGCCCCTGCACGGAAAGGTCCTGTAGGGCGTTAGCCTGGCTGGCCGGATCGGCCGATGTCTTGACGATGACGTTGAGGCCCGGATGCTCCTGCATCAGTAGCTTGGCAACACGTTCTGCATGATAGACCACGCCGGCTGTCCAGCCGTGGTCAGCGGCGGGAATGGAAACGCCGATGGTGACCTTCTTGTCCTGCGCATGCACGGTTCCGGCAAATGTTGCAGCCAGTGCTGCAAATGCCATTCCTATTATTCTTGTTCGCATGATCTTTCTCCCAAAAGATTGCGGGGCACGTCTCCTCCTCAACCAGGCTCGCCCCAACGGCCCGGCCAATGTCTTTATTTGCGGGTCAGCGACCTCTGGACCAGCATGGCGATGATGATGATCGCCCCCTGGATGGCGCCAATGAGATATTCGCTGACGAAGTTGGACAGCAGCATGATGTTGCCGACGATCTCGAGAATGAAGGCACCACAGACGGTGCCCCAAATGCGGCCAACACCGCCGCGCAACGCCGTGCCCCCTACGACCACCGCCGTAATGGCCTGCAACTCCCACAATATGCCTGTTGTGGCAGAGGTGGAGCCGAGGCGTGGCACGTAAAGCAAAACCGAGACCGCAACGCACAGACCCTGCACGACATAGGCGATCGTGCGCACCCGGTTGACGGAAATGCCGGAATAACGCGCAACATCCTCACTAGAGCCAACCGCAATCACATGGCGACCGTAGCGGGTGCGGTAAAGCACGAATGCGGCAATGGCAGCAGTGATGAAAATGACCAGAACCGGAACCGGGATACCCAGCACGGAACCGAAATAGACCGGGCGGTACATCGCCTGTATTTCGGAGTTGCGCAGGGTAATGGCACCGCCTTGCGAAAGCCAGGTCGTCAAGCCGCGATAGATCCCCATCGTACCAAGGGTGGCGATGAAAGGTTCGATACGGCCGATCGTGGTGATAAGGCCATTGGCAAGGCCACACATGGCGCCGATGACGATGGCGACAAGCATCGCGGTCAGCAGCATGATCGTTGGGTCGGCAATTACGCCACTGTTGATGAACAGGATCATCAGACTGGCAACGAATGCCACCATCGACCCCACCGACAGATCCAGGCCTCCGGCTGAAATTACATAGGTGGCGCCGATTGCAATGATGGCAATGAAGGCGCTGCGGGTAATGACGTTCAAGAGATTGTCGATGCCGATGAAATTGGGGTTGGCAATGGTGCCAAGCACCAGCAGAAGCGCCAGCGCCACAAAGGGCGCAACGGCGCGCAGATCCCAGTCCTTGGATGTTTTCGGCGCCTTGGTTTTATCGGCAGCGGCGTCTGTCATTCTTCCCCCTTAGGCAACTTTTTCAGAGCTGACGCCTGTTGCCAGCACAACGATTTCATGTTCGGTCATCGCTTCACCTGTTACTTCTCCAGCGATATGGCCGGAGCGCATCACCACGATGCGGTCGCAGATGCCGATCAGTTCGGGCATTTCCGACGACACGACGATGACCGACTTTCCCTGATCTGCCAGGGCGACGATGAAGCGGTAAATCTGCTCCTTGGTGCCGATATCGATGCCACGGGTTGGCTCATCGATGATGACGATCGACGGGTTGAGCATCATCATCTTGGCGAGCAACAGTTTCTGCTGGTTGCCGCCGGAAAGCTGGCCAGCCAACAAATCCTTGCGCCCGGTGCGGATGTCGAAGTCACGGATGGCGTCATCCAGCGCTTGGCGTTCCTTGCTGCCGTCAATTTGCAGACCGCTTGTGAATTGCTTAAGCGATGCAAGCGTGAGGTTGATGCGCAAATCCTTGGTCAGCAGCAGGCCTTTGCCTTTGCGATCTTCGCTGAGGTAGACAATGCCGGCTTTAAGGCTGTCCTGCGCATCGCGGAAACGTGTCGCCTTGCCAATGTGGCTGATGTCGCCGTGACCGGGCCGCAAACCAACAATGCCTTCCATCAACTCAGTTCTGCCCGCACCGACCAATCCGGCAAAGCCCAAGATTTCACCCTTTTGCAAAGTGAAACTGGCGTCACTGACATAACCCGGCACACTGAAATTCTGCACCTTCAGCACGGGGTCTTGTGCCATTGTTGCCTTGCGATCGGGGTACAGCTTGGACACGTCACGGCCAACCATCAGGCGGGCCATATCTGCCGGGTTCAATGCCGCAGCATCATGGGTGCCGATCAATCGCCCGTCACGCAACACCGTCACGCGGTCGGCAATCTCCTTCACCTCAGGCAGTCTGTGCGAAATATAAAGCACGGCCACACCTTTGGCCCTGATGTCGCGGATCACTGCCAGCAGCGCATCTGTTTCGACAGGGGAGAGGGATGCGGTCGGTTCGTCAAAAATCACCAGCCGGTGTGGCACCAGCAGCACCCGTGCAATCTGCACCAGTTGCCGTTGGGCAATTGAGAGACGGCCAACAATGGCGTCAGGATCAATCGTGGCGCCAAGATCGCGGATCGCCTTGGTGGCGCCTTGACGCATGGCGGTGTCATCGACAACGGGACCAAGCGTCAATTCACGACCGAGGTAGATATTCTGCGCCACGGTCAAGTCAGGGGCCAGCAGGATTTCCTGATGCACAAGAACGATACCGTGATGTTCAGCATCGACCGGGCCAGTGAATGTAACCGGTTTCTTGTCAATGCGCAGTTCGCCGTTTGTGGGCCGTTCATTTCCGGCGAACAGCTTCATCAGCGTGGATTTGCCAGCACCGTTCTCACCGATAATGGCGTGAACTTCTCCGGCGCGAACCTGAAGATTGATATCGTGCAGAACCTGAACAGGACCGAAAGACTTGTTGAGGGAGGCGGCTTCGAGAATCAAAGACGCGGAACTTTCGCCATGCGCCATCATGAGGCGCTTCCAGAACGTTGCACGTCTGCTACAGCCGCCAGCACGAGGCTGTACGTCCACCGCTTTTCTGGCTGCACGCGAACTCCTCCCAAAGCTCTGTCCCAGTGACATTTTTCAATGGTCACTTTTGCCTGAGGAGAGGCTAGCCTTCATTGTGAGGTACGTAAAGCAAATTCGTCCGAATAACGCTTTTCGTGAACATCAAAAGCGTTGTGAGGAGAAAATTCTACAACTTTTGCGCAGGAGTAGATTTAGTAATCTGCTCCTGAGGCTGCGGCTCTGGCGCTGCGTGCATTGGCGAGACCCAGCACTGCGTCGCGGTTACCCGTTGCGGCAATGCTTTCGAAAATCTGGATCGCGTCGGCATAGCGTTTCATGTTGAGATAGGCGTAGCCGCGTATCACCATCAAATCGACACGCTCCGTTGCAAACCGCGACCGCTGGTCGAGCATGATCAGCGCTTCCGGATAGCGGCCATTGCGATAGGCTGCCAGGGCACGGTCGGTCAGGATTGCCACCTGCAATTCCGTTGCCTTGCCCTTGTCCATGCCACCCTTGGTGGCCGAGACGGCAGCATTGTCGGTCAATCCCATGCGCAGGTAAGCAAGGCTCTGACCATAGGCGGCGTCGCTGCGAATATTTGACTGGTCGCTGCGCAGGGCAGATTCGAATGCCTTCAAGGCTTCGGCAGGACGGTTGGCCTCCATCAGGCACCAACCCTGTTGCAACGCTGTCTGCGATGACAGGTTTTGCGGATTGGCGTTGAGATTGCATCCGCGGCGCGGACCGGAACTGGCTGCACCATTGCGCGGCTGTCGGTTGGCGATCGCGGCTGAAGGATGCTGATCGACCGCAGCAGGTGCGCGGGTTTCAACCATGCGCGGGACGGTATTGATGACCTGTGTCTGGGCGGTTTGTGTGTTGTAGCCCATCGGCACCTTGCCCATGGGGGCCTGGCCGACCTGTGTGTAGCCTGCTTGTCCCTGCGCCATTTGCTGAGGTTGACCGACCTGGGCAATGCGCTCCGAGCGACCGGCCCATTGCTGCTGGATACGACGGGTTTCTGCCAGATTGCCAAGTTCCTGATTGGTCAGGGCAAGGCCATAGGCCGATGGTTCGTCGTCGTTTTTCCAGTCCAGCGCCGTGGTGAACCATTGTACGGCCAGCTGCGGCTGCTGGAAAGCGCGGGCATACCAGCCAAATTCCTGGGCAGTTGCCGGGTCCTTGGCCTTGACGGTTTCTTCGCCAATGCGTTTCAACACCTCCGCGTCGAGCACGACGGGCGGCTCCAGTGCTAAAAGGTTGGCGGTTGCGGCGAGATATGTCTTTAAGGCATCATCAGAGGCATCACGCCACTCATACATGATCTCTTCTGCCTCCTGCGGTTTGTCACGCGCCAGAAGCGCCAGCGTCAAACCTTGCGAGGCGGAAGCAGAGTTTTCCTTGTCATGTGCCTTGCGGAACCATTTTTCTGCGTCGGTGACATTCTCGCGAACGATGTAATACCAGCCCAGCAGCAGGGCATCGCTGGCCAGTCCATCGGTCTCGGCAACACGCTCAAGACGGCTTACATAGGTTGGCGGCACCGTCAGCTTGGCATCGTTGCCACCATTGGCAATAAACTGCCGGGCAAGGTCATTCTTGACCGGCTCGAATTCCAGCGTGCCGTCAGTCTTGGTTTTTTCCTGCGTCAGCAGCTCTTCAATCATCGCTGGAGGCAGCAGTGCGGATGCTTTCTGCACCGTTGCCAGACGTTCGTTTTCCTGTGTGCAGTTATTCAGCACATACATATAGGCATCACGGGCACGACCATCGCGGTCGGTGCTGGCGAAAGCCTCGGCAACGCGCCACAGCGAATCCACCTCACTGCAGGTCAAAAGGCCGGAATTGGCAGCAGCAATCTCGATAACCGCTGCATATTGTTTCAGGTTCGATGCGTTGACCAGTTTGACGCGGGCTTCTGCAAGGTTGAGCATGTCAAGCAGGTTGGCTGGCGGCTGCCAGTCCGGTTCCGCCTGCTGCCGGTCGACAATCGCCTTGCGAACCTCGGCATAACGGGACTCGGAATAGAGCTTCCACATGTTCTCCAGCTGCGGATCACCGACTGGCGGCACGGCAAGTGGATTTTCCGGTGGAACCCAGTTGGGGTAAAGCGATTTCAGGCGGGCGATTTCAGCCTGCAAACGTGCCGTATCACCCTGTGCTGCGAAATAACGCAGGGCGCTCTCGTCGACATGTGGTGTTGCGGTGGCTGCTGGCTGTGGGGCGGTATTTGTCTGCGGGAGACGTGCCTGGGCTGTTTGTGGCGGCGGCAAATCACTGGAGAGTTGCGCGACTTCGACTGGTTTCTGCCCATTATCGGGCAGGCTGTACGAAGACGGTTGCGGCATCTGCGATTGCAGCGCCAGAAGGCCGCTAGTGGCCGGTTTGCCGTGCGTGCCTGTTACTTGTCCGATGATTTCACTTCGCCATTCCACGGCGACGAAACCGACTGCGGCCAGAAGGGCGGTTGAGACGAGAAGCGGCGTGGTTTTCATAGGCACTCCCGATGTGTCTGCGCGACCGCCGATAATGCCAGCAGGTGCAGGGTCGAGGGATAATAAAGGGTTGGGCTGAAGCTGCGCAGATCATCAGGTATTCTGGTGCCATTGGCTGCGCAGGCGGTTATGGCGGCAACCATACGGTAACCGGGATCAGACAGTGTGTCCTTGACCGTATTCTGACGCAGGTCAACGGTTGCAATACTGCCGTTGTCGACGCTCATGCCGGTCAGCAGACGGGTATAAAGTGTTGTATTGCCAGCTTTTGCCTGCGCGAGGTAAAGCGGGATGCGCACGGCATTATAGCCAAATTCAGGAGCAAAACCTTCGGCCGGTTGGGGCCTGCGTTTCATGGAAACCCAATCGGCTGGCAGTTTGCGATCACCGAAGGAGAAACTCTCGAGCAGGGCAACGCCATCGCGGGTCAGAGCCTGCCAGACGGGCGAGGGCGAAAGCATATCAAAAACCGGGAAGGCTTCAAAAATCAGATAGGACGGATTGATCACCGGCCCGTCATTGCGGTCGGTGGCGGAAAAACCCTCGACGGCAGGCAGCAGCAGGGTGCGGCCGGCATTCTGGATCACGGCCTTTTCAGCAATCGTGTTGATGATGGCACGAGCCGTCTGCTGGTAGTCTGGGCGGTTAAACTCGGCTGCCGCCAACGCGAGCGCGTAGGCAATCAGGATGTCGCCATCGGTTGCATTGTTGATGTCGGTGATGTGCGGATTGGCTTGTGGGTCCCATTTCCAGGCGGCAAGACCGTCATTGCGCACCAAAAGTTCGGTTTTGGTAAACGACCAGATCAGCTCAAAATCGGCAGGATTTCCGGCAAGGACAGCGAGCCACATGCCATAACCCTGACCCTCACTGTGGCTGATATTGCCATTGCCGGTATCAACAATGCGGCCGGTGCTCTCGAGGAAAGCCCCTTTATAGGCGGTCCATGCCTGTTCATCGACGGTGGCGGCAAAGGATTTGCTTGGCAGTGATGCCATCAGCGTCAATCCGGCAATGCGAAGGGCGCGCAAGACAAATGGCGTCATTTGCGCCTTCCCATCATGCGCAGCATCGCTGTGGTGAACACGCCCAGCAGGCAGAGAAAACCGACAAAGGCCAGTGAATAGGACAGGACGTTGGTCGATAACCAGTTGGCGGCAATCAAACGCCAGTTGGAGAAAGAGAACTCCCGCGTTGCATAAAAATGCGGTTGCTGAACGGCAATGCTCTGCACCGTATCAGTTGCTGCATCATAGGTCGTCACGCGCCCGGAAACCTTGCGCCAGCGCGCTTCCTCGGAAACAGCCGCCATGCCGCTGCGCAGGTCAGCGGAGGAGGGCGCCGTTGCCATGGTCCAAACGCCTTCGCCAGACGGGCTCAAGCCTTGGGCAATCATGAAAGAGATATTGCCGGGCGGTGCGTAGGATTCTTCTGCCGAGGGCAGGAACCGTAACGTATCAGGGCTGATGTCGAAGTTGCGCTTCATCCATTCCTCGAAAGAGGAAATCTGGCCTTGCCATTTGCCGTTGTTAACCTTGCGACGCCAGTCATCAAACATCACTTCGGTGTCGTCGCCATTCTGGTTGGCGCCTTGCCCTCCCAACCATGACACCTGGCTAGATGGGGTGATATTGAATTGTGTGAGCAATGCCTGCTGCATCTGGGAGATGGTGCCGACGAAAATCGCATCCCGATCACCCACTGCCGAGGCCGAGGCTACAGTTTCAACCGGTATAGGGTGGCCGGCAGCCATGGCGAGGCGGCTGACCAGAGTGGCTGCCGTAGACAGGCTGTCACTATCTGCACGGTTGAGAGAAATCGCGACTGGGCTATTGTCTGCGCGGTAGGGCTGGCCAACGCCGCTGGTGGCGGCGAGATCCGGTTTTTTTCCGAGAAGAGCAAAATTCGGCATGTGGAATTCTGACGTGTCGAATAGCGCAAATCGGGGCGTGACGCTGGCCGTGGCACCGGGCAGGCAGGCTTTGTCCGCCTCGGTCAATAACACGGCTTCCATGGATATGGCATTGGCGCCGGGTACGAAGTGACGAAGTGTCAGATTGATGGGCAGGTGACGGAAAATGCCGCCACCATTGTTGGAAATCGGCACTGTCGAGGCGATGTTGCCATTGACATAAATGTTGATCTGGCTGCCCGGCAGCACCTCATCCGAATAGGCAGCGTCGAGCAACAAGGTCGCTTCGCCATAGGCATCCGCAAAAAAATCAGAGGGAACACCGATCATGAAATCGGTCTGGAAACGCCGCCCGGAAAACTCGCTGCTTTGAATGCCGAGTTCTGAAAAGGCGATGCGACGATCACTCATCACCAGCGGTGTGTCAGGCCCATGCCATGATTTGGTGTAAAGCGTGCTTCGAACCGACCCTTCTGGTCGCTTCATCGCCGTATACAAGGTGTCGATTGCCGATTGCACGGCCTGTGGTGTCGGGCCGGTGACCAGCAACGGCGCATAGGCGAGATTGCCATCCATTTCAAAACCGGAATAGGCCGCGGCCAGAGCTTCCGGCGGCAGCTCCCTCGCCAGTGGTGTAATTTCGCGTGTGGTGCCGACAACAACGGTCAATGTGCCGGGAGGCTGTGTCGCCGGCATTTCGGTGGTGACGACAATATTCTGGTTCGGCATCTGGGTGCGCAGCGCCAGCGCCTGTGACAGACGTAGCAACTGGTCGGAAAAGGCCGGATTGGACAGTGTCGGCGCGACAATGGTGATGGTGGTTATGCCGGACGCATCAAGACCCGTGGCGCTGATGTCATCGATGCTTTGTATGCGATTGGCGACATCGGCGCCGAAGTTGATGTAGGTTTCGGCCGGGTTGATGTCGGTCCACAGATCATAGGTGGATTGAACCGTGCAGTCGGTACGATGCCGCTGCTGTGCCGTGAAGGTTATGACATTGGCGCCAGCCTGCAGGGCACCAGGCGGAATTGGCATCGAGGCACTGCCTTCGCCATCGGGAGACGCGATGGCGCTGGACGGCAATGTCGTGTTGTTGATGCGCACATTGAGGCTGGAGCTTTCCGGCGCAACGACAATCGAATTCTGATATCCGACACGCAGCGATGTTGCCGTCTGGGCTTGTTCCGGCGTCAGGTAAATAGTCCACTGCTTGCGTTCCGTCTCGCCGGAAAGGCTGAGGCTTTTGAACGGCAGCAGATACCGTTTGCGGTCATCCACGGACGCTGCTGCGGGCGCGGGTCTGGCCTGTGCCGGTTGGGCCGTCTGAGCGCTGGCTGGTGGCTGCACGGGGGCTGGAGAAACCGGCGTTGCCTGCTGGCGCTGCGGCTGGGGTGCAACCGGTTGCGTCACCTGTGATGTTGGCGCCTGCGGCTGTACACTTGGCGCATGCTGAACAGGTGCCGGTTGAGCAGGCGTTGCGGATGGAGGCGTGACGGCCGACGGTGGCGATGCGGGGCGCTCGCCCGACATGTCAAACGGGTTGGTCTGCGCATAGGCAAACGTCGAAACGGACGCCAGAAGCAGTGCAGAGACGATACGGTGCTTCATGACTTGGCACCCTTTGCTTCGGCTGCCGGCAATTGCGGTTCGCGCCGCATGCCACGGAACAGGTAATAGAGGCCGCGGTTGGTCTGGTAGAGCGCGATAGTCAGGAACGACAATGTGCCACGGATGAGGCCGGGATTATAACGTCTGGCGCGCTGGAAGGCTGTCCATTGCTCGGAATTGGCAAAGATCAGATCGGCAATCAGGCGGTGGTCCTGTGCCTGTTGCGGGGCGAAGGTTGCACCGATCGAGCTGTAGCCGTCGTTGCGGACGCTGCGCACGACATTGATCTTCATGGTCGTCGGCACACCTTCCGCATGGGGTTTGACCCGGATAGTGGCGGTGCTGTTCTTTTCAATGACAGGCGGATTGCGGTCGAATATGTTGATCAGCAGGCCGTGCACCGAAACATTGTCGATGATGGCTGGGTGCCAGACATCGCTGTCTCCGATTTGCAGGTCGCAGCGGCGTTTGACCGTGATGCGACGGGATGCAGACCGTTCACCGCGTTCAGAAACCACGCCCAGCGCGCAACCCGCAAAAATCAGGTTAAGCAGGTTCCAGCCGCCGACCACCAGCGTTACGTCAGCCTTGTAGGGCTCGGCGTAGATACGGTAGATCGCGAAGGCCATGGCCACCAGCAGCACGCCAAAAATCACAAAGAAGGGGCGGCTGATTTCGGATAGGCGGCTTTGCTTGATGGACTCGTCCTTGGCCGTCACCTTGAAGGTCGGTTTGCTCGGATTGAAAATCACCGAGACCACGGCGGGCAGCAGATGCACGGTCTGCACATATTCATAAAGTTCTGAAATCCACGGCCAACGGAATTTGCCATAGAGGTAGTTCTGCATCATCAGGTTCACCAGCATGTAGGCTGCGGTGTAGGCAAGGAATTCGCCACCCGATGCAACGAAGATCTGCAGATCAAAGAACAGATAAAACAGTGGTGCGAACAGGAAGATCGTGCGCGGGAATGGAAAAAGCCAGAACAGCGTCGAAGACATGTAGCACAGGCGCTGCGTGAGGCTGAGGCCACGCCGGAACAGGGGCTGACGGAAAATCAGGATCTGCATCATGCCCTGCGCCCAACGGCTACGCTGGCCGATAAAGCTGGCAAAGGTTGCCGGTTGCAGGCCGGCAATCAGCGGCTTGTCGACATACATGCTGTTCCAGCCGCGCGAATGCAGGGCAAGTGCGGTTTCGCAGTCTTCGGTAATGCTGACGCCGCTGAAACCGTCAGTGTCGGACAGTGCAGTACGACGTAACACGGCTGCCGATCCGCAGAAGAACGCGCCGTTCCACTTGTCCAGACCGCGCTGGATGATGCCGTAAAACATTTCGTTTTCGCTCGGCATGGTCTCGAAAGTGTTGAGGTTACGTTCAATCGGGTCAGGATTGATGAAGAAGTGCGGCGTCTGCACCAGAAAGAGTTTCGGGTCGCTCTCGAAATATCCAACCGTTTCGCGCAAGAAATCACGGGCAGGGGCGTGGTCGGCATCAAACACGGTCACCAGTTCGCCGGTCGAGTGGGCAAGACCATTGTTCAGATTGCCGGCCTTGGCGTGTTCGTTACGGGCGCGGGTCAGGTAACGCACATCAAGATCGGCGCAGAGCTTTTGCAACTCCTCATGGCGGCGTAGGGCTGCCTGTGCATCAGGAATATTGTTGGAATTGCGCTTCTGTTCGGTGCCGCCATCATCGAGCAACCACACGGTAAATTTGTCGGCCGGGTAATCCATGTTGCGGGCAGCGGCCAGCGTGTTGGCCAGAAGCTCGGAATCTTCATTATAGGTCGGCACAAACACGTCAACCGTTGGCAGGTAATCTTCGGAACCTGGCCGCGTGGTGCGCGATGGCAGTGGCATCGACACGATGACAAGGCTGAGCCCCAGCATCACAACGCTGTACATTTCAGCGAGGTAAAGCAGGAAGCCAGGAATGAAGTTTTCAAGCTGGTTGACGGGCGGCAGGGTGCTGGTGGTGCGCCAGTAGACGTAACGCAGAACGATCGCAGTGCCGAAGGCGAGGGCAATCAATCGCCAGCGGCCTGTTCCGTCCAGCGTCTTGATCGTACCAAGCAGAATAATCGAAATTGCCGTGGCAACGAGATGTGTCTGAAGGCTTACGGGCAAGGTAATAATTGTCAGAACGCAGACGGATGTCAGCAACCAGACGATGATGGTAATGGCCTTGCTCATCGGCGACCTTCTGTTTTTCGCATGCTCTTTTGAGCTTTTGTAATTATCGCCCTCATTGGGCATTTCTTTACAAAACCTAAACGAAAAAGGTTAACGACATCCTTGCACGCTGCCATTTGTCGACAGGCATTCGGGAGAGGGGATGACGACCGGTTTTTCGGGCTTTACAGCCGTTTCCTGCCTCATCGCCTGCTGTGACTGAGGCAAGGGAGACGGTATGGCGACGTTTACTTTTGGCTGCGCAGGTGCGGTTGCCCCAGGGGCGACTGCTACCGGTGTCTGGTACATAATATTGGCGGACGCACTGACGCGCCGTGATGCAACCGGCGGGGGTAATGGTGCCTGTGATCCAGGCTGCATCGGGAAGGAGGTTGCTGTAACGGGATAAATCGGGTTTCCTGAACGGCCAATGCCGGCATCCGGTGCCTGTGGCGTGCCATAGGGGTTCCAGCTCGGATTGGTATAATTGCCGGTGATGGTGAAATTATACATCAGCGACAACAGTTCCTGTACGGTTGCCGATGGCTGGCAAAGCCGTGCGCGGACATTGATCTTACCGAGATTGCGCAGTCCCTGACGCATGTCCTGCTTCGAGCGAATTTCCTGCCAGCCATAAAGGCAGAGGTCGCTGCCCTGTCCGTTGCCGACTGCATAGGAAAATGCGCCATAGCTGTTCTGCAGATATT
The DNA here is from genome assembly GCF_032092815.1 of Agrobacterium sp. Taxonomy (GTDB): domain Bacteria; phylum Pseudomonadota; class Alphaproteobacteria; order Rhizobiales; family Rhizobiaceae; genus Agrobacterium. The sequence goes on along the minus strand of NZ_DAMDBP010000005.1, from coordinate 11,361 downwards.
CCGGCGACATGGCAATTCGCTTGCCGGGGAACTCTTTGCGGATTTCGCGAGCGATCTGGCTGGCACGTGTGCCTGCGAAACTGAGGCTGTCGGTCACTGTATTACCCTGACTTTGTGGTCCGAACAGCTCTATCTTGAGGTAGTTCTGGCCAGAGGTCGTGCCCTGGGCGCGCAACAGCACATCCTGCTTCACTGCATTGGTATAGTTGTAGTTAATCACGGCCATGATTTCAGGACCGCCAGGTGGCGGAAAAATCATAGCCTGTTCGGCAGCAACCATTTGCGGTGCGCCTGATGTTTGAATTCCACCCTTGTCTGCACAACTCGAAACAGCAACGAGCAACAGCGGAAGTACGCCGAAAACATGCGCTTTCGACACGGCAACTTTTGCCGCAACTAGCGCAGTGGGCAGGCCGCCAGGCACCCGAATCAATTTAGACCAGACCATGCCTATGGAATAAGGAAGGAGCCTGATTTAGCAATCTGAAATTTAACCTGTAAGCGAAGATTTTTATCTTTTGTTCATACGTTTTTTTAATGTTTGAGTTTTTTTGTTAAGTCTTTGTTAACCTTTCTTATTTTCGACGGTGCGTTTTACCCCTGAAATTAAGGAGTTTGAAACGAATGGATGTGAATTTCTTCGCATCCGCAGCAGGTTTGGCTTGGGCGCTTTTTGGGAAGCATTCGGTCGAGTGGCATGATGCCGAACTGCTGTGCTCCGGTAAGATAATATCAGTCCGGTATGTCCCCATAACCAGTATTTCGTAAAAACAGGGACAAAAATAATATGGCCAGCATTATGACCAACGTTTCCGCGATGTCCGCTCTGCAGACGCTGCGCTCGATCAACAACGACCTTGAAAAGACCCAGAACAACATTTCTACGGGTCTGCGCGTTTCTAAGGCTTCCGACAACGCTGCTTACTGGTCGATCGCAACGACCATGCGTTCTGACTCTGGCGCTCTCTCTGCCGTACAGGACGCCATCGGTCTTGGCGCCGCCAAGGTTGATACAGCTTATTCCGGTATGGACTCCGCTATCGAAGTCGTCAAGGAAATCAAGAAGAAGCTCGTTACGGCCCAGGAAGGCTCCGTTGACGGTAAGAAGGTCCAGGAAGAAATCACCCAGCTGCAGGAACAACTGAAGTCGATTGCTGAATCTGCTTCCTTCTCCGGCAAGAACCTGATCGCTGGCTCTGGCACGCAGTCTGTTATCTCGGGCTTCGTTCGCGACAGCAGCGGCAACGTTTCCGTCAAGAAGACCGACTATGTTCTGAAGGACACCGGTACGGACGCGAACGTTCTGTTCGGTACCAACACTGCCGGCGCTCTCGTCACCACCTCGGGTATTCTCGGCGCGACCAGCGGTTCGCTCGGTATCTCGATCAACAACCTCGATGTTACCAACACGTCGACCGGTTACCTTGATCAGGCTCTGAGTGCTGTTGAAACCGCTCTGACTGCCATGACAAGCGCTGGTGCTGAGCTCGGTTCCATCTCGACCCGCATTGATCTGCAGGAAGACTTCATGTCCAAGCTGAATGCTTCGCTTGAGCGCGGTATCGGCCGTCTGGTTGACGCTGACATGAACGAAGAGTCCACTCGCCTCAAGGCTCTGCAGACGAAACAGCAGCTGGCTATCCAGTCGCTGTCGATTGCGAACTCGGACTCGCAGAACATCCTGTCGCTGTTCCGTTAATCGGATCCGATACTTTTATATATAAAGAGAGAAGCCGCGCTCTTCTGAGCGCGGCTTATTCGTAGGCGTTATTGCTTGAAAAGGCCTCTGCGTTTGTTTTGAAAACACACAGGCCGTTCCGTGGTGTCAGTTTTTCATGGCTCCGGGGCCGGGCACTGCGCCAGCCGGCACCTTGCCCAAAATGATCATGCCCAGCACCTCGTCCTTGGTCACGTCCTGGGTTTTGGCATGTCCCACCACTTTGCCGTTCTTCATCACAAATACTCGGTCGGCGAGATCAAACACGTCGTGAATGTCATGGCTGATCAAGAAGATGCCAATGCCTTGCCGCTTTAACTCCTTGATGAGATCGCCGACCTGGGCCGTTTCCTGGGGGCCAAGGGCAGCGGTTGGTTCATCCATGATCAGAATACGAGCGTCGAACAGGATTGCGCGGGCAATGGCGACCGACTGGCGTTGACCGCCGGACAGGGCCTTGACCGGTTCCTTGAAGCGTCGGAAATTCGGGTTGAGACGTCCCATCACTTCACGGGCAGAGGCCTCCATCGCCACATCGTCCAGCGTGCCCCATTTGGTCTTCAACTCGCGACCAAGGTAGAGATTGGCAGCGGCATCAACGTTATCGGCAACTGCCAGCGTCTGGTAGATGGTTTCAATGCCGTATTTCTTGGCGTCGCGCGGGTTGCGGATGTCGGCGGCTTCACCGTTGATAAGAATGTCACCCTGATCACGTCTGTAGGCACCGGACAAGATCTTGATGAGTGTCGATTTTCCCGCACCGTTATGTCCAAGCAAGGCCACGACCTCACCGGGGAAAAGATCGATTGAGGCATTTTCGACTGCATGAATGCCGCCGAAGGAGATGGAGATGTTTTTCATTTCCACCAGGGGAGAGGTTTGTTCCGTCATGTCGGAAGGCTCCTAAATCTCTTACTTGGCGCGGGCGCGGTAAACGGTGTCGAGCCAGACGGCCACCACCAGAACGAAACCGACGACGATACGTTGGAACGGAGTGTCGATTCCGACCAGCACCATGCCGGACTGCAACGATTGCATGACGAGTGCACCAAGCATGGCACCCGCGATTGTACCCACACCACCGGCAAGCGAGGTTCCCCCAATAACCGCCGCAGCAATGGTGTAGAGTTCATCCAGTTCACCCTGAGCGTTGGTTGCAGCGTTCAGGCGTGCGGTGGAAATGGCTGCGGCGATGGCGCAGAGCGCTCCCATCAGTGCAAAGATCTTCACGGTGACCCAGCGTGTCTTGATGCCGGCCAGTTCCGCAGCTTCCGGGTTGCCACCAATGGCAAAAACGTAACGTCCAAACCGCAGGCGGGTGGCGATAAACGTCATGACCGCACCGACCCCCAGTGCAATCAGAACCGGAATGGCAATGCCGTGAGGAATGAACAGACCGCCATCCGGCCATGGAATGCCATTGGCATCGGCATAATTGCGGGCAATGGCAACAGGCCAGGGGTAGCTGTTGGCAACGGCGACAGCGCCAATCACGATGGCGCAGCCAAGACTGCCAAGGAAATATTCCGCCCAGACCGGACGTAGCGGAAAACCGAAGCGCCGACGCTGGTGGCGGGAATTAAGAATAGCAATGATGATGGCAACACAGGCAAGTGCCGCAACGATCCAACTCCACGTCGCGCCGATCGACCCGCTGGTGCCACCGCCCATCAGGCGGAATGAACTGTCCATGGGTGCAACGGTGCGTCCGCTGGTGATAAACCAGGTGCCGCCGCGCCAGACGAGCAGGCCGCCAAGGGTCACGATGAAGGACGGCACGTTCATGAAGGCGATGATCAGGCCATGCAATGTGCCGATAGCTGCGCCAACTGCCAGACCGATGCCGAGCGTGATGATCCATGTGGCGGGATGTTCGAAGCCGAGAAATTTAGGCAGTAGCTCTGCCTGCATCACACCCATGATCATGCCGGAAAACCCGAGAATTGAGCCGACAGAAAGGTCGATATTGCGGGTGACGATGACCAGCACCATGCCGGTTGCCATAACGGCGACCGAAGCTGTCTGTACAGACAGGTTCCACAGGTTGCGGGGCGTTAGGAAAAGTCCGCCGGATAGAAATGAAAACCCGATCCATATCAGGAGAAGGGCACCCACCATGCCGAGAAGCCGGGTGTCCAGTTCCGTTGCCGCAATAAAGCGGGAAATGGCATTGCGGCCTGAATCATTGGCGGGGTGGGACGATTTTGATTGCGTGATGTCGGCCATTGGCTGCCGTTCCTCCTCACATCATGCTGATGTCCGAGCATTGCCGGTTTGCACCGTTGCTCATGACGACCTTTTACAAAGGTCATTTCACTCCGATTGCGCCGCGTAGCACAGGGCTTCGCGGCGCTTTCGAAAGGGTGTTAGTCCGTGCGATCAATCGCAGGCTTTGGTCGAGCCAGCCTTTACGCCTTGGCAAGCGGTTTCCTTCGGAATCCAGCCTGCTTCAATCACCACATTCAGGTTGTCCTTGGTGATGGCAATCGGCTTGAGGAAGACGGACTGCATGGTGACCTTTTTCGGGCCGCCTTCGAAGGTGGTGACACCTGTGATCTCAGTCATCTTCTTGCCACCGGCCAGTTCCAGCGCAATGTTGGCAGCTTCCTTACCCAGGTCACGGCTGTCCTTCCAGACAGATACGGTCTGTGTGCCAAGCGCAACACGGTTCAGGGCGGCAAAGTCAGCGTCCTGACCGGAGACCGGAACAGAACCTGCCATGCCCTGTGCTGCCAGAGCGGCAATCGCGCCACCTGCCGTACCGTCGTTGGATGCAACAACAGCATCAACCTTGTTGTTGTTGGCGGTCAGGAACTGCTCCATGTTCTTCTGGGCATTTTCAGGCTTCCAGCCATCGGTATAGGCTTCGCCAACATTCTTGATCTTGCCAGCATCAATAGCGTCTTTCAGCACTTCCTGCTGGCCTGCAAACAGGAAGTCTGCATTCGGGTCAGACGAGGATCCCTTGATAAAGACGTAATTGCCTTCCGGCTTTACCTTGAACACTTCCTGTGCCTGAAGACGGCCGACTTCCTTGTTGTCGAAGGTGATATAGAAGGCGTCCTTGTTTTCGATCAGGCGGTCATAACCGACAACCGGGATACCTTCTGCAACGGCCTTTTCAACGGCCGGGCCAATCGCATCGCTGTCCTGCGCCAACACGATCAGGGCATTCGCACCCTGCGCGATCAGTGCTTCAACGTCGGTCAACTGCTTTGCAGCCGAGGATTGGGCGTCAGCGGAAATATATTTGGCGCCTGCAGCGTCGAGGGCCTTCTTGATTGCAGCTTCATCGGTCTTCCAGCGTTCTTCCTGGAAGTTTGACCAAGACACGCCGACAACGAGGTCTGCCGCCATGGCGGCACCGTGTAGTGAAACGAGTAGAGCTGTTCCGGCCAACAACTTGGCAAATGATTTCATGATGTCCTCCCGGGTGTGACTGGTAGTCCCCGCACCTCCATGCGTTTTCTACCGTCTAAATTTGCTGTCCGAGAACGCAATTTGCATTTTTTCTCGACAGTCGAGAAATTAAATGGCAGAGATTCTGAAAGCTGTCAACCAGACGTAGTGCTTCGCCTGGCTGGTGAAGGCAGCGAGGTTTCGGGAGGAGCCGGATAACACTTGTACTGTGAAGGCGTCGGCTTTATCTGGCGCTGACGGCGGCATTGTGTTGTCCGAAATGAGGGACGTAATTTGCCGCTGTCGGCCATCTCAAGCACTGAACTGGTTCGTCAGAAGAACAGTCTTCTGGTGATGTCGGCGCTTCGCCATCACGGCAATCTCTCGCATACGGAAATTTCTTCCTTTACCGGGCTAGCATCCGGCACGGTTTCAGCCATCACCGCCGAGCTTGAAAAGACCGGTCTGATACAGCGCACTGAACAACAGTCTGCGCAGGGGCGGGGACGTCCGCGCGTCCTGTTCAGTCCGAACCCGGCCTGCGGGTATCTGGCGGTTGTTATCGTTTCATCCGATGCGGTGCAATATTCGCTGGCTGACTATAACGGCAAACTCATCGACCGGTTTTCCGAACCGCGACAGGAAACGCAACGCGGTGATTTTGTTGCGGCCATCAATGCTGGTCTCGTGCGTCTTGCCACCCGCTCGCGCATTGCCCATGAGGCGATCCTGCATCTGTCGATCAGCAGCAAGGGACTGGTTGACCCGGCCGGCGGGCGTCTGGTGTGGTCGCCCGTGCTGGGTGATGAGCAGGTGGATTTCCAGGATGCGCTGGCCGAGGTGTGGCGCCGTCGTTTTGCAGTGAATAACGAAACGTTGCTGGTGGCTGAAGCGTTGTGGATGCGTGAGCAGACCCGACCGGACCGTGTCTTGACCGGGGGTAAGGGCATGCTGGCAGCGCTGTCGCTTGGCCACAGCATCGGGCTTGGCATTGCGCGCTCGACTGGCAATGGTTTTGAGGTGGTAGCTCCGAATTTCGGCCACATGCTGCATGTCCCCGGTGCTGCGCTGTGTCGCTGCGGCTCCAGAGGTTGCATCGAAGCTTATTGCGGTTTTTACGCCATTCTCAGAACGGCGTTCGAAGTGCCGCCTGATACGATCCCAGCAAAATTCGTGCCTTTGAGCGAACTGGACAAGATTGCCAACAATGCCCGTCATGGCAATCGCATGGCGGCTTTTGCATTCCGGCAGGCGGGTCTTGCGCTCGGCAATGGTCTTGCGCGCCTCTTTAGCCTGCACGGCCATATGTCTGTATTCGTCACAGGACCCGGAACACGTTATTATGATCTGTTGCAGGCGGGCATTCTCGAGGGGCTCTCACAGTCTCAAGCCGTGCGATTTGGCGGTTTGCCGGTCATTCAGGTTGAACTTAATGAACCGGAACTGGTTTTTGAGGGCCATATGGGGCTTGCATTGTCGCGCATGGATGAAGATATGGTCTCCACGGGAATGACAACACCTCCCAATCTGCAGGCGGGGTGAGCAAAAACGGGAGAATTTCATGCAGCTCATTGATACCAATCATCCAATTTACCGTCCGCTCTGGGTACGGCTTTTGATTGTTGTCTCCTGCACCGCGTGGTCTCTCATCGAGTTCTTTATTACACAAGACGCATTCTGGGGTACGATTGTCGGCGGCGTTGCTGCCTATTCTGCTTATATGCTGCTGTTCACATTCAAGCCTGCGCCATTGGTTGAGCAGAAGCCTGCCGTCGCAACCGACGACGACGCTAACGACTGATCAGCTTGATGGCCTGATCGATCAGCAAATTGGCGGCGGTCATGCGGGCATGGGCGTTGGCGCGAAATTCCGGTGACAGCCGGTCGGGGTGGTTGAGCTTGGCGAAGGTGCGGCGTTTTTCCGATAGGCTTTCCACCGTGTCTTTTTCACTGATATCCAGTTCCTTTGACACATCTTCGAGCGATGTCCGCTCCAGATAGGCCGGCATTGGTTCGGGCTCAGGTTCCGGTTCAGGCTCGGGCGGATCGGGTAGAAAATCGAGATAGGCATCGAAGGCCGCGCCAAACCGTTCAGGATCGGGCCGCTCTGTTTCCAAAACGAAGCTTGAGGTGAAGCCGGAAACGATCTTGTGCGATGTTTCGGTTTCGCTTTTCTCCCCGTTTTCGGCTTCCTGTTTCAGCCGTTCGACAACCGATTGAAAGACGGACTGTCCAAAAAGCATGTCTTCCTCCTGGTGTTCGAGCGCTGTTTCAAGCCTTATGCATTGGAAAGATGGCGCAGGGCTTGCAGCGGTGAATAGGTGGCGGATGCCACGTTGCGGCTTTCTTCCAGCACCAGGTCATACAGCAACTGGGCACTTGGCGGCAGGGCGCGGTCCTTGGCGGTAATCAGACTGTAGGGTTTGAGGTTCAGCTCAAAGTCGGTTGGCAAAATACGGATTTCCCCAACCTGTGAGCTTTGTCCGGCGACAAATTCGGCCATGTCATAGGCAAGTGGCGCAATGGCGTTTGTCTTGCAGATAATGGCCAGCGTCAACACGACAGATGGTGTGTTGATGATGTTACGCGGCATTGGCGCGCCATTTGCCACAAAAATCTCTTCCATCGTACGACGCAGCAAAGCGCCCGGCGGCTGGAAAACCCAGTCGAATGTGGAAAGATCCTGCAGGCGGGCAGGGCCATGTTCCAACAGCGGATGTCCCTTGCGGACCAGAAGGCAGGCGCGTTCGATGCCAATTTCATGGGCATTGAACGGTGCCGGGTTCAGATCTTCAGGGATGCGGCCGATGATGAAGTCGAGTCTGGCGGCCAGGAGATCGCGGGCCAGCACGTTGCTGGTTTCCACCTGCACGTTGATTTCGATGCCGGGATAGGTTTCCACGGCGCGGCTGATGGCGGGAACCACCATGCTGATAGCCGGTGCGGTGACCGAGCCAATATAGACCGAGCCGCCACTGCCCGATTTCATCTGGGCAAGTTCACGGCCCGCCTCACGCAGTTCAAGAAGGATCTTGCGAGCGCGCAGTGCCAAAGCCTCACCGAACTGTGTCAAAACCACACCTCTGGAGGCGCGCTGACAGAGCGGACTTTTGACGATCGATTCCATTTCGGAAAGCATTCGGGAGGCCGCAGGTTGGGTCATGTTGAGGGCGGCGGCGGCGGCGCTGACCTGTCCATGATCTTTTATCATCACCAGCATGCGGAGGTGGGCCATCTTTAAACCCGCACGCAGAAGTGGATTATCCTCGACTGCTGAGAAAAAAACGTCGCTATCAGGTGTGTTTTTCTCTCTATGGTTGCTCATAATGGTGTATCTCGCCAAAATCGGGTGTTATATCGATTTAATATAGCATAATTGGTATATGAAATGCGATATATTCTATTTGACAGTTATATGGATTCAGAACAGTTTGCAGCTGTGCCGTGGAGGAGCGGCGGGCAGGCGTACTGATAAGTAAAAAACCGTTCTGTCTAAATCTGTCTCCTTACAATTCTGGCATGGATTTGAAGGCGGCGCCTGGGGCGCGCCTGACAAGGGTTCAAAGGGAGAGATTTATGAAATCCATCGTCTCGTTAATGGCAGCCTGTGCCATCGGCGTTGCAAGCTTTGCTGCGCCTGTATTCGCTCAGGACAAGGGCACCGTCGGCATCGCAATGCCAACGAAGTCTTCTGCACGCTGGATCGACGACGGCAACAACATCGTCAAGCAGCTTCAGGACGCCGGCTACGGCACAGACCTGCAGTATGCGGACGACGACATTCCGAACCAGCTTTCGCAGATCGAAAACATGGTAACGAAGGGCGTCAAGGTCCTGGTTATCGCTTCCATCGACGGCACGACGCTGTCTGACGTTCTGCAGCAGGCTGCAGACAAGGGCGTCAAGGTTATCGCCTATGACCGCCTTATTCGTAACAGCGGCAACGTAGACTACTACGCAACCTTCGATAACTTCCAGGTTGGCGTTCTGCAGGCAACTTCGATCACTGACAAGCTTGGCCTGAAAGATGGCAAGGGCCCGTTCAACATTGAACTGTTCGGTGGTTCCCCAGACGATAACAACGCATTCTTCTTCTACGATGGTGCGATGTCCGTTCTGCAGCCATACATCGACAGCGGCAAGCTGGTCGTAAAGTCCGGCCAGACCGGCATGGACAAGGTTGGTACGCTGCGTTGGGACCCTGCAACGGCCCAGGCTCGTATGGATAACCTGCTCTCCGCTTTCTACACGGACGCAAAGGTTGACGCCGTTCTGTCGCCTTATGATGGTCTGTCCATCGGTATCCTGTCGTCGCTGAAGGGCGTTGGCTACGGTTCTGGCGATCTGCCGCTGCCGGTTGTTTCCGGTCAGGACGCTGAAGTTCCGTCCGTCAAGTCGATCATCGCTGGCGAACAGTACTCCACGATCTTCAAGGACACCCGCGAACTGGCCAAGGTCACCGTTGGCATGGTTAACGCCGTTATGGAAGGCAAGGAGCCTGAAGTTAACGACACCAAGACCTACGAAAACGGTGTGAAGGTTGTTCCTTCCTACCTGCTGAAGCCTGTTGCTGTCACCAAGGACAACTACAAGCAGGTCCTGGTTGACGGTGGTTACTACACCGAAGATCAGCTGAAGTAATCATTTCCTGAATGCCGGGGGGGAAGGCAAAAACTTTGCCCCCGGTTTCTCTTAGAAAAAATTCGCCGGATTAAACCGGCGCTGGATTTTGATATGGACGATACCATTCTCGAAATGCGGAATATCACCAAGACATTCCCTGGCGTAAAAGCGCTGGAGAATGTGAACCTCAAGGTTCGCAAGGGTGAAATTCATGCACTCGTCGGTGAGAACGGCGCAGGAAAATCGACCTTGATGAAGGTACTTTCCGGTGTTTACCCCGCTGGCTCATACGACGGTGAAATTCATTACGAAGGTCAGGTGCGTAATTTTCGCGCCATCAATGATAGTGAAGATATTGGCATCATTATCATTCACCAGGAACTGGCCCTCGTTCCGCTGCTTTCGATTGCCGAGAACATTTTCCTCGGTAACGAAAAGGCGTCGAACGGTGTCATTAACTGGCAGCAGACATTTAGCCGGACGCGCGAGCTTCTGAAGAAGGTCGGGCTGAAGGAATCCCCGGAAACGCTGGTAACGGATATCGGCGTCGGAAAGCAGCAGCTAGTTGAAATCGCCAAGGCGCTTTCGAAGAGCGTGAAGCTGCTCATTCTCGACGAGCCGACAGCTTCGCTCAACGAAAGTGATTCCGACGCGCTTCTCAACCTGCTGATAGAATTCCGCAATCAGGGTTTGACCTCGATCATCATCACGCACAAGCTCAACGAAGTGCGCAAGGTGGCTGATCAGATCACGGTTCTGCGTGACGGCATGACGGTCAAGACGCTTGACTGCCATAAGGAAGAAATCAGCGAAGACGTCATCATTCGCAACATGGTGGGCCGTGATCTGGAAGATCGTTATCCGCCACGCAGCGTGCCGATTGGCGAAACGATTCTTGAGGTCAAGAACTGGAACGCCTTCCACCAGCAGCATCGTGATCGGCAGGTCCTGCATGATATCAACGTCACCGTCCGCAAGGGCGAGGTCGTCGGTATTGCCGGCCTGATGGGTGCTGGGCGCACCGAATTCGCCATGAGCGTGTTCGGCAAGTCTTACGGCCACAAGATCAGCGGAGACGTGCTGATCGATGGAAAGCCGGTGGATGTCAGTACGGTTCGCAAGGCGATCGACGCCGGGCTTGCTTATGTGACGGAAGATCGCAAACATCTTGGTCTGGTGCTGAATGACAATATTCTGCACAATACCACGCTTGCCAATCTCGCCGGTGTTTCCAAGGCATCCGTTATCGACGATATCAAAGAAATGAAGGTGGCAACCGACTTCCGGTCGCGTCTGCGCATTCGTTCCCACGGCATTTTCCAGGAAACGGTCAATCTTTCGGGTGGCAACCAGCAAAAGGTCGTGCTGTCCAAGTGGCTGTTCTCCAACCCCGAGGTTCTTATCCTCGACGAACCGACGCGCGGTATCGACGTTGGTGCGAAATATGAAATTTACACTATCATCAACCAGCTTGCCGCCGACGGAAAAGGCGTTCTGATGATCTCGTCAGAAATGCCTGAGCTCCTCGGTAACTGCGACCGCATCTACGTCATGAACGAAGGACGCATCGTCGCCGAACTGCCGAAGGGAGAGGCGAGCCAGGAAAGCATCATGCGCGCTAT
>NZ_DAMDBP010000004.1:132020-181414 GCF_032092815.1 Agrobacterium sp. | reverse complement strand
CCAGCCCTTAAATCAGCCAAACCTATGAACCGTCCAACTTTATGGGGTCAGTTCAAATAGCGGGGCTTTTTCGTGTCGCGCTGTATGCCTTCGGTAGATAAGGGTCAGGCCGCTTTGCTATGCGTGCGACCCGACGAATGCAGATAGGCATCAAAACAGGCCGCGACGGCACGAATGATGAAGCGCTGATCCGGTTTGACACTGACGATGCCGTCTCTGATGTCGACGACACCATCATCTTCCAGCATGGAGAGCTGGCGATTGCCCTCCAGCAACATCGCAGCATCAAAGCCATGACCTGCAGCAATGCCGGCGACATCGGCGCGAAAATCGCACATCAGCCGTTCAATCAGATCGGCGCGCATCCGGTCTTCAGTGGTCAACCGATATCCCTTGACGGTTGCCAACTGGCCGCTGGAAATCTGCCGCGCATAAATACCGGGTGGCACTTCATTCTGCACATACCCGCCAGGCATGCGTCCGATAGCGGACGCGCCCAGACCGATCAATGTCTGGCAGGCATCCGTCGTGTAACCCTGGAAATTGCGATGCAGACGCCCCGCCTTTTGTGCAATCACCATGTCGTCACCGGGCAATGCGTAGTGATCGAGACCGATACGGATGTAACCCGCCCGTTCAAGAGTGGCAGCAATGGCATCGGCCTGCTCGGCCCGCGCCATGGCATCTGGCAGAACTTTTTCATCAATCAGTTTCTGATGCTGTTTGAAGCTCGGGATATGCGCATAGCCAAACACCGAAAACCGGTCCGGCCGCATTTTGATCGCGGCCTTGGCCGTGGCAATACAGGACGCCACGGTTTGATGGGGCAAGCCATAGATCAGGTCAAAATTAATACGTGCAACCCGGGCAGCTCTCAGCCTCGTGACGGCCGCCTGCGTCTGTTCTTCGCTCTGGATGCGGTTGATGGCCTTTTGCACGATAGGGTCAAAGCTTTGCACTCCAAGGCTTGCACGCCTGACACCGCCCTCACCCAGCGCAACCGCCATGTTGGGCGTCAAGGTTCTGGGATCGATCTCGACAGCCATCTCGGTTGTCTTGTCAAAAACGAAATTTCTGCCCAGCAATGCAATCAACCGCAGGAACTCCTCCGGCTGCATGATGGTGGGTGTACCACCGCCAAAATGCACATGGCCAACCTTCAGACGACCAGATGTCCGCGCCCGCACCAGATCAATCTCCGCATGAAGGACGTCGAGGTAATCAAGGATTGGTTGGTCGCGGCTGGTGATCGTGGTGTGACAGCCGCAATACCAGCACATCGACCGGCAGAACGGAATATGCAGATAAAGCGAGACTTTATCCTGCGGTGGAATTTCAGTAATCCAGTCCGAATAGGTTCCGGCCCCTATCGAGGCCGAAAAGGCCGGTGCAGTTGGATAACTGGTGTAACGCGGCAGTCGCGCTTCGCCGTATTTCTCGATAAGCGGCTGATGCATGGGGCACTCCTTTACGGTTACAAATGTGCCCGTATCCTGCCCGTGAAGAATGCGCCCTTCTTTGCGTAAAAGCGCATACATGACAATTTTCAGATTTATTTGAGCCGCGTCAACGTTGCCCGCTGTGACAATAGGTAGCTTCCGGGCTGCTCAAGCGGCTGCCGCACGCACGAGCAGTCCTTGTTTTGCGGCAATGGAAACAGATTATGTCCGAAGCTCAACCCGTTACCAACATTGATGTCAGGGTCATTCCGCCACGTGAACGCCATCCGCAGATTTTTGGTGCTCTTGGCGCATTAACCGCCGGCCAGTCGCTGCAGATCACCAGTGATCATGACCCGCGCCCGCTGCTGTACCAACTGGCCACCAATTTCCCTGGCGAGTTTGGCTGGGAATATCTCGAGCAGGGTCCGGAAGTCTGGCGCCTTGACATCAACCGTATGGAAGGTGAGAGCGAAGGCAGCGAAGAAGAGCATTCCGGCTGCGATTGCTGCTGCGGATCAGATCATTAAGGTCAATCCGCTTTCATGCTAGACGTCTCTTAAAATCGGCAAAAGCTGTTTCAAAGATAAAAGGTGAACCATGAATGGCATGATGAAAGAACTGGATCTGCGTCCACTCTTGCGCAGTGGCATCGAACCATTCCCCGCCATCATGGAGACTGTGGCATCGCTGGCTCCGGGTGAAGGTTTGACGATCATGACAACCTTTCGCCCGGTGCCATTGTTCAATGTCATGGCGCGGCGCGGGTTCGATCATCTGGAAAAAGAGCTTGGCAATGGTGAGTGGGAGGTCCAGTTCATTCCGCATAAAAAAAGCGAAGAACTTTCCGTTTCACCAACGCTGGTCCATGATGCCGCGGAACCGGAAGCATGGCCGGATCCCAGCGAATATCTTGATCTCGTCGAGTTGGCTCCACCGCTGCAAATCAAGCGGCTGACGGAAGCCACCAAGAGCCACCCTCCGGGTTCGGTCATTTTTGCCGTCATGCAGCAGGAACCGGTTTTTCTCTATGCGGACCTGATGTCGAATGGCCATCAATGGGCAGGAAATTTCGACGAAGGCCGTACAGCATTCCGAATGTTCATCAGGGTTGGTTTGCCACCGAACTGACAGCGCAATCTCGGAAACAAAGCAGACCTCCATCAAAATGCCCCGCCTGTGACAACAAGCGGGGCATTTTCTTTCGTTCAGTCGAAAAGATGAAATGGCTGTGAACCGTCAAGCCTTCAGAGGTTTGCGCTCACGGGTCAGGATCGGCCCAAATTCGATGCAGAACAACAGAAAACCGACGATCCACAGGGCGCCCGAGCAGGCATAAAGATGCATCATGGCATCCGGGAAGGCTTCTGCGGCTGGTCTCAGCACTGCACTGCCAATCAGCGCCAGATAGGCGGCAACCGTCATCTTTGTTGCATGCAGCTTGCGACCGGTGTGACCAAGGCTGGCGCGGGTCATCACCGCCAGCATCATGCAGGAAACGACACCAACGGTGAAGATATGCAGCACCGAACGAGCATCCATCACCTCATAGACACCCAACGCGATGGCCATGAAGCCGAGTGGAATGAAAGCGTAAGCCATATGCAGAACCACCAGCAATTGTTCTGGCCACGTCGCCCAACCGCGCCAACGCACCAGTCTGACCGCATGCATGAAACCGGCGATAACAGCAACAATGGCCGTTAACGGGCTCTCCGGCGCGAAAGTCCAGCCGCCAAGCGCGGCGACCCCCGTTAAAATCGCCGCCGTATCGAAGTTATTATAAGGAACAGGAAAGTCTGTGCGGCCAGACTTGTTGATCCAGTTGCGGGTAAAGCTTGGCACGATACGCCCACCGACAATCATCACCAGCACCGTGTAAGCCGAAACCGCAAGCCGTGTGGCAACATGGCTATGATCACCGCTGATCGCTGCGTAATGAAAGACGATATTGGCGGCTGAAAGCGCCAGCAGCCCCGCCAGCACCTTCAAATCTTTCCATTTGCGCCCGGCAATAACCTCTCTTGCGCATATCGCCAGCAGGGCTGGAAGAAACAGACCATCGATCACCGCAGCTGATGTCATGCCAAACAGATCCGGCACAAGGAAGATCAACCGTCCCAAACACCACAAGCCGAACAGCAGCACCAGTGGCACCCCGGACACCGGCAAACGGCCTGTCCAGTTCGGTACGGCTGTCAGCAAAAATCCGGCAAGTACAGCCGAGGCAAAACCAAACAGCATTTCATGGGCGTGCCAGTTCTGCGCACCATATTCGCCGCCGATCTGGATGAAACCGCTCAATGCGGAGATCCACAAGACCATGGTCACGATTGCCCAAATCGCCGCCGCCAGAAAGAACGGGCGGAAGCCATAGGAAAAAATGACTGGTCCGGTGCGTGACAAACCTCTTGGAACTCCGCCCTTTGGACGGGCATGTCCGTCTTGCCGGATTGTTTCTGTACCACTCATGATATTGCTCCTGGGATTAGCCTTCGTGGTGAATTCTTGACATCTGTCTAACCACCCCTGGCCACCCCGTCTTTGCGAACAGGCAAAGACCGCGACACCCCCAGCCAAAATGTCGCAGCCGTCAAAACGGGCTCTTTGTTCCATCTCAAATTGTAATTCGCGAGTTGCGCTAATAACGATCACGACAGGGCCAAGCAAGGCTTGTCCTATCGGAGAAGGAGAAACCCGATGACTGACAACTTCAACATCACACGCCGGAACATACTGGCTAGTGCGGCTTTTGCTGGTGCGATGGCACCTGTCATCGGCGCAGCAACCGCGCATGCAGCAGGTGAAACAAAGACCGCTGAAAAGGCTTTGACACCCGCCGAGATTGCGGCATTACCTCGCGTTAAAGTGGAATTGGCGAAACCACCTTTCGTGCATGAACACACCCAGAAAGCTGTCGGCGGACCAAAAATTGTCGAGTTCACACTGACCATCGAAGAAAAGAAGATGGTGCTGGATGACAAGGGTACTGAAGTTCACGCCATGACATTCAATGGCTCGGTTCCCGGCCCGCTGATGGTCGTTCACCAGAACGACTATGTCGAATTGACGCTCATCAACCCTGACACCAACGAGCTTCAGCACAACATCGACTTCCACTCGGCAACAGGCGCCCTTGGTGGCGGAGGCCTGACAATCGTCAACCCCGGTGAGAAGGCAATCCTGCGCTTCAAAGCCACGAAAGCTGGCGTCTTTGTCTACCACTGCGCACCTCCCGGTATGGTGCCTTGGCACGTGACCTCGGGCATGAACGGCGCCATCATGGTTCTCCCACGCGAAGGCCTGACGGATGGTCACGGCAAGGAATTGGTCTATGACCGCGTCTATTACGTCGGTGAGCAGGATTTCTACGTGCCACGTGACGAAAAGGGCGCCTTCAAGAAGTACGACAGTGCCGGCGATGCCATGGTCGACACACTGGAAGTCATGCGCACGCTGACCCCAAGCCATATCGTCTTCAACGGCGCAGTCGGTGCCTTGACCGGTGAAAATGCTCTGAAGGCTGCCGTCGGCGAAAAGGTCCTGATCGTCCACTCGCAGGCCAACCGTGACACCCGTCCACACCTGATTGGTGGTCACGGCGACTATGTCTGGGCAACCGGCAAGTTCCGCAACATTCCTGATGTCGATCAGGAAACCTGGTTCATTCCAGGCGGCACGGCAGGTGCAGCATTCTACACCTTCGAGCAGCCAGGCATTTATGCCTATGTGAACCACAACCTGATCGAAGCCTTCGAACTGGGCGCGGCCGCTCACTTCAAGGTCACTGGTGACTGGAACGACGACCTGATGACTGCGGTTCTCGCGCCATCGAGCATCTGACATGACAAACAGCCAAGGGACCGGAGAAAATCCGGCCCCTTGGCCCACCCCGTGGGTGTCCTGAATACCAGCTGCACATATTCACGACTGATGGCGCAAGGAGATTGCTATGACCGCGCTTCGTCTAAAACCTGTCTCGCCAACTCTCTCGATTGCGATTCCGCTATCAATTATTGCGGTGCTGACCGCAACAGCAGCTTTCCAATCGGGCATCATCGATGCAGACAGCACACCCGTGGCAAGTGTTGACGCACCACAAACCATTGTCATTCCAACCGGCACATTCAGCTATCGTGAAGACGGCGAATATTTCAAAAACGGTTATGCCGTTGATGCGCCAATGCGCACCGTGACGATGAACCATGCACTGACAATCATGAAATATCAGGTGTCGGGCAGCGACTATAATCGTTGTGTTGCTGATGGTGCCTGTCCTTCGCCCGAGCCCGGCTTTCCCGTTGCGCTTGACGCGAAAACACCGGCAACCGGCATTAGCAACGACGACGCAAAAGCCTATGCGGCATGGTTGAGTGCTCGCACCGGCGACGTCTGGACTTTGCCAAGCGATGCGCAATTGGCTTTCGCCGCTGGCTCGATCTTTCCTGATGAAAAGCTGGATGTCGATACGGATTCGGCCAACCCTGCCGCACGCTGGCTGGCAGACTACGAACGCCAGACCAGCCGCAAAGCCTCGAGCAATCCAGTTCCGCAATCATATGGCACATTCGGTGAGAACGAACACGGTCTGTCAGATTTTGGCGGCAACATCTGGGAATGGACGGCGACCTGCAGTCGCCGTGTCAATCTGGATGCCAGCGGCAATGTAACAAGCGCCGTTACCTCGTGTGGCATTCCTGTTGCGTCGGGCAAGCACCGTGCAGCGCTTAGTGGTTTTGTGCGCAATCCAAAGGGCGGTGGCTGTGCAGTTGGTGTACCTCCGGACAATCTCGGCTTCAGGCTGGTCAAGGATACGCGCTGGTATGCACCACTTGCGGTGAGATTACGCAACCGTGGTTGGTCGGTCTAAAGGGGCGACAACCTTTCCACAACACGCAACACGTGCTAAAGACGGCGACGAAACAATAGGAAATTTTTAACAAGACTACTCCTGCCGTCCCCGCTAGATCAGAAGCGTTGACTGCCGCAAAAAAAAGCGGCGACAGGGTGTCTGGAGAGGACATCTGGTGAAGATTGACCGCAGCGTCATCCGGGCTTTGCCTTTGTTCGGAAAACTGTCGGACGATGAGCTAGACAAGCTTCTAGCCCACGCCAATTCCAGGCTTGTGCCAACGGGTGAAGCGATATTCGAGCAAGGCCAGGCAGCGTCACATTTTTTCCTGCTTATTCATGGTCGCCTGAAGGTCACTCAGGTTACGCAGGATGGTCAGCAGATCATCGTGCGGGTTGTGCATCCGGGCGATCTCTTCGGTTTTGCCAAGGCTTTGCAGCGTACGGATTATCCCGGCACTGCCACCACAGCCAGTGAAAGTGTCATCCTGTCCTGGCAGACCGACCTGTGGCCGCAATTCGTTGAACAAAATCCGTATCTGGCGGTTTCTGCCATGCAGACTATCGGTCAACGACTGGAAGAAGCCCATACACGCATTCGCGAAATGTCCACGCAGGAAGTGGAACGCCGCGTCGCGCATGCCGTTCTGCGCCTGTCGCAACAGGCCGGCCGCAAGGAAAGCGAAGGCATCCGTATCGATTTTCCAATATCCAGGCAGGATATTGCCGAGATGACCGGCACGACTCTGCATACTGTGTCACGCATTCTCAGCAACTGGGAATCCAAGGGGCTTGTACAGGGCGGCCGCCAGAAACTTCTGGTCTGCAACATGCCAGGGCTGACGCAACTTGCCGATGGTGCGCGCGAGTAACACCATCGGCTGATCACAAAAACAGCTGAGGAGACGTAATGCTCTCCTATTCGAATTTTTGTGACAATATTCAAAACAGGCGTAGGGGCATCCCGAAAGACTTTGGCGCTCTTTGGAGAACCCAGAGCATAGATCTGCAGCCACTTATACTCTGAACGTTACAGTCAAAAATCGCTAAATTTTCGATGATCCAGGCTGCTGTGATCGTATTGGAAAGACCGCGGCCGTGTTACGCCGAAACACGTGCCCTCTGGGGCGGCACATATCCACGACTGCCATCCATCAACACACGCGTGTAGGGATGGTTCACATCCCCTTCGATGAGCTGGCGTTTTTCGGCAACCTCGACAAAACAACCGTTCTGCATAACGGCGACCCTGTTACAGAGGTGCGCGACCACTGCCAGATCGTGACTGACAAGAATATAGGTCAGTTTCTCGCGTTCGCGCAAATCTTTCAACAGGTTAAGGATCTCAGCTTGAATGGACACATCCAGTGCCGATGTCGGCTCGTCGAGCAAAAGGATACGCGGTTCCAGGATAAGGGCGCGTGCAATCGCCACGCGTTGACGTTGGCCACCGGACAGTTGATGGGGAAAACGATAGCGGAAGTTTTGCGGTAATCCTACATCCGCAAGGACCTTTTCAATCCGTTGCTCACGACGATCCCTGCCGTGAATCTCCAAGGGCTCCATCAAGGTTCGGCCGATAGTGTGGCGCGGATGGATAGAGCCAAATGGATCCTGAAACACCATTTGCTGGGTAGCAAGTTGCGATTTTGAACGCTTCTGGCCAATCACCTCACCATTGATGGTGATGGAACCCGTCCATTGTCTGTTACGCCCGGCGAGCGCACCGAGAACGGTCGATTTCCCGCAACCGCTTTCGCCAACCAGCCCGAATGTCTCGCCAACTGCAATGTCGAAAGAGACATCATTGACCACCTGTAACAGGGTATCTCCGCTGCCGTAAGAAACCTGCAAATGTTCGACTTTAATCATGCTCATGAGCGGTTCTCCAGCCATGCCGGATCGCGGCGCAAGACCTCAAGCCTGTCTCGCGGATGTTCCAAGCTTGGCAATGCATTGAGCAGGCCCTGCGTGTACGGATGGCGTGCATTGTCTAGATCTGCGGCCGCAATCGTTTCCACGATTTGCCCCGCATACATGATGATGACCCGATCACAGAAACTGCGCACCAGATTGAGGTCATGCGAAATGAACAGCAGGCCAATGTTTCGCTCGACCACCAATTCATCCAGGATCGAAAGAACCTGCTGACGGACCGTAACATCAAGTGCCGAGGTTGGTTCATCGGCGATGATCAGTGACGGTGACGCAATCAACATCATGGAGATCATGATGCGCTGACCCATGCCACCGGAAACTTCGTGGGGATAGAGATCAAACACCCGTTGCGGATCGCGGATATTGACCCGTTCCAGCATGGCAAGCGTCCGTGCCCGTGCTTCTTTTTTTGAAACATGCTCGTGCAGGATAACCGTTTCGGAAATCTGTTCACCCACGGTCATCACAGGATTGAGCGAATATTTCGGGTCCTGCAGGATCATCGCAATGCGACGCCCGCGCACCGAAAGCATCTGCTGTTCGCTCGCCTTGAGCAAATCAACGTCTTCGAATTGCATTCGGTCCGCTTTAATCAGCGCGTGCGGTGGCTGCAGGCGCATGATGGCGCGGCCAGTGGTGCTTTTTCCGGAACCGGATTCGCCGATGATACCGACTTTCTCGCGGCCGACATCAAAGGAGACGTTACGCACAGCCGTAACAACACCCGAAAGCGTGGGAAATTCCACCGACATGTTTTTAACGCTGAGGATCGTATCTTTTACATCAGCCATTTCGTGGATCCAGAATATCGCGCAGGCCATCGCCAAGCAGGTTGAAAGCGAGGCTGACTATGAGAATGGCAATGCCTGGAATGGTGGTCAGCCACCAAGCATCAAGCAGATATTGCCGGCCAGACGCTGCCATTGCTCCCCATTCCGGCATCGGCGGCTGGGCACCCAGCCCGAGGAATCCGAGGCCGGCTGCCGTCAGGATAATGCTCGACATGTTCAACGTTAGACGCACGACAACGGACGGTGCGCACAGCGGCACAATGTGACGCAGAAGAATGCGCATCATTCCAGCTCCCTGCAGCTCGGCTGCCACCACAAAATCCGCATTTCGGAATGTCAGCGTCTCGGCACGCGCAAGACGAGCAATCGGCGGCCAAACGGTCAGCGCAATGGCAATCACCGCGTTTTCGATGCCCGGCCCAAGGCTTGCCGAGAAGGCAAGCGCCAGAACAAGGCTTGGAAAGGAAAGGAAAATGTCGGTGATCCGCATCAACACCACATCCACCCATCCGCCGAGATAACCTGATGTCGCACCAATCATGAAACCAATGGGTGCGACGATGATTGTCACCAGGATGCTGATATAAAGTGTGGTGCGCGCGCCATAAACAAGGCGAGTATAGACGTCGCGACCGAATTCATCGGTGCCAAACCAGTGCTGCCAGGACAGCGGTTGTAACGCACGCGACAAATCCTGATCATAGGGGCTATAGCTGGTGATGGCGGGCGCTAGGGTCGCAACGACAATCAGCGCCAACACCACCAAAAAGCCGGTAAATGCCAGCGGATTGGCGAGTAGTCCAAGCCACGCCACATAGGCTTTGTGCAATCGTGCCTGACGAGAAGACTTAAAATCTTCGCTGATCAACCAGTCATGCAGAGAGTTCAAAGATCCATTTTTCATCATGGCAATCACCGTGTCCGTGGATCGATGAAACGATAGACAATATCCGACAGAAGATTGATCGCGATGGAGATAAGACCGATCAATAGAACACTGCCGAGCACCGCGTTCATGTCAGCAAAAAACAGCGCCGACGTCAGATATTGACCAAGCCCCGGCCAGGCGAACACCGTCTCGATCAGCACGGTGCCATCCAGCAGTCCACAATAGGCCAAGGCCACGACGGTCAGCAGTTGAACACGGATGTTACGAAAAGCATGGCGCCAGACGACGGAGCGTTGCCCCAACCCCTTGGCACGGGCGGTCAGGATATATTCCTGCCGCAACTGTTCCAGCATGAAGCTGCGGCTCATGCGGCTAAGATAGGCCATGGCGGCATAGCCGAGAATAAGGGCTGGCGCGATGACGTGATGCAGGGCGCTAAAGAACACCTCCCATTCACCGGCCAAGACGGAATCCAGCAACAAGGACCCCGTGGGGCCTTCAACCAGCCCTTCATTATAGATATCGATGCGCCCACCACCGGGGATAAGACCGAATTTTGCGTAAAACACCAGGATGACAATGGTACCCAACCAGAAAATCGGCGTCGAATACCCCATCAGCCCGACAACGCGCCCGAGATGATCAACCCAGGTTCCCTTGCGGACAGCTGACACGACCCCCAGCGGCACGCCAAGCCCTGCCCCGATAATCGTTGCCAGCGTCGCAAGCTCGATCGTCGCAGGAAAGACCCGCGCCAGATCGCTCGAAACGGTGTTTTTCGTGATGTGAGACTGACCGAAATCCAGCCGAGCGACATTCACCAGATAGGTGCCAAACTGCTCGTAAAGCGGGCGGTCCAGTCCCATTTCCTTGTAGACGCGTTCATATGTTGCCTGATCGGCCTGATCGCCAATAGCTGCAATCACCGGGTCGGCAGGAACAAGACGGCCGATAACAAAGGTTATGACAAGAAGCCCCAACAGGGTTGTCAGGATCACCGCGAAAGACGTGGCGATTTTTCGGACTGCGGACAGCAGCTTGCCGCTGCTGCCCGGTACGCTTGTGGCGGTTGCCTGGGAGGAGTTCAATTCGGAAATCCTTGCTGGAGCCTAGTCCACACAAAACACCACAGGCGACTGTTGGACTGTCTTCATCTGAAAGAATTCAGAGAGCCTGTCCAACCAGTCAGACAGGCTCCCTGAAAAAGAGTTATTCACCCTTCGTCACAGTGTCCCAACGGGTCAACCACGTGGAGTGCCCGACATAACCTTTGACTTCCTTGCGAACCGCCTTGGCATCTGTTCGCTGGAACGACGTGACCAATGCCGGAGACGCTTCAAGATAGGCTTTGTTGATCTTGCCATAGAGCTCGGCGCGTTTTGCCTTGTCGGTTTCATGCGCGGCGGCAAGAACCATGTCCTGAATGTCCTTCGGCACATCCCATGCCGAACGCCAGGCAAGCAGACCGGTCAACTTTGCTTCATCTGCATTGTTGGCATTTGTGGCGTAGGAAGCGAGAACCGCATGCGGATCCGGCAAACGTTCACCTGAACGGGCAGAAAACACTTCGAAAGCCCTCTCGCGGAACTTGCCAATGTGGTCACCACCCTGCAAGTCCAGCTTGATACCAGCCTTTGCAGCATTGGCCTGAAGCGACTGCGCCACCTCATATTCCGGCGTTACCGGCGTCGCATAATAGGTTTTGGAAAAGCCGTCTGGATAACCGGCCTCGGCCAGCAACTGTTTGGCCTTTTCAATGTCCAGTTTGTAGGGATTTTCCGTCATTGCGCCCGGCAGACCAGCAGGAATAACGCTCTGCTGCTTGATGCCGTAATATTTCATGACCGTCGACGACAGGCCGTCATAATCGATGAGATAACGAAATGCTTCGCGCACTTTGGGCTTGGAGAGGATTTCATCCTTTTGGTTCAGCGCCACATAATAGAAACCGAAACCGGGTGTTTTTTGAATATCAACCTTACCGCCCGCTTCCAGTGCTGCCAGATCGGTTGAGGAAAGACGCGTTGCGACATCCATGTCCCCTGCATCGATCTGCAGACGCTGGGCAGAGGATTCCGGCAGATGGCGTAAAAGCACGCGGCGCATGGCAGGAGCACCCTGCCAGTAATCCGGAAATGCCTCAGCAATCAGGGTTTCGTTAGAGCGCCACGAACGCAATGAATAGGGACCGGAACCCGCGTCCGCGGTTTGCAGGTAGGCACGCCCCATATCGCCATCTTTTTCTTTGTCGGCAAGGAAAGTGCTGTCGAGAATGGAGGTGGAGAAGCTGGCCAAAGAAAGCAGCAAAAGATCCGAGTTCCAGACCTCATTCGTTTTGATTTCAACGGTCTGGCCATCGGTTGCG
Organism: Agrobacterium sp.; assembly: GCF_032092815.1. Classification (GTDB taxonomy): domain Bacteria; phylum Pseudomonadota; class Alphaproteobacteria; order Rhizobiales; family Rhizobiaceae; genus Agrobacterium. The sequence goes on along the minus strand of NZ_DAMDBP010000004.1, from coordinate 169,141 downwards.
CGGATCAGACTATCGACATTGTCAGCCGAAAAGCCCCATTGGCGCAGATCGGTGGACGGCGCCAGCCCAAGCTTGACCAGACGGCGAAGTGACCATTCGACATCCTTTGCGGTGAGCGGGTTGCCCGAGTGGAACTTCACGCCAGAGCGGATTTTGAAGGTAAATGTCTTGCCATCTTCAGAGACAACCCAGCTTTCGGCAAGCCCCGGCTGCGGCTCATTGATCTTGTCGGCCGGCAGAACAATCAGTCGCTCGTAAAGATTGGCAACAACTTCCGCCGCCTCCAACTGGTTCAACTCGTGCGGATCAAGACCACGCATCGACGACATATTGGTCGCAATAACGAGCTGATCTTTAGGGGTTGCTGCCAGCGCGGCAAAAGGCAACGCTGCCGAAAGGGCAACGGCGCCGGCAAGCGTCAGAAAATGGCGTCTCAACATGCTCTTCTCCTCCACAACGAGGCTCCTCAACCTCTGAAATTCAGAATTTTCATATCGACATCGATCTGAAATCTGGTATATCAGATCTCACAAGTTCAATAACACGTCAACAGGATTTTGCATCCATGGCCGTTCTGCCGGATCTTTCATCGACACAGGGACGCATCGAGAAGCTGGACCCACAGCTGCAGATTACAGTGCGCGATCACGTCCATCGCATTTTGCGTGGGGCGATCATTGCTGGTCGTTTTGCACCCGATCAAAAGGTCAATGAACGCCAGCTTGCAGAGCAATTCGGCGTCAGCACCACCCCCATCAAGGAGGCATTGCGGCAGCTCGAAGCAGAGGGGCTGGTGCAGGCCTTGCCGCGACGCGGCGTCATCATCCGTTTCAACATGGGCTGGGCGGAAGAAATGATCCTGGCACGTGCGGCCCTCGAATCGATGATTGGCCACCTCGCCGCCCGGCGCATGTCAAAAGAAGCGGCGACGGAGTTGAAGGCGACTGTTGGCTTGATGGAAGTCGCCACATCAAGCGGCAATGTTGATGATCTGATCACACTCAACGAGACATTTCATGACCAGATCCATCAGGCATCGCGCTGCCAGTATCTGGCAAAGCTGATTGAGCGTCAGCAATTTTATGATGCCAGCATTCGCCGTGTCATCCACTCGGATATAGCCGAGCGCGAAAAGGCACTTCGTGAACACAGTGCCATTGCAGAGGCAATCATCGCCGGAGATGCGGAACGAGCGGAGAAGCAGATGCGCGACCATGTCGTGCGTTCAGGCGAGACGTATCTGGCAATCGTTTTCGGAAACAGGGAGGACACCAAGGGTGAGTGAGAAGCTTGAAATCGTAAGAAAGGCGCTGACCGGCATATCCGGTGTACCTGTTACACCCTACCATGCGGATGGCAGCATTCACGTCGAGAAACTCGACGCACTGATAAAGGGGCTTGCTGCAGCGCGTGTGCATAATCTGATGGCAGCCGGTAATACCGGCGAGTTTTTCACGCTGACGATGGATGAAATTCGTCTGGTACACCGCACGACAATCCGCGCGGCCAATGGCAATGCGCTGGTCAGTGCAGCTGTCGGTCGTTCCCTTGCGGATGCAAAAGCACTGGCAAAAGACGCAATTGCCGAAGGCGCCGACGCCATCATGGGCCACCATCCAATGGACCCGTTTGCAGGCCCTTCCTATCAGGCACGTTACTTCCTTGAACTCGCGGACTATTCCACCATTCCGGTCATTGCCTATGTGCGCAGTGACAGTTTTTCGGTGGCAGACTTCCGCGAAATGGCCATGCATTCCAACATTGCCGGCATCAAATTTGCCTCGTCCAATCTCATGTTATTGGCCGACATCATTCGTTCCACGCAAGATGCCCCAGCCATCTGGGTTTGCGGCCTTGCCGAGGGCTGGGCTCCGGCATTTTATGCGCTCGGCGCCCGCGGCTTCACGTCAGGCCTCGTCAATGTGTTTCCGCAGCGTTCGCATGCCATTCATACAGCTCTGGAATCCGGCGATTACGCCACGGCACGCCAATTGATCGATGGAATTGCCGGTTTTGAATCCCTGCGCACCAAATACAACAACGGCGCCAATGTCACCGTCGTCAAAGAGGCGCTTGGCATGCTCGGCAATGATGTTGGCCCGGTACGCCTTCCCGGCGTCGTATCGCTCAATGAAAGTGAACGCGCCTTGCTGCGCACTGTCATCGATCGGGTCAGCAACGAGCAGCGCGCAGCCTGAGGAGAGACGACGTGCATATTACTGGCATAAAAACATACATGCAGCGCGTCGATGACCGGCCACGTCTGCTTTTGAAGATTGAAACGAGTGAGGGCATTTCTGGCTGGGGTGAGTGCTACAACCACGGGCCGGACTGGGCCTTGCCCCCACTTTTAGACTATCTGTTTCATCAGATTGAAGGTGAGGATCCTCGCCGGGTTGAATATCTGGTGCTAAAGCTTAACCAGCAGTGCCGTTTCCCACCGGGTGCTCTTGGCCTCGCTGCGATTTCGGCGATTGATCATGCCCTGTGGGATATTGCCGGCAAAGCTGCTGGTCTTCCAGTCTATATGCTGCTGGGCGGCAATGTGCGTGATCGTGTCCGGGTCTACTGCGGGGTTTACACCGCACCAGATGCGGAACATGCTCGTGACCAGACCATGAAACTTCACGAAGATTATGGTTACACGGCATTCAAACTCAGCCCTTTCCGTCGTGATCTGCACGCCGGTCGCTGGGGTGAACTGGTGAGAGAGACCGGCGACTGGTTCGGCAAAATCCGCGATATCACACCATCAGACTTTGAGTTTGCCTTTGATGCACATGCCAAGATTTTCGAACCCTATCAGGCCGTGCAGTTGGCCGCGGCCATCGCTCCCTACGATCCGCTGTTTTACGAAGAGCCAATCCGTCCGGAACACATCCCCGCCTGGACTGAACTGAAATCAAAGGTCACAGTGCCGCTGGCAACGGGTGAATCGCTCTACTCACGTTTCGAGTTCCTGTCGCTTCTGTCCGCGCGAGGGGCCGACATCATCCAGCCCGACATTTGCGTCGTGGGTGGTGTGAGCGAAATGCGTCGCATCGCAGCCATTGCCGAGGCGCATTATGTAACCGTCGCACCGCATAACCCGATGGGCCCATTGGCCACTGCCGTCAATATTCACTTCTGCGCGGCGCAGCCCAATTTCAAGATCCTGGAATTCAAACCGCATGTTCATGCGCCATGGGCACTCGATCCCTACATGCCCGTCGATGGTCATATGGAACTGCGACCCGACCGACCGGGCTGGGGCATCGAAATCGATGAAAAAGCACTGGTGAAGGAAGATTATATTCACTGGGAGCGCAAGATCACCCGCAAACCGGACGGTGCGACCGCTTACCCGTAAAAGACCAGAAAGTAATGACGCATGGCTGTTTTGACGACAGCCTTGCGTCCAATAGTTTCAGAACACCTTGGTGACTGACACGGCAAAGGTGCGACCTCTGCCCTTGTAGTCAAAGATCGTCTCATACGCGAGTGCACCATAACGTCCCTTGGCACGAGAACCCCAGACCGTGTTGTACTCCTTGTCGAACAGGTTATGCACACCAAAACGCAGCGTGGTGTTTTGTTCGTCGAAGCGGTAAGCGCCAGTCAAATCAAACAGGGTGTAACCTTCGATTTCCTTGTTGCTCGCATCTTGCAGACTGAACACGTGCTGGCCGGCAAATTTTAGGTTCAGATTGTCATGTGTCCAGCCGTGATCAATTTTGATGCTGCCGCTGGTCTCCATGCCATAAACACGACAATCCTGATTGAGAACGCGGATCGCCATTGCGCTTCTATTAAACGAGATTGACCGCTCGAAAAACAGCAGTTCCAAACAGAAAGGCGCCGATTGTCCGGCGCCTTTGTCGTTTTGTCATCCCTTCGATCACGCAGGTATTGTAGTCAGACCGTCAGATCAATGCGCTGTTCGGTGCTCGCATCGAAGACATGAATATTTTGCTGATCGAAGGTCAACCGTATCATCCTGTCGGAGTTCAACTGCGAGCGGCCATTCAAAACCACAACGATTTCCGGGGAGGTTGCGGTCGTCACATAGGTCATCGCACCCGTGGATTCGATGGCTGCGACAGGAATGTCGAACCCTGGCGCATCAGGTGCGGCGAGTGCAAGATGTTCAGGACGAAGGCCAACGAGCACATCCCTGTCCGGTACCATTGGGTGCTGGAGCGCAACGCTTCGCGGGCCAGCGAGATCAAGTAGCAACGACTTACCATCAGTCGACGACCGGGCCGGAATGAAGTTCATGGCTGGAGAACCGATAAAACCAGCGACAAAGCGGTTCGCAGGTCGATCATAGAGATCGAGCGGCTTGCCCTGCTGTTCGATAATACCACTGCGCATCACCACAACATGATCGGCCATTGTCATGGCCTCGACCTGATCATGGGTCACATAGACGGATGTCGCGCCAAGTCTGTCGTGCAGCGCGCGAATTTCCTTCCGCATATGGACACGCAACGCCGCATCGAGATTGGAAAGAGGCTCGTCAAACAGGAAGGCCTTGGGGTGGCGAATAATCGCCCGGCTCATCGCCACACGTTGACGTTGACCACCCGACAACTCCCTTGGGTAGCGATGAAGCAGATCAGAAAGGCCGGTGATGGCTGCAACCTCTTGCGCGGCTTTTTTTGCCTCCGCCTTCTTCACGCCCTTGATCTTCAGACTGTAGGTGAGGTTCTGCTCGACTGTCATATGCGGGTAGAGCGCATAGGACTGAAATACCATGGCAAGATCCCGCTTTCTGGGCGGCACATCATTCATGCGTTCGCCTGCGATCACCAAATCACCGCTTGATATGCCTTCAAGCCCGGCCAGAGACCGAAGCAGCGTCGACTTGCCACATCCGGATGGGCCGACCAATGCAACAAATGCACCTTTTCGGATCGACAGATCGATGTTTTTCAAGGCGTGATAGGCGCCGTAATATTTGTTCACGCCGGAAAGTTCGATTTGCTGGGTCATTTGAGAGCTCCCGAAGTCAGGCCGGAGACGATGCGGCGCTGCAAGAGTACGAAGATCGCAAGGATCGGCGTTACATACATTGTCGCGTAGGCCATGATATTGTTCCATTCGCTGGTGTTTGGCCCCATGAACGAGTTGAGACCAACGCTGGCCGGTTGCAGACTGACGTCCTGGATTATCGACTTGGAATAGACGAATTCGCCAAAGGCCTGCATGAAGATAAGAATGGCGCTGACCAGAATACCGTTGCGGGCGAGTGGCAGGACGATGTGGAAAAACGCACCGATGCGTGAATTGCCATCGACAAGGGCTGCCTCCTCCAACTCGATCGGAACCGCCATGAATGTGGCGCGAACCAGCACCACAAAAAACGGCATGCTTTTGGCCGCAATTGCCAGGATGACGGCAAGGCGCGGATAGTCGAGCAATCCAACTTGAGTGAACCCAACGAAGATCGGCGTCACCATCAGCGAGGCCGGCAAGACCTGCAACATCAGGATAAGGAAAAGACCAGCATCGATCCAAACATTCCGATATCGGGCCAGAACGTAAGCACAGCCCGTGCCCAGCACGGTGATCAACGCAACGGAACCAAAGGCGATGAATGTCGAATTCCACAGGTAACGGCCCATGTTGCGGCTTTCCCACACATAGACAAACGTTCCCCATTGCGCCGAAGACGGCCAGAAACTTGGCGGATTGGCAAACATTTCCGAGCCGCTCTTGATGGCGGTAATATACATCCAGTAGAGCGGAAACAGGTAGATCGCTGCCATAATAAGAGCAATCACCAGCATCAGACGATTACGGTTGGTCTCACTCATCCGCGCACCTCATGTCGTGTCGAACGTACGTAAACGGCGGCAGCAAACATTACGAACACTGTCATGATAACCGAGATCGTCGCACCGCGACCGAAATCATACTGACGGAACGACAAGTCCCATGCCCAATATTGGGCGACGTTGGAGGAGTTATTGGGACCACCATCGGTAATGGCCGCGAACAGGTCAAATTGTTGCAGTGTGAAAATCAAACCCAGCGAAATAATCGCCCCAATCGTCGAACGCATCATCGGCAATGTGATTGTCCAAAAACGGTGCCAGGCGTTGGCGCCATCCATCTCGGCCGCCTCATAGAGATCACCGGGAATGGCAGACAACCCGACCGACAGCAGGATCATATTGAAGGAAGTGCCAAGCCAGATATTGGCGATGACAACGGCCCATAGAGAAAAATCAGGATCAGAGCGCCAGAAGATGTTGCCGCCAATCAGACCGCTTTCTCGCAGGAAAAAATTCAACACACCAAAGTCCCCAGAGAGGATCCAGTTCCAGATTGCACCGACAACAAGGCCTGGCATGACCCAGGACACAAGAAACAAGCCACGTAACCATGTGGAGCCCGGAAACCCGGTCCAGAAAAACAAAGCGAGGCCAAAACCGATAATGAATTGTCCTGCAATAGACCCCACCACAAAGATCAACGTATTGGTGAGAATGGGCCATGTTTCCGGCTGCTTGAACAGGGCGACATAGTTGTCGAAACCGACAAATGGCCTGATGAAGCTGCCGAGACTGAACATGTCCACCTCCTGAAAGCTCATCAGAATATTGTAGATCAGAGGCAGTCCAGCCAGCGCGAACAGAAATGCAAAAGGTACGCCAACGAGCATAAGGTCGAAACCGCGGCCATCGCTGATGCTGGAGAGTATTCGTTTCATCAGAACCTCATTTTAATCGCTTTGGACTATCCGGCATAGCAATGCCGGATAGTTTTGGTCGGGGAGGAAACGAAATCTGTGGCAATCGCCTGGAGGCAGAAAATCAGCCTTCGATCGCCTTGATTTTGTCAGCAGCCTGATCAAGCGCAGCCTTAGGGTCCATTTGCCCGGTCAGCGCGGCCTGAATAGCATCCTGAATTGCCTTGGAAATCTTCGGCCATTCAGGTGACGGACCGCGCGGCTGCGCATATTTCAACTGCTCTACAAAGGTTTTCAGTGCAGCGTCCTTCACCGGATTACCAGTGGGTGGCACCGGCAGATCGGCGCGGGCGGGTAACTGGCCGAAATCCTTGTACATGGTGGCGTCTTTTGAAGCGAAAAACTCCAGTGCCTTGAAAGCCTCGTCCGGGTGCTGGGTTTTCGAGAAGATCGCCCAGTTGTAATCCCCCATGGCCGACGAGCGCTGCGCGCCTTCCTGAGGCACCGGCAACAACGCGGTTCCCCATTCAAATTTTGCATCACTCAACATGCGATCAATTTCCCAAGGACCAGAAATGGCCATGGCGGCATTGCCCGCATTAAAGGTTGCAGTTGAATCCCACTGGCTGCGCGTCAGCGTATCGGGCGACGTCAGTTTTTCATCCAGCAATTGTTTCCAGATGGTCAGGGCGCGCACGGCACCCTCGCCGTTGATCGCCTTGTAGGATGATCCCCCCATCTGCGCCCATGGCAGAAACTGGAAGGTTCCTTCTTCGTTGGCCTTTGCCGAAAACGTAATGCCATAAACATTCTTCGATGGGTCATTCAGCTTGCGAGCCGTTTCCACCAGCGCATCCCATGTCTGGGGTGCTTTTTCCGGGTCAAGCCCTGCCGCCTTGAACAGGTCCTTGTTGTAATAAAGCGCAATTGTATTGGTGGCCTTCGGCACCCCGTAATATTTATCATCCCAGGTGACTGACTTCAGAGGTCCAGGGAAATAGTTCTCCGGCTTGATCTCTGTCGATCCTTTAATCTTGTCGGTCAGATCAAGAAACGCCCCGCGTGATGCAAACATCGCGTGATTGGGGTTGTCGATGGCGATGATGTCAGGCGCCTTTCCGGTCGAATAGGCGCGCATCGCTTCACTAACCACGTCGTCAAACTGAATTTGGCGATATTCAATCTTGATACCGTTATTCTGTGCGTTGAATTCCTTGATCAGATTGGGTGCGGGCTGAATATCGCGGTCCAGCGACCAAAGGGTCAGCGTCACGTCTTCAGCTTTCGCCGAAAAACCGACAAGCGAAGTACATGTCATGGCCAATGCAATGGCAATCGAATGCTTTCGGATACCCATAGTTCTCCTCCTTCGGGTTATCTTCACGTCACCTTGCCGATTGCCCGCCTCCTCAGACAATCGGCCACTCCTGTCAGGTCGGATCGACGACGAAATCGCCTCCTCGTGCCTGTTTCAAATGGTTGAGGGCATGGACCTGACCGGTCATCTCAAGTGCATCGCGGTAGACAGGGTCATGCCAACCTTCAATGTCGATGGAACCGGACCAGCCGGCGAGACGCAGTTCAGAGATAATATCGGTCCAGTTGCTGTCGCCGAAACCGGGTGTACGCATGAAAACGAACGGGTGTTTTCCAAAAATCCCGTGCTCACGAATGACATCCCAGCGAATGGTGGCATCCTTGCCATGAACATGGAAAATCTTGTGCGCCCATTTGCGGATCTGCGGCAGCGGATCGATCAGATAAACCATCTGATGACAAGGCTCCCACTCCAGACCGATATTATCGTCAGGCGTTTCATTGAAAATCAGTTCCCAGGCGTCTGGATTATGGGCGATATTCCAATCACCGGTTGCCCAGTTGCCATCCATGGCGCAATTTTCAAAGGCGATTTTAATGCCCTTGTCGGCGGCACGTTTGGCAAGTTCGCTCCAGATTTCCCTGTAACGCGGCAGGCTTTCCGGCAATGGCTTGTTTCTGATGCGGCCGGTAAAACCGGCGACGCAAGTCGCACCAAAATGATGGGCATTGTCGATGCAGTCTTTCCAGCCCTGCAGGGTCTGCAAATCCAGTTCGGTTTCCTCAAGCGGATTACCGAACATGCCGATCGTCGACATGGTGATATCCCTGTCGCCGATGGCATCGACGCATCGTTTTCCAAGCTCGGCAATATCCTGACCATTGGTTGTCTGCCAGAAAAACGGCTCGAAACTTTCAAACCCCATATCCGCGATCTGCGAAATGCGCTGGGCAGCCTGCCCCTTGGTGGCGCTGACCATTGTACCAACGCGGATGGAATTTCTGCTCTGCTCGCTCATTATGTCTTCGTCCTATGCTGCAAGATCGACGGATCGGCCAGTCCGGGCACTTTCGATTGCCCCGAACACCATGGCCAAGCTCTTGATATTGTCCTGGCCATCCGTCTCTGATGGTTGGCCAGTGCGGATGGCTTTCAGAAAGTCGGCGATGACGCTGGCATGACCATGAGTTTCCTCTTCACGCGCCGGCGGTAAAACCTCTACCGGCGTGAAACCACGCAACAACCCATCTTGCGTGCCCGCGACAGACGCCTTGAACGTCTCTTCGCCATCCCAGGTCAGCATGCCCTTGGTACCAACAATGCGCCACGCGCTTTCCCAGCTTGTCCGTTCCCCTTCCGCGCACCAGGATCCACGATAGGTAAAGACCACATCATCAGACAGCTGAAACACGGCATTGGCGGAAGCACCATGGGCATACCAGGAACCCCGGGGGTTTGTTTCCAGGCAATAGACAGAAAGCGGCTGTTTGCCTGAGACATATCGGGCAGCATCGAAGGTGTGGATCGCCATATCCAGAAGCAGCACATTGTCCATTTTTTCACGGAAACCGCCAAAATGCGGACCTATGAAAAAGTCACAATGAATGGCGGTGATGTCGCCGATCACACCGCTTTCAACGAAGCGGCGCATACGCCGCACACCTGATATAAAACGACGGTTTTGCACCACGGAATGGATCTTGCCAGCGGCCTTCGCAGCTTCAATGAGATCGGCCGCCTCGCTCATCGAGCTGGACATCGGCTTTTCGCTCAACACATGGCAACCATGTGCCAAGGCAGTGCGGACAACCGGATGACGGGCCGCGGGAATGACGACATCAAACACGATATCAGCTCTGGTCTGTTCCAAGACCTCACCCAGGTCTGTACCTGTGACAACAGCACCTAATTTGAACTCATCTGCAAGTGCGCGGGCGACATTCTGATCAAGGTCAACAAGGCCGACCACCGATAGCGCATCCCGCAAATCCGGTGTGGATTGAACCGCACGAAGCCATCCCTTGGCCATGGCTCCACAGCCACACAATACGACGTTGTATGTCAAGATTATCCTCCCTGAGACGTCTGGGTTTTCGCCCTCCAGCAAAAACCGTAAACGTTTACGGTAACTATGGACATGTCTGATTTTTTGTCAATACTGTTTGCTGAAACGATGATGGAAGACGGATTACAGCATGAAGGGCATTCGCCAACTGGCCGAACATCTCGACATATCGATTGGCACTGTATCGCGTGCGTTGAACGGCAAGACAGATGTAAATCCCAAGACGCGCCAACGTGTTCTAGAAGCTGCGGAAAAACTGGGTTACGTCGCCAACCAGTCTGGCCGCTCTCTCCGCAAGGGTTCCACCGGCGTCATCGGCTTCATGATGCAGACAGGGCCGGAAATTACCGGTCAAGGCGACACGTTTTTTATGAGCGTCTTTGATGGCGTGCAGACGGTCTTGGCGCGCCACAATCTCGACCTTGTCGCCCTGCTTTGCTCCTCATCCGAAGATCCCGATGCCTACCTGCAACGCACCGTGGCACGCGGTTTTGCCGATGCCATCATTCTGTCGGCAACCCGCCGCAACGACGCTCGTTTCGAACTGCTGGATCGGCAAAACATTCCGTTCATTTCGCTCGGCCGCAGTCTGACCGACGTTGGCCAGCCATGGATCGATCTGGATTTTGAAGGCATGGCTGAAACCGCCATGGAACGCCTCATCAAGGCGGGACACACGGATATCGGCGTCGTCTGGCCGCATGGCGATCTCAATCTTGGTTATCTCTTCATCGAGCGATGCCGCGAGGTTCTGGACAGACATGATCTGACGCTGCGCGACGAATACATCTTCCGCGCCCGCCCCAATGAGGCTGGCGGTTATGCAGTAGCGCAGGAAATCGCCGCCCGGCCGACCCGCCCGACCGCTATTACTCTGGTCAATGAAACGCTGGTGACCGGCCTCTACAAAGGCCTTGAAGAAGCCGGCATCAAACCGGGAAAAGATATCGCCATTATCGGCCGCCACAGTCCACACACCCAGTTTCTGTCACCGGCGTTGACCGGCTTCAGCCTTTCGCTGCACGATCTCGGCATCTGTCTAGCCGAGAGCCTGCTGTCGGTGATGCCTGCCTACAAGGAAATCTACCCATCCACCTATCGCCGTGTCTGGCCGATGACCCTGATCGAGGGAGAAAGCGGCTAATTGTTGCCCCACATGAAACGTAAAAAGCCCGACCTTACGGCCGGGCTTTAATCTACGGAAAGCGAGATTAAAGCAGCGCTATCACATGGCGCCGAACAAAGCCTTCTGGGCGATCTTCAATGCACCAATGGCGTCGTGGCGGCTCTGCGCTTCCTTCAATGCGTCAATGTCGAGCGCATCCAGACCCTTGTCGGCAGCCTTGAGGAAATCAATGGCATGGTTGGCCGTTGCAACGCTGTCTTCACGGAACGGGAACTGGTCCAGCTGCCAGACGCCTTCCCACTTGTTCTTGCGAAGCACGTAGAAAAACTCAAACAGTTCAATTGGATGAAGGCTACCGGCAACCAGATCATCATCCCATGAGCGATAATTGTCGTTGACGTCCATACCGAACAGGCGACCGTAATCGATAGCAAGCTGCGCGCTATCTGCCGCAGACTCACCGCCCATGATGGCGTGGCCAAAATCGAGCAGAATGCCAACATTCGGCAGGCCGATTTTCTCGATACCGAGCAGTGTACGCGCCACAGAACCAAAGCTCATGCGAACGCGGGGTTCACGCGGTTTGTATTCGATCACGAACTTTAAATCCGGATTTTCGCTGGCGAGCTGGCCAACGCCGTCAAGCGAGTGCTTCCACAACGTGCCGTAATCAACCTGGAACGGGTAATCCCAGCCATCCTGACCCGGCCAGAGCTTAACGTAATCCGCACCGAAGTAACGCACCTGATCACAGGCTTCCGTCACCAGTTCATGGGTGCGTCTGCGAACGCCGGCATCCGGGTTGGTGAAGGATCCCTTGACGAATTCGCGGGTATAGATCTCTGGTGTGATACCGATGACACCCAGCTTGTTGCGATCCAGCGCCGCCTTGACCTGCTCATTGGAAAAATCACCACCAAAGAATGGGTAGTTGATATCGACAACCGAAAGATCAGCAACCTGGCCCGCCAGGTCAATCGCTTCGATAACACTGCGCGGTGTGCCGTATCCATCGGTGGCATAACGATCGAGATAGGTGGCGAAGTGCCAGATACCGGCACCAAAACGTTGTGTTGTCATAGGTTTCCTCCATGTATGTGAATATTTGAGCGCCCGCCTTTTGCAGACGAAACGTAAAATCAGATGTGATGACGAGACAGTGTCAAAGAAGATCGAAACAAAACGAAACCGTCATCGCTCAGCAGGCGATCAAAAGAGGACCAGCCTCTGACGAAGATACACGTTTCTGTTTGCAAACGAACCGGCACAATCCACTCCTCCCAGACGTGGCAACCGCACCAAAGCACTAAGCGGCTTTTGAATGCTTTCGATTTATTTCATTTTATTGAACAAATCGCATGAAACACCAAAGCGTTCAAGTGAATTGTTATCCGCCAGAACTGTAACGAAAGAGATTGCCCCACCCCACATCCTATCAGTGCATTACAATTCATATTTCTTGCCAGAAACCGCAAATATCAAAAACATATTGACATCAAACGAAAGTAATCGATAGTTTAAAACTCGAAAAACCGCTGGAGGGTGGTTTTGACAACGGGAGGTCTCCATGAAACTGACGAAACGTCTTTTGATGTCCGTCGTCGCGCTCGGCATTGCCGGCGCGATGTCCGGCGTGGCTTTAGCTGCCGATACTATTGCAATCATTACACCAAGCCATGACAACCCATTCTTCAAGGCGGAAGCGGACGGCGCTGCAGCCAAGGCAAAAGAACTGGGTTACGGCACCATGATCCTGGTGCATGATGATGACGCGAACAAACAGAACGAGCTGTTCGACAGCGCCATTGCTGCTGGCGTAAAGGCCATCATTCTCGATAATGCTGGCGCCGACGCTTCGGTAGCAGCTGTCCAGAAGGCCAAGGACAAAGGTATTCCTTCATTCCTGATTGATCGTGAAATCACCACGACCGGCGTCGCCGTGTCGCAGATCGTTTCCAACAACTATCAAGGCGCACAGCTCGGCGCGGAAGAATTCGTCAAGCTGATGGGTGAAAAGGGTAACTATGCCGAGCTTCTCGGCAAGGAATCCGACACCAATGCCGGCATTCGTTCGCAGGGTTATCACGACGTGATCGACCAGTATTCGGACATGAAGCTGGTCGCCAAACAGACGGCGAACTGGTCGCAGACCGAAGCTTACACCGTTATGGAATCGATCCTTCAGGCACACCCTGACATCAAGGGCGTGATCTCTGGTAACGACACCATGGCCATGGGCGCTTATGCAGCACTTGAAGCCGCCGGCCGCAAGGATGTTATCGTTGTTGGCTTCGATGGCTCGAACGACGTTCGTGACTCCATCAAGAAGGGCGGCATCAAAGCAACGGTTCTTCAGCCCGCTTACCAGCAGGCGCAGCTGGCTGTTGAACAGGCTGACAAGTTCATCAAGACCGGCTCCACAGGTCTTGAAGAAAAGCAGTTGATGGATTGCATTCTTATCAACGCTGACAATGCCGAAAAGCTCGAGACATTCGCGCTGACGCAGTAAAATCTGCATCGCCATCCGGGGTGTTTGAGCATCCCGGATGTTTGCCCGCTTTTAAAAGTTCGGATCACCATGAAAATCACAACCCTTGTTGCGGTGAGCCTGCTTGCCGTGTCCGTTTCAGGCTGCAAACTGGTCAAGACCAACAAAGACGATGCGACAGGTGCCGCTGCGGACCCGATTGCGGAACTGGTCGAGACGACGTTCGATGCCAAGCTGGTACCGGCACTGTCAGAAAAGGCCGTGGATCTCGCGCAACTTCGTGACGCTATCAAATCCGGTCTCGACAAGGCTGGAGAGAACCATGGTGTAAGAGTTGGCGGCGCTGGCGGCGGCTGGAACTTCGCGGTCAAGGGAACAGCAACCGCTATAGACGAAAACCGCGCATCCAAAGCGGCCGTTGCAGATATCGACATCGATGGTGATGGAAAGGCCGACGCAACCCTACAACTGGGTCCGGTCATCAAGGGTTCGGCCCTGCGCGACACAACAGCACTTTATGACTTCTCCACATTCCGTGACCAGATTGAATATGCCCGCCTCGGCCGCGCTTTGAACGACAAGGCCGTTTCCAAACTGCCCACCGCCGACACGCCGCTAAAGGGTAAAAAAATCAATTTTCTCGGCGCTGTCGTCATTCGCTCCGCAACCGAACAGCCGCTGATCATGCCTGTGTCGATCGAGGTGGCACAATGAGTGCGGTTGCAACAGTGGAACCGCATCCAATCGGCCTGTCCATCCGCAATGGATCAAAAATCTATCCTGGAACCCAGGCACTCAAGAACGTCGATTTTGACCTACGCATGGGCGCGGTCAACGTTCTGGTCGGCGAAAATGGCGCCGGAAAATCAACGCTGATGAAAATCATCGCCGGTGTTGAGCAACTGAATGGCGGCGCGATCGAACTCGATGGCAAACAGGTTGTTTTTGCCGATAAGACGGATGCCGCCAAACATGGCGTTGGCATCGTTTTTCAGGAACTCAACCTGTTCCCCAACCTGACGGTCGCGGAAAACATCTTCGTCGGCCACGAAAAGACCCGTGCGGGTATTCATATCGACAGAGCCGCACAGACCAGCGCCGCCAGAGCACTGATGAAACGGCTTGAGCAGAATATCGATCCCGACACGCCGCTCGGCAATTTGCGGATCGGTCAGCAACAGATTGTCGAGATTGCCAAGGCACTGGCAGAAAATGCCCGCATTCTCATTCTCGACGAGCCAACGTCAGCACTTTCTGCGGCCGAAGTCGAGGTGCTGTTCCGGGTCATCAACGACCTGAAAAAACAGGGCGTCGGTATTGTTTACATCTCGCACCGCCTCGAAGAGTTGATCCGCATTGGTGACTATATAACCGTCCTGCGTGATGGCGTTATCACCGGATCACGTTCGATGAAGGGCGTCGACATTCCCTGGATCGTTGCCAACATGATCGGCAGCGCATCCAAAGAGTTTCCCAAAACCGTTGAGCACGAGCTGGGCGACGAAGTATTTCGTGTTGAAAACATCTGCCTGCCGAGCCCGGCTGGCGGTTATGCCGTTGATCACATGTCGCTGACGGTCAGAGAAGGTGAAATCGTCGGGCTTTATGGCCTGATGGGCGCCGGCCGTTCGGAACTGCTTGAGTGCATCATGGCACAACATCCGAATTCGTCCGGCCAGATGTTTATTTCGGGCAAACCACTCAAGGAAAAAAGTGTCTCCGGTCGCATTCGTCGCGGTCTTGCTCTGATCCCTGAGGATCGCAAACGCGACGGCCTCGTGCAGATCATGACAATCCGGGAAAACCTGACGATGTCGTCTCTTTACGACTTCACGCGCGGGTTTCACCTGAGCCTCAAGGCAGAGGCCGCCAAGGCTGCCGAATTCGTCAAGCGCATGGCAATCAAGATTGCCAGCATGGAACACCCGGTTTCCAGCCTGTCCGGCGGCAACCAGCAAAAGGTCGTCATCGGCAAGGCGCTGATGACGAAACCGAAAATACTGCTGATGGATGAGCCCTCACGCGGCATCGACATTGGCGCCAAGGCGGAAATTTTCCGCACTATGCGGCGCCTGGCCGGCGATGGTTTGGGCATCCTTTTTGTTACATCCGATCTGGAGGAGGTTCTGGCCCTCTCCGATCGCATTCTCGTCATGGCGAATGGCAGGCTGACCGGTCAATTCCCGGCTGGCGCCAACGCAGCGGATGTCGTTTCGGCGGCAACTCCCAATCTTAAAAAGGTTGAAACACTATGAGCAGCATCGACACCTCTGGCACCGTCAAGACCGTCACTGGAGTGTCCACGTCCAGAACCTCTGCATTGCTGCTGCTTTTGCACATGCGGACATTCGTGGCGCTCATTCTGGTGTTCACCTTCTTTGCCATTGCCGCCCCCAACTTCCTCAGCATGGGCAATATGGTGATCATTTCCAAGCACGTTGCGCTGAATGCATTGCTCGCTATCGGAATGACCTTTGTCATCATCGCTGGCGGCATTGACTTGTCGGTCGGCTCGATTGTCGGCCTCTGCGCCATGGTCGCCGGATATCTCGTGCTTTACGGCATTGATCTCGGATTTGTCGGCATAGGCTACAGCCTGCAGTTCAACACAATCGAAATCTGCCTGATCGTGTTGGTGGTCGGTGTCTTTATCGGCTCAATAAACGGGTTCTTGATAACCAAATTGAATGTTGCGCCGTTCATCGCTACCCTCGGCACGCTTTATGTCGCGCGCGGCGCAGCGCTGCTGTTCTCGGAGGGCCGGACATTTCCAAACCTCTCCGGCAATCCGGACTATGGGTCTGACACGTTCCGCATCATTGGTTCCGGCACGTTTCTCAGCTTTCCAGTGTCCGTCTGGATCATGGTTGTTGTGGCGCTCGGCGCTGCCTATCTTGCCAGCCGCACACCACTTGGCAGGCATATCTACGCGGTTGGCGGCAATGAGCGCGGGGCTGCCCTGTCGGGCGTCAACGTCGACCGTATCAAGCTCTTCGTCTACATGTTCTCCGGCCTGTGCGCGGCATTTGTTGGCCTCATCATCTCCTCGCAGCTGCAGGCCAGTCACCCGGCAACGGGAGAGACATTCGAGCTTAATGCCATTGCTGCAGCTGTGCTGGGTGGCACCTCCATGTCCGGTGGTCGTGGCCGTATTGCCGGCACCATCGTGGGCGCTTTCGTCATCGGCATTCTGGCTGACGGGCTTATCATGATGGGGGTTTCATCCTTCTGGCAAACCGTCATCAAGGGTCTTGTGATCATCGCCGCAGTGGTGGTGGATCAGGTCCAGCAGAAGCTGCAGGCCCGTGTCGTGTTGCAGCAGAACGCCAATTGAGGATTTGATGCCGTCTGATCGATACTGTAAGGATCGGATAAAAAGGAATCGAATAATTTCGATTGGTTGCGTTTCAGGAGCTTAGGTACACCCAAATGGAAGCGAAAGACGAGCACGATGCTGCGGAGTCGATGATCGGGCTTCTATCCGAGCCAAGACGTCGCCGTATTCTTGAATGGCTTCAGGAAGAAGGTTCCGCCCGCGTCAGAGAGTTGGCGGCCGCATTCCATGTGTCGGAAGCAACCATCCGCCAGGATCTCGAAAGACTCGAAAACGAAGGCTTCATCACCCGGGAACATGGCGGCGCATACCTGAACACGGCAGCGCCGCAGACCGGCACCATGACCCTGCACCATCAGGAAAATATGGACAAAAAGCGCCGCATTGGCGCGCTGGCCGCAAGCCTCGTCAAGGATGGTGAAACGCTGATCCTCGATGCTGGCACAACAACAACCGAGATCGCCACACGCCTCACCCACCGTCGTGACCTGACCCTGATCACCAATGCGCTCAACATTGCGATTATTCTAGGCTCGGTCCCAACATTTGCCGTGCACATGCCGGGCGGACAGTTCAAATCCCCCACACTTTCGCTTTCGGGTGACAAGTCGGTCGAATATTTCCGCAACATTTTTGCGGGCAAGCTGTTTCTGGCAACAGCTGGCGTGGCACTGGATGCCGGGCTGACCTATCCAAGCTTCGCCGACCTGCAGTTGAAGGAAGCGATGATCAAGGCCGCCGCTCATGTTTATCTCGTTGCGGATTCGACCAAGATCAACAAGTCTTCGTTCACGCGCCTGGGTTCTCTCGACGTGATCCATTCTTTTGTTACCGATGACGGCATTTCCGACCGGGACGCCCGCGAATTTGAAAAACGCGGCATCGAAGTCCTGATCGCGAAGTAAACACCAGAACGCGCTACGTATGTCGGCTCATTGCCGGAAATCCTGCTGCATTTCATCCCACAACAACTGGAATGAGCCAGCATTTGCAAGATCGACCACACGCTCATACCAGTTGCTTTTGTCGCGTCGACCAGCCCAGCCTAAGCAATCGGCAAATTTCATGTTCCTTTTGGCACTGCCCGGTGGTCGCTCGATTGCACCGTCGGCGCGCAAACGCTGGGTTTTCACAACACTCCGTCTTTCACCGCGATCTCCACCTGATACGGCAACCGCTCGTTGCCTGCCATTGAGGCGCATTCGATTAACTGTGCATATGCACTTCGAGCGGAGGGTTGGGAATCTCTAGTATCTGTGAACTGATTGCCTGAAAATATTCCAGCCTAATGCTGACATTCGCACCAATGGAATCTGTCATGACGGTCAACTATGCGCTCATCAGCAATGAACGTGCGCCACTTTCAAAAGTTGCCGTTGCCTTTCTGTGCAGACTGGAAGATTGGATATAAGTCTTGGGCTTTACCTTGAAGGAGTACCGCCAATGATCAGTTTTCGGCAATTGGAGGTTCTCAAAACCCTTCTTGCAACAGGCTCCACCATTGCAACGGCCAAGAGTATGAACCTTAGCCAATCAGGCGTCAGCAGGCTGTTACAACAGCTTGAATCGGACCTGTCTTTGATGCTTTTTGCGCGCGACAAGGGGCGACTTATACCGACGCCCGAAGCACTGATCCTTGCAAAAGACGCCGAAAACGTGCTGCTCGGTATCGAACGGTTTTCCGAACTGGCAGACGATCTACGCACCGGTGTGTCCGGACCAGATCTGGTGCGCGTGGGTCTGCCCAGCAGCATGTGGGAAAATTTCGCACCAGCGGTTCTCGCAGAATATGGCCGCAACTTCCCCAATGTGCGCATCGAAACATTTTTTGAAACAACCACAGCCATCACCCGCATGATCGAGCAGCGTGTCATCGATTTCGGTTTCCTGCGATATGAGGGTGAGATCCCGACAAGCATCACCATGGAGCCCGTTGCGCGTGGCGTCAGCGTCTGTGTCATGCACAAGGATCACCCACTGGCGGCTAAAAAAGAGATCGGCCCAAAGGATTTGCGCGGTGAACCGTTGATCATGCTGGGACGGCAACGACCGCAACGCGTGATGCTCGACAATACGTTCCAGCGCGCAGGCGTACGCCAGAATGTCAGGATCGAAACCCACAGCAACAGCTCGGCATGTGCCTATGCCGCGCATAATCTTGGCGTGGGTATCGTCAGCAGTTTTTATGCGAATCTCTACCCTCACCTGCCGATTGTTCAGCGCCAGTTTGTGCCTGTTGCCACCCAAGAGTTCGGCCTGGCAAAACCAACAGGAGTTCCACCATCACTTGCCACACAGGCACTAATGGACACACTCAAACAACAGATAAATATCTCGCAAAAATAATATTTTACAATAATTTACGATGGTTTTGACCTAACCAAAACCACTGCGACAATATGCATAATCATATGACAAAAACGCATAATATTGCGCATTTTTTCCATATCGCTCATAGTCCCTCAAAATTGGAACAATGGATAGCCGCCTAAAAAACGGCATGTCCAGTTCAGGGGAACATATGCTTCGATTTATCTTAAATCGCCTATTCATGGCGTTGCCGACTGTGCTGATCGTTTCGATCACCGTGTTTGCATTGATCCGTTTCATTCCCGGCGATCCGGCAGCATTGATGCTGGGCGACATGGCTCAGCCAGAGCAGATCGCTGAAATGCGTACCGAGTTGGGCCTGGACAAATCCATGCCGGAACAATTCCTCATCTGGGGGCAGAATGTTCTGGCGGGTGACTTCGGCAAATCCATCGTCAACGACGAACCGGTGCTGGAACTTGTTGTTTCACGCTTCATCGTCAGCGCGGAAATCGTGCTGATTGCGGTCGCGCTTGCCAGCCTGATTGCGGTTCCAGCTGGTGTGATCGCCGCCTGGAAACAAAACAGCATTACCGACCTTGCCCTGGTGGGCACGGCAACGGTGCTGCTTTCCATTCCGACATTCTGGCTCGGTCTGTTGTTACTGCTGTTTTTCGGTCTCAAGCTCGGCTGGTTGCCAGTGCTCGGATATGTCTCCATGTCCGAAAACCTCACGGCTGGCCTGCTTTACATCGTCCTGCCCATCATGACGCTTGTCATTCATGAGGCTGGCGTGCTGATCCGCATGGCCCGCGCATCAACCCTGGAAGTTCTGCGACTGGATTACATCACCCATGCCAGAGCCAAGGGACTGTCCGAAAGCGCCGTCTTGTGGAAACACGCGTTTAAAAATGCCTTTGGTCCCACCTGGACGATGATCGGTCTGATCCTCGGCAATCTGCTTGGCGGCATCGCCGTCATCGAGACCGTTTTCACCATTCCTGGCCTTGGCCGTCTGATGGTCGACAGCATTTTCCAGCGTGATTACCCGGTTATTCAAGGCTGCCTATTGTTCGTCGCCCTCTCCTACGTCGTGGTCAATCTTATCGTTGACCTGCTTTATCCTCTCTTCGATCCGCGCGTGGTGGCCGAATGAAAAAGTTTACATTCAATGCCGTAATCGGCGGAACGCTGATTGCCATTCTCCTGCTTACCGCGTTGATCGGCTCGTTCTGGACACCTTATGATCCGATGAAGCTCAGCTTCACTGCACGTCTGGCCGCGCCGGACGCACATCATTGGCTTGGTACGGATGAATTCGGCCGTGATGTGCTCAGCCGCATCATCGTCGGTGCCCGCGCCAGTGTCTGGATCGGTTTTCTGACTGTCAGCTTTGCCGTGCTCTTCGGCTCACTCATAGGTCTGATCAGTGGTTACGCCCGTGGCTGGGTGGACGGCATCATCATGGCCATCAACAATGCACTGTTGGCCTTTCCCGGCATTTTGCTGGCGCTTGGATTGCTCGCTGTGTTTGGCGCCAACCAATATGGCATCATCTTCGCACTCGGAATTGCTTACACCCCATCCATGGCACGTGTGGTGCGTGGTGCCGTTCTTTCGCTGCGCGAACGGGAATTCATCGAAGCCTCCCGGGTGATGGGCAACAGCGAACTCTTCACGATGTTCCGCCACATCCTGCCCAACTGCATCGCACCGATCACGGTGTTGGCAACATCAATGTTTGGTTGGGCCATTCTGTCAGAAAGCGCACTCAGCTTCCTTGGTCTCGGTGTACCCCCACCGGCGCCAACCTGGGGCAACATGCTGGCCGCTGGCCGTCCCTTCATTGAGCAGGCCGTATGGCTTGGTCTTTTCCCCGGTCTTTGCATCGCACTCACCCTTCTTGGAATCAACCTTCTGGGCGATGCGCTGCGCGACAAACTCGACCCACGCATGAGGGGCCTGAAATGACAGAACAAAATCTCATCAGCGTTCGTGACCTGTCGCTCCAGGTGTCCCATACCGGCATTGAGGTGGTCAAAAAGGTCAGCTTCGACATCAAGCCGGGCGAGATTTTCGGCATCGTTGGCGAAAGCGGTTCGGGTAAGACACTTGCAACCCGTGCCTTGATTTCGCTGCTGCCTCCCGTGGTCAAAGCAACGGGTGGTACGATCCTTTACAAGGGGCGAGATACTCTGACGATGACCGCCAGAGATTTGCGCGCCATGCGTGGTGCGGAAATCGGTGTCGTGTTCCAGGAGCCGATGACCTCGCTCAATCCCTCCATGACCATTGGCAAGCAGCTGGAAGAAGGTCTCATCCTGCACACCACGCTGCCACCAGATGAACGCAAGTCCCGCATTCTCGACATGCTCAAGCGGGTTGGCATTCGTGATCCGCAAGGTGCGCTCACCTCATGGCCACACGAGTTTTCCGGCGGCATGCGCCAGCGCATCATGCTGGCCTCGGTCATGCTTTTGAAGCCTGCCCTGTTGATTGCTGACGAACCGACCACTGCGCTTGACGCGGTGATCCAGCGCGATGTGATGGAGCTGATGGTTGAACTGACCCGAGCCGAAGGCACGGCGGTTCTGCTGATCAGTCACGATTTGCCGATGGTTGCCCGATACACCAGCCGTCTCGTGGTGATGGAAAAAGGCGTCATCGTTGAACAGGGCACCACGGAGGATATCCTCCAGAAACCGCAGCATCCCTATACCAAAAAACTGCTGTCTTCCCTGCCCTTCCGCGCCGAAGCGCGTGTTTTGCCATCTGACGCCAAGGCGATGGTCAGCGCACGCGACATCATTGTCGATTACCCAGGCCGCAAGGGTTTCCTGAAAAAGGCCGCACCGAAACGCGCACTTCACGGCGTCAGCATCGACATTCACGAAGGTGAGGTTGTCGCACTTGTTGGTGGCTCAGGCTCGGGCAAAACCACGCTTGGGCGCACCATCGCCGGACTTGTCAAGGAAAGCAGCGGCCAGATCCTGTTTAATGGTCGCGCGCGAGACGCAGACTGGACCGATTACCGCATGAATTGCCAGATGGTGTTTCAGGACCCCTATTCATCGCTTGATCCACGCATGACCATTCTCTCGCTGGTTGAAGAAGCACTGAGACTGGTGCCCGATATCACCAGTACGGACAAGAAGAAGCGCGCCTATGAAACCCTGGAAGAAGTGGGGCTGAACAGCGACTACGCCTTGCGTTACCCGCACGAGTTGTCCGGCGGTCAGCGCCAACGCGTTGCGATTGCCCGCGCCATTGCCCGCCGCCCTAAATTCCTGATTGCCGACGAGCCGGTTTCGGCCCTCGACGTGACCGTCAGGGCGCAGGTTCTGGACCTCTTTTCCAACCTGCAGAAACGCTACGGCTTTTCGTGCCTGTTCATCAGCCATGATCTTGGTGTTGTCGAACAGGTGGCAGACCGGGTGATCGTGATGCAGGACGGCCGCATCATAGAGCAAGGTGACCGCGACACGATATTCGACACGCCGAAGGAGGCCTACACACGACGTCTCCTTCAGGCAATTCCAGCACTCGACCTCAATGAAGATGGTGGCGTGCAACTGAAATGGCGATTGGAGGCCTGATATGGGCATGAGCATAAACACAGCCAAGGCGGCAACCGCGCTTGATAATATTTGCAATGCGCACACTTTCACCACCCGTTTCATGGTGCGCAATCTTCTGACCGGGGAAACAATCGAACGTGGAGCAGACGAAGAAACACCGTCTGCCAGCACCCGCAAGACCTCCATCATGATGGCGGCATTGAAGGCCGTACATGAGGGTCGCCTCGACCTCAATGAGCAGATTGTCTACGAGCAACGTTTTTCCGAAGAAGTTGCCAGTGGAATGTTCCGTTACCTGACACCGGGTATCGTCATTTCCTTACGTGACGCGATTACCGGCATGATGGTGCTGAGTGACAATGTCTGCACAAAGATGGTGTTCGAGCGACTTCAACTTTCCGAAGTGGACAGCTATTGCAAGTCCATCGGCATGAGCGGTACCCATCACCGTTTCCTCATTCCGCCATTGGCCCTGTCGCCGGATCACACTTTAGCTTCGGTCACGACAACCACGGCACGCGATCAGGCCTTTCTGCTACAAACCATTCTCGACGCACAGACATCGCCGGAAGCGGCAGAATTGCTCGGCTCGTCCATGGAACTGTGTGCCTACGCGCTGCAAACGCTCAAGAACCAGATCCTGCGTTATGCCATTCCTTCCCGCCTGCCATTTGGTACTGTCGTCGCTCACAAAGGCGGCACCGGCAAACGCGGTCGCATGAATGCCGGCATCGTCTACCGCGATGGCGCACCTTTCTACATCATCGCCGCTTTCACCGATCAGGTGCCACAGGCGATGCCGGACGGCACCCCCGGTTACACCGTCTCACTTGAAACCATCGGCAGATTGTCACGGGTCTGCTGGGATGAATTCCAGAAATAAACTCAAACATAAAAGAGGGTAGAACATGAAAAAGATACTGCTTGCAGGCACCGTCCTGCTCACCATGGCCACCATGGCAAATGCCCGCGATATCGTTGTGGCGCAGAGCTCGGATCTGCGTAGCAACAATCCCGGCGTCAACCGCGACGGCAACACCGATGGTGTCATTCTCCACATCGTTGAAGGTCTTGTCGGTTATGCCAACAATGGTGAGGTCAAGCCACTTCTCGCCAAGAGCTTCGAAACCTCCGAAGATGGCCTCACCTATACCTTCACGCTGCGCGACAATGTGAAATTCCACAATGGCAAAACCCTGACCGCCGAAGACGTTGTGTGGAACTGGAACCGTTATATGGACCCAGCCACAAAATGGACCTGTGTCGGTGATTTCGACGGCAGCCGTATCGTTCATGTCACCGGCATCAAGGCCGTGGATGCAACCACCGTCGCCATGACGCTCGAAAAACCTTCAGCGGTTTTCCTTGGTCTGATGTCGCGTCCTGAATGTGGTTATACCGGCATGATCTCGCCAGAATCCGTTGCTTCTGATGGCACCTTCAAAGAGCCAATCGGCACCGGTCCGTTCAAATGGAATGAATGGAAGAAGGGCGAATATATCCGCCTTGCCAAGTTCGACGATTACGTCTCGCCAGAAAATGACGGCAAGGCTGATGGCATGGTCGGCTCGAAACGACCTCTCGTCGATGGCATCAAGTTCATGGTCATTCCCGATGCGTCCACCGTTAAGGCAGGCCTTCAGTCTGGTGTTCTGGATACGGCCGAAATCTCTCCTGATCTGATCCCCGAATTCCAGTCGAACGACAAGACACAGCTAATCGTCTCTCCGAACAACGGCAAGAACCTGTTCTACATCCAGTCCCGCGATCCGGTTCTCAGCAAACCTGGCGTGCGCCGTGCCATGGCCATGGCACTTGATCTCGAACAGCTCGTTGCCGCAGCATCCAACGGTACAGGTCACGCCAACGGTTCGATGGTTGCGGAAGATTCGATCTACTACAGCGACGTCCAGAAAAAGCGCCCTGCCTATGATCTGGAAGCCGTGAAAAAAGAGCTGGCCGACGCCGGTTACAAGGGCGAGCAGATCAACATCATCGCCAACAAGCGCGGCAACGTACCAAGCTTCCCGGCAGCCGTGATGGCGCAGGCCATGATGCAGGCCGCAGGACTCAATGTTCAGATCGAAGTTCTTGATTATGCCACGCAGGTCGATCGTCGTCGTTCAGGCAACTATCAGGTGATTTCGCAGTCGGTCGCACCCCGCCTCGACCCGGCTCTGATGTACAGCTTCTATGTGGGTGACAAGGACAAGAATGCATCACTGATGTGGGACAATCCAAAGGCCATTGAACTGATGAATGCCGCCTATGTCGAAACCGACCAAACCAAACGTCAGGCGATTTTCGATGAATTCCATGAGCTGATGCTGGTCGAAATGCCCGGCATCTTCCTCTACGACATGATCGATGTCTGGGGTGCAACGGCCAAACTCAAGGGTGCTCCGGTGTGGCAGTCCAATGCTCGCCTCTGGGAAGTATCTCTCGACGACTGATGAACGTTTTCAGGGCTGTTGAACAGCTTCAACAGCCCTGAACAGATCCTGTCTTTATGACGCAAGGCAATGGCGGACGGCGGTTCGCCATGCAGGTTTCCTTTTGCCAAAATTTCCCCTTCTGCGAGGACTTAACATGCCCGATACCGCTTCCCTTGCCGCCTTGAACGCGACCATTGATGGTCTTGCTCCCGGTTTTACGGCTCTCAGCGACAGCATCTGGGATTTTGCGGAATTGAAATTCCATGAGCACCGTTCATCCGGGCTTTTGATCGACATGCTCAAGCAGCATGATTTCACCGTTTCGGCAGGTGTTGCCGGTATGGAAACGGCCTTCATCGGAGAATATGGCAGTGGCAAACCGGTCATTGCATTTCTCGGTGAATATGACGCGCTGGCAGATATGAGCCAGGTTGCCGGCGTTGCTGAGCCGCAAGTCGAGGCATCAGGTGCGACGGGCCACGGATGTGGTCACAATCTGCTCGGCAGCGGCTCGCTGCTAGCCGCCATTTCACTGGCAAAACACCTGGCCGAAAACAACCTTCCCGGCACCGTGCGTTATTATGGCTGCCCTGGTGAAGAAGGTGGTTCCGGCAAGACCTTCATGGCGAGAGCCGGTTTGTTTAACGATGTTGATGCCGCCCTGACCTGGCATCCCGCGCCCTTCAACGGTGTACGCTCTACCAATAATCTCGCCGTTCTTGAATATTATTACCGTTTCAAGGGCGTCGCCGCCCACGCCTCCAATGCCGCCCATCTTGGTCGTTCGGCTCTTGATGCTGTGGAACTGATGAATGTCGGCGTCAACTTCCTGCGCGAGCACATGCCGCAGGATTGCCGCGTGCATTACGCCATTACCGATACTGGCGGCAAAGCGGCCAATGTGGTGCAGGCCCGGGCAGAAGTGCTTTATCTGGTTCGCGCGCCTGAGATGTCTCAGGCTCTTGCGCTTGCCGAGCGCGTCAACAAGGTCGCCCATGGTGCAGCCATGATGACGGAAACAGAACTGGAGATCGTTTTTGACTCCGCGTCGACCAATCTTCTGCCCAATCTGACACTTGAGCACGCGATCCATGACAATCTGACCGCACTTGGACCGGTACCCTTCGACGATGCGGACATTGCTTTCGCGCAGAAGATACAGGCAACCTTCACCGACGAAGCGATCAAGAGCAGCATCCGGCTTTACCAGATCAAGGAGGATGTTTTCCTCAATCACAGGGTTGATGGCACACAGCCCTTGCATCTCGGTCTGCGGTCTTTTGAGGGACAATCACATTTCCGCGCCGGGTCAACCGATGTGGGGGATGTCAGCCGTGTCACACCAACCGCACAGTGCTGGGCGCCGGCCTGGGCAATCGGCACCAATCCACATACATGGCAGGTTGTTGCGCAAGGGCGCAGTGCCGGTGCACACAAGGCAATGATCCACGCGGCAAGAGCCATGGCATCAACGGGCCTGGATCTGTTTTCCTCACCTGAACTGCTGGCAAAAGCACGATCGGAATGGGACGAGAAAATGGATGGGCAACCCTATGTCTGCCCCATTCCGCCAAATGTGCACCCTGCTATTGATTAAGGCGACCCATCCATCTCTCAGGGTTGCCTTAAAACAGGCAACCCTGACTGTGTGATCAACGCTTGTACTTTCCGATCAGCGTTTCCATCATGCCCATTTCTTCTGCCGTCAGATCCTGCAACGGCGAACGGACCGGACCGGCATCAAAGCCCTGCAATCTCACGCCTGCCTTGACGGCCGAGACGGCATAACCCTTGGCACGATTACGGATCGCCATGAATGGATAGAAGAAGTCGAGCAAGATCTTTTCGCACTTGGCGCGCTCACCAGCCCGCAGCGCCTTGTAGAACTCGACAGCAAGACCCGGAACAAAGTTGAAAACCGCAGAGGAATAGGTGGTAAAGCCGGCACCGAGATAGGCTTCGGCAAACAGTTCTGCCGTCGGCATGCCACCGAGATAGGTCAGACGGTCGCCCATCTTGGCAGTGATCTGACGCACAAGACCAATATCACCCGTTCCATCCTTGAAGCCAACAAGGTTCGGGCATTCATCGCAAAGCCTTGCCAGCGTATCGGCCTGCAGAACCGAGTTGTCACGGTTATACACCATCACGCCCATGCCGGTTGCCTGGCAGACCGCCTTGATATGGCGATAGAGGCCTTCCTGCGGTGCATCGATCAGGTAATGCGGCAAAAGCAGAATGCCATCAGCACCGACCTTTTCGACCGACCTGGCAATGGAAACGGCGATGTCTGTGCCATAACCGCAACCAGACACAATTGGTGTCTTGCCGGCGGCTTCCTTGGCAACGCGGACAATTTCTGGAATTTCTTCCGGCGTCAGCGAAAAGAATTCGCCTGTGCCGCCAGCCGCAAACAAGGTCGCAGCCTCAAATCCAGACAGCCAGTTGACGTGCTCGGCATAACTCTTTGCATTGAACTTGCCCTGGCTGTCAAAGTGCGTGACCGGGAAGGACAGCAAGCCTGCACCCAGCACATGTTTCAAGTCTTCAGTTTTCATGGTGTAACCTCCTGTTATAGAGGTGCCGCTAAGCGTCACCTCAAGCCTATCTGTTGTTGGGGGATTTTTTGGCTCAAGCGCTCAAGGAGCCGACCATCTGGGCCAGACGATCACAGGCGCTTTCAAGTTCCTGATTGGATGCGGCAATCGACAGGCGAATGAACCCGGGCGCTCCGAAGGCAGCTCCGGGCACACTCGACAGGCCGAAGTCCTGCAGCAGACACGCCGCAAAACCTGTGTCATCGGCGATGACCTGCCCCGCCGCTGTTTTTCGACCAAGCAGTTTTTGAACGCCGATGAAGGCGTAAAATGCGCCATCCGGTGGAATGAAATCGATGCCATCGATTTTGGCCAGGCGCTCGACCATCAAACGCGCGCGGTCTGCAAAAATCTGCGCACCCTTACTGACAAAGGCCTGGTCACCGGTCAGTGCCGCCAACGCCGCTTGTTGTGCAATCGGCGAGACGCAGGACACGCTTTGCGACTGCATCTTGTTGAGCGCAGAAATCAGTGACTTCGGCCCTGCCGCGTAGCCCAGACGCCATCCGGTCATCGCATAGGCCTTCGAGACGCCGTTGACGATCAGCGTCCGTTCACGCAGTTGCGGGCACGCCACGCCGAAAGACACAAATGGCGTGTCCTTCAAAAGCACATGTTCGTAGATCTCGTCGGAAACCACGAGAATATCGGGATATCGAACCAGCACTTCGCCAAGCTGGCGATATTCCTCTTTCGAATAAATCGCACCGGTTGGATTGGAGGGTGAATTCAACATCAGCCAGCGGGTTTTGGGGGTGATAATGGCTTCGAGCTTTGCGGCGGAAATCTTGAAACCGTCCTCAGCCCCGCACTCCACATAGACCGGCACACCACCATGCAATGAAACAATATCGCCATAGGAAACCCAGCACGGTGTCGGAATGATCACTTCATCCCCGGCTTCAAGTGTCGCCAGAAACACATCAAACAGGATCTGTTTGGCCCCATTGGCGATGGTGACTTCGTCGGTTGTGTAATCCAGCCCGTTCTCGGCCTTGAATTTTTGTACAATCGCCTTGCGTAGATTTTCCATGCCGGCCGGCGCGCCGTAACGAATGCCGCCCTTGAGAATGGCATCAATTGCGGCCTTTCTGACATGTTCCGGCGGCTCGAAATCCGGCTCTCCGAGCGAAAGGTCAATGATATCTCGACCTTCCGCAGCCAGCTTTTTTGCAGCCATGGCAATGGCCATGCTCGGGGACGATTTGATGCTTGTAGCGCGCCCGTTTTCGAAACTCATTTCCGATTTCCTTGACCTTGTCTTTGAGCCAGAAACCGGGCGAGGCTGAACTTCTCGCCCGGTTTCTACGGGAGGGTTATTGGGCAATCACGTAGTCGAAGTCGGTGTCGCGTTGGGCAGCATCGGCATCGCGTTTTTCAACTGGGCCATAACCACCGCCACCTGGCAGCTGCAGGATCAGGCGACGACCTCCCGGCACATGCTGGCGTCCCTTTGAAGCAAGGCGTGTACCGTCATCCAGCAGAACCGCACCGGCGGCACCGTTCTCACCACCTTCACGACCGCGCGGTGGATGGTCGATACGGTCGAACATCGCGTTGAAGTGCATTTCGTGACCATCGGTTGGCGAAATCTCGACCACCTGACCGAGACCACCACGGAACTGGCCTGCACCACCGGAACCGTCACGCAGTTCCTTGCGCCAGAAAATGACTGGGCCAACATGTTCCGTTGCCTCAATCGACATGGAATGCACGCCACTTGGAAAAGCGGTTGCGCTGAGACCATCCAGTGTCGAACGAGCGCCTGCACCGCCGCTGTTGAACAGCAGAACTTCAGCGCGCTGGCCACCATCGGCCGGCGCCTTTTCACCTTGCAGCGGACGAACGCTGACATGCAGGTTCCACAGGGCGCCTGCGCCTTCCGCCGGAACGACGCCAGGCAGCATCTTGTGAACTGCGCCAAGCACGGCATCCGGAACAAGATGACCAAGCACATGGCGAACCGAAACCGGAGCCGGATGCTGGGCATTGAGGATGCAATTCGTCGGTGCCGTCATGCGGAATGGTAGCAGCGAGGCGTGGTTGTTCGGGATTTCAGGCGCAATCGAGCATTTCATGCCGTAGCAGGCATAGGCTGCCGAATAGATAATCGGGCAATTGATGCCCTTGGGGCTTGGCGGCGACGTGCCTTCGAAGTCAGCCAGAATATAATCATCCGCAACATCGAGACGCACGGCGATATCGATGGGAGAACCATATCCATCAACCCGCATGACGTTGGAATAAGAACCCTTCGGCAATGCCGCGATACGCTCGATCGTCGCATCATAGCTGCGCTTGAAGATGAATTCGCCCAGCGTTTCGAGGTCGTCGAGCTCGAACTCTTCCATCATGTCCATCAAACGACGATGGCCGATCTCGTTGCAGGCGGCGAGAGAATAGACGTCGCCCACCACCTGATGGCTTTCACGCACGTTGTTGTGCAGGATGTTGACCAGATCCTTGTTGACCTTGCCACGCTCCGCAAATTTCATGATCGGCACGAAGATACCTTCTTCGTAGACTTCGTTGGCATCCGGTCCGAAACCGCGGCCACCGACATCCACCACGTGGGCGGTGCAGGCGAAGTAACCGACCAGCGCTCCATTGCGGAAGCTTGGTGAAACCACGGTAAAGTCGTGCAGGTGGCCTGTGCCTTTCCACGGGTCATTGGTGATGTAGACATCACCTTCGAAAATGTTCTCAGGTCCGATATCGCGGATGAAGTGGCCGACGGCCTCAGCCATGGCGTTAACGTGACCGGGCGTACCGGTCACAGCCTGGGCAATCATCTTGCCGCCGCGGTTGAACACGCCGGCAGACAGATCGCCCGATTCACGCACACTGGTGCTGAATGCGGTACGGATGAGGGTAACAGCCTGTTCTTCCACAACGGAAATGAGGCGGTTCCACATGATCTGCATGTGGACTTCGGAAAGTGCGTTGGTTTTCATGGGTAATCCTCCGTTCAAGCGGTCTGCTTGACGCATACGAGCAGGCAACCATCAGCTTGCATGATGACTTCGCGGCTTGCGGTGATAATGGTCGAGGTTTCGCGTTCGGTGATGACGGCAGGTCCGGCGACCCAGTCGCCAGCCTTCATGTCGCTGCGGGCAACGATCGAGGCTTTCTGGAAGCTGCCTTCCTGCACATCGAAGATCTCACGCACACCAGTTGTCTTGGCGATGCCAGACTTTGCGGTCTTGCCGATGCGGTCTGGGGGAGCAACCTTTGAAGTAGCGCGTAGCGACCAGCTTACGATTTCAACATCGAGACCATCGATGACACGACCGAAGAAGTGTTCGTATTGCTCGTCAAACAGCGTGCGGAACAACGCGCCATCAACGTCAGCGTAGTCACGAACCTCAATGGTAACAGGCACTTCCCAGCCCTGACCGACGTAGCGCATGTAGGCGGTGCATTCGAGCGATGGGTCAGCATCCGGCGCACCGGAGCGCACGAAAGATGTCGCCTCGGCAATCAGATCGGCAATGGTCTGATTGATTGCCTTGGCATCAAAGCGGCTGAGGCGGCTATAGGCACTGCGTACGGATTCGAAACCGAATGGTGCGCGCAGGAAGCCGATGGCCGAACCGACACCAGCGCCCGGCGGGATCAGCAGTTCAGACATGCCGAGCTTTTCGCAAAGACGGGCAGCGTGAATTGGTGCTGCACCACCAAACGCGATCATGGTGAACTCGGAGAGCTCCTTGCCATTTTCCACCGCATGCATACGGGCGGCATTGCTCATGTTCTCATCAACAACTTCGCTGAGACCGTAAGCAGCCGTTGCGATATCCGTTTCGAGCTTGGACGCAATGTCAGTGTCCATGGCCTTGTCGGAGGCCGGACGATCCAGCTTCATGGCACCACCGGCAAATTCGTCTGGGTCAAGACGACCAAGGATCAGATCGGCATCGGTGACAGTCGGGTTGGCACCACCGCGGCCATAGCAGGCAGGGCCTGGTTCGGAACCGGCACTGTGCGGCCCAACACGGATCTGGCGCATGCTGTCGATGGTTGCGATGGAGCCGCCACCGGCACCGATTTCAACCATTTCAATGACGGGAATGGAGATCGGCATGCCGCTGCCCTTCTTGAAGCGCCAGGTGCGGGCAACTTCGAAGGTCTTGGATGTCTTGGGCGTCTGTTTTTCGATCAGGCAAATCTTTGCCGTCGTGCCACCCATGTCGTAGGACAGAACCTGATCAAGGCCATAGCTGCTGGCGATATGCGCTGCGAAGATCGCACCGCCGGCCGGGCCGGATTCCAACAGACGGACTGGGAAGTCGATGGCGCTTTCAACGCTGATGATGCCGCCACCGGAATGTATCATGAAAACAGGGCAACGTGTGCCTTCTTCGGTCAAGCGTCCAACAAGACGGTTGAGGTAAGAAGCCATCAGTGGCTTGACGAACGCATTGGCGCAAACCGTGTTGAAACGCTGGAATTCGCGCATCTGCGGCGAGACTTCAGACGAAATCGACACCGAAATATCCGGTTTCTTGGCCAACAGTCGTTCACGCACGACCTTTTCATGGGCGCCATTCAGGTAGGAATGGATGAAACCGATGGCGACACTGTCATAACCGGTCGCAATGATACGGTCGCAAAGCGCATCGACTTCCTCAAGATCAAGCGCTTTCAGCACTGAACCGTCAGCACCGATACGCTCATCGATCACGAAACGCTCGTTACGCGGCACCAGCGGCGCAGGTAAAACGATGTTGAGATCATATTGTTCGAAACGGCTTTCGGTGCGCATTTCGATGACGTCGCGGAAGCCCTTGGTGGTGATGAAAGCCGTGCGGGCACCACGTCGCTCGATCAGCGCGTTGGTTGCCAGTGTCGTGCCATGGATGATCGTGTCGATTTCGGAAAGGTCGACACCGGCGACCTCAGCCACCTGTCGGATACCCTTGACGATCGCGTTTTCGGGATAGGAATAATCGGTCAACACTTTGATCGAATGGAGCGTGATGCCTACCTCCATCGCAACGTCGGTGAAGGTGCCACCGATATCGACACCGACCCTGATCTGCTTGCCATCTTTCGCCATTTTATAACTCATGCTCCGTAAGTGAGCTATTGCTGTGGCCTGCGCGGGAAAGCTCAAATTTCGACGTGCAGCGACCGGTCCCCCACCCGCACAATCAGGCGGAGGTCAAAAGCTCTTCAATTGTTGAGATTCTGGTGTTCTGCGCGGCGGCCTTGGCGGCCGCGCAGATATTTCTAGCTTATTACTTGCCGGTAAAATCGACGCCCGGCAGGGTCGTTGGCAGTTTGGCGCGGTCGACGCCAATCCATTTTTTGTAGACTGCATCAAGCGAACCATCAGCAGTGTGGCGGGTTACGAAGTCGGTCAGGAAATCCAGCATTTCCTGGTCGCCCTTGCGCACTGCCATGCCCTGAAAATTGTCAGCGACCTTGTACTTGCGGTCGAACTGCGCATCGTAGCCGGCCTGTTTGATCACCAGACCATAGGTAATGCTGCCGACAATGGCGTCAACCTGACCCGACAGCAGTGCCTGAACCGTTGTTGCGTCGTCATCGAAACGCTTGATCTCGGTGTTTGCAGGCGCAACCTTGACCAGCAGTGGGTCGAAGGCGCTGCCACGGTTCACGCCGATCACGTATTTGCCGAGATCTTCGTTGGCAGCAATCGCTGCGTCCTTTTTACCCCAGACGGTAATGTCGTTAGAGGAATAAGGAATAACGTACTGAATGACCTTGGCGCGTTCCTCGGTAATTGTCATCGAAGGAACGAGGAAATCGACATTGCCGTTGACCAACAGCGGGATGCGGTTCTGGCCGGTAATACGCTCAAACTTGACGTCAACGCCAAGTTCAGTGGCGATCATCTTGGCAATTTCGATATCGAAACCGTCATTCTGGCCCTTCGGATCAATGAAGCCCCATGGAAACTGATCCATCTGGACACCAATCGTTGCTGTGCCCTTTGCCTTGATCTCTTCAGGCGTCACAGCCAGCGCGGCCGTTGCGAACGAAGTCGCAGCGAGAAGCACTGCGGTGAACCCGCCGATGGCTTTCGAACGCGAAAGGGTCAATGCTGTATTGAACATGTTGTCACCTCTGGTTGGTTTTTGTCATGTGTTCTTGTTTTACCGCGCGGCGTTGAGACGCCGTTCGATCCGTGCACTGCAATAGGTCAGTGGTATGCAGATTAAGAAGTAGATGAGTGCAACAGCGCCGTAGACCTGCAGCGGCTGAAACGTGATGTTGGACATCAACTGACCGGAGCGGGTCAGCTCCGTCAGACCAAGAAGTGCTGCGAGCGCCGTACCCTTGATCAGATTGACAAGGAAGCTGATGGTCGCTGGCAGACCGATGCGAAATGCCTGGGGCAGGACAACATCGACCATACGGTGCACATAACCGATACCGAGTGCACGCGCCGCTTCACTCTGGCCATCAGGAACGGCCTGAATGCTGCCGCGCCAGATTTCACCCAGAAATGCACTGGTGTGAAGCGAAAGGCCGATTGTCAGTGCCACCCATACGTCGACCTTCAGCCCCAACAGCGGCAAGCCGAAATAAACGAAGAACAATTGCACCAGCAGCGGTGTACCCTGGAAGATCTGGATATAGGTTGCAGTCAGAATACGGAGTGATTTCCACTTGCTGGTGCGGCCAAGAGCCACGGCAAGTCCAAGGGCACCTCCAGCGGTAAAGGCCAGCAGCGACAGGACCACCGTCCAACGCGCACCTTCCAGCAGGAACAGGAACTCTCCCCAACCAAATTGACGGATCATCGCACTGCCTCACTTTACCGGATAGGAGAAATACACTCGGCCAATTGCACCGAGAGCGATGGAAAAGAACTGCGACAGCGTCAGATAGATAACCCCAAGGGTGAGATAAATCTCGAAGCTGCGGAAGGTCTGTGCGTCCAGCGTCTGAGCGAAATAGGTGAGCTCTTCTGCCGAGACCGAAGACATCAAACTGGAGTTCAACATCATCAGAATGAACTGGCTGCACAGCGCGGGGTAAACTGCCCGGATCGCTGGCCGAAAGATCACGAAGCGATAGATATCAAGCGTATGCATGCCAAGCGCCCTGCCCGCCTCGATCTGGCCGGGGCGAATGGACTGCACGCCACCTCGCACGATCTCCGCTGCATAGGCGGCGCAGTTCAGCGTCATGGCCAATATCGCGGCCTGCTCTCCGCTCAACCGGATGCCAAGCGCCGGCATGCCGAAGAAGACAAAGAACACCTGAACCAGGATCGGCGTATTGCGGATCAGCTCGATGTAACCGATGGCGATTGTCCGCAAGGCCGGCTGTTTGCTCATCCGCATCAGCATGAACACGATGCCAAGGCTGAGGCCGAAGACCATCGAAAGGGACGACATCTTCAAGGTGCCGATCACACCGCCAACAAGTGTCGGCCAGGCGGCAAAGACGGGTTCGAAATCAAATGTATAGTTCATCGGTCACCCCTCAGTGGTTGAGGATCTGGCTGAGGAACGTTCTGGTACGCTCATGGGCCGGATTGCTGAAGAACGTATCCGGGCTGGCGCTTTCGATGATCTCGCCGCGGTCCATGAAGATGACTCGGTGTGCGACAGCACGGGCAAACCCCATTTCATGGGTCACGCAGATCATGGTGATGCCGTCATCGGCCAGCGAAATCATCGTATCGAGCACTTCCTTGACCATTTCCGGGTCAAGCGCCGAGGTCGGTTCATCAAACAGCATGATCTTGGGGTCCATGCACAACGCCCGGGCAATGGCCACGCGCTGCTGCTGACCGCCGGAAAGCTGTGCGGGATATTTTTTGGCCTGTTCTGCAATATGCACCCGCTCAAGATGGCGCATTGCCTTGTCGCGTGCCTCGGCAACCGGTGTTTTGCGCACACGGCGCTGCGCCAGCATACAGTTTTCAAGAACGGTCAGGTGCGGAAACAGGTTGAACTGTTGAAAAACCATGCCGACATCGCGGCGAATGTGGTCTGCATTGTTTCCCTTCTGGCTAAGTTCAGTGCCATTGACGGAAATCTTGCCCTGTTGGATTTCCTCAAGATGATTGATGCAACGGATCAAGGTGGACTTTCCAGATCCTGACGGGCCGCATAGAACGATGTGTTCGCCCCGCGCCACATTAAGGTCGATGCCCTTCAGCACCTGGAGTGTCCCGTACCATTTGTTGACGCCGGTCATCTCAATGGCTTTTTCCGACATGCTGGTCCCATTCATGGCCAGTTCCCCTTTTTGTTGTCAGGCTTCAGGTGCAATTTCGAATATGGCGTCGATCTCGACCGACGAACCGCGCGGCAAGGATCCGGCACCGAGTGCAGTGCGGACATGGCGACCCTTGTCTCCAAAGATCTCGACGAGCAGATCAGAAGCGCCATCAATGACGGCCGGATGCCCCTTGAAGTCGGGCACGGAATTCACGAAGCCGCGCAATTGGACACAGGCAACGAGACGATCAAGATCACCGTTCAGGGCAGCGTTGACACGCGCCACGAGGTTGAGTGCGCAAAGACGGGAGGCCTTGTAACCATCTTCCGGCGAAATATCCTTGCCGACCACACCAACGTAATGCTCGACACCATCAATCCTTGGAATCTGTCCAGAAATGAACAGCAGATTTCCCACCAGCCTGTGAGAGATGTAGTTACCTGAAGCCGGGGCAACCGAAGGCAATACGATACCCAGCTCTGTGAGACGTTCGGAGACGGCACCCATAGCAGCTTTCCATTTTATTTTTTGAGCGCGCAGTGTTGCGCGAACCATGTTCCCGGAGCCAATCGCCAACCTTTTTCTACATGCAATCGGTCGTCAGCTCGCTTTTTCTGGAGTAGAGCATTATTGAAATAGTACCTCTTGTCAACAAAAAACAAAGAGATAGTACCTCTTGAAATTTAAATGAATTCAAATTCTAAAAGCCATTGTTTTTACAGCGTTTTAATGATGATACTCCATAACCATCAGCGGTTATCAACGTTATCTTTCAAAAAATATTCTTGAGAAAAACGCAAAATTGTTGATCGCAAAGACGGCCAAAACACCCCTTCAACCTCAGAGTGCGCACTCTCAAAAGTGGAAACCGCACAAAAGAGGTAGCATCACTTAGCGAAGTAATGCTATCTTGTTGCCTGCAACGGATATGAGCCGAAACGGCACGAGACAGTTACGGGTGATTTTTGGATACTTTGACGGGCCGAACC
>NZ_DAMDBP010000004.1:120810-132010 GCF_032092815.1 Agrobacterium sp. | reverse complement strand
CCATACAGGCGTTGAAAACACATATCAGCGATAGCCAGCTGGAATCCGGATTCAAACTCGGCTCGCTCAATGAACTGTCTCAGCAATTTGGCGTCAGCAGAACAGTTATTCGTGAAGCGGTCTCGGCTTTGCGGTCTGACGGCATCGTCGAATCACGCCACGGGGTTGGCGTCTTTGTTCGCAACCAGCCACGCGCGAATGCGCAGGAGCCAGAAACCTATGATGCCGATGTGGCACTTGCACCTTTTGCGCGTCTGAAAACATCATTCATGGACCTGCTCGAATTGAGAATGGCCTTTGAGGTGCATGCCGCAGGGCTTGCGGCCACCCGCCGCTCATGGGCACAGGAATCCAACATATGGAACGC
The DNA here is from genome assembly GCF_032092815.1 of Agrobacterium sp. Taxonomy (GTDB): domain Bacteria; phylum Pseudomonadota; class Alphaproteobacteria; order Rhizobiales; family Rhizobiaceae; genus Agrobacterium. The sequence continues at coordinate 131,643 of NZ_DAMDBP010000004.1, read as the reverse complement.
TGCCCGGCAGTTCGAATCGTCACTGGAAGACGAAGCAGCACTTGATCATCTCGACTTCATTTTTCACCGCTCCATCGCCGAAGCCACCAACAATGGTGCGTTCATCGAATTCTTCAGCCTGATGAGCCTGCAGATCCTGCCGCAACCCGCCTTCTCCAAGCAGTTGAACCCTGCCCTTATCACGCCTGACTACATTCAAAATACCGTGGTCGAACATCGCGCCATCTGCGAGGCAATCAGTTCTGGCAGTTCCGAAAAGGCCAGAGAAGCCATGCGGGCACACCTTAGCCGCAGCCATTTGCGCTATCGCGGCTTCTCAGATGGGGGCACCTCGCCGCTCAGCAATGTCGCGCGCGAAGACTAGGCTGCATGCCCATACCTGGGTTTATTTTGATGGCGTTTTATGATTCGATTTCCTTGAACGGGGATCGTCATGCGCCGTCACGAACTGACCAATGAGAAAGAACCGTTATCACGCCCCCTGCACCCAACCGACAGCTCTGGAGTTGAGCGGGAAGGCGCCGGTCAGAAGTGGTTTGAGATCAACATGGCCCTTGTTGATGAAGTCCACCGCAAGCCCGAATTTCTTATGGAACCGGAACGAGCCCTTCATCTCGATTTCCTTGGCAACCACCATGTTCTGCGGAATGGAAACATCACTACCCAGCCCAAGCTGCATAACGGTTGATCACGGCCGAAGAACATCAAGACCCGAGCGCACCGCACTATGGTTCGCAGTGCAACTCATCGAAGCAACGATCCCGAGTTTGATCGTATCTGTGGCGTAGGCAGCACCGGAGACGATCGTCGTTTGACCAACACAAGTCCATTCTGCCGCTATAGCGTTTCCTTATATCGGGGCAAGAAGTTGCGCAAAGCGCGTGCACGGTCGGCATTTTTGCATGCCTTCCATGCAAGCAAATGCCTGTATTTTTGGCATGAAAATGGGCATATTTTGCGCATCCAAAACACAAAGGTTACGCAAAATGAAACTGCATGAAACTGTCCGGAAATTCTTCCGCGAACGCAAAGCTGCCGCCGAGCTGCACGCTCTTGACGACAGAACACTCTCTGACATCGGTGTAAGCCGTTCGCACATCAGCGCTGCCGTCAAGGGCCGGTTCTAATAACCGTCCCTTCCGGAGCGTGTGCCAATCCCGGTGATTGGGACAAATGTTGCCGATGACCTCGCCACTTCTTCACGCAATGAAATTGCGGGATGAGACAGATATCAAGGCCTGCATCCGGTGCCGAATGGCACCCCAAGATATCGGCGCATGAGACATATTGAAAACATCAATATCTCCCCGATGATCAACAGGCCTATTCTCTCTAAACGTCATGGCTGGCAAAATGACAGACCGAGCGCATCTGCGCCCGATCATTGATAACTGCAGTTTTGCGTCAGAGATTACCGACCCCACCATCGACCTGCAATTCCGTACCAACGACGAAGGCGGATTCGTCTGAGGCAAGAAATACCGCTGCCTTGGCAAGTTCAAGCGGCGTGCCCATGCGTCCAATTGGCACCAACTGGCGAATTTCCTGGCGTAATGCCTCTTCCGTATCGCTTTGCAGACCGAGCTTGCCCAATGCAGACGTTTCAGTCGGTCCAGGGCTTAAACCATTGACCCTGATGCCACGATCCTTGAACTCCCCAGACAAAGTGCGTGCCAGTGACAAAATGCCAGCTTTGCTGGCGGCATAGGCGCTGGATTGCGGCAAACCGATATGCGCGGAAACCGAACCGCACAGGATGATTGATGCCGACGTCTTGAAAAGCGGCAAAAGTGCCTGAACGAGAAAAAACGGTCCCTTGAGATTGGTGGCGAACAGCGCGTCGTATGTTTTTTCGTCCCAGTCCTGCAATGGGCGATGGGTCACATCACCGGCATTGACGAATAGCACGTCGACAGATGGCCAGATCTTTGCCAGTTCTGCCGCAAGCTGACGCTGGCTTCAATCTCACCGGCCTCATTGGCAATGGTGATGACATCGCCACCCAATTGATGTTTGGCCTCTTCAAGCCGTTCAATTGAACGTCCTGTTATGGCGACCTTCGCCCCCTCATTCAAAAACTGGCGTGCGGTTTCCAAACCAATCCCGCTTGTCCCACCGGTTATTAGGGCGTGTTTGCCTGAAAGGCGTCCCATGCAATGTCTCCTATTTGTGTTGCAGGAGGATTGTCATGGCTTTACTATCCTTTGTATAGTAGGCACCAAATTGCTACTAAAGGAAAAAAATGAAAAAAAGTGCCGAGCCGTTTGAACAGGGGCCACGCTGCCCCATGGTTGACTTCGTCAATCTGATTTCCGGCAAATGGGCTATTCCCGTGCTTTACCGGTTGATTGTCGAAAACCGGCCTGTGCGCTTCAGCACGCTGCAGCGGGCAGCAAGACCTATCACGCAAAAGGAACTGACCCGCCACCTGCGGCTGTTCGCAAGACAGAGCTTGGTAAAACGCACCGTCTACCCGGAAATGCCGCCGCGGGTGGAATATGAGATCACGGAACTCGGACGGACATTAAAACCAACGCTGGATTCGCTGGCGGTCTGGATGACAACCCACGGCCCTGCCATACGGTCTGTTGCCGATACCGATCTTGAAGTTCAAACGTCCTAAGTCAGCGCACCATCGCTCAGCAAAGGTCGTGTCGCTCGTACAATCGCGTCTATCGCCACCCGCAAACGTGGTAACATCACTGGCGATGCTGGCCATATCACGTGAATGGGCAGATGCCCAGCAATCTGTTCTTCCATCACGGCCACAAGGCGTCCGCTTGCCAAACAAGAGAGCCATGCCATGCCGCACCGTCCCTTGCACTGCATACCACAGGAACAATAGCGCGGTCGACGTGCATGACGAGATACGCACACATTAAACATGACTAATTGAAGAAAGTATATTGAAATAAAAACTACAAATGTGTAGTCAATCCAACGTGACGCCGCCGTGGCATCGCCCTGGAGACATCGCGGCCCTGCCGCCGAGAGACACACATGACCTTGATCCGTTTCTTTTTCACACGTCCCCTCAACGTCCTCTGCGCGGCGCTTTCCCTTGCCGTGCTTGCTTTGATGAACCTGCCGGCTCAGGCACAGGATGCGCGTACCATCACGCACGAACTGGGTGAAACCAAAATAACCGGCAAGCCTGTTCGCATCGTTGCGCTGGAGTTTTCCTTTGTGCAGGCGCTGGATTCGCTCGGTATCACGCCGGTCGGCATCACCGATGACAACCAGCCAGACCGCATCGAGCAAAACCTTGGCAAAAAGATCGAATATAGTTCCGTCGGCACCCGTCTTGAGCCCAACCTTGAGCTTATCAGCGCCCTGCAACCTGATCTCATCATTGCCGATGAACGTCGCCACGGCGCAATCTATGAGCAACTGAGCGCCATCGCTCCCACCATCGTGCTCAACAGCTGGGATGGGACCTACAAGGACATCAAGGATGCTGTCGTAACGATCGCCGACGCGGTTGGCGACAAGGCAAAGGGCGAAAAGGTCGTTGCCGATCACGATGCAAGAATAGCCGCCATCGCAGCCAAAATTCCAGCAGACAATAACCGCAAATTCATGCTGGCGGTGGCGACGGCTGACAACTGGTCACTGCACACATCGGATTCTTTCAGTGGCTCGATCTTCGCAGCCATCGGCGTCGAAACAGCGATCAACGCCGACAAGCCCGTTGAAAGCGGCGTTGGCCTCGAACGTCTCGTTGCGGTCAATCCTGATGTCCTGCTCGTGGCAACCGATCCAGGCGGCACGATCTTCAACCGGGTACAGGACAACTCGGCATGGAAAGCCATCGCGGCCGTAAAGAACAACCTGGTTTTTGAGGTCAACCGCAACCAGTATGCCCGTTTCCGCGATCTGCGCACGGCAGAATTGATTGCCAACGACGTTCTGACCAAGGTCTTCAATGCCCAATAAGGCTCAGGTGGCCGCAACACCTGCCGCCGATAAGAAAGAAAAGGCCAGATGGAGCGCCGAAAGGCGTCTCCATCCACTCTGGCTTTTGGGCCTATTGATTGCGCTGCTTGTGGTAACGGCCATCGGCAACCTCATGGTTGGTGCTGCCGATCTTTCGGTGCAGCAATCGTTACGTGCCTTGTTTCAACCCGATGCCTCGGTCGAAACCGCATTGGTCTGGGATGTGCGCTTGCCACGCGTGCTTCTGGCGTCACTGGTGGGCGCCAATCTCGCCGTCGCTGGCGTACTCATTCAAACACTCACCCGCAATCCGCTCGCCTCACCACAAACCTTCGGCATAAATGGCGGCGCAGCACTTGCCATTGTCGTTTGTATCATCGCCTTTCCAGGTCTGTCGGGTGGAACGACCGTACTGCCAGCCTTTGCCGGAGCAGCGGGCATCGGCTTCATCATGTGGGTTCTGTCCCTGTCCAACGCCATCACGCCGCTAAAGCTGGCGCTTGCCGGTGTCGCTCTGCAATTGGTGCTGGCCGCACTTGTGCAGGCAGTGCTCATCGCCAACAACGCCTCCACCGATATTGTCTATTGGCTGGCGGGTTCGGTCACCTCGGCACAGTGGTCGAAAGTCATGACCATCCTGCCCTTCACTCTGGCCGGCATTGCCGTCACCATTGCAGGCGGCCATCACTTCAGCCTGCTTGCGCTTGATGCCAGCACGGGGCAGTCACTTGGTCAAAACGCACGCAGAACCGGTGGTCTTGCCTCGGTGCTGATCGTGCTGCTTGCTGGTTCGGCCGTTGCCGTCGCCGGTCCCATCGGTTTCGTCGGATTGATGGTGCCCCATATTATCCGCAGTCTCGTTGGCGAGGACATGCGCACTGTTTTGACCTTAAGTACAGTTGCCGGTCCGCTTCTGCTGGTTGGCGCTGACCTTGGCGGCAAGCTCATCACCTATCCAACAGAATTACCGGTCGGCATTGTCACCGCCATCCTCGGCGCGCCCGCTTTCCTGCTGATCACCTGGAGAAACCGCACCCCATGAGCATCGCGCTGGTTGATCCCGCCACATCAAAACCGCTGCGCACCACGCTTGTTTGTGTCGGTCTGGCGGTCTTGCTCGTCGTTCTGGCACTGGTGAGCATGGCACTCGGTGCAGTGCCATTGCCGCTTGACCGTGTGGTGGCTGGTCTTTTCGGTGGACCAGACGCCTTCATCATCGGGCAATACCGCCTGCCACGCGTCATTGTCGCCATGCTTTCAGGTGCTGCATTGGCTTTGGCAGGTCTGTTCCTGCAGGTCGCACTGCGCAATCCGATCGCCTCTCCTGACGTGGTTGGCATTACCAAGGGCGCGGGCCTCGGCGCCATGCTGGCACTGATCTTTGCACCGCCGGCCTGGATCGTCTGGAGTGTTCCGGTAGGTGTTATAGCCGGTGCCGGGGCCGTCGCCATGCTGCTGCTCGCCATTGGCCGTGGCCTTGGCGGCGGCGTTACCACACTAGCCCTTGTCGGCGTTTCACTCGGCGCCCTGGCACAAGCGATGATGCAGTTTCTCATGGTGCGCTACCCGCGCGGCATTGATCAAAGCATGGTCTGGCTTGCAGGCAGCGTTTACGGCAGCACCATGTCCGACATCCTGTCACTGTCGATCTGGCTTCTCGCCTGCCTGCCCGCAATTGTCGTGCTCGCTATGGCGCTTGATATCTCGGCCTTTGGTGACGACACACTGAAAAGCCTGGGCATATCGCCCAGCCTGTTGCGCACCGGACTTGTGCTGACCGCGGTGATGTTGACGGCAGGCGCGGTTGCCAGTGTGGGCAGCATCGGTTTTCTCGGGCTGCTCGCACCCCATATTGCCCGCCTTATGGTCGGGCCGCGTGCCCGCCATCTCGTTCCGGCAACCGCCTTTACAGGGGCACTGGCGCTCCTGCTTGCCGATCTGATCGGTCGGCTGGTCGCATTGCCCAATGAAATTCCAGCCGGCATCGTCGCTTCGGTGATTGGCGGTCCCTACCTGTTTTTCCTGTTGTTATGGGAGGCGCGCCGCCGTGGCTGATGTTCAACAAGACCGTTTACAAGCAGCAACGCTCAGCGTGGGTTATGGTGTAGCGCCGGTTCTCGATCAGGTTTCTCTGGCCATTCCTGACGGCAAGATCACAGCCTTGATTGGTGCCAATGGCTCCGGAAAATCGACACTGCTACGCACGCTCGCACAGGTGCTCGACCCGATCGCCGGCACCGTATTGCTGGATGGCAGGGACATAGCCCAAAGCCCACGCAAGGCCGTTGCCCGCATCGTGGCGCTTTTACCGCAAAATCCAATCGCGCCGGATGGCTTGACTGTGCGGCAATTGTGCCGTTTTGGCCGTTATCCGCACAAGCCGTTGCTTGCACGTTCCAGTGCGCATGATGAGGCTGTAGTCAATCAGGCGCTCAGTTCCGCCGGTCTTTCTGATCTTGCCAACCAGCCGCTTCACCGCCTGTCTGGCGGACAACGTCAGCGCGCCTGGATTGCCATGGCCCTTGCTCAGGAAACGCCGATCCTGCTGCTTGATGAACCCACCACCTATCTCGACATCGCCCATCAGATGGAGGTGCTGCAGCTGCTGCGTCAACTCAACAGGGATCAGGGCCGCACCGTGGTCATGGTGGTTCATGATCTCAATCATGCAGCGCAATTCGCCCACCATATCATCGCCGTTGCCGATGGCGGCATCCATGCCGCCGGTCACCCGCAAGACCTACTGACCGCTGAATTGATCCAGACGGTGTTTGGCGTTGCTGCCATGGTCGTTCCTCACCCAGCCGATGGCACCCCGCTCTGCCTGCCGCTTGCCGCTGCGTCATAGAGTGACGGCTTCCTCACACTGTGTTAGGCACCTTGAATGACTGACCCATCACATAGAGATCAGGGCGTTGCCCAAGCCTCGGCCCTGCTGCAGCAACATTATGATGCCAATGCGCGCACGCTGACACGCACCGAGCGTCGCGTCGCGGATTACCTGCTGACGCTGGCACCAGCTGATCTGGCCTTTCGCAGCGCCGAGGAAATCGCGGCAGCCAGCGCCACCAGCGATGCCACGGTCATCCGCACGGCTCGCCGTCTTGGTTTTTCCGGTCTGCCCGAACTCAAGCGGCTGATCACACGCTCCATTGCCACCCATACCTCGCCCGGTAAACGTCTCGGCCACAAGATAAAATCTGTTTCCCCCGACGCTCTGGCTGCACGGGATGCCATCTTCACTGCGGCACAGGAGATACTGGAATCCACCCGCGAAGCGCTGGATCCTGCCGCTGTGGAACAGGCGGTATCGCTATTTGAAAACGCCGGTACGGTGTGGTGTCTGGGCATCGGCGTGGCGGAACAGCCAGCCCGGCATCTTGCAACCGGCCTTTTGCGCGCGGGACTTGTCACACGGGTCCTCGCCAGCAGCGGGTTTGATCTCGCCAATGCGGCTATTGGTCTGCGCCCAGGTGACTGTCTCGTCATCTTCCACGCCGCCACACGCCGCAAGGATGTGGCAGCCCTGATCGATCATGCCGCAAAGATCGGTGTCTCGACCGTCCTCGTCTCCGGCACGCAGCTGAATGAGTTGTTTCGGGACAAGGTCACGGTTGCCCTGCATTCCATGGCCGTCGCCTCCAAGCTGGCAAGCTGGCTGATCGGCGCAACGGTGATCGGTGATCTGCTCACCTTCCGGTTTTCGGCACGCAATCCAGAACGCGCAACGCAAATGCATGACCAGCTGAACCAGTTGCGAGCGAAGTTCGAGTAACCCAAACGGTCATTTGAATCGAACGAACAACAACGTAAAATTGAGTTCAAGCATTATTGATAAATGCCGCGGCCAGTTCCCCGACTCCGCTACTCACGCCCAGTTTTATTTTAGGGCATGACCAACATTGTCTCTTAGCCATCAGAAATAGAGGTGATGATTTCCCACGGGTTTCTGAAGAGTGACCATCTTCAAACCTCTTCTTTTCGGCGTGCAACGGCCAATAGAACACAGCCGCACGCAGCACCTTCGCCTCGACATCATCGAAATCAACCAAGGATAGAATTTTTAGTCTGACTAAAAAATGCTTGACAAAATTCCACTGCGATCTTTTGATTGAAGTAATACTAAAAAAGAGTGGAACTAAAAATGAATCCTGTCAGCGGCACTGCGCATAGCGCAGCCGAGATTCAGCCTTTGGGAGAACGGTTGCGCCTTTGCCGTAAAGAGCAGGGTCTGACCTTGCAGGAGGTTGCCGATAGGGCCGGGTTTTCAGTCGGTTTCATTTCGCAGATCGAGCGCGGCATTACCGTCCCCTCCCTGACATCACTGGTCGCCGTTTGCCGTGTCCTGAAAGTCGACGCGGGTTCATTCTTCAACTCTCAAAAACCCAATTCCTCTGTGACACGCCGCGAAAGCCGCGAGGCCTATGGGCTTGGTGGTGAAGCCGGGCGCGCCGTCACCTATGAGCGCCTTTCCGCCTCCTTTCCGGGAAATGTGCTGCGCAGCACCCTTATCCATGAGCCGCCGGGTTATCGAAGCGAACCGATGTCGCATGAGGGCGAGGAAATTTTCTTCGTGCTGGAAGGTGCGCTGACCATCGAGATCGATGGCGAGCGCATGATTCTGGAAGCTGGTGATTCCGCGCATTTCCCCTCCACCCGGGTCCACGCGACCTGGAACCATACGACAAGTCCAACGACCGTTTTTCACACCTGCACGATGGATGTCTTCGGGGACGACCACAGCAGCGGTGACGGCGACAGTCTTGTCGTGAGACGCGCAGCCAGCCGCCGCAGCGCTCCAAAGCAGCCGGTCATCGGGACCAAAACGCCTCCCATGAAGTCCAATAAGCCCATAACAAAAAAGGGGAACAGGAAATGAAAAACAGCCTGAAACTACTATCCGCGGCATTGATTGCCACGGCTTCCCTCTACGGATACGCCCAGGCCGAAACCGTGCTCAGACTGGATGAATCACCCGTTGGTGAACTCGATCCAGCCAAGGCTTCGGACTACGCCGACTCCATCCTGATGTTCAATGTTTATGACGCGCTGGTCATCCCCAAGCAGGGCCAGCCTGGATATGATCCCTACCTTGCGACCGGCTGGGAAATCGATGGAACGACATATACGTTCAAGCTGCGCGATGATGTGAAATTCCAGAGCGGCAATCCACTGACTGCAGACGATGTCGTGTTTTCGCTCGATCGCATGAAGGCACTGGGCGCAGGTCTTTCCTACCTGTTCACCAAGGTTGAAAAGGCTGAAGCGGTTGATGCAACCACTGTAAAATTCACGCTTTCCGAACAGGATGCCCCCTTCATCTCCGCGCTCACCCGTCTTCCAATCGTTGACAAAAAGCTGGTACTGGAAAACCTCGGCGAAGGTGACGGTGAGATGAAGGACTGGGGACAGGCCTATCTTTCCGGACATGCTGCCGGCAGTGGCGCCTACAAGGTTGTCTCGCACAATCCGCAGGAAGAAACCGTCATGGCCAAAAATGCCGGCTACTTCACCAGCGTTCCAGCCAAGGCACCGGATACGGTACGACTGCGTTACGGCCTGGAAGCCGCCACCGTCAGAACCCTGATTTCGCAGGGCCAGCACGAAATTTCCTCGCAGTGGTTGCCGCCGGAAGTGTTGAAGTCACTGGCAGCCAGCGGTGCGCAGCTGCTGACCGAGGGGGGCACCTCTGGCTTCTACGTCAAGATGAACACCACCAAGGCCCCGTTCGATGATGTCGAATGCCGCCTCGCCGTGTCCTATGCCTTCGACTACAACGCCGCTGTCAAAATCGTTGCCGTCAACGACACCATCTCGCAGGGCAGTGCCGCCACTGGCCCTATCCCTGTTGGCATGATGGGTTCCCTGCCTGCAGACCAGACACTGGCGCAGGATATCGACAAGGCCAAGGAACATCTGGCCAAGTGCAAATACAAACCGGAAGATATCAAGATGGATATTTCCTGGATTGGTGAGGTGCCGCTTGAAGAACGTTTTGCCCTCTTGATGCAGGCCAACTTCATGCAGCTGGGTATCAAGGCAAACGTCAAGAAAATGCCCTGGGCGCTGTTTTCCGAACAGGTAACGAAGGCAGAAAACACACCTGAAATCAGCCAGGTCTTCGTCAACACCATGACCGGCGACCCTGATACATTGCTATACAGCATGTATCATTCAAGTGCTGCCGGCACATGGATGTCGCCAGAACATCTGAAGGACCCGGAGGTTGACGCATTGCTCGACAAGGGCCGTGAAACAACCGACGAAGCAGAACGTGCCAAGATCTATCAGGAGCTTGGTGTGAAGCTGAAATCCATTGCCCCGTCCATCTATGGCCAGGACCAGATTTCGGTTTTTGCTGCCTCGCCCAAGGTGTCCGTGCCAGCGCTTACCGATCCTGCCAAGGCATTTCCTCTTGCAGCGTTCGGTTTCACATTCCGCCTGATGGAAATGAACGAGTAAAGGCAACGCGCCGGGCGAACGCTCGCCCGGCACCCCTTTAACCCTTGAAAGAAAACAGATGTTTCCTGTCCTGCATCTTCTTGCGAAGAAGCTGGGTACGTCGCTTATTGTCCTTTTTGGCGTATCCCTGCTGATCTTTGCCATAGCCCGGATCATTCCCGGCGACCCGGCGCGTATCGCGCTTGGCCCCAATGCTTCGGCTGAGGCCGTCGAGGCTTTGAGATTGAAGCTGCACCTCGATGCACCGTTCATCGAGCAATATGGCTACTTCATCGGCAATCTTTTGCGCGGTGATCTCGGCATTTCACTTTATACCAACCGCCCGGTAACAGCCGACATCGCACAGTTCCTGCCGGCCACGCTCGAGCTGGTCATCGTCGCCGGCATCATGATGGTGGTGTTGGGTGTGCCGCTTGGTGTTCTGTCCGCGCGGTT
>NZ_DAMDBP010000004.1:108099-120800 GCF_032092815.1 Agrobacterium sp. | reverse complement strand
TCGTGGCACCGTCGTTGATCACGTCATCCGCCTTGTCACATTGCTTGGTGTGTCTGCCCCAGGTTTTGTCTGGGCCGTCATCCTGATGCTGGTCTTTGCCTATTACCTGCCGATTTTCCCGATCGCAGGTCGGATTGCGGATACCTTTACGATTGCACCGGTGACCGGCTTTCTGCTGGTCGACACATTGCTGGCTGGCCGCCCGGATGCATTTCTTGATGTCTTCTCCCATCTAATCCTGCCGGCTTTTGCGCTTGCGCTTTCCGGTATTGGACAGGCCGCCCGTCTCGTTCGTTCCAACATGGTGGAAACCTACGACAAGCCCTACATCGAAATGGCGCAGGCCTATGGTTTTCCCGAGAAACGTATTTCCCGTAAATATGCCTTCCGCCCTTCGATGATCCCGTCCTTGACGATTATCGGCCTCGATTTTGCAGCCATGCTCGGCAACGCATTTCTCATCGAAGCCGTCTACGCATGGCCTGGCCTTTCCCGTTACGGCGTTGCCGTGGTTTTGAGAAAAGATCTCAACGCCATCATCGGTACCGTTCTCATCATTTCCGCCATGTTCCTGATCGTCAATCTCATCGTTGACTTGCTGGTCTCGGTCATCAATCCCAAAATTCGCCTTGCACGGGGGAAAGCATGAGCAAAACCTTTTCCGTACTTGTGCGCAATCCGCTTTCCCTGATCGGCCTCATTCTGGTGGCGTTGGTGGTTTTGTCCGCCATCTTCGCCGATTTCATCGTGCCTTTCCCAGACCATCAGGGCGCTGTCGTTGACTTCGTCAACTTCAACAAAGCGCCTGAATGGCCTTACATTTTCGGCACTGATCTTGTCGGGCGAGACCTGTTCACCCGCATCATTTACGCCTATCGCGTCTCACTGATCCTTGGCATCGTCGTTCTGGCAATTGCAGTGCCGATCGGTGTCGCCATCGGCCTTGCTGCCGGTTACCTCGGTGGCTGGACGGAATATGTGCTGATGCGCATCACCGATGTGTTCCTGTCGATCCCACCTCTGGTCCTTGCCATGTCGATGATGGGCCTTCTGGAGCCGACCCTGACCAATGGCATGATCGCGGTCACCGCCATGTGGTGGCCCTGGTATACGCGCCTTGTCTACAACCTCGCCCGTGGCGAAAAAGAAGAAGGTTATGTGCTTGCCGCCGAAGTGATCGGCGCGTCGCGCCTGCACATCATGTTCCGCGAAATCCTGCCGAACTGCGTACCCTCGATCCTGACCAAGATGACGCTCGATTTCGGCTTCGTGATCCTCATCGCCTCCTCCCTCTCCTTCCTCGGCCTTGGCGTACAGCCGCCAACACCTGACCTGGGCTCGATGGTGGCTGAAGGTGCAAAATATCTGCCCGATAGTTGGTGGCTCACCGTCTTCCCCGGTCTTGCCATTCTGATTGCAGTGTTCGGTTTCAACCTGATCGGCGATGCGCTGCGCGAAATTCTGGGAGTGGATCAATGAAAACACCAACCCTGAAAATCGAAAACCTCAAGCTTGGTTTCAAGAGCTTCTCCGGCACAAACGCCGTGTTGCACGGCATATCTCTGCATATTGCCATGGGCGAGAAGGTGGCTCTGGTCGGTGAATCCGGTTCTGGAAAATCGGTGACGGCCCGCATCGTGCTGGGACTTCTGCAGGAACAGCGGAACGCCAAAATCACCGGCGGACTGGAGTTTGAAGGTCGTGATCTCAACAGCATGACGGCGCGAGAACGCAAGGCTTTGCGCGGCACTGACATGTCGATGATCTTTCAGGATCCGACCTCGTCGCTAAACCCGGTCTACACCATCGAGGTTCAGTTTCACGAAGTTCTCAAACGTGCGCGGCCCGATCTCAAACGCACAGAGGCCCGTGCACTTGCACTTCAGGCACTGGCAGATGTGGCCATCAACGAACCCGAACGGGTGCTGGATTCCTATGCCTTTCAGCTATCCGGTGGCATGAACCAGCGTGTGATGATTGCCATGGCGCTTGCCAACAACCCTGCCCTGCTTCTGGCCGACGAGCCTGGCACAGCACTTGATGTGACGGTACAGGCCCAGACACTGAAGCTGATGGGTGAGTTGGTGGAAAAACATCATACCTCAGTCCTGTTCATCTCGCACAATCTCGGTGTGGTGCGGGAATTCGCAGATCGGGTTTATGTGATCTACAAGGGCAACATCGTTGAACAGGGCAAGACTGAAACCCTGTTTGACAATCCCTCCCACCCCTATACCCGCGCGCTCCTGTCTGCCGTTCCACGCATTACGGGCGGCGGCATTCCCGACATTGACGACGATCCGGCGCATTTTCTGGCACCGCTTGTCGCGCATGAGGGCTTTAGCGAAAAGGAGCTGCTGGCATGAGCACACTTCTTTCGGTTTGCAACATTTCCAAAACCTTCAATGTCGCTGGACGTGAGGTTACGGCGCTACAAAACATCTCTTTTGACGTTGAGGCTGGAGAATGCCTGGCTGTCGTTGGTGAATCCGGCTCTGGCAAGAGCACGATCGCCAACATCATTTTGGGCATTTATGCAGCCACATCTGGTGATCTTGCCTTCAAAGGCGAACCGCTTCCGGCAAAACGGACACAGACACATCGTCAGAACATTCAGCTGGTTCAACAAAACCCGCTCTCGTCTCTCAATCCGCGCCGCAGCATCGGCGCCTCGTTGCGACTGGCTCTGGACGTTCACAATATCGGCGACAAGTCCGGACGGGACAAACGCACCGGCGAACTGCTGGAAGAGGTCGGATTGCCGGAAGATTTCCGCAAACGGTCTCCATCGGCACTATCCGGTGGCCAGCGTCAACGTGTGGCCATTGCCCGCGCGCTGGCCTGCCAGTCGGAACTGGTTGTTCTGGACGAACCAACATCCGCACTCGACGTGCTTGTACAGGCGCGTGTGCTGAAACTCTTGAAAGAGCTGAAGGACAAGCGTGGCTTGACCTACATCTTCATTACCCACGATCTGTCCGTGGTGCGCAATATCGCAGACCGTGTCGCCGTTTTTGAAAAAGGCCGCATCGTCGAAATCGGCAGCACGGACGCCATCTTCACCAATCCTCAACATGCCTACACACGCCGCCTTATCGGCGCAGTTCCGGTCGTCAGCCGCGATGAAGCGGCCTTGCGCGATCGCCTAATGGAGCAGGAAAATGCAAATGACTGACTATAGCGATTTCAATGCCGCACTCGCAGAAGCTGGAGACCAGCCGCATAAGGCCATGGTGGCGCTGGAAGCCCTGACAAAAAAGCTTGTCGGCGCAAAGCTCTTCACCATCATGACCGCAGACACCGTGGGTAAAAATTCCGAGCGTGTTTATTCCGGCCTGCCGGATGTCTACCCGGTTTCAGGCACCAAACCTTATAACGAGACCCGCTGGTCCGAAATCACTCTCAAGCAGAAGCAAACCTTCGTCGCCAACACGATCGAAGACATTGCCACGGTGTTCGATGACCACGAGATCATCAAATCCCTTGGTTTGGGCAGCGTCATCAACGTGCCGATCATTGTCGACGGCAAGGTTATCGGCACCCTCAACTGCCTACATGAAACCGGTTTTTACACGCCAGAGCGCGTGGCTGCGGCTGAAGCGCTGAAATTGCCGGGCACCATTTGCATGCTTCTTCACACCCAGAACAAGGCTGGAGCACACTGATATGAGCGGAAAAACCATTCGCGTCGCAACCGATGTCGGTGGCACGTTCACCGATCTCGTCTGCTTCGAAACGGACCACGCGACCGGTGAAGCAACCATCACCACCGCAAAGTCGGACACCACGCCCCCAAACTTCGAACAGGGTGTGCTCAATGTTCTGGATAAGGGCGGCATTGATCCTGCCAGCGTGGATTTCTTTGCGCATGGCACGACCGTTGTCATCAATGCGCTGACAGAGCGCAAGGGCGTCAAAGTTGGCCTGATCACCACAGAAGGTTTCCGTGACACGCTGGAAATCGCCCGTGGCAACCGCCCTGACTTTTTCAACCTGCATTATGAAAAGCCCGAAGTTTTTGTGCCGCGTTATCTGCGCCGTGAACTGCCGGGACGTTTCACCTACAAGGGCGAGGAAGTCACGCCGATTGATCTTTCCACACTGCCGGAGATCCTGAAAATCTTCCGAAATGATGGCGTTGAAGCCATCGCTGTCTGCTTCCTGCACTCCTATGCCAACCCATCGCATGAACAGGCTGTTATTGCCGAGATTGCAAAGCTTTGGCCAGAAGTCGCGGTCGTTTCCTCGCACCAGATCACCCGCGAATGGCGCGAATATGAGCGCAGCAACACCACTGTCATGTCGGCCTATGTGCAGCCAGCCGCCGAACGTTATCTCAAGCGGTTGAACGATGGCCTGAAAACCAAGGGTTTTGATGGAAACCTGTTCATCATGCAGTCCAACTGCGGCGTGGATTCACTGGATTCCGTTTCAAAAATTCCGATCACCATGGTCGAATCCGGCCCAGCCTCCGGTTTCTGGGGTGCAGCCGAACTCGGCAAGCTGATTGGTGAACCGAATGTGTTGGCGCTTGATATCGGTGGCACGACGGCAAAATGCTCGCTGATCGAAGGCGGTCAGGTCCGCATCATGACCGATTACTGGATCGAGCGCGACCGCACCTCCGCCGGATATCCGATCATGGTACCGGTCGTCGACCTCGTGGAAATCGGCAACGGTGGCGGCTCGATTTCCTGGGTGGATGATTTCGGCAAGCTGCATGTCGGTCCGAAATCGGCAGGCGCGATGCCTGGACCTGCGGCCTATGGCCGTGGCGGCACGGAAGCGACAACGACGGACGCCAATCTTTGGCTGGGACGTATCAACCGTGATTATTTCTGCGGCGGTTCGGTCGAGGCGGATATGGTCGCGACTGAAAAGGCGTTGAATGCCGTTGGCGACAAGCTTGGTGTCTCTGCCGACGAGGTTGCGCGTGGCATTATCCGTATTGCCAACAACAACATGGTCAATGCGCTGAAGCTGGTATCCCTGAACCGTGGTTTTGACCCGCGTGACTTCACGCTGGTGGCATTTGGCGGTGGTGGTGCCATGCATGCCGTGGCCCTGGGCATGGAACTAGGTGTCAAAAAGGTCGTCATCCCCGCGGGCGCTTCTGTTTTCTCCGCATGGGGCATGATGATGTCCGATCTGCGTCGCGATTATTTCGTGACCAAGCTGGCAGACCTGAAGGATGGTGCAGCGGCAATGATCGAAAAGCTGTTCGGCGAAAGCGAAACGCTGGCCAAGGAGCAGTTTGCCGCCGAAAACATCGATGCCAGCAAGGTCAAGTTCCTGCGCTATGGCAAGTTCCGCTACCAGAACCAGGAACATACGACAGAAGTTCTGATCGAGGGTGGCACGATAACGCAGGCACGTTTGCAAGACATCGAGACCGACTTCCACGAAAGCTATGAGCGTGAATACACCTATCGTCTCAAGGCGCCGGTGGAACTGGTCGGCATTCACCTCGTGGCTTTTGCCGAGGTTGGCAAACTGAAGATGCAGGAAAAGCCGCTCGGCAACAGCGATGCATCCGCCGCCGCGAAGAGCAAACGCAAGGTCGACTACGCGCTTGAAGGCGTGCACGAGGCGGCAATCTACGACGGCACAAGACTGCAGCCCGGCATGCAGTTCAAAGGCCCTGCCGTCATTGAAGACCCCGGCACCACCATCGTCATCCATCCCGACAATCGTGTCGAGGTCGATGGTTTCGGCAATATTCACATCCACCTTGGCGCCTGAAGGAGCGGGACATGGCAGAACAAATCCACGACCCCATCACGCTTGAAATCATCCAGAACTCGCTGCAGGCCACGGCTGACGAAATGTTTGCCGCCATGCGCAAGACGGCGATGAGCTCGATCATCTACGAAGTGTTGGACATGGGCACCGGCATTACTGATGCCAAGGGCCATCTGGCCTCATCAGGTGCTGGCATTCCTGGCTTCATCGGCGTTCTCGACAAGTCGGTTAAATTCGTCGTTCAGAAGTTCTCCGAACCAGGCGATATCGAACCCGGCGACGTTTTCATCACCAACGACCCCTATTATGGTGGCGTGACCCACCTCAACGATCTCATCGTGGTCATGCCGGTGTTCTCAGAAGGGCGGATCATTGCCTGGACGGCGAACATTGCCCACAATTCCGATATTGGTGGCATGGCACCGGGATCCCTGTCTTCAGAAGCCACGGAAATTTTCCAGGAAGGTTTGCGCCTGCCTGCCATCAAGATGATTTCGCGCGGCCAGCCCATTCGGCCAGTTTTTGAAATCATCACCACCAATTCCCGCATGCCAGACTTTCTGGAAGGCGATCTCTGGGCGGCAATCGCCTCAGTTCGCATCGGCGCGAAGCGGCTTGAAGAACTGGCGCTCAAATACGGCGTTTCAACCTTCGAAGCTGCCATGGTGCAGTTCATGAATTTTGGTGAACAGGTATCGCGTGCCGAGCTGGCCAAACTGCCGCACGGCACCTATACGCTTTCAGAAGAACAGGACGATGGGCGTTTCTTCAACGTCAAGATCACCGTCTCTGCCGATGAATTTACCGTCGATCTGCGTGACAACCCGGATCAAGACAACGGCCCGTTCAACGCCGGTCGTGATGACACGCTGGTCAGCATGCAGGTCATTTTCAAGGCGCTGACTGACCCCGCCTCCCCGGCCAATGAAGGCTCCTTCCGTCCGCTGAACGTGCTGACGAAAGAAGGCACCGTATTCCATGCCAAGGAACCGGCCGCCGTTGGCTTCTATTACGAAGTCGGCATTCGCGTTTACGATCTGGTCTGGCGCTGCCTTGCCCCGCACATGCCGGGCAAACTGCCATCCGGTCATTTCTCCTCGATTGCCGGCACCTTTATCGGCGGCATTCACCCGGATACCGGTCGGCAATACACCATCATTGAACCGCAGATCGGTGGCTGGGGCGCCAGCGAAGGCCGCGATGGCAACAGCGCAATCTTCTCCGGTGTGCATGGCGAAACCTATAATTGCCCGGCGGAAATCTCCGAGGCCCGCAATGGTCTGATCATCGACCGCATGGAGCTGAACACCGAACCGGGCGGCGAAGGCAAATGGTCAGGCGGCCACGGCATTCGCATCGACTACCGCATTCGTCGCGACAATTCCTTCCTGACGCTTGGTTATACCCGCTCACGCATCATGCCGTGGTCTCTGGATGGCGGCAATGAAGGGACGGCAAACTATGCCCTCGTCATGCGCAAGGATGGCGCACAGGAACGCCACGCCTATGCATCCGGCATCCGTGTCGACAAGGATGATGTGATCCGCATCATCACCGGTACTGGCGGCGGCTTGGGCAACCCGAAAGAACGCGATCCGGCACTGGTTGCGCAGGATATTCGCAATGGCTTCATCACGCCTGAGCGGGCAGCCGATGTCCATGGTTACAAGGTCTGAGGTCGCGCCATGACCAACAAACCTGTCAAGATCATGTATCTCAATCCGGTTGCCGCCAATCCTGAGGTCGATGCCATCTTTGCGGAGATGGCACGTGATCACAAGCTGCCGGGAACAGAGGTGCATGTCACTGCCTTGCCAAAAGACCAGTACGGTTTTTCGCATATCGAGTTTCGTACCTACGAGGCACTGGTTACCAGAGGCATCATGCGAGCGGTACGCGCCGCCGCGCAGGAAGGTTTCGACGCACTTGCCATCGGTTGTTTTTATGACACGGCCCTGCATGACGCCCGTGAAATATCAGGCGACATGATCATTACAGCGCCATGTGTTGCATCCTGTGAAATCGCCGCCAGCCTCGTCAATCGCTTCGGCATTATTGTTGGTCGCCGCAAATGGGTAAACCAGATGCACGCCAATGTCGTGGAGTATGGCCATGGCGAACGCCTCGCCGGGTTTTACGAGGTTGGGCTTGGTGTCGACGATTTCCAGAAAGACCATGACGAGACGGCACGTCGCTTGAAACAGGCGGGTCGCAAGGCCGTGGAAGAAGGTTACGCAGAAGCACTCATCCTTGGCTGCACCATGGAAATCGGTTTCTACAAGGAGCTTGAAAATGAGCTCGGTGTGCCGGTAATCGATCCGTCGATTGCAGCGTTGAAACGGGCAGAATATGCCGCCCTTCTCAAACAGCAATGCGGTTGGGGGCCGGGACGCAAATGGTCCTGCGAACCACCATCAGAAACAGAAATGGCAAAATTTGATGCCTTTGGCGGTGACGAACCCGTCTTTGGCAGCCGCATCATTATTGCGGCAAATTGAGAGGAGACATCTATGGGCAACCAGACACAAAACCGGCTTTCCGCCTTGCGCGCACAAATGAAGGCAACGGGGACGGGACTGCTGGCCGTTGGACCCGGTTCACATATGGAATGGGTTCTGGGCTTTCACCCGATGCCGGATGAGCGGCCTTGCCTTTTGCTGATTTCGGCTGAAAAAGAAGCATTTTTGATGCCGGCGCTCAATGCCGACGGCACTCGCGAGCATACCGACATTGCTTTCTTCAATTGGAGCGACGATCAGGGACCAGACAAGGCGCTGAAAGAAGCGCTTGAAGCGATCGGCGCGACGGCGCCTGGCGTGGTCGCGCTGGATGAAACCATGCGCGCCGACTTTGCTCTTCTTTTGCTGCATGCCTTACCGGACAACACGAAAAGCGAATTCACACCGGCGACCCTCGGCGGGCTGCGCATGCGCAAGGATGCCAGTGAATATGAAAAGCTGAAAATGAATGCCGGCATCGCCGACCGCGCCATGCAAAAGGCCTTTGCCACGCTGCGTCCGGGCCTCAGTGAAAACGAAGTTGCCGCAGAAATCCGTGCACATTTCTCCTCGGAAGGTGCTGATCCAAAATTCTGGATTGTTGGTGCTGGCGGCAATGGCGCGTTTCCCCATCACCATACTGGTGATCGGATCATCCAGAAGGGCGATGCTGTCGTGATCGACATCGGCGGTCGCAAGGATGGTTTCCCAAGCGATATTACCCGCATGGCCGTGGTTGGTGAGGCGCCGGAAGGTTATGCAGAAGTTCATGCCATTGTCGAAAGGGCAGTTCAGGCCGCTCTGAAAGCCGCCCGCCCCGGCGTGAAGGCAAAAGAGGTTGATGCTGCCGCGCGTTCGGTCATCACCGAAGCCGGATACGGTTCCTATTTCGTGCACCGGACTGGGCATGGCATGGGCATTGACGGCCACGAGCCACCTTATATCACTGCGACGTCGGAAACGGTGCTCGAAGAAGGTATGGTTTTTTCCATCGAACCCGGCATCTACCTGCCCGGCCGTTTCGGCATTCGACTGGAAGACATCGTCATCCTGCGCGCCGATGGCCCGGAGATTTTCTCCTCGCTACCGCGTGATCTCCACACCGCGAAAGCCTGATCCCTACACCGTTTTACAGGAAGGACAAAAGCCATGGCACGTGCCTGGGTCATCAACAGCTATTCCGGTTATCAGGGGCTTTCTTTCGTGGATGTGCCCGTCGAACAGCCGGGACCTGGAGAGATCAGGTTACGGGTCGAGGCTTTTGCCTTGAACTGGGGCGATATGGATCTGATGCTGGACAATTATTCCTTCAGCTTCCATGACTTTCCCGCCAGGATCGGCATGGAGGCTGCAGGCATCGTTGAAGCAGTCGGAGAGGGTGTCGATGGCATCGCCATTGGCGAACGGTATTGCACCCTGCCCTACTTCTATTACCAGCGCGGTGCCAGCACCGAGACGTTGATCATTGACGCCAGCTACGTAACACCGGCGCCAGATGGGCTTTCAGCAGTCGAAAGCGCCTCCATCTGGATGCAGTATATGACGGCCTATTTTCCTCTCGCCGAAATCTCAAAGGTCGGAGCTGGCAATCACGTGCTGGCAACGGCAGCAACCAGCACAGCTGGCACTGCGTCCTTGGAAATCGGACGCATTCTGGGTGCGACGATGATCGGCACGACCCGCTTTGCGGCCAATCGCGACTACCTGCAAACGAAGGGTGCTGACCATGTTGTCGTCACCGATGGCAAAGGCCCATCCGTTGCGGAACAACTCTTGGAAATGACCGGGGGCAAGGGCATCGATGCCGCTTTTGATCCGGTGGGCGAAACCATGATTGCGCAATATAGTCCGGCCTTGGCCAGGAACGCGCGCATCTATTTTTACGGCACGCTCGACACCAAGCCACCCGTCCTGCCGATGAAGGACATGTTCCAGAAAAACGCGACCTTCCAGCCCTACTCATTGTTCAACTACGTTGAAAATCCTGACATGTGCGCGCGTGGCAAGGCATTTGTCTACAAGCATCTAAAAGACGGGCGCATCAAACCTTCCATCGACCGGGTCTACCCGATGGAAGAGTACAAACAAGCCTGGGATTATCTGCGACAACCGCGCACCAGCCACGGCAAGGTGGTTATCAAGACAGGTCTTTGACCTGTCTCAGCCTGCCCGGAAACGATCAAATGCGGTCAGACGCCGAATGGGAGGATCGGCCTCCCAACGATAAATCTCGTTCCGCAGGAAATGCAGTTCTTCGTCGAATTTCTCTTCCGGCAATTCCACCCACCAGGATTTCGGGCGACCGTCGGAGCCATCCGACCATCGGTAACCGCGTGCCTTGAGATGATCCTTCATGTCGAAGGGCGAGTTTTCGGCATAGATGCGGACACGCGACAACTGGCTGGCGGCATGAAGTTCCGAAAATGGCGTGCTCACGGCGGGCGCGCGTTTCAGGGCAAGCACTTCAAGCAGGGCAAAACAGTCATCGACGGCGCGGTGACCATCGTGGAAGTAACCCGATTGCCCAATCAGATAGCCCAGCTTGCTGCCTTCAAAGCCCCGTGCCGACCAGTCGACTTCAGCAACCGAACAGCCCCAGGCCTTGTGAACAAAAACCGGTGAAAAGGCTTCACAGAACGGCCGATCAAAACCGGCATTATGCGCGATGATCAGATCAGCCGGTTCGATCAGGGAATTCATACGATCCCGGTCAATCGCTTGGCCGGCAACCATATCGTCGGTGATCCTGGTCAGCCGTGTAATCTCTGGCGGTATCGTTATGCTCGGCTGTTGAAGACCGCCATAAATATCCGTAACATCGCCGATCTGGCCGTCATCGTTAAAGGTGAAAGCCACCAGCCCGATCTCGATAATCTCATCAGAACGGTAATTCAGACCGGTTGTCTCGGTATCGAGAACAATGCCACGGCGCAGAAATTCCGGGCGCGGATGTTTAACGATCGGCGGCGCCTGCAGCTTGCGCAAGATACGATAATCGCCGGTGGACTCGAGATGTCGGGCCATCGCCTCGCTATCGACTGGAACCTCTTCCTGTCGTCCCCGTGCACGTGCCGGGGACCTGCCAATGCTTACGCTTGCAGATTTACCGGACGATGCAAAGAAGTCGAGTTGTGAAGTCATGCTGTTCCAATCCGTATTCGGCAACCTCGGGGCTAACAGAGTCGTCATCGCAGGGCAAGCAACGCTAGGTTCTATCGGAAGTCGCGCGTCTTGACCCTGATTTCACCCCGATGGCTGTGAGGCTCAAGGATGGCACCCGATTTTGGTCGGCCTCTTGGGTCCGGAGGCGGCATGCCATGGTGGAATTCATCCCCGCGCCCATGCGGCAGAGGAAATGGCTCGCCACGCTCCCCAACACTTGCCAATTCATGCGAAAGATCAATCAGTTCGCGGGCAACGACATGCACCACCTCTCCTTCCCGCTGAATATACCCTTTGATGCCCAACATGCTGGCACCAAGGACGATACTGCGCTGTTTTTCAAACACCTTGTGCCAGACCACGACATTGGCCACACCCGTTTCGTCTTCGATTGTAATGAACATCACACCCTTGGCCGATCCGGGTCGCTGGCGCACCAATATGATGCCGGCAACCTCAACCCATTGTTTGTCACGAGACGCCACCGCATCCGCGCAGGCCAAAATTCTCCGGCGTGTAAGATCGCCGCGCAGGAAACTGACCGGATGGTTGCGCAAGGTCAGCCCGACATGACTGTAGTCTTCTACAACCTCACCACCCTCTGGCATTGATCGTAAAACGACCGTCGGCTCATTCTGCTCCACCACGGATACCGCTTCCCGTCTTGCGGCAGCCACAAACAGTGGCAGCGGCTCATCGCGCAATGCCTTGATCGCCCAGAGTGCGTCGCGGCGTGCAAGACCCAATGAGGGGCGGAAGACATCCGCTTCTGCCAGTTCAACCAATGCGGAGGCAGGTATGGAACATCGCTGCCACAGATCATCGACCGAGAGGAAGGGCTGGTTGGCTCGAGCACCGATCAGCCGTCCAACATCATTGTTGGAAAGGCCTTTGACCATCCGCAAACCGAGCCGAACAGCTAAGCGACCATCATTGCTGTCACGTGGTTCAAGCGTGCAATCCCAACGGCTGGCATTCACACAGACAGGACGGATTTCCACGCCATGATTTTGGGCATCGCGAACGATCTGTGCTGGCACATAAAATCCCATCGGTTGCGAATTGATCAGTGCCGCACAGAAGACATCCGGGTGCCAGCATTTCAGCCAGGAAGAGGCATAGGCCAGCAGTGCGAAACTTGCCGCATGGCTTTCAGGAAAACCGTAGGAACCAAAACCCTCAAGCTGGCGGAATATTTTTCCCGCAAACTCTCTGTCATAACCATTCGCCACCATGCCATTGATCATTTTGATGCCGAAGGTGGATATGGTGCCAGTGTTTTTGAACGTGGCCATTGCC
>NZ_DAMDBP010000004.1:102620-108089 GCF_032092815.1 Agrobacterium sp. | reverse complement strand
GCCCGGCGCAACTGGTCTGCTTCTCCGGGAGTAAAACCAGCGCAGTTGATGGCGAGCTGCATGGCCTGTTCCTGAAAAAGCGGAACACCCAATGTTCGCCTGAGAGCTTCCTCGAATTCAGGGCTCGGATAACTGATTTCTTCTTTGCCCTGTCGTCGTCTTAAGTAGGGATGCACCATGTCACCCTGGATCGGCCCGGGTCTGACAATCGCCACCTGAATGACAAGGTCGTAATAGGTTTCAGGCTTCAAACGTGGCAACATTGACATCTGGGCACGACTTTCAATCTGAAACGTGCCCAGCGTGTCTGCTTTCTGGATCATTGCATAGGTAGGTTTGTCTTCTTGCGGTATGCTTGCAAGATCGTATTTCTTCCCTTTGTGCTCTCGCAAAAGATCAAAGCATCGCCGCAGGCAAGATAACATGCCCAAAGCCAGGACATCGACCTTCATGAATTTCAGGATGTCGATATCGTCCTTGTCCCATTCGATCACCTGTCGGTCAGCCATTGTCGCAGGTTCGATGGGTACCAACTCATTCAACTGATCGCGGCTCAATACGAAACCACCGGGATGTTGCGACAAATGACGCGGGAAACCGATTAATTGGCGAGCAAGATCTAGAGTGATCTTCAACCGCCTGTCATCCCAATTGAGATTGATATCTCGGACATGTTTTTCCTCTACGCCTTCCGACCAGCCAGAGACTTGTGAGGACAGGGTTTTTGTCAGGTCTTCGGTCAGGCCCATGGCTTTACCGACATCCCGCAACGCACCCTTGGCACGGTAGCGGATAACCGTTGCGCAAAGAGCCGCACGATCCCGACCATAGGTCTCATATACCCACTGGATCACCTCTTCCCTGCGTTCATGTTCAAAATCGACATCAATATCCGGTGGTTCATTGCGATTTTCTGAGACGAACCGCTCAAACAGCAAGTTACTGTTAACAGGATCGATGGACGTGATGCCTAAGACATAACAGACTGCAGAATTGGCGGCCGACCCTCGTCCCTGGCACAAAATATCCTGGGAGCGAGCAAACCGGACGATTGCATTCACAGTCAGGAAATAAGCGGCATATTCGAGTTTCTGAATGAGCCGAAGTTCGTATTCAAGACTGGCTCGAACTTTGTCCGGAAGGCCATCGGGGTAGCGCCAATTTGCCCCCTCCCAAGTGTATTTTTCCAACAACTGCTGCGGTGTCAGATCCGGAAAAAGCTTTTCTTCCGGATACTGATACTGTTTGGAAAGCTCATCGAGATTGAACTGGCAGCGTTTGACGATTTCAAGCGTGCGGGCATGGGCCTCCCGATAGCTTGGGAAAAGCCGCAGCATTTCTTCTGGCGGCTTCAGATAACGATCGGCGAAATGCTCCCGCCGATGGCCAAGCTCGTCAATCGTAACATTATACCGGATGGCCGTAACAACATCCTGAAGTATCCGTCGCTCGCGATGATGATACAGCACGTCATTGGTCAGAATGGTTGGCACTCGGCTCATCGCCGCCAGATTGGCGAGTTCATGCAAACGAAGCTGGTCATTTGGCCTGCGGCGCAGCGTCAGCGCCATATAGGCCCGATCACCAAAACTCTCGCGCAGGCGACGAAGCCGAAAGGCACAGACATCATCAGCAACATCAGGAACCAGAACAGCGATCAAACCGTCGCTATAGGCAACGACATCAGCCCATTCCAGATGACAATTGCCCTTGCCGCCACGTTGTTTGCCAAGGCTGAGAAGGCGGCACAACAGACCATAGGCTGCCCTGTTGGTCGGATAGGCAAGGATCGACATGCCGTCGGCAAGATCAAGCCGGCATCCGACGACAAGTCGCAGACCAGTATCCTTGGCAGCCTGATGCGCACGCACGATGCCGGCCAGCGAATTACGGTCCGTTATCGCCAGTGCCTCAATGCCCAGCTCTTTCGCTTCTGCAAACAATTCCTCGCAGGACGATGCCCCTCGCAGGAAGGAAAAATTGCTGGTTACCTGAAGTTCGGCATATCGCGGGTCACTCATGCGAAAATCCCATGCAGAAACCAGTCATGTGAGCCGCTATCGGCATCTTCACCATTGCCCGCCCGGAAAATCCAGAACCGCTCACCGGCATCGTCCTCAACCCGAAAATAATCTCTGACAGCAATCATTTCCGCATCACGTTTCCACCACTCGCCAAAAATCCGCTCCGGACCATCGGCGCGCCGCACACGCCGTCGCATTCCCCGCCAGACAAAGGAAACGGGCGGGTGATCGGGCAGCAGCGCCATCGTCTCGATCGGTTCGGGATGCTGTAAAAGCCGTGACGGGCGGGGCCAGCTTGCTTTCCAGCCCGCAGTTACCTGCGAAGAGAACGGCGAAACACGCATGACCGAACGCTCAGGTACATCGCTCTCGACCGAGGCATAACGATAGATACGCTGTGCCCCGACACGGTTGGCCAGAATGTCGACCAGATCAGACATGTCAGGATCGGCTTCCTCCACCAGCGAGGATATGGCCTGGCGATGCTCAAGCAGTTCGGTTGCCGAAGCGACCAGCGTCATCAGCTCGATGCCGAAACCGGGATCAACCGTTTCGATCTTGTCGCACAGCAACCGGGTAAGGCGCTTCACATCGCGAACCGGCTGGGCCAGGCCAACACGAACTGCCTGTATGCTGTTGTCAACGCGGGTAAAAAGAAGATCGAGGCGGCGCGCGCCAACGCCCTTGGTTTCCATATCCGCGCACAAGGCCGTCACCAGCTTTTCCGTATAGCGGGCAATGGTTTCTGCCGCAGCGATCGGCTCTGCAAACACCCGCCGGGCTTGCGGCAAGTCCGGCGAGCGGATTGGATCGACAGGCTCAGCCGAACGGCCAAGGGCTTCATCGATACGTCGGCCAATTTCCGGTCCAAAGCGTTGGGTGAGTGGTGCCCGTGGCTGGTCGATGAGATCACCGATCCGCTCAAAACCAAGTGTCTGCAGGCCTGCCACGGTCTGTGGTTCCAGACGCAGGGCTGCAAGCGGCAGACGACGAAGCAATGGCAGGCTTTCCCCCGGAGGCACAACAAGGGTTGTTCTCATCGTGAAGCGCGCAAAAGCATGCGCCGCCCCTCTTGTATCGGCAATCGCCGCGCACGCCTCTAGTCCGGCAACTGCAAAGCGCTGAACCATTGATGTCAGCATCACAGCTTCGCCACCATGCAAATGGT
This sequence comes from Agrobacterium sp., assembly GCF_032092815.1. GTDB lineage: Bacteria > Pseudomonadota > Alphaproteobacteria > Rhizobiales > Rhizobiaceae > Agrobacterium. The sequence goes on along the minus strand of NZ_DAMDBP010000004.1, from coordinate 104,897 downwards.
CTGCACCGGTCGTGTCGATAATCAGCCCATCCGGCGGATCAGCCATGACAACAGGAGAAAACCGCAGCGCCCATAAGGCCAGTCGTTCAAGCGCCTCACCATCTCCCCGACTGTCCGCATCCACAACGACCAGTCCCGGCACCAGCGCCTGCGCTTTTGCCAGAGCCATGCCGACAGACAGTCCGAGCTTACTGGCATTGGCATCAAGCGCAAAAATAGAACGGCGACCACCATCGCGGCCAGCAAGCACCAGTGGTTTATCGATTGGCGGCGTAGCGGTGCCCGAAAGCCGTCTCAGACGGTCTGTTGGCCAACGGGGCAGGTACAGCGATACAACCCTGACCATCACAACTCTCCACTTCGAGATCGAAATACTCCCCTGCCCTTGCCCGGATCAGTTCCAGCAACCAGCGCTCGCGGCCAATACCGGCGACCGGCAGTGGGGAAGACGGCACTGCCGAAACACGCCAGCGCGTGATCGCAGCCGTCGGCTGTCCAAAATCCTCCGCCTCGCTTTGGCGACGCCAGCGGCGAATGGCGATCCCAATCGCACCCGACTGTTCTGCCGCCAGTTGCAACCGACGTGATGCGACCATCGAGAGCCGGGCAACCTCGGCAATCGCGGCCCCGATCCCACCGTGACGAAGCCCTTCCTCGAAACAGGCAAGCAGCATCTTCTCATCGCCGGCTTCGACATGGATGACCCGGCCCGGATCAAGACCCACCTGGGCAAGGGCCGGTGCAAACAGATCGGCACGGGTGACGCACCACAGCACCTTGCCACGGGTGCGCGCGGCAATACCGGCGGCAAACACCGCAGCCGCTGCTCCATCCACCGCACCATTGCCGCGACCAGCCACTTCATGTAGCGCACCCAGTGCCAGTCCGCCTCCCGGCAATCTGTCATCAATCTCCGGAACCCCAAACGGCAGGACCTGCCGTTTGCGCATGGTTGTGCCTTCGAGACGCTCAATATGCTCCCGAAGCCCGGACAGCATGGAATTGGCGACTATTCCCGACATGGCGCGAATGCGATCCTCTCAATGGTTTTGCAGGGGCAAAGTTTATATGTTCTCTTTTTGTTCCTATTGTTGCCATGAGTCAATCGGGGGCAATGAACCTCCTGTGGTCAAAGGAATGATGCCATGATGGCTTTGACCGGATTCATACAATCGGATCAAATGGATGATGCGGTACAGCTTGTCAGGAATTTTTTCTTAGAAATCGCAGCCGTCACATCGGCAAAGCCGGCAAAACAAAAAGGCGCGATTTATCGACCTCTAATCAGCATTTCCCCGTGACCATTGAGGCACGGGGAAGCTCGTATTGCACAAGGTCATGCCATCTGCCTGACCTTGTTTCTTCTTCGTTGGCGGCGAATCAAAACGCCAGTTGTACTTTCATTGATTTTGTTCTGTCTGCTGCTGTTTCGAATGCGGTGACGGCTTCGTTGAGCGGGAAGGTGCCGGTCAGAAGTGGTTTGAGATCAACACGGCCCTTGTTGATGAAGTCGACCGCAAGCCCGAACTCCTCATGGAACCGGAACGTGCCCTTCATCTCGATCTCCTTGGCAACCACCATGTTCTGCGGAATGGAGACATCACCACCCAGCCCAAGCTGTACAACGGTCGAGCGCGGACGAAGAACCTCGAGCCCCGAGCGCACCGCACTCTGATTGCCTGACGCTTCGAACTGAACGTCAAAATATCCCTTGTTGGCAGAATAGGCCGAGAGCTGATCGGCATTGTCAGCCACATTGATCACCCGGTCAGCACCAATATCCAGTGCCTTCTTCAGCACCGCATCCATCACATCGGTCGCCACGATCTCACGCGCCCCATGTGCCCGTGCCGCAATGATCGCCAGTGCACCAATTGGTCCACAGCCGGTTACTAGAACCCGCTTGTCGGTCAGGGCGCCAGCCCGTGCCACCGCATGCAGCGTGACGGCAAAGGGTTCGGCCATCGCCGCTTCATGGATCGAGACACCCTCGTCCACCCTGTGGCACTGCCAGGCCTGCGCCACCAGTCTCTGACGAAACGCGCCCTGGATATGCGGCATCGGCATGGCACTGCCGTAGAACCGCATGTTGAGGCAGTGGTTCTGTTGGCCTTTGAGGCAATATTCGCACTCATTGCATGGACGGCTTGGCGAGACCGCAACACGGTCGCCCACGGAAAGCCCTGAGACACCCTCACCCAGCGCCTTGATCGTACCGGCCACCTCATGGCCAAGGATCATCGGTTCGCGGATGCGCACGGTGCCAAAACCACCGTG
>NZ_DAMDBP010000004.1:93034-102610 GCF_032092815.1 Agrobacterium sp. | reverse complement strand
AGTAATGCAGGTCAGAGCCGCAAATGCCGCCCGCTTCGATCGCAACCTCTACCTGACCCGGACCGACAGGCTCGACATCTCTCTCCTCGATACGCAGATCCTTGGCGGCATGTATGACGACGGCTTTCATGGCTTCTCTCACAGAACAGGCGTTAACAGGGCAGAACAGGCAAAATGCGCGGCAAGATTATCCCGCACCAGTTTGCCCATGGCCTTGCGGGTCTCAATGGTTCCAGACGCATGGTGCGGCTGAACCAGCACATTGTCGAGTTGCAGGAAACGCGGATTGAGCTTTGGCTCACCCTCAAACACATCAAGTGCTGCCGAACCAAGCGTCCTGTTCTCCAGCGCCTCCAGCAGTGCCTCCTCATCGATGTTCGAGGCCCGCGAGATGTTGATCAGCATGCCCTCAGGTCCAAGTGCGGCAATCACATCCTTTGAGACGATATGGCGGGTGACCGCAGAGGCGGCCAGCGTGACGAACAGGAAGTCAGCATGCCGGGCAAGTTCCACCGGATCGGCAATATAGGTCATCCCATCCGCATAGGATTTTGCCTCGACATCGCTATAGGCGATATCCATGTCGAAGCCCTTGAGGCGCTTGGCAACCTCAAAGCCGATACGGCCAAGTCCCAGCACACCGGCCTTACGGCCCCAGACGCGACGCTTCAGCGGATAAAGACCTTTTTCCGCCCAGCTTCCATCCTTGACCCAGGTCTCAGCGCCGATGATGCCGCGTGACTGCACCAGCATCATTGCCACACCAAGGTCGGCCACATCATTGGTCAGCACATCAGGGGTGTTGGTAACGCGAATGCCACGGGCCCGGCAGGCTGCCAGGTCAACCGCATCAAAACCGACACCGTAGACGCAGATCACTTCCAGCTTTGGCAGCTTGCCGATCAGCTCAGCAGATGCGCCCAGTTCGCCACGGGTGGCAATCGCACGGATCTTGTCGCCATGCTGGTTCAGGAATGCATCGCGGTCGGCAGCTTCAAACAACTTGTGCACCGTATAGTGTGCATCGAGTTCCACCTGATCCCATTCCGGGTATGGACCCGTCATCAGAATATCGGGTTTGCTCATGGTTTCCTCCAAAAGATAGATACCGTTCACACGGTTATGGTCGGTGGGCATGGCCAGTGGTGATGGTCGATGAGCATGCATCTGCCATAACCGCCATCATCAGGTGTCAAAAAGGGTTGTTCGGTTGACAGAACCAAGCCTCAAAGGCTGGTGGTAATCCCGCCATCGACATAAAGCGTGTGGCCATTCACAAACGATGATGCCTTGCCCGACAGGAACACAGCCGCCCCCACCAGTTCATCGACATTGCCCCACCGGCCAGCCGGGGTACGCTTCTCAAGCCAGGACGAGAACTCTTCGCTATCGACCAGTGCCTGATTGAGCGGTGTCTTGAAGTAGCCCGGTGCAATCGCATTGATCTGCAGGCCATGTTTGGCCCAGTCAGTGCACATGCCGCGCGTCAGGTTCTTCACCGCCCCCTTGGTGGCCGTGTAGGGCGCTATCCCCGGACGCGCCAACTCGCTCTGCACCGAGGCGATATTGATGATCTTGCCACGACCACGACCGATCATGTGGCGGGCCACTGCCTGACCGACATAAAACACGCTGGAGATATTGGTCTTTAGCAACTGTTCCCAGCGGTCGGCTGGAAAATCCTCCAGCGGCGAGCGGAACTGCATGCCGGCATTGTTGATCAGGATATCGATCGGACCGATATCCCGCTCGATCGCCTCGACACCACGCTTGACCGCCTCACCGTCCGTCACGTCAAAATCCGCCGTATCGACACGGGCACCGGTCTTGCCTGCAACCTCGACTGCCGCTTGACCAAGTCGCACCTTGTCACGGCCATTCAGCACAACAGATGCGCCATGCTCCGCAAGTCCCTGCGCCAAAGCAAGGCCAATCCCCTGCGACGAACCCGTCACAAAAGCACGCAATCCAGACAAATCAAAAAGTTGGGACGTCATCAGACATTGTTCCTTAAAAAGGAGGTGTCATGTTCATGTAAGGGAAGAACGGTATTGGACACCCAGCACACCGTTCCTCTTTTCTCATGGGATCATTGGCGATGGCGCGAAACAGCAGAGCTGTTTCGCAGCACCAAAAGATCAGATATCGACAACCAGACCCTTGGCCTTCAACACGGCCTCAAGATTGCTGACTTCGACAACCGATTTGCCCTGCTTGTAGGCTTCGATGTAACCGGCTTCGGCATCTTCGCGGATCTGCGACAGACGCGCCGTTTCCTGAGCCTCCTCACGGCGCACGACAACCAGACCATCGGCATCACCAACGATGATATCGCCGGGATTGATGATTTCGCCGCCGACGATGATGCTGTCATTAACCGCAGCAATCGTTTCCTTCACCGTGCCCTTGATGCAGACGCTGAGAGAGAAAACCGGGAAACCAAGGTCGCGCAGCTGCATCGTGTCGCGCACGCCAGTGTCCGTCACCAGACCGCCGATACCCTTTGCCAGGCAGGCATTGGCCAGCACATCACCGAAAGAACCGGCTTCTTCATATTCACCAGCCGAAACAACAATGATGTCGCCAGGCTTGGCATAGTTGATGGCCAGTTGCAGCATGATGTTGTCACGCGGGGCGCATTTCACCGTAAAGGCTGGCCCGCACAGTTTCATCTTGTAATCGACTGGCTTCAAACGGGAGGAAAGTGCGCCTCGACGGCCCTGCGCCTCATGGATGGTTGCAGGCGAAAACTTCGAAAGTGCATCGATGTCTGCTTTGCTTGGCCGTTCTGCGATATCTTTGATGTGGATCATAAAAACCTCCCACGGTAAGGCATGCGGCGGGAACGTCCCGCCGCTCGCATTGATGTTGATGTGTGTGTTTCAATGGATGCTGAGGGCCTTAGCCCTGCAGGATCAAGGAATTGGGTCGAACTTCAGTTCGGAAAGTGGAACCACCTTGTCGGTACGGGTCATCTTGTATTCGGTATCCGGGCCAAGCCACTTGTCCCAAATCTTGTTGATTTCGCCGTCCGCATCGAGCTTCTTGAGCACTTCGTTGATCTTGGCGGTCAGTGCAGGATTGTCCTTGGCCATGCCGATGCCGATTGGCTGATAGAGCATTGGCTCTTCGATCATGCGCATTGGCTTGCCCTTGGTCTTGGATTCATTGACGAACTTCGTCGTCGTCATGGTGTTGGCAACCATGCCACGGGCCTTGCCCTGCTGAACGGCGAGATAGGCAGATGCGGTATCCTGGAAGGTCAGAGGCTCAGACTTGTTGAGCTTGATCGACATTTCAGAGGTCGAGCCCTTGGTGGAGGCAACGCGCTGACCCTCATAATCAGCCTTCTTCTGACCGGCGTCATCAACCGGCACGATCATCATTTCCTTGGCAAGGTAATAAGGATCGCTGAACTGGATCTGCTCTGCACGGCTCTGGGTATAGGCAAGGTTGGCAACGGTGATATCGACGCGGCCGAGCTTGACCTCTGGTACGCGGGCTTCAACCGACACCGGCTTAACCTCAGCCTTCACGCCAAGTTCCTTGGCAATGGCATTGCAAAGATCAACGTCGAAACCGGCCATTTCGCGGGTCTTTGGATCGGGAGCAGCAAAAGGAACAACGTCTGCAAAGGTCGCGCAACGCAGAACCTTGTTGGACATGATCGTATCCAGCTGATCCGCAGCAGCAGGCGTCGCAAGTGCTGTACCAGCGAGAATGGCGGTGAGTGTAAGGCATTTCCAGTTCATTGCAGTTCTCCTCTTATGATTTTGCTTGGTATCAGTGACGCAGATCGGACAGGAACCGCTGCGCGCGCGGATGGCGTGGTGTGGTGAAAAACTCTTCAGGCGTTGCCTTTTCGATGATTTCACCGGCATCGATGAACCAGATGCGGTCGGCAACTTCGCGGGCGAAGCCCATTTCATGCGTGACACACATCATGGTCATGCCTTCTGCGGCCAATCCCTTCATCACGGCCAGCACTTCGCCAACCATTTCAGGGTCGAGCGCGCTTGTCGGCTCATCGAACAGCATGACCGGCGGCTCCATGGCCAGCGCGCGGGCAATCGCCACACGCTGCTGCTGGCCGCCGGACAATTGGGCCGGATAAGCACCAGCCTTGTCGGCCAGACCAACCCGATCCAGAAGTTTCAGGGCCTTGTCGCGGGCAACATCAGGTGCAACGCCCTTGACGCGGATCGGCGAGATCGTGACATTTTCCAGAACCGACAGATGCGGAAACAGGTTGAAGCTCTGAAACACGAAACCAACTCTGCTGCGCAGCAGGTTCAGTTCCTTCGTCTTCGTTGCGGCGTGAATGTCCTGACCATCCAGCGTGATGGACCCGCTGTTGATCTCTTCAAGACGGTTGACCGTGCGGATCAGTGTGGACTTGCCGGATCCGGAAGGACCACAGATGACCACAACTTCGCCACGCGCCACCTCAGCGTCGACATTTTTCAGAACCTGATAGTCGCCATAACTTTTGCAGACATTCGAGATGCGGATCGTCTGCTCTTTCGATGATGGTGTGCTGGTCATGGCTGCTCCGTTACGATTTTGGTCTGCGCCAGGGATGCCTGTTGCGGGCGGGTGACGACACCGGCACGACGCTTGGCAATTCGACGCTCAACAGCATTTGCAAGGTAGGTCAGGCTCCAGCAGATGATGTAATAAACCACTGCAAGAATGAGGAAGACCTGGAATGGCTGGGTCAGCAGCTGGTTGTTGACCTGGCTGGCCGCGAAGGTGAGATCCGGCACGTTGATCACATAACCAAGCGTCGTATCCTTGATGGTCGCGACAAAGGTTGAGATCATGCTTGGGATCATGTTGTAGAGCGCCTGCGGCAGGATGATGTAACGCATCGCACCGAGATAGCTGTGGCCAAGCGCGCGTGCCGCATCCATCTGACCCGGCCCGAGGGCAACAATACCGGCCCGGACGACTTCGCTGAGGAATGCACCCTGGTAGACAACGAGTGTCACCAGCATGATGGCAAAGCTTGGCACGTCAGCCCCCGTCCACAATGGGATCAGGAAGTAGGTCCACAGGATAAGCATCAGCAGTGGCACGCCACGCGTAACGTAAACCAACCCGGTGACCGGCCAGCGCAGCAGACGCCATTTGGACAGGCGTGCCAACGCCATCAGGATGCTGACAGGAAACGCCAGCGCAATGGCAAGAGCCGACAGGATGATGGTGTTTGCCAGACCGCCCAGCGGGCCGTTCGGATACTGACCAATCAGCAGAAGCAGCCAGTAATCTTGAATGATGGTGATCATATCCGAGATCATGCGCGTGCCCTCCGTGCCGGATCCATGCGCATCGCGAGATAGGCACCTGCAGCCATGATGATCAGCGAGAAGAAGAGATAGAGCACAGTTCCGACCAGATAGATTTCAAAAGTCTGGAAGCTGAGATTTTCAACTTCCTTGACCGCATGGGTCAGTTCGGACGCACCGATGACGAGCGCGAGACTGCTGTTCTTGAACAGGGAAACACTGTGGTTGATGAGCGGCGGAAGCGAATTTCGCACACCCTGCGGCATGATGATGAAACGCATGGCCGAAAGATAGCTATGGCCCAGCGCCTTGGCCGCTTCCATCTGGCCCGGGCTGACCGAGCGCAGGCCGGAGCGCAAGTCTTCGCTGAAATAGGCCGCCTGACACAGACCCAGACCGACAATCGCAAAGATCACTTCGGCATTATGGTCGGTCAGCCAGTTGGTCAGGCCTGATGGCAACAGCGTGAAGATACCAAAATACCACAACATCAACTGCACCAGTGTCGGTACATTGCGGTGATAGGAAACATAGGCCGCCACAAGGCGATCCCCGAAACGGGACGGCGAGAAACGGATGCAGAGCAGGATCAGGGCGAGCGACATTGCCAGCGACCACGATCCGAGGAAGATGACGAATGTTATCTGGATGCCGTGAACCAGCATCTGAATATAGTCCGGATTGCTCAGGACCGATGCCAGATCAAAGCCGCTCACGGCTTTTGCTCCCCGGCGGTGGCCGCTTGCGCCGCAGACTGCGGTTTTGCAGTTTGCAATCCGCCCATCACCTGCAAGGTCGGGGTAATTTCCATATGGCCGATATTGACGGCAACCGGTGCGGCAATGGCAAAGGCAATGGCATCAGCAATGTCATCTGCCTTCGGCAGCTCGAAACCATCGATGAAGCGCTCGCGCACGCTCGGATCATTGCCATGAACGTGGTTGAAAATATCCGTCGCAACACGACCGGGGCAGATTTCGGTCACACGAACCCGCTTGCCGAACGCATCGAGCCGCAATTGGTTCGACAACATGGCAACGCCAGCCTTGACCGCATGGTAGGTGGAGTTTCCACCAAAATTGTAATTGCCAGCGATGGACGAAATATTGATGACGTGGCCGCGATCACGCTCGACCATTCCAGGAACGATCAGGCGGCAGATATGCAAAACGGCACGAAGGTTCACATCAACCAGTAGATCGATATCATCCGCATCGGCCTGCAAAAACTTCTTCGGTCTGTCGACACCGGCATTGTTGACCAGAATATCGAACTGCACCTTGCTGGCGAGAGTGGACAGCGCTGCGCGGTCGGTCACATCGATAGCATGCGCAATACAGCCGGTACGCTTTGCCACTTCGTTCAACGCATCTGCACTGCGAGCGACGGCATGAACTTCAATATTTTCGCGGCGGAGCCGCTCTACAACTGCGGCGCCGATACCGGACGAAGCGCCGGTGACCAATGCGGTCTTGTAATCGGAGAATGGCATTCGGATCCCCTTTATTTGTTGCAGTGAACATTAGCTAAGCTTTGCGCTCTTGCCTAAGACCGATTATTTTTGGAGTAATAAGCAACTTTTATGGAGAGCGAAAAACGACTGTTCCGTACAGGAGTTTGGTGAAAAACACTTCCCGAAAAAGTGAAATTCATCCAAACACTTGCATTGCAAAACCTGGGCGAGGCTGTAAGCTGCGCGCCACTCAAAACCACCTGAAAAAGCATGGATATACGACGTTTAAAATCGTTCATCGTCATTGTAGATAGCGGCAGCATCACCCGTGCAGCCGATATACTTCATTTGGCACAACCTGCACTCAGCCAGCAGCTTGCAGCGCTTGAAGAACATTTCGGCCAGAAGCTGCTGATCCGCAGCCAGCAGGGCGTCACCATGACGGATGCGGGACATGCCGTTTACCGTCACGCACAGATCATTCTGCGACAGATGGAACAGGCCCAGGTGGATGCGTCTGCGGCAGGCAATTCAATTGCTGGTCGTGTTTCCGTTGGCCTCGTGCCCTTCAGCAGCGCAGCAACCCTGTCCGTTGATCTGCTGGCCGAAACCCGCAAACGTCATCCCGGCATTCTCATTCATTTGACCGAAAGTGTGGGACAGACTTACAGCCAGATGATCATGAACGGCAAGCTGGAACTCGCCCTGATCCATGGTGTCGGACCAATCAAGGGTGTGCGTTTCGAACCGCTGTTGAGTGAAGAGTTCTATCTTGTGGCGCATCGTGATTTCGGCATCGAAGCCGATAGCAAACCAGTGCCGATTGCAGCGCTGGACGGCATGCCCATGTTGATGCCGCCCGCCTATAATTTTGTGCGTCGCGCGGTCGACACCGCCTTTACCCGAAGCCGCATCAACCTCAAGGTCGTTGCCGAAGTGGAGATTGTCAGAACGCTGGCACGCGCCGTGGCCAACGGGCTTGGCGCAACCATCATGCCCAAGGCGATTGCTGATCGGATCGTTTCTGAAACCAGCGAACCAATGATCTGTCGAATCCTGTCTCCTCGTATCGAGGAAACCCTGTCCTTGTGCACATCCGACCAGAATTCGCTGTCGGAACCGGCTTTTGCCGTAAAGGATATTCTGGTCGAACTGACCGAAAAACTGAAACTGTAAGGCAGTTGCCTGCCGGCCCGACATTCAGGCCGGCAGATCCAATCTATCAGCGCATGTCCTTGCAGTACTGCGCGATACGGACGCAACCTTCGTTCAACATTTCAACGCTGGTGGCATAGGAAATGCGGAAATACGGGCTCATGCCATAGGCGGCACCCTGAACGGTTGCCACGTGATGTTCTTCAACCAGACCCATCACGAAATCGACGTCACCTTCAATCTTGCGCCCGCCCTTCGTGGTCTTGCCGATCAGCCCGGACATGTTGGGGTAGAGATAGAAGGCACCTTCCGGCTTATGGCACCGAAGCCCATCGATTTCCGCCAGCTTGCTCAGCACAAGATCACGACGCTCACGATAGATTGCAGCGCGTTCCTTCAACAAATCCTGTGGTCCATCCAATGCTGCAACCGCTGCAGCCTGTGAAACCGTTGGGATACCGCCGCTGTTCTGGCCGTTGACATTGCTGATCGCCGCAATCAGTTCCTTGGAACCGCTTGCGCAATAACCAAGGCGCCAGCCGGTCATCGCATAGGCCTTGGAAACACCATTCATCGTCAGAACGCGGTCATAAAGGCGTGGCTCAACATCGGCGATCGTGCCGAATTCAAACCCGTCATAAACAAGATGCTCGTAGATGTCGTCGGTCAGGATCCAGACGTTAGGGTGACGCAACATCACCTCGGCAATAGCGGCCATTTCAGTACGCGAGCAGGCAGCGCCGGTCGGATTGTTCGGAAAGTTCAAAAGCAGCCATTTGGTACGCGGCGTGATCGCCGCTTCGAGATCTTCCGCACGCAGCTTGAACCCGGTCTCTTCAACGCAAGGCACAGCAACCGGAACGCCACCGGCAAATTTGACGATATCGGCGTAGCTTACCCATGACGGTGTGGGAATGACCACCTCGTCACCGGGGTTACAGGTTGCCAGCATGGCATTAAAAATCACCTGCTTGCCGCCACCAGACACGATGATCTGGCTTGCATCATAGGTCAGATTGTTATCGCGCTTGAATTTTCTAGCAATCGCGGCCTTCAGCGCAGGCGTGCCATCCATGGGCGGGTATTTCGTCTGGCCGGCAAGGGCTGCTTCATGCGCCGCCTCGACAGCATGCGCAGGTGTCGGAAAATCCGGCTCGCCCGAGGACAGGCTCACCACCTTGATACCCTGTGCAGCCAGTTCTCTGGCGCGCTGTGTCATGGCGGCGGAGGCGGAAACGGAGACATTTTTCAGTCGGTCAGCGGTAGAAGGCATCGGCATGATCTTTCTGTGAGATGAAGAAAACGGCCAATCACGGGCCTGTTAAGACGCAAGTTCGCCAGCTGGCGCAAGCGTTGCGCCGGAAGCAAAAATTTCGCTGCGCACGATACCGGCCAGCTCAAGCGAACCGGGCGTATCGCTGTGAACGAGAATGGAACGGGCGGGCATGGTAATAATCGTGCCATCAATGGCTTCGATCGTACCATCGGTCAAAAACCGACGGACGCGAGCACGCACGGATGGTTCATCCTTGACCAGCGCACCGGGAAGTCCACGGGCAACAAGACTACCCCTGCCATCATAGGCGCGGTCCGCCAGAAACAGCGCAAGGGTCTTCAGTCCGGCCCGTTTTGCCGCCTTTTCGATTTCACTGTGTGGGGTAACAAACACCACCAGCTTCG
>NZ_DAMDBP010000004.1:0-93024 GCF_032092815.1 Agrobacterium sp. | reverse complement strand
AAAAATGGCATTCATCATCATGTCGGCAAGTGCCGGGTCACGGTTGACCATATTGCCCATTGCGGCATGGAAACTGAAATGGCCGACCTCGACGCCCTCGCTTTTCGCAATCGCGATCAATGCGCCAAGCTGGTAAAGCATCTGCTGGCGCAGTTCATCCGCCTGGAACGGCAATTCACGCCGGCCAAAACCCGCCCGGTCTGGCAGACCCGGATGCGCGCCAACTCCAACGCCATTTTGTTTGGCCAGACGCACCATGCGGCCCATCGTGTCGGGATCACCGCCGTGAAAACCACAGGCAATATTGGCGGATGAAACAAGCTTCATCATCGCCTCGTCGTCACACAAGCGGTAAGGGCCGAAACCTTCACCCATGTCGGAATTGAGATCGATCTTCATCCGGTCCTCCCTCTTGCTTCCGTTTTCGCCTTAAGCCATTGCATTCAGGGCACGTTTCACCATTTGGGTGGTCTGGCTGATGTCTTCGAGATAAGCGGCCACCGCCTTTTCAACCTTGCGGGCTTCCTCATGGCTGGAACGCACGAACCTGATCTTGCCACCGGCATGGGCCTGCCCCAGCCGCCAGAGATCGGCATCGATGACACCTGCAATTTTGGGATAACCACCGGCAGTATTGGCATCGCTCATCTGGATGATCGGCTCACCGCCCGGCGGAACCTGCACGACACCCGGAACCACGCCGTGGGAGCGCATTTCAACCACTTCGGTCGGCTTGATAGGATCGCCAGACAGCCGGTAACCGGTGCGGTCACTGCGCGAAGAAATCCGCCAGGTCTGGCTCCAGAAAGCGTCACCATCATCAGCGAAAAGATCATGTTCACCGGCTGGAATGGCCCGGACCTGCAACACGCCGTCAACAACAGGCGCAAAGATATCGGCCAAGGCCTCGGACGGCTCGACAACCGCCAAACCGGTTGCCGGCAATGGCAGAAGATCAGCCACGGAGCCTGCAACAAGGTGGTCACCCTTGGAAAGCGGCCTTCCCTCATTGCCACCGAAATTGCCACGCAATGCCGTGCTGCGAGAACCCATCAGCACTGGCACATCCAGGCCACCTGCAACCGCAATATAGGCACGTGCCAGTTTGGGCGGGTGGCGCAATTCCAGCACGTCGCCTTGCGCAGCGGCATGCGCGCACCATGGCAACAATGCCTTGCCATTCAAGAGACTGGCGCCACCGGCACCGGTCACTGCAAACACACAAGGCGCTGAAAAGCGCAGTTTGAACGGAAAGGTCTGCACTTCGATGGCAGCCGCATCTGCGGTGTTTCCAACCAGAAGATTGCCAATCTTGACCGCAAGCGGGTCCATCGCGCCACCGGCCGATACGCCAATGTCGCGGAAACCAGGGCGTCCAAGGTCCTGAACGGTATTAAACGGGCCCGTTTCGATAATCTCGATCATAGCTCTACCCTCGCCGGGATGAAGCGAACCGTGTCGCCAGGTGCCAGAAGGGCCGGAGTGGATGATGTCGGGTCAAACATCTGCAAATCCGCATAACCAATCGAGTTCCAGCCATTGGGGCCGGTCAACATGGCCACACCGGTCTGCATGCCGCCAATGGTCACACACCCCTTTTCCATCTTGATCGATGGCACGGTCTTCCGCGGCATGTAGATACGCGCATCAAGCCCATGCAGATAACCAAAACCCGGCGCACTGCCGAGTGCAAACACCCGGTAGGTTGCCTCATGATGAATGCGCACGACCTCACGGTCGCTCAGCCCTGAAAAATCACAAACAGCGGCCAGATCAGTGGCATAGTCGCCGCCGTAATGGACCGGGATTTCAACCGTCTTGCCCGAGAGATCGACACTTGTTGCGTTGTCCCAGGCATCCAGCAGACGGGCCACGATAAAATCCGGGTTTTCTGGCGTTTCCTTGAGGATCGTCAGAAGGTTGGTCATGCCGGGAATAACTTCCACAACATCGACCCAAGCGCTGACGGTTTGCGACAGCGCCCAGATCCAGCGCTGGGCGGGCAAATCAAAGGCGCCGGGCGCCTCAAGCAGAAAGGATCTTGAACCGATGAAAGACACTTTCGCCCGGCCTTTGACAACAGGCTGAACATCGTGGCGCGACACTGGGATGCTTGATGTAGCAATCATGATTGAAGCTCGAGTTCGAACAGGGGATCACCGTAACCAACCAACGCACCCTGCTCGACAAGTTGGCCAGTCAGCGAACCGGCGCGACCGGCCCGCACAGGAACAAGGACTTGGCTGATGCGGATGAAACCAATCACGTCATCGGCAACCACAACACGCGGATACCTGTCACCGTCGGCGACTACGGACGAATGCGACAGATGAAAATGACCGGCTATGGGCGCCTTCACCACAACGCGGGATGCCGCAGTCCTGGGCAAAACCGTTGTCTCAGAAGATGATTTCGCAGCATTGCCAGCCGCAAAAATGACAAGTCGCACCTCAGTATCGGGTGTGGAGATTTCCAGACCATCCACGCCGGCCGCCGTCAGCATATCCGTCAGGGCGGCAAGAGCATCAGGATCGGTAAAATCGAACCGGCTCATGCCGCTCTCCATGCTTTGAGCCAATGCTCGAGGTAATGAATATCCGTTTCGCCCTGCGCAAATGCCGCATCCTCGAACAGGGCGCGCAACAGCGGTAGATTGGTGGAAATGCCCTCGACACGTGTCTCAGCGAGCGCTTGCCGCATTTTGGCAATGGCTTCAGGCCGCGTCGGTGCGTGTACGATCAGCTTGGCAATGAGGGAGTCGTAATAGGGCGACACGCGGTAACCGGCATGAATATGTGTATCGAGCCGGATGCCCTCACCATGCGGCCAGGCGAGATCAGTCACCACACCCGCTGACGGCAAAAACGTATCGGGATCTTCGGCATTGATGCGGCATTCAAAGGAATGCCCCTCACAGATGACGTCATCCTGGCGCAGTTCCAGATATTTGCCCTGCGCCGCCTTGATCTGGGCCTGCACGATGTCGATGCCGCTCGTCATTTCCGTTACGGGATGTTCGACCTGCAGGCGGGTATTCATTTCGATGAAATAGAACTTGCCGTTTTCGTACAGGAACTCGAATGTTCCAACGCCGCGATAACCGATCTGCTGGCAGGCTTCGACACAGGCAAGGCCAACCGGTTGCATGATCTCGGCTGAAATCCCCGGTGCTGGTGCTTCCTCCACCACCTTTTGGTGGCGACGCTGCATGGAGCAGTCACGATGCCCAAGCCACACGGCATTGCCATGGGTGTCGCAAAGCACCTGAAGTTCGATATGGCGCGGATGCTGGAGAAACTTCTCCATGTAAAGCGCCGGATTGCCAAACGCCTGCCTGGCTTCTTCGCGTGTCAGGGTGATTGCCTCTTGCAGCGAAGCGGGTTCGTGTACAACCCGCATGCCGCGCCCACCGCCGCCACCGGCTGCCTTGATGATAACAGGATATCCAATCTCCTCGGCAATACCGGCAACCACGCCCGCATCGTCAGGAAGCGATGTATCAGGGCCGGGCACACAGGGCACGCCTGCGGCAATCATTGCCCGCTTGGCAGTAATCTTGTCACCCATCGTTGCAATGGATTGCGCATCAGGTCCGATAAAAACCAGACCCGCCTTTTCAACCGCATCTGAAAAGCTGGTGTTTTCGGACAGAAAACCATAACCGGGATGAACCGCACCGGTACCGGTCAGGCGCGCCGCCAACAGAATGGCATCCTTGTTAAGATAACTTCTTGTCGCATTGGCTGGACCAACACAAATGAAACTGTCCGCCGTTTCTCCATAGGATGCCTGCTTGTCGGCCTCGGAACAAATGGAAACCGTCTTCAGGCCCAGTTCACGGCAGGCGCGCTGAATACGTGCGGCAATCTCGCCGCGATTAGCAATCAAAACAGTGTCAAAAAGTTCAGTAGAGCCGGTAAAAACATCCGTCATGGCACGATCTCCGCCAACAGATCGTTGGTTTCAACCTCTCCGCCATCAATCTCAGTCACAAAACTGATGCGACCTGCACAGGGTGCGGGGATCTTGTTGAAAACCTTCATCGCTTCGATAATGAACAGTGTCTGCCCTTCTTCCACCGTATCGCCATTTTGAACAAAGGGTGGCTGGCCAGGTGCAGAGGCACGGTGGAGGACGCCAAAAATCGGTGCACGAACAGCCGTTCCTGATTTTTTGTTTTCAGTTGGCGAAACCTGCACATCAGGCAAAACGCTTTGCACACCGGCAACCGGTGTTGTGACTGTCGCGGCAGAGACCTCATTACCCGTCCGGAATATCCTGACGGTGACGTCTTTTTCCGTTACCTTAAGCTCGGTAACGTTTGATCGCCCGACAAAATCAATCAGCGCTTTTATCTTTGGCAGGTCCATGAGCATACTCGGCATTGTTCGACGCCGCTCAGCGATCCCCACAAAACACGGGCTCACCTTCGACTGAACTAGACGTAGCATGCTGCTGCTTTGATGGGGTCAGAAGAACTTTTGATATAGCTTCGTTGTGCCGCACTTTTCCCTGCCGTGATGATCGACGGAGCAGCATTCAGTGAAGGCCAAGAGTTGGCAGGGACACGACATGATGATGTGCGACTTGCTGTCTCAGACCCCACATTTTCTATGGCGTGGCACCACCAGCGGTTTGACATGCCTTTCAAGACGGTATTCATTTCTTCAACTCTAAATGCATAGTTTCGGCAACGAAAAATCGGATTAAGTGTAATGTTCAAATCTGCAAAAGGTTGGGTATTGGGCGTGATCGCAGTGATTGCAATTGGCGTCGGATATTACGCATGGACCGTATTGCGCGGTAACAGCCTGCCCGCCGGCTTCGTTGCCAGCAACGGCCGCATAGAAGCCGTCGAGATTGACATATCCACCAAAACCGCCGGACGGCTTAAGGACCTAATGGTTCGTGAGGGCGAATTTGTCAAAGCAGGTCAAGCGCTTGCACAAATGGACACAGCCCAGCTTGAGGCCAGCAAACGTCAGGCAGAAGCGCAGCTCCGCCGGGCACAAATATCGGTTGATACGGCTCATAGCCTGGTTGCCCAGCGTGAAGCGGAGAAGAAATCGGCCTTAGCCGTCATCGAACAGCGCAAGGCTCAGCTCGACTCGGCCGTCAAGACAAACGCCCGTTCACGGCAGCTTTTGAGCAACAACACCGTGTCACAACAGGTGGTTGATGACAGCGAGGCCGCAGAACAGGGTGCCCGTGCCACACTTGCCGCTGCAGAAGCGTCGCTTGCTGCCTCAGATGCCGCAATCAATGCCGCCAAAGCCCAGGTCGTCGATGCCGAAGCCGCCGTTGATGCCGCGAAAGCCCAGATCGACAGTATTGAAACCGATATTACCGACAGCACGCTGACGGCACCGCGTGATGGCAGGATCCAGTATCGCATCGCACAGCCGGGAGAGGTCCTTTCGTCCGGTGGCCGGGTTCTGAACCTCGTCGATCTTGGCGATGTGTATATGACTTTCTTCCTGCCAACCGCAGAGGCAGGCCGCACCTCCATCGGTTCGGATGTTCGTCTGGTGTTGGATGCCGCACCACAATTGACCATACCGGCTCAGGTTTCCTTCGTTGCCGATGTGGCGCAATTCACGCCGAAAACAGTGGAAACTGAAGAAGAGCGCCAGAAACTGACCTTCAGGGTTCGCGCTCAAATTCCACAGGAACTGCTGCAAAAGTACATTCAATACGTCAAAACCGGCTTGCCCGGCATGGCGTATGTTCGGCTCGATCCGCAAGCGGAATGGCCGGAAAACATCGAAAAGAACCTTGTAAAATAACGGTGCCAGTATGACCGAGGCTGACACACACAAGGATGATGCAGGCAACTGCCAGAACGCCGTTGTCCGGCTTCAACAAGTGACACTCGCATACAAGAAAACAATCGCTCTCAGCGATGTGTCGCTGGACATTCCTTCGGGCTGCATGGTGGGGATGATTGGCCCTGACGGGGTGGGAAAATCCAGCCTTCTGTCGCTGGTTTCTGGCGCGCGTGCCGTACAGAAGGGAAAAGTCGAGGTTCTGGGTGGCGATATGTCTGACGCCCAGCATCGTGATGATACCTGCCCCCGTATTGCCTATATGCCGCAGGGGCTGGGCAAGAATCTTTATCCCACCCTTTCCGTGTTCGAGAATGTCGATTTTTTCGGACGTCTGTTCGGACAGGACAGGCAGGAACGGGAAAGCCGTATTCGGGAGTTGCTTGACAGCACCGGTCTTGGCCCCTTTGCGGATCGACCGGCCGCCAAGCTTTCAGGCGGCATGAAACAGAAGCTCGGTCTTTGCTGCGCCCTGATCCATGACCCTGACCTGCTTATTCTCGATGAACCGACAACCGGCGTAGACCCCTTGTCGCGTCGCCAGTTTTGGGAGCTGATTGATGCCATCCGCATCGGGCGTCCCGGCATGAGCGTCATTGTCGCCACCGCCTATATGGAAGAGGCAGCCGGCTTTGACTGGCTTGTCGCGATGAATGCCGGCAAAATCCTTGACACCGGCACGCCGGCGCAATTGCTGGCGCGCACAGGCACCGATAATCTCGATGCCGCCTTTATCGCCATGTTGCCCGAGGCAGAGCGCAAAAGCCATGTGGATGTGGTCATTCCTCCACGAGACGAAAGCGGCCCTCAGGAATACGCCATTGAGGCGAGCCATCTGAGCATGCGTTTTGGCAGTTTCACCGCCGTCGACAATGTCAGCTTCCAGATACCGCGCGGCGAGATCTTCGGTTTTCTCGGTTCCAACGGCTGCGGCAAATCAACGACAATGAAAATGCTGACAGGCCTTCTGGCTGCCAGTGAAGGTGAAGCAAAACTTTTCGGTCGTAAGGTCGATGCCAGTGACATGGCGGTGCGCCGCCGCGTTGGCTACATGAGCCAGGCCTTTTCGCTCTATAGCGAACTGACGGTTCGTCAAAACCTTGATCTGCATGCGCGTCTTTTCAAACTGCCCGAAGACACGATCGCCGCCCGCATTGAGGAAATGGCCAAACATTTCACGCTGCAAGAGGTGATGGATACCCTGCCCGACGGCTTGCCGCTTGGCATCCGCCAACGCCTGTCACTGGCCGTGGCGATGATCCACTCACCGGATGTGCTCATTCTGGACGAGCCGACGTCGGGCGTTGACCCGATTGCCCGCGATGCGTTTTGGGAAATTCTGGTTGGCCTGTCGCGCAAGGACAATGTCACCATCTTCATCTCCACGCATTTCATGAATGAAGCGGAACGTTGTGACCGCATTTCGCTGATGCATGCCGGCAAGGTACTGATCAGTGACACACCGGCAGCCATTGCCAAAAGCCGCAATTCTCCCACGCTGGAAGATGCGTTTATCGCCTATCTTGAAGAAGCCTCCGGCATCTCGCCATCGGACAAGACAGATAAGACAAAAACCTCTCAAACCGCTGATATCACCAAACTTGCCGCGGCCAGCCATCCGCAAAAGACGAGCAGAAAACGCTTTTTCGATTTCAGGCGCATGTTCAGCTACACACGACGAGAAGCGCTGGAACTGCAGCGCGATCCCATTCGTGCCACGCTTGCGGTGCTGGGCAGCGTCATCCTGATGTTTGTCATCGGTTATGGCATCAACATGGATGTGGAAGACCTGACCTTTTCCGTACTCGACCGGGACGATACCACCATAAGCAGGGATTATGTCCTCGACATTGCCGGCTCTCGCTACTTCATCGAAAAAGAACCCATTCGCGACTATGCCGACATGGACAAGCGAATGCGGGATGGCGAGATAAGTCTCGCCATTGAAATTCCGCCGGGCTTTGGACGCAAGGTTCAGCGCGGTGACAGCGTCGAGATTGGCGCCTGGATCGACGGTGCCATGCCACAACGGGCCGAAACGGTCAGCGGTTATGTGCAGGGCATGCATGCCAACTGGCTGACCCGCAAGGCCCGCGAACTTTACGGATCACAGGCAACACAGGGCACGTTCTCAATCGAAACGCGGTTCAGATACAATCCTGATGTCAAAAGCCTCGTTGCCATGGTGCCTGCGGTTATTCCGCTGCTGCTGATGCTGATCCCCGCCATGCTGGCAGCGCTCAGCGTCGTCCGAGAAAAGGAGCTCGGCTCCATCATCAACCTTTACGTCACACCTGTCACCCGGCTCGAATTCCTGTTTGGCAAACAGATACCCTACATCGTTCTGGGTGTTATGAACTTCCTGCTGCTGGTTGCTTTCGCAACGCTGATCTTCCGTGTTCCCCTCACCGGCAGTTTTATTGCCTATACGACTGCGGCACTGCTTTATGTGATCATTGCCACCTCGATTGGCATCTTCATGTCCACCTTCATGTCGAGCCAGATCGCTGCAATCTTCGGAACGGCCCTGCTGACACTTATCCCGGCCACACAATATTCCGGCATGACGGACCCGGTTTCTTCGCTGCAGGGTGCTGGCGCCTTCATTGGCGAGATTTATCCGACCACCTATTTCATGACGATCTCGCGTGGGGCGTTTTCAAAGGCGCTGGATTTTGCAGGCCTTGCCGGGTCCTTCATCCCGCTACTGATCGCCATTCCCATCCTTGCGACACTGGGTGCCGTGCTTCTCAAGAAGCAGGAGAACTGAGCCATGTTCTCATCCAACATCTTCCAGCTTGGTTTGAAGGAACTGCGCGGTCTTGCGCGTGACCCCATGCTGGTATTGTTGATCCTCTATGCCTTCAGCCTGCAGATTTATACTGGCTCGAGCGCACTGCCGGAAACACTCAACAATGCCGCCATTGCCATTGTCGATGAAGACCAGTCTCCTCTTTCCGGTCGCATCAGCACCGCCTTTACACCGCCCTACTTCGTGCCACCCAAACAGATCGACATCAGCGAGATGGATCGCAGAATGGATGCGGGGCTAGATACATTTGCCCTGAACATTCCGCCGGACTTTCAGCGCCACGTCCTGGCCAACCAGCATCCCACCATTCAGCTCAATGTCGACGCCACGCGCATGAGCCAGGCCTTTAGCGGCAGCAGCTATATCCAGTCGATCGTATCAAGCGAAGTCAGCGAGTTTCTGGAACGCTATCGTGGCCAAAGCAACGTGCCGGTTGATCTTACACTTCGCGCACGTTTCAACCCGTCACTGGACAAATCTTGGTTCGGCTCGATCAACAACATCATCACCTCGATCACCATGTTGTCGATCATTCTGACCGGTGCAGCATTGATCCGCGAACGTGAGCACGGAACGGTCGAACATCTGCTGGTCATGCCGGTAACGCCAACCGAAATCATGCTCAGCAAGATCTGGTCGATGGGCCTTGTCGTGTTGCTGGCAGCGACCTTTGCACTGTTCGGCGTTGTGAAAGGGCTGCTTGGTGTGCCGATTGAAGGCTCTCCCGCCATCTTCCTGATCGGTACGGCACTGTTTTTGTTTGCCACAACATCCATGGGCATCTTCCTGGCCACCGTTGCCGGCTCCATGCCGCAATTCGGCCTGCTATTGATCCTTGTGCTATTGCCGCTACAGGTTCTGTCCGGCGCGATGACGCCGCGTGAAAGCATGCCCGACATCATTCAATACATCATGCTTCTGGCCCCCAACACGCATTTCGTCATTCTTGCGCAGGCCGTGCTTTTCCGCGGGGCATCCCTTGATGTCGTCTGGCCTCAACTTCTCGCACTGCTCATCATCGCCGTTGTTCTGTTCATGCTGGCACTGCGACGGTTCAGAAGTTTCCTCAGATAGGCCTAGCCCCCCATTTCGTGGGTGTTTGAAAGCTCTGCACTGCAGGCTCCGGCGCTGTGCGTCCGTTGACAGTTAAGTTTCCATTAACCATGCTTCGGTAAGGAATCATTATCTATCCGCCGATGTATGGCGGCGCTCGTTGGCATCGGTCGCTAAATGACACATGAACTGCTTCCGGTATTTTCTCGACGCCTTGGTCTTTTCACTGCATTGGCCTCACTCGCCATTATCGCGCCCGCTTTTGCCCAGTCCGTCTGGACTGGCGACACCAACAATGAATTCAGCGACGGAACCAACTGGGACCCTGGCCTGCCGGGTGCCAACGATGCTGCAACGGTTGATGACGGTTCACCGCAGGTCACAAACAATGCCACCATTGGCCAGCTTGGTGTCAATGGCGGCAACGTCACCATCACCAA
Source organism: Agrobacterium sp. (assembly GCF_032092815.1). Lineage (GTDB taxonomy): Bacteria > Pseudomonadota > Alphaproteobacteria > Rhizobiales > Rhizobiaceae > Agrobacterium. The sequence goes on along the minus strand of NZ_DAMDBP010000004.1, from coordinate 82,894 downwards.
CACCGGCACATTGACGGTCATCAATGGCACGACGCTGACCTCGGGCAGCATCGGCATCAATGCAGATGGCATTTTAAATTCCGATGTCAGTCTCGATGGTGGTAACCTGTTTATTGACGGCACACTGAACGGCAAGCTGACGCTCAATGCCGGGGGCGTTGCCGTAAACGGAACGCTGGGCAGCGCGACCGTCGGGGCAACGACATCACTTTCCAACAATGGAACGGTCGGCAACGTAACCGTTGAAACCGACGGCACATTCACCAACAACACAACAGGTGTTGCCGGTGCACTCACCAATGCCGGCACCGCCTCCAATTCGGGCACAATCGCCTCACTGACCAACACGGGCGGCGAGTTTACCAACAACAGTGATGGCAAGATTACCGGGAAAACCATCGTTTCCGCCGGCAAGGTGACCAACAATTTCGAAATGACAGATGCCGACGTCGCTGCAGCTGCCATTTTCGTCAACAATAATGGTGCCACCGCCGGCCATGCGCGAAACTCCGGCACCACGACAAACAACGGCACCATCGCGTCACTTCAAAACGATGCTGGCACCTTTACCAACAACTTCGGTGGCGTTGTCAGTGGAGCGACCAATATCTCTGGCGGCACGGTCACCAACAATGCGACCATGCAGGATGTCAATGTCGGTGCCAACGGCACCTTCACCAACGCCACGGATGGTGTTGCAGGCGCGGTCACCAATGCGGGCAACAACACATCGAACTCAGGTGAAATTGCCTCGCTGACCAACACTGCAGGCGAATTCGTCAACAATTCGGGCGGCACGATCCTGGGGCTCACCACCGTTTCTGGCGGCAGGGTTATCAACAATTTCGAGATCACCGACGCAGATGTTGCGGCAGCCGCTGAGTTCGTCAACAATTCTGACGGTATTGCTGGAAACATCAGAAATTCCGGCACCGTTACCAATGCCGGTGAGATCGCGTCGCTGCAAAACGGCGCCGGGTCCTTCACCAACAATGGTGGCGGTGTCGTGAGCGGCACCACAATGATCAATGGCGGCACCGTCACCAACAATGCGCAGCTCGCCAATGTCGATATTGGCAGCGTAGGCACCTTCACCAACAACAGTGCGGGAACAGCAGGTGCCGTCACCAATGCCGGAACGGCCTCCAATGATGGAACAATCGCCTCACTGTTGAACAACGCCGGGTCTTTCTCCAACACTGGCACGATCAGCGGAGCGGCAATCGTCACGGGCGGTGAACTGGTCAATGAGGGAACCGTCATCGGCACCATTGATGTCTTCGATGGCGGTTTGTTGTCCGGCAGCGGCGTGTCAGGCGGGCTGACGATTGGCAATGGCGGAACGCTTTCACCCGGCCCTGGCATTCAGACGCTGGCCGTCAATGGAAATCTGACATTTGGCAGCGGCTCCACCTATCAGGTGGATATCACGTCCACCGGACTTTCCGATCTGGTTAATACATCTGGTCAGCTGACCATAGCAGGAGGAAGCACACTCGACATTCGTGCCGCAAGCAGCACTTACGGCCTCTCAACGAGTTACACGATCCTGACGGCGGGCAGCATTGTCGGCGAATTCGACACCGTTACCAGTGATTTCGCATTCCTGACGGCAACACCGATCTACAATTCGACCACCGTCGATCTTACCCTCGACCGTAACAATGTCCGCTTTGCCAATGTCGCGCTCAGCAAAAATGACCGGACAACTGCCGCCATCATTGAAGACCTCGGCGCAACCAACACGCTTTTCCAGTCTGTGTTGTCACTGAACACCCCGACTGCAGAAAGCGCATTCTCACAGCTGAATGGCGAAGTGCACGCCTCACTGAAAACTGCCCTGTTGTGGGGGAGCCAGTTTCCGCGCGACGCAATCATCGACCAGACGAATTCTATCGTCGAAACGCATTCTACCTATTCAGGTGGCGCGTCGTTCTGGGCATCTGGCATCTTTGCGCAAAGCAATTTCTCGAACGATGGAACGGCGCGTGACCTCGACACCCGTCTGACCGGTTCGATATTTGGTGCTGATCTGCCCGTGTCGGATCAGTGGCGCCTCGGCGGCATTCTCGGATACAGCTATCTCTCGGCTCAGCCTCAAGCCACCGCAGACTCCTATTATGCGGGTCTTTATGCAGCCGGTGATTTTGGCCCGCTCAATTTCCTTGGTGGTGCGATCTACACCCGAAATGACATTTCAACGCAGCGCGATATTTCCTTTGGTGTGTTTTCTGATCAGCTTCTCGCCGATTACGCCAGCGATACCGCCCAGGTCTTTGGTGATATCTCCTGGACCATGGAGTTGAACGACATCAAGCTGCAGCCTTTTGCAAATCTTGCCTATATCCATCTCGATACGGATGATTTCCGGGAGGATGGTGGTGCCGCTGCACTCACCGTCACCAACAAATCGAATAATCTGACCCTATCGACCATCGGCATGCGCTGGGCTGCAAACCTGCCGACGGATATGCCGGTGGTTGCCTCCGGTATGATTGGATGGCGCCATGCTGCCGGCGATATCACACCAATGTCTCTGTTTGCCTTTGATGGCAGCTCGCCCTTCATTCTGGAGGGTGTCACCATGCCGCGCGACAGCCTTGTGGTGAAAGCCGGAATAAGTGCCAAACTCTCCAAGTCTGCACGCCTGACGCTGACTTATGCCGGGGAATTTGCCAGCGACTTCAAATCCAATGCAGCCCAAGCCAATCTGTTGGTGAGTTTCTAAAACCAGCTCTAGTTAGCTGGATGTCGGGAGACATCAGGCACTTTCAGCTGTCATTGCCTAACTCGTGCCCATCTTGTTGTGGTTCGACCTTGTTTATCCGGTTTTCCCGACCGCATTTTTGATATTTCTCTATGATGTCTGGGCACTTGTGGTCACCTCATCAAGATATCTGCAAGCGCATGATCAGGATCAGCTGCTTTTTCTGAGACTCCGGTCGCTGTTTGCCTTGGAAAACTGGCCGATCAGCCAGCGTAACACGCCAAATTTCAGCGAACTCAATATCTCAAAGGATAAGCGGACATAGTTTCATGTGAAGAGGGCTGGGCATCATAAGTCGTCCGGCACCAAACGCACGATATCCAAACAAAAACGCCCCCGAATGCGATGCACTCGGGGGCGTAAGCTCACAAGGTGAGAAACTTAGTAGTGAACCGACAGCGAATCGATCGGTGTGGTCTTTGGCGGAGCGAACTTGGTCAGGTCGATGCCATCAACGGCGGAGCGGTATTCTTCAATGCTTGGCGTACGGCCAAGAATTGCCGACAGAACCACAACCGGGGTCGAAGCAAGCAGCGATTCACCCTTCTTCTCGGCGGTGTCTTCCACCACGCGGCCCTGGAACAGACGGGTCGAGGTTGCAAGAACCGTGTCACCCTTTTCAGCCTTTTCCTGGTTACCCATGCAAAGGTTGCAGCCTGGGCGCTCGAGATACAGGATGTTTTCGTATTCGGTACGGTTCGACGTTTTCGGCTTCAGGTCATCGAACTCGAAACCGGAATACTTCTGCAGGATTTCCCAGTCGCCTTCAGCCTTCAACTCATCAATGATGTTGTAGGTTGGCGCTGCAACCACCAGAGGAGCCTTGAACTCGACCTTGCCTTCGGCTTTCTCGATGTTTTTCAGCATCTGGGCCACGATCTTCATGTCGCCCTTGTGCACCATGCACGAACCCACGAAACCAAGATCAACCTTTTTGGTGCCACCGTAGTAGGAAACCGGACGGATCGTGTCATGCGTGTAGCGACGGGAAACGTCGGCATTGTTAACGTCAGGGTCGGCGATCATCGGTTCGTTGATGATATCGAGATCGACGACGACCTCGGCAAAATACTTCGCGTTGGCGTCAGGCGCCAGTGCTGGCTTTTCACCGGAGCGGATTTCGGCAATGCGCTGGTCAGCCTTGGCAATCAGGCCCTTCAGTGTACCGACAGCATTATCCATGCCCTTATCGATCATGATCTGGATACGCGACTTGGCGATTTCCAGCGACTCGATCAGCGTGTCATCCTGCGAAATACAGATCGACGCCTTGGCCTTCATTTCGGCCGTCCAGTCGGTAAAGGTAAAGGCCTGGTCGGCGAGCAGCGTGCCGATATGGACTTCGATGATACGACCCTGGAAAACGTTATCGCCGTGCTGCTTGAGCATCTGTGCCTGTGTGGCATGAACGACGTCACGGAAGTCCATGTAAGGCTGCATCGTGCCCTTGAAGGTCACCTTGACCGACTGCGGGATCGGCATGGTTGCTTCGCCGGTTGCCAGCGCCAGCGCCACGGTGCCGCTATCGGCACCAAAGGCAACGCCCTTGGACATACGGGTGTGGCTGTCGCCGCCGATAATGATCGCCCAGTCATCCACGGTGATGTCGTTCAGCACCTTGTGGATCACGTCCGTCATCGAGTGGTAAACGCCCTTCGGGTCACGCGCGGTGATAACACCGAAGTTGTTCATGAAGGACATCAGCTTTGGAATGTTCGCCTGAGCCTTCTTGTCCCAAACCGATGCCGTGTGACAACCGGACTGGTAGGCGCCGTCAACCAGCGGCGAAATGACGGTGGCCGCCATCGCCTCAAGTTCCTGCGCGGTCATCAGGCCTGTCGTGTCCTGCGAACCAACAATGTTCACGGTCACGCGAACGTCAGAACCCGCATGCAGAACCTTGCCCGGCGTCACGCCAACGGCGTTGCGATTGAAGATCTTTTCAACAGCTGTCAGGCCCTGACCATCGATGGAAATTTCCTTGTTTGGTGCAAAAACCGGAGTTGCTTCAACGCCAAGGGTCTGTGCAGCAAATGTCTGGAGCTTCTTGCCGAAGACGATAGCGTAGGAGCTGCCCGCCTTCATGAATTCCATCTTCTGCGGTGTGAAGGCCGCAGCAACGTCAACAAGCTCATTGCCGCTTTCGTCGCGCAGCTTCTTGTTCTTGGCGTCGATCTTCAAAACAGTGCCGGTTTCAACCGAGAACTTCTGTTCCAGGATCGGGTTACCGTCATTGTTGAGGATCGGCTTGCCGTCGTCGCCGGTCTTTTTGGTCCAGTTCTTCAGGTTAATGCCAATACCGCCAGTCACATCAACGGTGGTCGCGAAAATTGGCGAGATACCGTTGGTACCAGCAACGATCGGCGCAAAGTTGACGAAAGGCACGTAAGGGCTGGCCTGCTTGCCGGTCCACAGCGCCACGTTGTTCACACCCGACATACGCGAGGAACCAACACCCATGGTGCCCTTTTCGGCGATCATCATCACCCGCTTGTCCGGGTGCTGCTTCTGAAGCGCAACAATTTCCTGCTGCGCTTCCGGCGTGATCATACACTGACCATGAAGCTGGCGGTCGGAACGCGAGTGTGCCTGGTTGCCCGGCGACAGAAGGTCGGTCGAGATATCGCCTTCGGCAGCGATGAAGGTAACGACCTTGATTTCATCTTCCACATCTGGAAGCTTGGTGAAGAATTCTGCCTTGGCGTAGCTTTCCAGCACGTCCTTCGCCACAGCATTGCCAGCCTTGTACGCATCGCGCAGGCGGAACATGTCGGCGTCATAAAGGAAGACCTGTGTCTTCAGCACGTCACCGGCCTTGGCAGCGATTGCGGCATCATCACCAAGCGCGATGTCAAGCAGCACTTCAACCGAAGGACCACCCTTCATGTGCGACAGCAGCTCAAGAGCAAAGGTCGGTGTGATTTCCGGAACAATGGCCTGACCGAGGATGATTTCCTTCAGGAACGCAGCCTTGACGCCAGCTGCACTGGTGGTGCCCGGCAGCGTATTGTAGATGAAGAATTTCAGGGCATCCGCGCGGTGTTCGCTACCGGAATCCTTGATCAGCGCAATGATCTCACCAACAAGGGCACCGTCATCAATCGGCTTGGGAGCGAGCCCTTGAGTTTCTCTGCTTTTGATCTCAGCCAGGTAATCCAAATAAAGGTTCATCCTAATCCCAACGTCATGATGTGTATGGCGCTGAAACGCAGCCGCCATCTAACAGTATTGTTAATCGGCCCAAGGGGCGTGCTGTTTTCGAGTACGTCAACCAGGGCCGACTTGCAAGATATCGTATTTCAGTAAAAAAATATTACTTCGTAATCAGAGTTGACTGTTTAAAAATGGTCACACACGGGAAAGCCGGGTCAAGGCTGCTGAAAGCATCAACATCGACCTTTTCGGCTATTTCTCCGGATTGGCAGCCCGGTCGTGATCAATTCAGTTCTTCGCCACTGGCCATCGGGGTGCTTTTACGCCTATGACCTGTTAGCCCGACCACAACGTGAAAGCCGGATGTAAGCTGCCATGTCGAAAAATAAGGTTCAGTTGCCGCTGATTGAACGTGTCCAGGCGGTTGCCACAGATCTGACCGGCACCGAGCAGAAACTGATCTCCGAACTGCTGAAAGCCCCGCGTGACATCGCCATTGGCACCTCAAATGAATTCGCCGCACGGCTTGGCGTTCATGAAGCCACAACCTCACGACTGGCCCGCAAGCTCGGCTTCTCGTCCTACTCGGAATTTCGCGACGAGCTGCGCCGCGAGTTCTTGAAAGTTGCTGACCCGGCTGAGCGGATTTCCGCGACGCTGAGTGACGCCAAGACACAAGGTTTTCTGCCGCTACTTGTGGCAAGTGAACTTGCCGCTTTAACGGCGATGACCGATCACGTCACCGATGCCCGCATTCTGGAGGCAGCCGAAAAACTCGATTGTCCCCGTGTCTTCATTTACGGTCACGGCAATGCCGAGGCACTGGCCGTATTGATGGAGAGGCGCCTGCGGCGGCTTGGCATCGACAGCCATCCCCTTTCGGGCAGCCCGCGCGATCTTGCCGAGCAGATCCTGACCCTGTCTGCCAAGGACGCCCTGTTGCTGTTCGCTTTCCGCAGGCAACCGCCCGATTATACCAGGCTGATGGAGGTTGCGGCCAATGTTGGCGCGTCAACCGTCGTCATATCAGGCACGGTTGGCCCCTCGCTGACACCGCGTCCCGATGTTCTGCTGTCTGCGCCGAGGGCGGGCATGCCGGACAGCTTTCAAACACTCACCGTGCCGATGGCCATCTGCAATGCCATCAACCTCGCATTGGCGGCGCGACGCGGCGACCAGGCTCTGTCGCAGCTCGACCGGCTGGGGGAGTTGATTGCAAAATTTGAGACCAACTCTGCAAGATAACTTGCACGTCATAAAACTGTAGCAAGATCACTCTACATTGGCTATAACACTCAGCAAGAGGAGACGCCCATGTACAAAATCATTGCATCGTTTTGCGCACTTGCGCTGGCGACGTCAGCCCATGCCCAGAATCTCGACACGCAGTCGGCAGCAGAATTGCTGCCGCAGGCACAACAGGAAGGCAAAGTTATCGTCTATGCCTTCACCAGCCGCATTGCTCGCGTTGAAAAGGCTTTTGAAGCCGCTTATCCCGGCATCGACATGGTCACCATCGACATGTCGTCCACCGAACAGATTGCCCGCATCAAAAGCGAAGCGCAGGCCAACCTTCCCGGCGCCGATGTCATCTATATTTCCGATGCACCCGTCGTTCTGACCGAGCTTGTTGCCAACAATCTCGTTGTCCCTTACGTGCCGCCACGCGTTGCCGGCGTTGTCGCCGAGCAGTTCAAGACACCACTGCTTGCCCAGCGCCTTTCGACAAAGGTGCTGATGTATAATGAAGAGGCCAATCCAAACGGCTCGCCTGTCAAGAACCTGTGGGACCTGACCAAGCCGGAATGGAAAGGTCGCGTCATCATGGTCGACCCGCTGCAGCGCGGCGACTATCTCGATCTGATGACTGAAATCGTCCTCAAGTCCGACGAGATGGCCACCGCCTATGAGGCAGCATTCGGCAAGCCGATCGCACTGAGCAACGGCAATGAAAATGCCGGAGAGCAATTCATCACGGACCTGTTTGCCAATGATCTCGTGCTCGTTGGCTCCACCGATGAGGTCAACAAGGCTGTCGGCGCCAAGGGTCAGCAAAACCCGCCCATTGGTTTCACCAGCTATTCGGACCGCCGCGACAACGAGGATAAAGGTTGGGCTTTGCAGGTTGCCAATGACGTGACGCCGTCCAACGGCATCGTTTTTCCGGCATTCCTCGCCCTCAACCCGAAACCGGCCAGCCCTGCCGCTGCACGTCTCGCCATCGATTTCCTGATGGGTGATGACAGTGAAACCGGTGGTGAAGGCTTCAAGCCTTTCTACGTGGCCGGTGACTGGCCGACCCGCACCGACATTACACCGCACAAGGATGCCATTGCTCTGGCGGACTTCAAGGGATGGCAGATTGCTCCGGCCGATACTGCGAAAATTCGTGCCCAGGTGGCCGATTTCATCCTCGCCCTGCAATAATTGCCAAACAGGAGAACGGGTGGCACGCCACCCGTTTCTCTGGAGCCTCGCATGACATTGACCTTGCGCCGATGCGCCCAAACCCTAAGACGCCATGGCCTGACAACGGCCATGGCGCTGATCCTTGTTGTTCTGGTCGTTGCGCCTCTTTTCACCATTCTCTTGGAAACCCTGCAGCCCCGCTCCGGTGCCAGTGCCTGGGTAGACGTTCTGGCAAGCCGTCTGTCGCAAAACCTGTTCTGGCGCCCAACGATCAACACCATGGTCATCGGTCTCGGCGTGGCAGCCGGCTGCGTGCTGCTCGGCGGTTTTCTCGCGTGGCTGGTGGTGATGACCGATGTACCGGGAAGACCTGTCATCGCCTTTCTCGCCACACTGCCCTTCATGATCCCAAGTTTTGCCACAGCCCTCGCGTGGGGAACCGTGTTTCGCAACGGGCGTGTTGGCGGCGGTGGGGGCCTTCTCGAAGGCTGGGGTTTCAGCGTGCCGGACTGGTTATCCTGGGGCATGACGCCGACCATCGTCGTGCTGACCGCCCATTATTACGCTTTGGCCTTCACGGTCATTGCCGCTGCTCTGGCAACCGTCAATGGCGATCTGGTTGAAGCAGCGCAAATGACTGGCGCGTCGCGCAAGCGTATTCTGTTCGGCATCGTGCTGCCGGTTGTCACCCCGGCCCTGATCGCCGGTGCTTCACTGTCCTTTGCCGGCGCCGTTTCGAATTTCGCGGCCCCTGCCCTGCTCGGTCTGCCCGTGCGTATGCAGACATTGTCCACACGTCTGTTCGGCATGATCGAGATCGGTCAGACCGAACGCGGTTACGTGCTGGCAATCCTGCTGATTGGTATCTCGGCAATTTTCCTGGGATTCGGCAACCGTCTGCTGTCAGGTCGCCGCAGTTTTGCAACGATCAGTGGCAAGGGTGCACGCGCACGCCGTTTTGCACTCGGCAATGCCAGAATGCCATTGGCCATCATTGCCTGGGCAATCTGTATCATCACAACCATCCTGCCGATCCTGCTGCTTGCTGCTGCAAGCCTCGCGCCATCACCACTCGCACTGTTTTCCGATTGGACGATGCATTACTGGATCGGGGAGAGCAGTCCGGCATTTGCACGCGGACAGCCCGGAATATTCCATAACCCGCAACTGATTTCGGCACTCTCCACCACCTTGATGCTAGGTGTCTGCGTCGCCATTGCCGCCAATGTCATTGGTATCCTGATCGCCGTTGCCCTGACGCGGCAGCAAACACCGGTGCTCAGCAGCCTGGTTTCGCAGCTCAGCTTCCTGCCCATGCTGCTGCCGGGTATTGCCTTTGCTGCCGCCTATATCGCGCTTTATGGTGCGCCGATCGGTCCCATTCCCGCACTCTACGGCACGAAACTGTTGCTGGGTCTGGCGCTCACCGCTGCCATGTTGCCCTTTGCCGTGCAAACCGGCAGGGCAACGGTTGCGCAGATTTCTGGCGACATCGATGAGGCTGCCCGACTGACAGGCGCAAGTTTCTTACGCAGGCTCGGTGCCATAACCGTGCCGCTGGCGGCACGCGGTCTGGTGGCTGGTCTGCTTATTTCCTTCGTCAATGTCATCGGCGATCTGGCGATTACCATTCTGCTCTACACACCAACGTCACCGCTTCTGGCCGTCCTTTCCTATAGCTACGCTTCGGACGGGTTTCACCAGTTTGCAAATGCGGTCACCCTTCTCATCCTGATCATCTCCATGCTGGCCACCGGCGCTGCCACGCTGCTGCGTGGGCGCAAACGCCAGACATTCGCATGAGGCCCAGCCCATGATTTCGCTCACTCATCTCACAAAATCCTTCGCCGGCCACGATGCCGTTTCTGATGTCAGCTTCTCTGTTCCCGAAGGCGCCTTTCTGGTTCTACTCGGGCCTTCCGGCTGCGGAAAAAGCACCATGTTGCGCATGCTGGCCGGTCTTGATCAGCCAACATCCGGCCAGATCCATTACGGTGAAACACTGGTGGCCGATGGCCAAACCAGCTTTTCATTGCCCCCGGCCAACAGAAATGCCGGTCTTGTGTTCCAGTCCTATGCGCTGTGGCCGCACATGACGGTTGCCGGCAATATTGAATGGCCGTTGAAGGTCGCAGGCCTTGCCAAGGAAGTATGCCGAAACCGCATTCATGACGCCATGCAGATGCTGGGCATTTCGGCGCTCGCCAACCGCTATCCCGGTGAGATTTCCGGTGGCCAGCAGCAGCGTGTTGCTCTTGCGCGAATGATCGCACCACGCCCGAAAGTGATGCTGTTCGATGAACCGCTTTCCAACCTCGACGCAACGCTGCGTGTTGAAATGCGCTTTGAACTGCTCAAGCTGCATGCCTCTACCGGCGCAACGGCTGTTTACGTCACCCACGATCAGGTTGAGGCCATGACCATGGCAACCCATGTGGCCGTAATGAACAATGGTCGCGTTGAACAGTTCGGCCCGCCGGAAGAACTGCTTGAGAAACCTGCATCGGCTTTTGTCGCCGGTTTTGTGGGCACGCCAGCGGCAAACCTCATCCCGATCAGCGAAGGCAAATGGCTTGGAAAGATCGCCGATCCCGGACTTGGGGGCCAGACAGGTCAGGCGATGGTTCGCGCCGAACAGATCAGCATCGTTGATGATGCAGGCGATAACACTGTCGATGTCACACTTGCAGAAGTGGTGCCGATGGCCGGTCGCTACCTCATAACCGGTCTCATCGACGGTATCCGCATTACCGCCATTTCAGACCGCCGCGTTCACGCGACGGAGACACTGCGCTTCCGGCTACCCAGCGCACCGGCCGCCATTTTTGACAAGCAAGGACATCGCATTTCATGAAACGTATTCTTCTCGTACGCCACGGCGAGAGCGAATGGAACGCCATCCGCCGCCTTCAGGGACAGGCCGATATCAACCTGTCACAACGGGGTGAAAGCCAGGCCAGCGCGCTTGGCCCGATGATTGCCACCTACCGGCCGGATCTGGTCCTCACCTCTGATTTGAAGCGTGCGCAACATACGGCAAAGCTGCTCGGTTATCCCGATGCGAAACCCGAACCGAGATTGCGTGAGCACAATGTCGGAGACTGGACGGGCGCTGAAATCGCCGACCTGATGGAAAAACAGCCTGATGCCTATGCTGCCTGGCGCGCAGGCACTTTCGCACCTGACAATGGTGAACTCTGGGATGACTTTAAGACCCGTGTCGCCTCGGTGATCACCGAGGCCCGGTCCTCCGAGGCTCAGACCATCCTCATGGTCTGCCATGGCGGCGTTATCCGCGCAGCACTTCATGGCGCCCTTGACCTGCCGCCGGCACGCATCATTCCCGTCGGCCCTGCAAGCCTGACAATCATTGCCTTTCCAAAGCAAGAGCCGCGTCTCGAGGTCTTCAACGCCACCATCTTTGCCCCGGTTCTTGATGCTCCGGATTGATCGGATGCTGAATGACATCCTACCGTCACGTCAGCAATAGTGCCGATACCCACGGCAATGCAGGACAAGATAGTTTGAGGTAGTTGATGACATCAGTCGGCTCACCGACTATGGCATCGGGGCAATGTTTGCGGCGACAGTCCCTGACCAGAGATAGCAACCGACCCGACCAGCGGTTGAAGTTGGAACTGATTGTCAGCGACGGGCCGGCCTTATTTCTACTCGCATTCTGGGCGAGATGATCCAGAATGCGCAGATTCATTTGGATGCAGAGAAAGCTGACGTTTAATGCGAAGTTCAAAGCGTGAAACGCGAAAGAATGATCCCGACAAAACGAAGGAAGACATTCTGGCCGCCGCAACGGAAGAATTTGCGGCATTGGGACTGGCAGGCGGCAGGGTCGATGCCATAGCCGAGCGGACCAAGACTTCAAAACGGATGATTTATTACTACTTCGGCAGTAAAAACGGCCTTTACCTCGCCGTGCTGGAGAAGGCCTATAGTCAGGCCAGAACCTATGAGACCGATCTCAACCTGGCGGCTCTGGAACCGATTGAAGCGCTTCGCAAACTTATCAATCACACCTTTGATCATGACGAAGCCAGCCCCGATTTTGTGCGGCTGGTGATGAATGAAAACATCCACCGCGCAGCACATCTCAAACAATCCAAGGTGATTGCGGACTTCAGCGTGCCGGCGCTGACAGCTCTCGATGACATTATCCGGCGCGGCCGCGAAACCGGTGTGTTCAAACACGAGATCGAAGCGGTTGATCTGCATATGTTGATCAGTTCGCTTTGTTTTTTCCGCGTCACGAACCGGCACACCTTCGGAACGATCTTCCAGTGCGATCTCTCCGACCCTGAGACCTATCGTCGGCACAGACAAATGGCATCCGACACCATCCTTGCCTATGTCACGAGTGACTGTTCCACCGCTCAGAAAACCGACCCATAAAAATGCCCGGCGCGTGGCCGGGCATCTTTTTTTCATATCTGCGTCAATGCGTTCATCAATCCGGCAGCGCGTAGGCGATCACATAATCACCGCGATCCGGCGACTGACGTGCACCACCCGCCGAAATGACGATGTATTGCTTGCCGGTCTTTGGCGACTTGTAGGTGATTGGCGTGCCCTGGCTGCCAACCGGCATCCGAAACTTCCAGACTTCCTTGCCGGTCGCGCTGTCAAAGGCACGCAGATAGTAGTCCTGAGTGGCAGCAAAGAACACCAGACCACCCTGTGTCGCCAATGAACCGCCAATGGTCGGCATGCCGATCGGGATCGGGAGACCCATTTTGATGTCAAGTGGGCCAGTGTCTTCCACCGTACCAAGCGGAACCTGCCACTTGATCTGCTGGCTATCCATGTCGATGGCCGTCAGCGTGCCGTAAGGCGGCTCCTGGCAGGGAATGCCAAGCGCCGACAGGAAACGGTTCTTGTCGACCGCGTAAGGCGTGCCCCGCATCGGCACAACGCCCATGACCGTGTTGGTGGCTTCCGAACCGCTATTGACAGCCGTGCTCGGTGCAGCTTCCTTCATCTGGATCCACAGGCCAAGGCGCATGTCATTGACGAAGATGGTGTTGGTGGTTGGGTCGGTCGAGAAACCACCCCAGTTCATGCCACCAAGCGAACCTGGGAAGTTGAGCGCCAGATCAGTGCCCGGAACCGTATAGACACCGTCATAGCGCATGCCCTTGAAAGCAATACGGCACAACAGCTGGTCAAACGGGGTAGCGCCCCACATGTTGCTTTCCGTCAGTGTCTGCGCACCGATCTGCGGCATGCCGACCGACAGTTTCTGTGTCGGGGCATAGGGCTCGTTCGGGATCTTGCCCGGTTTGACAGGCACATCAGCCACATCAGTCAGCGGCTGGCCTGTGGCGCGATCAAGCACCCAGATCTGGCCGGCCTTGGTACCGAAAGTCAGTGCTGGAACCGTTGAACCATCCGCCTTCTTGAAGTCGAAGAAGGACGGCTGCATTGGCACGTCAAAGTCCCACAGATCGTTGTGAACGGTCTGGTAAACCCATTTTTCACGACCGGTCGTGGCGTCAAGCGCCAGCATGGAGGCCCCGTATTTGTGATCAAGTTCGGTGCGGGTTGCGCCGTAAAGATCAACCGACGGGCTGCCGACCGGCAGGAATACCGTGTTGGATGCCGCGTCATAGGACATGGCCGCCCACACATTCGGGGTCGAACGTGTATAGGTCTGGCCTTCTGGCGGCAGCTTGGTGATTTCAGGATTGCCCGGGTCAAACGCCCAGCGCAATTCGCCGGTGATCACGTCGAAACCACGCATCACACCGCCAGGCATGTCGACCTGCACGTTGTCGGCGATACGACCGCCAATCACCACCGTGGTGCCTGCCAGTGTCGGGGCTGAGGTCAGCACATATTGCGGATCAGGCGCATCGCCCATGCCGATCTTCAGATCGACGCGACCGTTCGTGCCAAAATCCGGGCAAAATGCGCCGGTGTCGGCATCAATCGCAAAAAGTTCGGCATTGATCGAGTTCATCAGCAGACGGCGCTGGCAAAGAGCGCCTTCCGGAACGGTCACAGCCGTGACTGGCGTAGAGCCATCAACGGTTGGCTGTTCAAGCGGACGGGTCGCATCGAAATAGGCAAGACCACGGCAACGCATCCAGACGGACGATTTGGCATTGATCTCGTTTTTCCAGATTTCCTTGCCGGTATCGGCATCGATTGCGATGACGTTATTGTGTGGCGTGCACAGGAAAACGCGGTCGCCAACCTGCAACGGGGTCTGCTGGTCTTCAGCGCCACCGCCGCCGGGGCTGATTGGCGTATCGCCGGTCTGATAGGTCCAGGCAACCTTCAGGTCTTTGACGTTATCGCGGGTAATCTGGTCAAGCGCTGCAAATCGCGAGCCACCTGATGTGTTGCCATAGGCTTCCCAGTTTTTCTGCTCACCGGCAGGATCAACGGGCGTCAGAGGCACCTCAGCACCATTAAAGGCAACAGTCGGGTGTGGCACAAACATGCCAGCAAAACCGGCAGCCGAACCGACCGCCAGGATCGCGGCAATAACGAAGGATGGCAGATAGGCCGGCGTCTTGCCTGCCGCCTTGCGCAGCAGTGGGAAGCTGGCCGCAATCACGGTTGCGCCAACACCGAAAGCCAGAAGGCGTGAGATCAGCGGCCAGAAGGCCAGACCTGAATCCAACAGCGCCCAGACAATGGTGGCGACAGTAACAAGACCGAACAGAAGCGCGCCAACAGGCTTGCGCAGAATGATCAGCACACCGGCCGCAATGATTGCGATACCGGAGAGCAGGAAGTACCAGCTACCGCCCAGCGACACCAGTTTGCCGCCACCAACGGTGAAGAACAAACCGGCAAGGACAAGGACGGCGCCGAGCACGAACAGCCAGAGCTTGGCTATCGTGGATGGGGTGCCTTCAGAGGCTTTCATTTATCTCTAGCTCCAATTGTGGATTCGACAGAGTCGACAGTCGCAGCCCACAGCATCGCAAGCAGAAGCGGAAATCAGAATCACGGACGGCTACCACACTGCTTTCGACAGGGCACCGACGTCGTGCCGGGAAACATAAGCCGGCCAAACGGGAAGCGCCCCCAACGAGGACTTCAATTGTTCACCACCATGCCCTCCCGTTGCATGACAGCTCGGACTCTCCCTCCCATGGGTGCGGTATAATGCCGCTGGCAGGGCATTTGCAACTACATACGTACTTGTTCGTACATTTTTATATCAGCAATACCAGAAACACGTAAAACCAATGTGATTTCGCGTGCCATTCAACCTTCTTTAGGCACAACCACATGATTGCAGTGCGTGAAACCGCACAAAGCCTATGCGAGTACCGAAATCAGGCTTTCCGTCCTTGCAAGCGGCAATGGACAGGCCGATAAGCCTTCCAATTAATCATTTGCCTCTTTTGGAATCAGGTTGATTTTGGTGCCTCGTCGTTATCCTGCTGTTTGTCGCAGCAATCTGCCTGAATTCTTGCCATCAACCTCTCAAAGAGCCGTTAGCTCGAAGTTCCCCGCATGGCAGCACGCTCCAAGCCACAAGGAGCAAAAAACCAGCCGCCGCGCGGCTTTCCACCTGGAACAGACACACTGTCCCGGCGGGTTTTCCGGTGGTGATCCGGCAGCCCAAAAGCCTCATTATTGATGACGAAAGGAGTGTCGCCATGGCGACCGTCGACGAGAAACTTGAACCAATTCTGGCCCAGGTCCTGCAGCGCAATCCTGCCGAACCGGAGTTTCATCAGGCCACACGCGAAGTGCTTGAAAGCCTCGGCCTCGTCGTTTCGAAACATCCCGGTTATCTCGCCGATGCGTTGATCGAGCGCATTTGTGAACCTGAGCGGCAAATCATCTTCCGGGTTCCCTGGGTTGACGACAAGGGCCAGGTTCAGATCAATCGCGGTTTCCGCGTGCAGTTCAATTCGGCGCTTGGCCCCTACAAGGGCGGCCTGCGTTTCCACCCCTCGGTCAATCTCGGCATCATCAAGTTCCTCGGTTTCGAGCAGATCTTCAAGAACGCTCTGACCGGCCTGCCGATTGGCGGTGGCAAGGGTGGTTCGGACTTCGATCCAAAGGGCCGCTCAGAGGGCGAAATCATGCGCTTTTGCCAGTCCTTCATGATCGAGCTTCACCGGCACCTCGGCGAACATACTGATGTGCCAGCCGGCGACATCGGCGTCAGCGGTCGTGAAATTGGCTGGATGTTTGGCCAGTATAAACGCCTGACCAACCGTTTTGAAGCGGGCGTGTTCACCGGCAAGGGCTTGAACTATGGCGGCTCGCTGGTGCGCAAGGAAGCGACCGGTTACGGCGCCGTTTATTTCACCCGCGCCATGCTGGAGAGAAAAGGCACCGGCTTTGAAGGCAAGAAGGTGACCGTGTCCGGGTCCGGCAATGTGGCGATCTACGCCATGGAGCAGGCCATCAGCTACGGCGCCAAGGTCACCGCCTGCTCTGACAGCAGCGGTTACATCGTCGATGAAAACGGCATCGATCTTGATCTCATCAAGGAGATCAAGGAAGTGCGCCGCGAGCGTGTGTCGGAATATTCGCGCCTGAAACCAAAGGGCGTTCATTTCATCCCATCCGACAAGGGCTCGATCTGGGATGTTGCTTGCGATGTCGCACTGCCTTGCGCCACGCAAAACGAATTGTCCGGCCGCGATGCAAAGACACTGATTGCAAATGGCGTCATGGCCGTTGCTGAAGGTGCCAACATGCCTTCAACACCAGAAGCTGTGCGTGCATTCCAGGAAGCCGGCATTCTGTTCGGCCCCGGTAAGGCTGCCAATGCCGGTGGTGTTGCCACCTCGGCACTCGAAATGCAGCAAAATGCCAGCCGCGACAGCTGGAGCTTCGAGACCGCCCGCGAGCGTCTCGGCCAGATCATGCAGGGCATTCATGACCGCTGCGCAGAAACGGCCGAAGAATACGGTGCCAAGGACAATTACGTGCTCGGCGCCAATATTGCCGGTTTCATTCGCGTGGCAGAAGCCATGCGTGCGCAGGGCGTTATCTGATCTGACCGACCTTTAACCTGCCATGCGGCTCCGGATAACATCCGGAGCTGTTTTTGTTTTGGGCGCAATCCCGGCAGCATCTTCAAGGCAGTCTGGTTTGCGTCAATGACTTCGCCTGCCTAAAAAAGCAATATTCTCAGTCACCTGATCAGGTGGCGAGATGACTTGCGCAATGCAACAAAGCGAACTAGGCATAGAAAACGCATGATTGCACGGGCATCCCCTGCCCGACAACCTGCCATCATCAAACCATCTCGTCCCAGATGGAATGCATGCTCGAAAATTCAGTGAACCATACCCGCAGACAAGGAGAATAGCCGTGGCGACAGGTCTGATTGCTCTTCTGGACGACATCGCCGGGATAGCCAAGCTGGCTGCGGCCTCCCTTGATGATGTTGCCGGCCAGACAGCCAAGGCAAGCGTCAAGGCCGCCGGTGTGGTGATTGACGATACGGCCGTCACACCTGCCTATGTGGTGGGTCTGTCACCCAGCAGAGAGCTTCCGATCATCGGTCGAATTGCACTTGGTTCACTGCGCAACAAGCTGATTTTTCTGCTGCCGCTCTGCCTGCTGCTTGGATATTTCGCGCCATGGCTGATAACGCCGCTGCTGATGATGGGCGGCATGTATTTGTGTTTCGAAGGGGCGGAAAAAGTCTATGAAGCCGTGTTTCCCCACGCCTCTCATGACGCGATTTCAGTCGATGCCACCACGGACCAGACAAAACTCGAAACACAAAAGGTTTCCGGCGCAATCCGCACCGATTTCATCCTGTCTGCCGAAATCATGGCCCTGACCCTGGCGGAAGTCTCGACTTCCGACATCTACACCCAGGCTGCAGTTCTGGCAGGTGTTGGCATTCTCATCACTGTTGCGGTCTATGGCGTGGTGGCGATGATCGTAAAGGCTGACGATGTTGGTCTTCACATGGTCAAAACCGGTCATTCCTTCCTGAAATTTGTTGGACTGGGCCTTGTCAAAGGCGTGCCGGTTTTCATGAAAATCCTTACTTTCGTGGGCACTGCAGCCATGCTGTGGGTTGGCGGAAGCATCATCGTGCATGGATTGGCAGGTCTTGGCATACATCAACCCGAACATATCATCGAAGCCGCAAAACATGCCGTGGAGACAGCGGTACCTGCACTTCCAGCAGTCCTTGGCTGGTTTACGGCGTCACTTCTGCAAGCGGCCCTCGGCATCGTGCTGGGCGGTATCGTTGTCGCGGTGATTACGTTTGGCAGCGCACTGCGTGGCAACAACAAGTCAGGCGCCGCGCATTAACGCGTCGCCTTATCTGTCAGTGTATTTGTTGAACCGAGCCAGCGTCAGGTGATTTGAAACCCGTGCGCCAGTGGATCGCGATCATCCACAAAAATCGTATTGTGTCCGATCACGCGCGACCAACCGCGCACACTGGGGCTGATACCGCGGAAGGAACCAACCATGGTTTCCCGCTCTATGCGTCCCTCAAACACAGTGCCGATCAGGCTCTGTTGCCGGTAGGTCTGCCCGGGTTTCAAGCGACCCTTGCCATAAAGCTGCGCCAGCCGCGCAGAGGTGCCCGTGCCTCCCGGTGACCGGTCGATTGCCTTTTCACCGTAAAACACGGCACCACGACCATCCGCAGAAGCATCCGTTGGTTTGTCGCACCACAGCGCGTGGTGCACACCGCCGATCCGAGCATCATCCGGGTGAACGGGGTCACAAACGCCCTGCAATGCGTCACGCAGCCGCTGACTGAGGCGAATAATCTCGTCGGCCGACATACCATCGAGGCCCTGCCAGTTCTTCTGCGGCTCAACAACGGCGTAGTAGTTTCCGCCATAGGAAATATCGACGGTCAGTTCGCCGAGACCGGGCACATCAACGACAACATCTGCGGCATGAAGGTAGCTTGCGCCATTGAACATACGCACGCTTTCCACGAAGTCACCGGGCTTTTCATAGTCGATATCGACCTTGCCGGCTGGTGTCTCCAGCGACAGCTTTCCAGGCACTTTCGGCGTGACAAGACCTTCTTCAATCGCAGCCGTCACAAGTCCGATCGTTCCCGCGCCACACATGGGCAGGCAACCACTGACCTCGACAAAAAGCACGGCAATATCGCAATCGTCGCGGTAAGGCGGGTAGATGATTGCGCCAGACATCACGTCGTGGCCACGAGGCTCAAACATCAGGGCTTTGCGCACCCAGTCATGATCGCGAACGAACAGCGCACGCCGTTCAGCAACCAGCAGGTGCGGCAACATCGGCGCCCCTGCGGCAATCAGACGAACAGGATTGCCGCAGGTGTGGGAGTCGATACAGAAAAAACTGTGACGCATCTGAAGCTCCTCAGCTTTTGACTGGTGACAACCGCTGACGGCCCTGCAGGGCACCTTTCGACAGCCGGTCGAGAAGGATCGCCACGGCGACGATTGCAAGCCCGGCCCGCAATCCAAGGCCCATTTCCATACGCGTCAAGCCTCGCGTCACCTCGGCACCCAGACCACCTGCCCCAACAAGGCCAGCCAGCACCACCATGGCCAGTGACAGAAGAATGCACTGGTTGAGGCCAACCAGCAGGGTCGGCGTTGCAGCCGGGATTTCGATCTTGAACAGAATGGCACGTGGTGACGCACCGGTTGCCTGGCCCAACTCCAGCAAGTCTTTCGGCACCTGCTTGAACGCCAGTGTCGTCAGACGCAACATGGGAGGCACACCGTAAACAATCGTTGCAATGATTGCCGGTACACGGCCAAGGCTGAAAATCATCACCGCCGGAATAAGATAGACCCATGGCGGCACCGTCTGCATCACGTCAAGCACGGGTCGCAAGGTCGCTTCAAACCTCTTGTGGCGAGCAGCCAGCACGCCGAGAGGAAAGGCAATGGCAACCGAGATGATCACCGCAACCGTGACCAGAGCCAGCGTCTGCATCGATGCCGTCCATAGTCCGGTCAGCAGACAGAACACCAAGGCAACTGCGGTGACGATGGACACACGAACATTGATGAGCAATGCGGACAGCAACGCCGCCACAACAATGATCACATAGGCGGGCGGATAGAGCAGCAGCGCTTCAAACCCGCCCAGAACGGCCTCGATAAACTTCGCCAGTCCGTCAAAAAACGGATGGAAATTTCTGTTCAGCCAATCAACGATTGGCGCAAGATAGGCACCCGGCGAAAACCGCAACACATCCAAATTCATCTTCCACCTGCCTTGGCCTGTGCAGCCGCACTCTGGGTAAGCCTGTCGAGCACCATGGTCAAAATCACGATGGCAATGGCCGCATTGATCGATGTGGCAATATCAAGCGTTCGAACCGCACCGTAGATGGTCTCGCCCAGTCCGCCAGACCCGACAATCCCGGCAATGACCACCATGCCGAATGCCATCATCAGGCTCTGGTTGATGCCGGCCATGATGCTGGGTATGGCAAAGGGCAGACGGATTTTGGTAAACATCTGCCAGGGTGTCAGGCCGCTTGCCTGCCCCAGTTCGATAAATTCGCGTGGTGTCAGCCGGATCCCCAGGGATGTCAGGCGAATGGCCGGTGACATCGCCACGATGACGGTGGCCACCAGCGCCGTCGCCGGGCCATAACCGAGAAGCGCGATGGCCGGCAGCAAATAGATGTAAGGCGGCAATGTCTGGATCAGGTCGAGAACTGGCTCCAGCACCCGGTCGAATGAACGGATGAAACCTGCTGCAATGCCGATTGGAATACCGACCACAAGTGCGAGGATCGTCGCTGACGCCACCAGCGCCAGCGTGCTCATGGTTTCAGCCCACAGACCCATGACGGCACAGAAGATGATTGCAACCAGGGTCAGCAGACCTGCGGCGCGGCCGATCAACCACCAGCTCAACGCGGCCAGAACAAGCGCAATCACATAAAAAGGCGGCAATTGCAGAAGCCAGAGAATGACACCATAGGTACCTTCAAGAATGGCTCTGATGGTTTCAAACAGCCATTCGCCATTGTCGTTTACCCAACCAAGGGTGTCGTCCGTCCAGTTATCGAAAGTGTCGGTGAAATCGGAAAGGTCCATGACAACACCTCCATCACGCTGATACGGCAGATGGGGCGCCCGCCACACCACGCAACAAGCCACGCGTCGTCACAACACCAACCACATTGCCTTCTTCAACAACCGCAAGTGCGTCGCGGTCGGTCTGCATGGTCAATTCGATCAGTTCGCCAATATCGGCTTCCGTCGTGGTCTTTTGCAGCGTGTCGATGTCACAGCCGGGGTTGGCATTTCTGAATGCGGCAACCGGTTCCATGACCGAATGGGCCTTGACCAGATGCACACGTGAAATGCCGGCCACAAAGTCGGAGACATAATCATCCGCCGGCTTGGTGACGATTTCTTCCGCCGTACCAACCTGCACGATCACGCCGTCCTTCATGATGGCAATGCGGTCACCGATACGGATCGCCTCTTCCAGATCGTGGGTGATGAACACCGAGGACTTGCCGAGTGATTTGGTCAGCTCGCGAAACTCGTCCTGAAGCTGACGGCGAATAAGCGGATCGAGCGCACTGAATGGCTCGTCCATGAGAATAATTTCCGGGTCGGCTGCGAGTGCACGCGCCAGACCGACACGCTGCTGCATGCCGCCGGACAGTTCGGATGGGTAACGTGAAATCCAGTCAGACAGACCAACCTTGGCCAGCGCAGCCTGCGCAGTTTTGTTACGTTCGTCTTTCGGCACGCCACGCACTTCAAGGCCGAAACCTGCATTATCCAGAACAGTGCGGTTCGGCAGCAAAGCAACGCTTTGAAACACCATGCCAATATTGCGCGCCCGCATGTCGCGAAGTTCAGACGCGTTGAGTTTGGAAATGTCTTTTCCCTTGATGGTAATCTTGCCAAGGCTCGGTTCGATCAACCGGTTCAGCAGCCGAACAAGCGTTGATTTCCCACTGCCGGACAGGCCCATGATACAGAAGATTTCGCCGCGACGAACCTGCAGGCTGGCATCGGCCACACCCACCACGCAGTTGAAATCCTGGAGAACCTGCTTTTTGGTCAAACCCCGTTCCTTGACGGCCTTGACCGCCGCATTGGTCCGAGCTCCAAAGATTTTCCAGACATTCTGGCAGTCAACCAGAACTTCGCTGGGTTCATTCACCTTGACATTCATGTTCGTTCCCCGCGAGCCGACCTGACGTCAGCTTCTTTTAACCGGACAGAAATGGGCCGCCGCACAGACGGCCCATGCAAGTGTCATTCGCTCTTGATGTTTTCCCAGCGCTTGATGAGATCAGCGTTGCTTGCAACCCAGTCTGCAACTGCGTCGTCCATGGTCTTGCCGTCGCTAACGGCACCATTGATGGCAGTGATGTCCTTAAGCGGCACATAGACGCTGGCGACGACTTCACGGGCATGTGGATTGTCAGCCGAAAAACCCTTCTTGCCGACCCAGTAGTAACCCTGTGGTGGAGGGAATACGCCCTTTGGATCCTTGAGGAACTTCAACGGATATTTCTGCATCATCCATGACGGCTCCCATACCGTCACGGCGACCCATTCATTGCGGTCGACAGCCGATTTCAGCGCCGCTGTCATCGCAGCCGTGCTGCCTTCCAGCAGCTGCAGCTTCAGGTCATAGGCCTTGACGGCAGAGTCCGCGTCACGCATCAGGCCCGAACCCGGTTCGATACCGACGATCTTGCCGCCAAACTTGTCTGCATTTTCGTTAAGCTGATCGATGGAGTCGATCGTCACATAGTTTGGAACGGCAATCGCTTGATAAAGGCCGTGCGACACGGGAGAAATCTTTTCGAGGCGGTTCTTGTTCTTGTCCCAGTAATCCTGGGCAGCATAGTCGATCTGCGATGCCAGAAGTTGAATATCGCCCTTGGTCAAAGCGGCGTAGGCAATACCCCATTCCGTGAAGGGCACGACTTTGACCGTATAACCGGAATCTTCCAGCACCTTTTTGGTAATACCGGTGATCGGCGTCAAATCCTCCCAGGTCATGGTGCCCAGAGTGATGGTTTTTTCTTCGGCATGCGCAGAGAATATGGATGCGCCAAGCATGGCGGCTGCGCACATTGCCTTCCACAAGAACTTCATGTTGTCTCTCCTGGTTCAAGTTCCCACTTTTTATCGAAGATCCGCCATCAGCCTGATCTTCACATTGCGCGGCGGGGTTTCATCCCTCGCGGCCTGCACGCAATTCCTGAAAACGGATAACCGCATTGATGCCCAGCCAGGCGAACGGCTCAGGCGGCAGACGCTGAGGCTGTTCGTGGTTCATGTATTCGCTGAGCTGCGGGGACTGTGTGCCGGTTGCCAACTCCGCTGCCATCATGCCGGCAAGCGTGCTTTTGACCGTTCCCAGACCGTTTTCACAACACGCCGAAAAAAGCCCGCCCTCTACCTCGCCAAACGCTGGCACATGATTGCGGCTCAGGCACAAACGCCCGGCCCAACTGTGCTCAAACGGTATGTCTTCAAGGCCTGGGAAGCGGGCATCAAACGAGCGCCGGTGTTCATCTGCCATTTTACGCAACCGCTGATCCGACACTGCAACTGACCAGTCGTAAGTGTATCGGGTACGGATTGCGATGCGGGAATGGCCATCCCTGGTAATCTTGCGAACCGTCGCACCCATCGCGTCAGCAGGCAGCAAGGCCCATTTGTCGCGGCCGGTGCGGCGCTGGTTGTTGGCATCCGCCGGAAAGGCAGCGGTCATTGAGGCATAGGCAAAGATATGGATCAGCCGCCCACCAAAATGGCTGAAGTCATCAATGTGGCCGTTGACGCCAAGAATGACCTTGGGTGCAGTCACCGTGCCGCGTGGCGACACGACCGTCCAGGTTCCACCCTCCCGTTTCAAAGATGTCACAGGGGATTTTTCAAAAATCGTCACTCGACGTGAAAGCCCGTTTGCCAGGCTGCGAATATAATCGGCTGGCTGGATCAGCACGGCGCCGGGCGTGTAAAGCCCGCCGATGTAGTAGTCGGAACCGGTGATCTCGCGCATTTCCTTGGCATCGAGAAAAACGTGTTTTTCATCAACACCCTTAAGCGACGCCCCAAAACTCAGGTTCTGTTTCAGCCCACGGTCGGTGGCCGCGGCATTAATCTTTCCGGCCGGATCGAACGTATCGCCGGACATGCCGTATTCTTGCGCCGCCTCTTTCGCAAAGGCGATGGCCAGACGGTTCTGCGCCATCTCGACACGCGTCGCATTCGCGCCACCCGCCGAATATTCGCTGGATGAGAGATTGTGCGGAACATCGATCATGAAGCCGGAATTTCGCCCGGCCGTTCCCTTGCCAACCTCGCTGGCGTCCAGCACGACAATCTTGTCGTGCGGGCGCAGTTGTGACAGGCGGCGGGCAGCGGACAATCCTGCAAATCCCGCGCCTATGATGATCCAGTCCGCAGTCACGTTGCCGTCGAGCTGCTGCGACGAGTAAGACAGGCTGCTGATGGCCTCCCATCCCGAGACACCATTTTCGACGGGCAGACGTTTGACGGACCGTGTGATCATCGGATCGTCTCGTCGATAGAGCGCTCGGAAATGTCGATCCAGATCGTCTTGAGTTCGCAATAATTGTCATGTGCGAAGATCGATTTGTCGCGTCCGCCGAAACCGGATTCCTTGTAACCGCCAAATGGCGTGGACGCATCGCCCTCACCAAAGCAGTTGACAGTAACGAGACCGGCGCGAATGTCACGGGAAAGCCGGATGGCGTTGCGCAGGCTCCCGGTATAGATCGATGCGGTCAAACCGTAATTGGTATCATTGGCAAGGGTAATGGCCTCCGCCAAGGATTCGAAGGTCGTCACCGACAGGATTGGCCCGAAGATTTCCTCCTGGAACAACCGACTTTTCGGCGTCACACCATCAACCACGGTTGGCTCGATGAAGATACCCTGATGGGTTTCACCACCATGAACGAGGGACAGTTTTTCCGTTTTGACGTCATCCAGGAAGGAATTGACCTTGTCGAAGTGGTTTTTGCTGACCAGCGCGCCAATACGGTTTTCCGGATCAAGCGGATCACCGGTTCGCCACTCGCGCATGTAAGCACCAATCCGTTCCAGCAGATCGTCCTTGATACTTGCATGTACGATCAGGCGTGAGGTTGCCGAGCAGTTTTCGCCCATGTTCCAGAAGGCACCATTGACCACCTGTTCGGCGACCAGATCGAGGTCTTCGGCATCATCAAGCACGACGGCTGGGTTTTTACCGCCGCATTCCAGCACAACCTTCTTGAGGTTGGAATCGGCAGCATAACGCAGGAATTTACGACCCGTCGGCGTCGATCCGGTAAAGGCCACCATATCGACATCGTTATGCAGGCCAATCGGCTCGCCAACTTCCTTGCCGCCACCGGTAACGATGTTGAGCACGCCGGACGGCACACCGGCTTCATGCGCCAGTTCGGCGACACGCAATGTGGTCAGTGTTGTTTCCGCAGCCGGTTTTACAATCACCGAGCAACCGGCCGCCAGTGCTGGACCGATTTTCCACGCCAGCATCAGCAGTGGGAAATTCCACGGCAATACGCAGCCAACAACACCGATTGGCTCACGGACAACCATGGCCAGCGCATTCGGTCCAACCGCATTGGTATTGTCGTAAAGCTTGTCGATCAGTTCGGCATGCCAGCGGATCGTGTGGATTGTATCCGGCACATCAACCGTCTGGCATTCACGTACCGGCTTGCCGCTATCGAGACTTTCCAGAACCGCCAATTCGTGGCGGTTTTCTTCGAGGAGCTTGGCGAGTTTGAGCAGAACAGCCTTGCGCTCGCTTGGCGTCTGGTTGCGCCAGCGGCCATCATTAAACGCCTCTTTTGCCTTTGCGACGGCAAAATCCACATCACTGGCATCGCAGGCCGCAATCTCGGCCAGAACTTCGCCAGTCGCCGGATTGGTTGTCTTGAATGTCTTGCCGGACTTTGCTGGAACGAAGGTTCCGTCAATGAAGGCATTGGTTGGAAATGCCACACCAGCGGCAATCGCGCGGTATTCGGCGGCGGTTAACGGTTCATGCATTGTTGGCTCCCGACGTGAGCTGGGCGACCGTGCGCTTCGAGGTGGAGACGACAGTCTGGAGGGTTCGTTTTTCGTCCGAATTCAGGGGACGCAGCGGTGCGCGCACCGACCCTGTTTTCAGACCAATGATTTCGCAGCCATGCTTGATCGACTGGACGAATTTTCCGGTTTCAAGGAAGTCCATCAGCGGCAGCATTGCCGTCATGATGGCGCGGCCCTTGTCGAAATTCTTCTCAAGAACGCAGGCTTCATAAAGCGCCACATGTTCGCGCGGCAGGAAGTTGGAGCCGGCACAGACCCAGCTTCTGGCACCCCAGGCGAAGAATTCAAGCGCCTGATCATCCCAGCCGCAGGACAGGGCAATGTGCGGAAACTTGCGCGCCAACAAATGCAGGTTGGCCATGTCGCCCGAGCTTTCCTTGATGGCGACAATGTTGCGCGACTTGCTAACCCGCGAGAAATACTCCTCACCCATCATCACCCCCATACGGGCGGGGTAATTGTAGAGCATGATTGGCAGGTTGGCGGCCCGATCGATCGTCAGGGCATGGACGGCATTTTCACGCTCGGTTGGCAGGGCGTAGGGAGGCGTAGACACCAGAATTGCGTCGGCACCAATTTCCTTGGCAGCCTTTGCATATTCGACGGAATCCTCGGTGCGCACCGCACCGGTTCCGATGATCAGAGGCAGACGAGTACCAATCACCTCTTTTGCATAGGCACCAAGATCAAAACGCTCCTGCGTGCTCTGGGCATAATATTCACCTGTCGAACCACCCACGATGATGCCGTGGACCTTTGCTTCGATCAGAGATTCCAGCACCGCCGCAAACGACTGCTTGTCGATACTCCCGTCGGGGAAAAGCGGCGTGATAGCCGGGGTGTAAATGCCTTCAAATTTCACGACGATCTCTCCATGTCTTCGGTCGGCATCGCCACAAGCGCGTCCGCCTTCATTCCCTGCGGCGCAATGAACATCTCCATGTTCTCGCGCGACAATTCCCAGTGCTCGAACACAAGATCGACGACCGTATCTTCATCATGAGCGGCAAAGGCCGAGATGAACCCGTCATGGTGCCCAACGGCCAACTCCAGCCGGTCGCGCATGTCACCGTTCTTGGGTCGGAAGAATGTGTGACCGATGCGTGCGTGGTCGATCAGCAACCGTCCAAGGCTCGCCTTGAGGTAAACATTGCCGGACATCTCGCCGATGATTTCATGGAAACGATTGTTTTCCAGAACCATCGCCAGCGGATCGTTGACCGTGCTGGCACGTCGGAACCGCTCCTGGGTGTCGGTCAGATCCGCAAGCTGCTTGGGCTTGAAGTTCTGAACTGCCAAACGTCCGATTGCCGCATACACCATTGGCGCGACCAAAAAGAAATGCCGCAAAGTGTCATGGTTCATCGGGATGACGCGAGCACCACGGTTGGCGCGGATATCGATATACCCCTCGCCTTCCAGGCGCCGGAAGATTTCGCGTACCGGCGTACGGGACAAGCCGTACTGCTCGCTCAACGTCACCTCATCCAAATCCTCGTCGGGGTCCAGCTCCATCGTCAGGATCTGACGTTTCAGGTCGTCGTATAGGCCATTCTTTCCGCCCTTCACCGAAATATCCCTCCATGTTTCAACGGCAAATTCTGTCTTCCCAAGCAGGCTCACACGCATTCCAAAATGAGTCAAGAAAAATGTATAATCTTCGTACACAATATTTACACTCAAAAAATACATCATTTAAAAACAACACATTACAACGATACAACGCATCATGCGCCGCTGTTTACCGGTGATGAAATTCAGGAAAAACGGCCTCTATCGAGGGCACAAAAAGGCCCGTCTACCACGCCTCGTCAGAGGGCAAGTGGCAGCGGATGTCAGGTTCAAACCTGGATGCATACAAAAGCCTCAAAATGGCGCAATGCAGATCACGCGCTTTGCGCGTCTCTCTGCATTGTCCTATCGATGAAAGGCTGTTTGCGAGGGGCTGAAAAGCGGTTTGCGTTAGATCGTCGAACCACCTTCATGGAAGCCTATTTTGGGCCTTATTAGCCCATCCGTTCGGACACATATTCGCCGGGAGAAGCCGCAAACACCACCGTCTTGTTTCCGTTCAAAAAGACCCGGTGATGGATGTGGGCATGAATGGCACGCGCCAGCACCTGGCTTTCCACATCACGCCCAAGGCTCACATAATCCATCGCACTTTGCGCATGGGTAACTCGTGTGGTGTCCTGTTCGATGATCGGGCCTTCATCCAGATCGGCCGTCACATAATGCGCGGTTGCGCCAATCAGGCGAACACCACGTTCATAGGCCTGCTTGTACGGATTGGCACCCTTGAATGACGGCAGGAAGGAATGGTGGATGTTGATGATCCGACCAGACATTTCCTGGCACAGCTGGTCTGACAGCACCTGCATGTAACGCGCCAGCACAACCAGTTCGGCACCAGTATCCTGCACGACCTGCAGGATTTCGGCTTCGGCATCCGCTTTGGTCGCAGGTGTTACACGGATGTGATGAAACGGAATATCCTCGTTCACCACCTGCTTTTGGTAATCGAGGTGATTGGAAATCACCGCGACAATTTCAACCGGCAGCGCGCCGATGCGCGAACGATAGAGAAGGTCGTTCAGGCAGTGACCAAAACGCGACACCATGATCACGACCTTCGTCTTGCGCGA
This sequence comes from Agrobacterium sp., assembly GCF_032092815.1. Lineage (GTDB taxonomy): Bacteria > Pseudomonadota > Alphaproteobacteria > Rhizobiales > Rhizobiaceae > Agrobacterium. Next base: position 53,876 of record NZ_DAMDBP010000004.1, on the reverse strand, counting down.
CTGATCATGGATTTCATATTCCATGTCGAAATCGGCCGCGACCGACGCAAATCCGTCAATCAGCGCATAACGCTGGATGGTCTTTTCTGAAACGAAACTCAACCGCATGAAAAAGCGACCGGTTTCCTGATCGGTAAACTGCGAACTGTCGTTGATATTGCACCCGGACTGGGCGAGATAACCGGACACGGCAGCGACAATGCCGCTGCGTGCAGGGCATGAGACTTTCATGACAAAGGTGGTCAAATCCTGCTCTCCTGCTGGAGCGTGTCACGATCTTTCAGGTTCGTTCCACACTCGACGTCTTAATTTCGTTCATTGGCCTGGGTCGCAATCCACCGACAGGTGGCATGCAGCCGTCAGCACTCAGGCAGATTGACAGCAATGCCGCCCTGCGAGGTTTCCTTGTATTTCACATGCATGTCGCGGCCGGTCTCGCGCATCACATTGATGCAATTGTCGAGCGGCATGAAATGTGTGCCATCGCCGCGCAGTGACAGACTGGCAGCCGAAACGGCCTTGATCGCACCCAGTGCATTGCGCTCGATGCAGGGCACCTGAACCAGTCCGGCGGCAGGGTCACAGGTCATGCCAAGATGGTGCTCAAGCGCAATTTCGGCGGCATTCTCCACCTGCGCATTGCTGCCGCCAAGCACGGCACACAGTCCGGCGGCGGCCATCGCAGCTGCCGAACCCACCTCACCCTGACAACCAACTTCTGCACCCGAAATCGATGCATTGTGTTTGATCAACCCGCCAATCGCCGAAGCCACCAGCAAAAGGTCACGAATGCCTTCGCGATGTGCGCCGATACAATGGTCGAGGTAATAACGGGCAACAGCCGGCACCACACCTGCAGCACCATTGGTTGGTGAGGTAACAACCCGCCCACCGGCGGCATTTTCCTCGTTAACGGCCATGGCATAGACGCTCATCCAGTCATTGGCCTGATGCGGCTGGGTAAGGTTGAGCCCCCGTTCTGACTGCAGTTGCGCATGGATCGCACTTGCCCGGCGCTTTACCTTCAGCCCGCCGGGCAAAATGCCCTCCTGCGTCAGCCCGCGCTCGATACAGCTTTCCATCACCTCCCAGATGCGATCCAGTCGCGCATCCAGTTCCGAACCATGCACCACTTCCTCATTGGCACGTTTCATCTGGGCAATTGTTTTGCCCGACATCCGGCCCATGCGCAGCATCTCATCGGCCGTGCTGAAGGGATAAGGCACAGGCTGCTGTTTGGCAGCCCCTCGCCCTGCGGCAGCCTTTTGCAGCTCGGTTTCGGTCACCACAAAGCCACCCCCCACAGAGTAGTAAACCTCTCTGTGATAGGTATTGCCGTGCCGGTCGACAGCACTGAGGATCAACCCGTTGGCATGGCCGGGCAGCGGCGGGCCGTAGTCAAACACCAGATCCGTATCGGGGTTAAAGCGCAGCGCTGGCAAGCCTTGCGGGTGAACCAGACCGCTTTTTCGCACCTCTGCTTCAATACCCTCGGCCAGATCAGGGTCGAGGGTATCGGGCATCAAACCGCACAACCCGAGAATGACGGCACGGTCCGTTGCGTGGCCTTTGCCCGTGAAAGCAAGCGAGCCGTGCAGACTTGCCCGCAGACCAAACAGTTCGCCGGCCCCAGGCATCTTATCGCCGCTGCGAAGATCAGTCAGAAATCGTGCGGCGGCAACCATGGGTCCCATCGTGTGCGATGAGGAGGGACCGATGCCGATCTTGAAGATATCGAAGACCGACAGGAACATTTACGAACCGTAGATCGGGAAGGCTTTGCACAATGAAAGAACCTCGGCGCGCACCTCAGCCTCCACCTTAGCATCGCCTTCCGCATTGGCCGAAAGTGCATCGATAACCCGCAGGATCATCTCACCGATCTTCTCGAACTCGGCCACACCGAAACCACGGGTCGTACCGGCCGAACTGCCAAGACGGATACCTGATGTGACAAAGGGTTTTTCAGGATCATTGGGAATCGCATTTTTGTTGCAAGTCAGACCTGCACGCTCCAGCGCAATTTCCGCCACCTTACCGGTCACACCTTTTGGCCGCAGATCGACCAGCACCATGTGGCTGTCGGTGCCACCGGATACGATGCCGAGGCCACCCTTGATCAGTACGCTTGCAAGCGCCTGAGCATTGTCGATCACCTGCCCCGCATAGTCAGCGAAATCCGGTCGCAAAGCCTCTCCAAAGGCAACAGCCTTGGCCGCGATCACATGCATCAAAGGCCCGCCCTGATTGCCCGGAAACACGGCCGAATTGAGCTTTTTGGCGAGATCTGCATCATTGGTCAGAATGAAGCCACCGCGCGGTCCACGCAGCGTCTTGTGGGTGGTCGAGGTCACGACATGGGCATGCGGCACCGGGTTGGGATATTTTCCGCCGGCGATCAAACCCGCATAATGTGCCATGTCCACCACCAGATAAGCGCCGACTTCGTCGGCAATCCTGCGGAACCCGGCAAAATCGATCTGGCGTGGATAGGCCGAAGCGCCTGCAACGATCAGCTTCGGTTTCGTTTCCAGCACCTTTTCCCGCAATTTTTCCATGTCGATGAGATGTGTGTCGGCATCAACTTCATAGGACACCACATCAAACCATTTGCCGGACATGGTCACCGGTGAGCCATGGGTCAGGTGGCCACCATGGGCGAGTGACAGCCCCATGATCCGGTCACCGGGTTGAAGAAGCGCCAGAAAAACTGCCTGGTTGGCCTGCGCGCCGGAATGCGGCTGCACATTGGCAAATTCCGCGCCGAACAGCGCCTTCAACCGGTCGATGGCGACGGCTTCAACCTTGTCGACGAATTCGCAGCCGCCGTAATAACGTTTACCGGGATAACCTTCGGCATATTTGTTGGTCAACACGGAGCCTTGCGCGGCCAAAACATCAGCAGAAACGATATTTTCGGACGCAATCAATTCGATCTGGGTCTGCTGGCGCTCAAGCTCCTCGGCAATGGCACTGGCGATAACATCATCTGAAACTGCATTTTGTGACAAACGGTCAAGCATTCGATCCTCCTTCAAAATACGACCTCACACGAGATCAGCTGATGTCTGCAGCAAGTTCCTTGCAGCCGGTTTCAAGCAGATGGCCAAGATGCGGCGCAAAACTGTTCCAGATATCCATGCGGAAGCGATCGGCCGCGTCACGCCACAGCACGACGGTCACACCGTCGAAATTCGTGCGACGTGCCTCTCCAACAGGAATGGTATCGATGTCGCGGGCGCAGCCCAGCGTCAGCAACTCGGCGGCCTGTGGCCCCTCAATCAGCACCGTCACCTCGCGGCCGGAGATATCGACAAGACTGTGCGGATGGGCGGTATAGATGTTTGCACAGGCTGCCACCAGACCGGCAACGTCATCCACCGGGCAATGGATTGTCCACTCATCCGGGCCGAGGTGAACCACCTCGACTGCGCCTAAGGAAACGCGCGCACCAATCCTGTCTGGCAAAACAAGGCCGAGGGCAGTGTTCAGCGGAGACAGGTCACCACGCGCCCGCAGCGACAGCCGCCCATTGGCCGGAGAAATGCTGACCCGGGCGGCCTTGCTTTCGGCCAGCGTACCTGAGGCGGGAAAAGAAACACGCATATTCATGGTCATCTCCAGATCAAATCTTCAGGCAGGAGTTTTCGGGATCGACAAACACCATGCCGGTGATTTTTGCGGCAATGGTGCGGTCCGGCATTGGGATATAAACCGTCTCGCCGGTCCGCTCATGACCACCCTCCACCAGAGCCAGCGCGATGGGCTGGCCTACCGCGTCCGAGTGGTAGGCGGAGGTTACGTGACCTACCATTTTCATCGGGATCGGCTGGTTTGGATCAAAGACGATCTGAGCGCCCTCTTCCAGCTTCGAACGGTCTTCGGTGAGAAGGCCGACTAGGTGTTTGCGCCCCTTGGCAGTAAGATCAGGGCGTGCAAGGCCACGTTTGCCAACGAAGTCAGGTTTGTTCTTGCCAACTGCCCAGCCCATCGCCGCGTCATAAGGCGTGACCGTGCCGTCGGTGTCCTGACCGACGATGATGTAGCCCTTTTCGGCGCGCAGAACATGCATGGTCTCCGTGCCATAGGCGGTGATCCCGTATTGCTGGCCAGCCTCCCAGAGAATTTCCCAAAGCTTGCGGCCAAGCGGTGCCGGCACATTGACCTCAAATCCGATCTCACCAGTAAAGCTGACGCGGAACAGTCGCGCCGGCATTCCAGCCACCGTGCACTCCACACAGGACATGTGCGGGAATGCCTCTTCCGTAAGCTCGACACCTTCAACCAGTGGCGCAAGCATCTTTGCCGCATTCGGACCGTTCAGAGCGATGGTCGACCATTGTTCGGTGGTCGAGGTCAGCCAGACATTAAGATCAGGCCATTCCGTCTGAAGGTAGTCTTCCATCATGTTGAGGACGCGCGCCGCGCCACCGGTCGTGGTGGTCACGTGGAAACGATCCTCGGTCATGCGACCGATAACACCGTCGTCACGGATAAATCCGTCATCGCCGAGCAGCAGACCATATCGGCAACGACCTGGTGACAGTTTGGTCCACGGATTGGTATACATCCGGTTCATGAATTCAACCGCATCGGGGCCAACAACTTCGATCTTGCCAAGTGTCGAGGCGTCGAAAATACCGACGCTATCGCGCACTGCACGGCATTCGCGGCCAACCGCTGCATCCATGTCTTCGCCGGGTTTGGGGAAATACCAGACGCGGCGCCATTGCCCGACCGGCTCATAGGCAGCGCCATGCTCTTCGGCCCAGCCATCGATCTGCGTCTTGCGTGTTACCTCAAAATGTTCGCCGCGATGATAGCCTGCAAAGGCACCAAAGGTCGTCGGTGTATATGGCGGGCGGAAGGTGGTGAGACCCACTTCCGGCTGGCGTTTGCCAAGGGCATCGGCCGCGATGTTCAGGCCGTTGATGTTGGACATCTTGCCCTGATCAGTCGCCATGCCATTTGTGGTGTAACGTTTGACATGTTCGATCGAGCGCATGCCTTCACGAACCGCCAGCCGCAGGTCCTTGGCCGTCACGTCGTTCTGGTAATCGACAAAGGCTTTTGCCTTGCCGGGATTACGGTCGCTTGGCAGTTCTGTATGCGAGATACCTGAGCCGACGCGGTCATGTTCCACCGTGTAACCGGCAGACGCACCCGCCTTGCCAAGGGCGGCAGCGATCTCGCGACCACGCTCCGCGCCGTCCTTCAGCGCGGCTTCGATGCCCCATAGCCCACGTCCTGCACCAGCAATCAGGCAATCTTCGTTGGTTATAGCTGGCAGGAAGGTGGTGCGTTCATCATCCCAGGCAATCTTGCCCTGCGTATGGGAAAACAGATGCAAGGATGGGGTCCATCCGCCCGACATCAGCAGCGCATCGCAGGCGATAGATTGTCCGGCCCCCACGCTAGAACCACTGACTGGATTGACGCGAACCGAACTGACACGCAGCCGTCCCGAGGTCGCTGTCACCGTATGTGACATCAGGACCGGGATGCCGAGTGCCCGGGCTTCATTCACCAGTTCTGGCCGTACATCATTCCGTGTATCGATGATTGCCTGAACGCGAGCCCCAGCGCCATGAAGATCAAAGGCCGCATACCAGGCGCTGTCGTGGCTGGTGACCACCACTGGCCGGTTGCCGACTTTAACGCCATAACGGTTGAGATAGGTCTGGGCAGAACCGGCCAGCATCACACCTGGCCGATCATTGCCATGGAATACCAATGGCTTTTCCAGCGCGCCTTGCGCCAGTACCACCTGACGAGCCCGCACACGCCACAGGCGTTCACGCGGCACATCCTGCGGAAGGGTTTCCAGATGATCCGTCAGTCTTTCGCAAAGACCGATCATGTTCTGGTGGTAATAGGCGATGGCCGTCGTGCGCGTCATGATCCGCACACCACTATCCTTCAATGCCTTCAACTCATCGGCCAGCCAGCTCCAGGCCGCTTGGCCGTTGATCTGCGCCTGCGGCTCAGACAGCAAAGTACCGCCAGCTTCGGCATTTTCGTCAACAATGACCACCTTGAGCCCATCGACTGCTGCAGCACGCGCCGCCGCCAGCCCGGCTGGACCAGTTCCGACGACAAGTACATCGCAATGCAGGTTGCGCGACGCGTAATGATCGGGGTCTTCTTCGGTCGGAGAGACACCGAGACCCGCTGCGGCCCGGATGAAAGGTTCATAAACCTTGTTCCAGAAGCTCTTCGGCCACATGAAGGTCTTGTAGTAGAAGCCGGCCGAAAACAGCATATAGGCCATGTCATTGACCGCGCCGATGTCGAATTTCAGGCTCGGAAACTTGTTCTGCGACGTGGTTTCCAGCCCATTCCAGATTTCCTGCACAGTGGCGCGGGTGTTCGGTTCAAACCGTCCAGCGCCCCGTCGTGTACCGATCAGCGCATTTGGCTCCTCAGAACCGGCGGCGACCGGACCACGTGGTCGGTGATATTTGAAGGAGCGGCCCATCAGATGCACGCCGTTGGCCAGCAATGCGGACGCAACCGTATCCCCCTTGGCACCGCGATAGGGCTTGCCATCAAAGGTGAAGCTCACGGACTTGGCAGTATCCACCCGGCCACGGCCGGAAACACGATAGGAGTTCATTTCGACACCTCGGAGCGAACTGGCGAACCGGCAGGAACACCTGGCAAAGAAGCAAGATCAGGACGTGGTTCACCTGCACGGTAGGTGGTCAGGAAGCGGTCGCTGACCGTATCGCGCACAGCGTTGAAGAAACGGCCACAGCCATGTTGGTGCCGCCAGCGTTCAAAATGCAGACCTTTGACATTGGCGCGGATGAACAGAAATTCTTCCCATTGCTCGTCAGTTTGTGACGAGGGATCAGCGGGGCGAACAATATGCGCCTGCCCGGCATAGGTGAATTCGGCTTCGGGCAGTGTTTCATTGCAATAGGGGCAATTGATCAACAACATCGTTTTGGTCCTCAGTGCGCCACGGCCGCGGCAGCGGCCTCGTCGATCAGGCAACCGGAGCGGAAGCGCTCCAGCGTGAACGGCGCGTTGATCGGATGCGGTTCGTTTTTCGCAATGGTCCAGGCAAAGGTATGGGCAGCACCCGGGGTTGCCTTGAACCCGCCAGTCCCCCAGCCACAGTTCACATACAGACCATCAACCGGTGTCTTGCCGAGAATGGCCGAGCGGTCCGGCGTCACATCGACAATGCCGCCCCATTTGCGCAACATGCGCATGCGGTTGAAAATCGGGAAGATTTCCGTAATCGCCGCAATCGTGTGTTCGATCAGCGGCAGGCCACCACGCTGCGAATAGGATGTGTATTGGTCCGTCCCTGAACCGATCACCAACTCGCCCTTGTCGGACTGGCTGATGTAAGCGTGCACCGCATTGGACATCACCACACATGGGAAAATCGGCTTGACCGGTTCAGAAACCAGCGCCTGCAGCGGATAACTTTCCAGCGGCAGGCGAACGCCTGCGGTTTCCATGACAACCGATGTGTGGCCAGCGGCAGAAACGGCGACCTTCTTGGCCTTGATGAAACCTTTTGCGGTTTCGACACCGGCAACGGAACCGTCAGCATTGCGGCGAATGGCCGTAACCGGGCAATTCTGGATGATGTCGACACCACGCGCCGCTGCACCACGGGCATAACCCCAGGCAACCGCATCATGACGTGCCGTCCCTGCACGCTCCTGCAACGCGCCGCCGACAACGGGGTAACGGGCATTGGGCGAAATGCTCAATGGAGGGCAATATTCCTTGCACTCCTCGGCGCTCAGCCAGCGATTATCAACGCCATTCAACCGGTTGGAATGAATATGTCGCTTGAAGCTCTGCACATCATGCACCGTATGAGCCAGCATCAGAACGCCGCGCCGCGAATACATGACGTTATAGTTCAGTTCCTGGCTCAGATTTTCCCACAGATCGACGGCGTGGTCGTAAAGCCGCGCACTCTCATCATAGAGGTAATTGGAACGGATGATCGTGGTGTTGCGGCCGGTATTGCCGCCGCCAAGCCAGCCCTTGTCAATAACTGCGACATTGGTAATGCCATGCTGGCTTGCCAGATAATAGGCAGCACCCAGACCATGACCGCCAGCGCCGACGATGATCACGTCATATTCGGCCTTTGGCGCACTGTCGGGCCATTGCTCATCCCAGTTCTTGTGGCCGGTAAGGGCGTTCCGCAATAGGTTAAAGGCATTAAAGCGCGTCATGAGCGGACCTGCTGGTTGGAACATCTCGTGCTGAAAAACCTACTGAGATTTATTGCGGCCAAGCTGGACAATTGCGTCTCTTTGCATGAAGATTTGCGCATGACACTTCAGCGCCCCAAGAAACGTCTCAGCGTTGCCTTTCTGCTTGCCGACCGGTTCACCCTGTCAGCTTTCGCAAATTTCGTTGATGTGTTGCGCCTTGCCGCCGACGAGGCAGACCGCTCACGACCCATCCTGTGCGAATGGTCGGTGCTGTCAGCGACCATGGACAGCGTGCGATCAAGTTGCGGCGTCAAGGTCCAGCCGGATACCCGTCTTACCCAGGCGAAGGACTATGACTATATCGTTGTGGTGGGGGGGCTGATCGGCGACCAAAGTGCACTTGATCTGGAAACCACCCGCTTTTTGCAAATGCGGGCCAGCGCTGGTGTTCCGGTTGTCGGCCTGTGCACAGGCGTGTTCATCCTGCATGAGGCGGGCTTGCTGGATGGCTACCGTTGCTGCGTAAGCTGGTTCCATCATCAGGATTTTCTGGACCGCTTCGATACCGAACAACTGGTTGCGGATCAGATCTTTGTGGTGGATCGCAACCGGCTGACCTGTTCCGGCGGTCACAGTGCCGCCCATCTGGCAGCCTTCCTGGTGGAGCGGCATATCGGACAGTCCGCTGCGGTCAAAAGCCTCAACATCATGATGATCGACAATGCGCTGAGTGGCGAAAAACCACAGCCGGGGCAACAAAGCACCAGACGCGCCAATGATCCGCTCGTCAAAAAGTCGATCCTGCGCATGCAGCAGAATATCGAAACGCCCAAAACAGTTGCGGAGCTTGCCGAGGAGCTGGGGATCGGACGGCGCAGTCTCGAGCGGCGAATTCTCAGTGATCTCGGCGTTTCACCATCCAAGCTATATCTGGAAATCCGTCTGGAACGTGCCCTTTCCCTGCTGCGTACCACCCATGAAACCGTCACGCAGATTGCGTTGGCCAGCGGCTTTTGTGATGCGCCTCACCTCACGCGCGTTATGAAAGCCGAACGCGGACTGAGCCCCAGCGAGTTTCGCAAGACACAGGCGTCCCCGGGCGGAGCAAATGGAGAGTTTGCCGTTGGTGTTCTGCTGCCGCAGATTTAACAGTGCCAGACATCAACGCCCGCCTCAGGCGCGGACGGTTTTACGCCACACAGGAAAAGCCTTGAAAGTGATCACATGGCCCTTTTCAGCGTCACTGCGTTCGTCGGTCAGGCGCTTGACGATGGCCTCAGCCATTTCCTCGATTGGCTGACGAAACGTGGTAATGGCGTAACCTTCCCAACTGGCCTGCTCGATATCATCAAAACCGATGACGCAGAGATCAGTGGGAATTTTCAGTTGGAAGTCATTGCGCGCGACATCGAGAAACCCGCAGGCAAGCAGATCGGTGACGCAGAAAACCGCGTCCGGGCGCGCCGCCCCCGGCAACAACCGGCGCGCGGCTTCGGCACCGCTACGATAACTTGTCGAACCCGCCTTGATGACCTGCGGCGGTTCAAAACCTGCCTCGACGACCGCATCACTGAAAAGCTGCTCACGTGCCAAAAGACTGGGGGAGCCGTTTGTCGATGACACGATTGCAAAAGACCGGCAGCCCGCGCGGGCCAGCATGTGCCAGGCATCATTCATCGCAGTCTCGTGATCGAGGCTGATATGGTCCGCCTCCTCGATCTGTCCTGCGCGGTTAATGAGGATCACATGCTGGCCACTTTCGATACAGGTGCGCACCAGCGAAACCGGTGGCGCGCCTGAAAGAACGATTGTCGCCGAGGCACGGTAGTTGAGCGTTTGATGAAGGGCTGCGTGAATGTCAGCTTCATTGCCGGCGGTATTGATGACCATGGCTGCCCGGCCAACCGCCTGAATGCGCCGGGTTATCGCTTCGAGCAGAGCAGACTGGTAAGGCGCATGAAGGTCGCCACCCAGAATGCAGATCGGCCGGCTTTTTTCCTGCGACAGCCCGCGTGCCAGATGGTTGACGTGATAATTCAACTCCTCGGCCGCAGCCAGAACCTTGCGACGGGTCTCTTCCGAGACACTGGCGCCTTCGGTGAAGGTACGGGAGACAGCGGAGCGGGAGACACCCGCTTTCCGCGCCACCTCACTGGCGCTTGCAAAACTCTGTGGCGGCCGATTGTTCATGCAACTGCCCTTTTCTTCCTGGCTTCCACGACACGGATCATGTCTGCCGCCTGTTCGGCGGCATGGATCAATTGCGGCTTCGGAGTTTCGAACCATTCATCAGGGTGCAATTGGCGCCTTGTCCGTACATGATCAATCGCGGCAGAAAGTGTCGGGTAGGTCTGCGGCATTTCCAGATGCAGGAAAAGCGACACAAGGGTCACCGAGCGGCTGCGGCCAGCACGACAATTGACCAGCACATTGCCCTTTTCGCGGTGCGGGTAAGAGGCCCGCTCTGGAAATGTCTGGTCCAATGCGCCACGCAGCAGATAATAACCACAAAGCAACATGGTGTCGGAATTTCCGGCACCATCTACGAGGCCCAGCTTGTAATAACGCAGCAATCCGGGGCCGGAGGCCAAAATCGCCTCATCATCCGGGTGGCGACCCGTCACGAAATTGACGTCGAAATTGATCGCACAATTGACGATGATCTTGATGTCATGTTGCGCTAGCAGTGCCGGATCACAAACGGCTTCCCGGCCTCCGATATAAAGATCGACGTTCCAGCCGGGCAGATAGCTTTCGATGAGACTGAGATGTGGGCGATCATAACGTGGTGAAGCGCTCATGCCGCCTCTCCCTTCTCATCAACCTCAGCAATCGATATCTGCATCGCCGCCGAAAAATCGGCTGCGATCTTCGGGGCTGCAGCAAAGATCGCACCGCCGCTCAACAGCTCGTTTGACGTTGCCGGATAGGAGCCCGTCACACCGCCGGCTTCGCGCACCATCAACAGACCGGCAAGGCAGTCCCAGGCATTCATGTAATATTCGGCATAACCGTCCGTGCGGCCTTCGGCCACCCAGGCGATGGCCAATGCGCCGGACGCACCCCGGCGAATATTGGCACCCATGTCCAGCACCCGCTGCTGCGCCGCCAGATAGTCTGCGCTTTCAACACGCGGAGACCAGCCGATTTCGACGGATGCATTGGACATCGCATCGGTTGCTGCAGCGATCAGCGGAGCACCATTCTTGGTCGCGCCTTGCCCTTTGCGCGCAAAATAGAATTCATTGGAGGCCGGATTAAAGATCACGCCCAGCAGCGTTTCGTCGTGTTCATGAAAGGCAATCGAAATACAAAAATGCGGAATGCCACGGGCAAAATTGGCGGTGCCATCAATCGGGTCGATCACCCACAGCCTGTCCGAGACACCGCCGCCAGCCTCTTCTCCGAGAATACCGTCGGATGGAAACGCCGTCGAAATCAGCTCGCGGACATGGTTCTCCACCGCACCATCTGCTTCGGTCAGAAAATCCTGCCGTCCTTTAAGGGTAAAATCGCCCGGTTTGCGGGAGTTGAAAGCAGAAAGTGCAAGAGCGCCTGCGGAAGCGGCCACATCGCGCAACACAGCTTCACGGTGGTTCAGTTCATCGACAGTCAGCATGGGTTCTTTCGAATGAATGGTGCAGGCCTTGTCAAAACCAAGGCCTGCCATCGTTTGCATTGATTATTCGGCGGTTACTTCTTGTAATTCAAGGCCCAGAGGTCTTGCCAATCCTGACGGGCTTCCCAGTCACTGGAACCGGTCGACGCATCATAGGACAGAAGCTGATCGCGCACTTTGCCAACACCTGATGGTTCATTATCCGGTAGGCTGATGGTGGTATTGGTCGACATCTTGCCATCCTTTGCCTGCGGCGCGATCCCTTCCGCCGTCATCATGTAGCGAATGAACAGCTGTGCGCTGTTGGAGCTTTTGGTGCCCGAGGCAATCAGGCCAAGCGACGGATAGGTCCAACCGGCGAAAGGTGACAGACCGGCGCAAAGACCAAGCTTCATGCCGTCCTTGTTGTCACGATATTTTGCCGTGCTGACGAGACCGACAAAGCTGTCCTTGCTGTCAGGGGCGCCAATCGCTTCTGCCGCGGCACCGTCGGAATCGGTCAGCAGCGGGTTGTTGGCGGCAAGCGCCTTGACCCAGGCGGCGGTGGCGCTGGCTTCGTCGGTTTCCAATGGCTTGCCATACTGTGCCTGATAGGCATCGGCCACGGCCTTGTCGGCATGGGTTGCCATCTGGTTGAACCAGTCGGTGTAGGACGGTTTGCCAAGCGGATCCTGCATGGCAACCTTGCCCTTCCAATCGGCTTCGGTCAGTTGCCAGATGTTGGTGACAGGGCAGCTGTCATGCAGCGCGGTGTTGTAGGTCCAGACATTTGGAGCGAGCACGATTGTCAACGGATCCTGATAGATCGCAGGGATATCCTTTGCCAGATCTGTTGGCAGCCAGCTCTTGGCATAACCCTTGGCAACGATCTGCGATAGGGCGGCAGGTGCATCCGCCAGAATAACCACGTCAGCCTTGACGTTGTTTGCCTGAGCTTCGCGAATGACGATCTCAAGCGTTTCAGGTGCGCTGGACTTCACACCAGTGGCCTGAACACCGTATTTCTCGGAAAAGGCCTTTGCCTGTTCAACGATTTTTCCGGTCGAATCGTAAACGGTGATCGGTGCTTCCTGCTTGGCGGCGGCAATCAGCTTGTCGAGATCGAAAGCCTCTTCAGCGCCAGCATTTTCTACGCCACACAGAACGGCAGCGGCCAGCATCAGGGAAGAGAGCAGAGTGTGAGAATGTCTCATCGGTATTCCTTTGAGTGATTTGAACAAAGATGTTTTCGTGAATTTATGCGGGTAGAAGCGCCTGACGGTCGGCACCGGCAGGCTGTGCCGCGCTCGGCGCGCGGATTTCGGTGGTATCGAAACGCTGACCGGCAGCGTCGAACAGGTAAAGGCCTTCGCGACGGGCAAAACAGCTGATCATGTCGCCCGGCCTTGCGGCCGGACGGCTGTGAGTGGCGTGAAATAGCCGCTCATTGCCCAGGGAAAGTTCCATGATCCAACTGCCGCCCGTCGGCATGATGCTTTCCAGCCGTAGCGCCCCCAATGGCACCGCGTCCGGCGATGCAACCAACGAAATCTCTTCCGGGCGCAACCCGATGACGGCTGCATCCGCCAGAGGAAGATGGTCGGAGAGACGTCCAGCAAGGCCTTCCGCAGCTGACTTGTTCTCCAGCGATATCATGTTGATCGGCGGGTTGCCGATGAACTCGGCGACGAAGCGATTGACCGGGCGGGAATAAATGTCGTCGGGCGCACCAACCTGCTGCAATCGGCCACCATTCATCACGGCAATGGTGGTCGCCAGTGTCATTGCTTCCCACTGGTCATGGGTCACAAAGACGATTGTGGTGCGAAATTCCTCATGCAGGCGACGCAGTTCAGCGCGCATTTCCAACCTCAAAGCCGCATCGAGATTGGACAACGGCTCATCGAGCAGCAGAATACCGGGATTAACCGCCAGCATGCGCGCAAGCGCCACACGCTGTTGCTGGCCACCCGACAATTGCGCCGGATAACGAGAGGCGTAGTCACGAATACGCAGCTTTTCCATCACGTCATTGACCTTGGCGCGGCGCTCCGCTTCCGGCAGCTTGCGCAGGCGCAAACCGAAATCGATGTTGCGCTCCACCGTCATGTGCGGCCAGAGCGCATAGCTCTGGAACACCAGGCCCAGGCCGCGCTTTTCCGGTGGTACAAAGGTTGATGTCGAAACGCTGTCGACCACCCGGTGGCCGATGGCAATTTCGCCGTCGCTCAGATGTTCCAGACCGGCAATCATGCGCAGGGTCGTGGTTTTGCCACAGCCCGACGGCCCCAGCAGACACATGAACTCACCGTCGGCGATCGTCAGGTTCAGGCTATCAACGGCAGCATTTCCATGGCCTGCATAGCTCTTGGAAACATTGGTGAGGGTAATATCGGGCATGTCAGCTCTCCAGTCCCTTGGCAATGCCATTGCCGGTGAGACGGTTGATAAGAATGGTGCCAGACAGCGCGAGAAGCGCGATCATCAGCACCACGGCATTGGCTGCCTGGGTGTAGTTGTAATCAACGAGACGCAGCGAATAGGTCGTCAGCACATCGGTTGCCGGAACGGCGAGGATGATGAACAGGCTGACACCCTTGATACCTGATATGAACGGCAGCAGGATCGCGCTGGCCAGAGCCCTCTTCTGGATCGGCATGACGATGCTGATCATGCGGCACCACCAGCCCGCACCGGAAATGCGCGCTGCTTCTTCCGGCTCCTTGCCAAGCTGCGCCATGGCGGCAATGCCGGAGCGTGAGGCAAACGGCATCTGATCGGCAACCAGCGCCAGAATGAGTATGATCGAGGTTCCGTATAGCGCCGGGATCGGGCCACGTGGCACGGCAAACAGGGTCAGGATAGCGGCGGCAAAAGCGATACCCGGCACCAGATAGGGCAGAAACGTGATCTGTCGCAGGAAGTTGCCAAGTGCCGCAAAGGGGCTGCGAATAACCACGTAACCAACCAACAGGCCGAGAATACCCGAGGCCAACGATGCAGCACCGATGATCACCAGCGTGTTGAGACCGGCACTCCAGAACTCCGGCGTCATCAGGATGCCGTTGCGCAAGGCGACCGTATCGAGGTTGGCACCAATCCAGTAGTCAAAGGTGAAGTTTTCCGGTGTGAAACGGCCCGGCACACGCATGATGGTCGACAGAAACAGCGTCAACAGCGGAATGATCACACCGATGGTGAAGAACACCAGTGCAAAACCGATGGCCGGAAACTGCCAGCGACCAAGCGGGCGACGGCGGTCCATCGCTCCCTTGCCGCCAACGATGGCAAACCGCCGTGCCTCACGCATCATCCGTGTATCGATGTAAAGTGTCACCACGCCAATCGTCATGATGACCGCTGCCATGACCGCAGCCATCCCCGTCTGACGTGACGAGATGGCACGGTAAAGCGAGGTGGAAAGCGTATCGAAACCAACCGGCAGACCGAGCACATAAGGAACCGCAAACTCACCGATACAGTCGGCGAGAATAAGCAGGCCGCAGGAAAGCAGTGCCGGTCGCATCAATGGCAGCACGATCTGGAAAGCCACTCGGCTGCGACTGGCACCGAGAATACGTGCAGAATCCTCCAACTGGGCATCCACACGCTGCAAGGCGCTACCAAGAATGAGGATGACAAACGGTGCGTAATGCAGCGACAGGATGACGATCATCGGCAGGCGACCATAGGCCAACCAGTCCGGCGTTGAAAAACCGAGCGTTTCCATCCAGCCCGGCTGCCCGCCGACCGTACGGTTCTTGAAAATCGTCGTCCAGGCAAGCGCCAGCGTCCATGTCGGCAACATGAAGGGAATGATCAGGGCTGTTGCAAACCAGCGCCGACCCGGCAGCTCGGTGCGGTTGATCAGCCAAGCGAGAAGACCACCAACCGACATTGACAGGATAATGGAACCGGCCGCAATCGAGGCCGTGTTCAACAAGGGCTGCCACAAAAGAATGGTCGACATGCGCGAGGCAAAGGCACGTGTGACGTAATAAAGTGTCCAAGCTCCTTCTGGAGCGTGCGTGCGCGCTGCATCGCCAATCTGCACGATGGCGACATTCACGAGGATTGAAATCACCGGCGCGAGAATGAGCAGAAGGAAAACGACGGCCAAAGCCAGCCCAATAAAGATCACTGGCTCGTGACTGGTCACAGTGAGATAATGACGCAAACGTCTGAATGACGAATGTCCTGCCCCTGCCCGCGCAGTTTTGCCTGTTTGCCCTATATCCACCATATCGGCGCCCTCATCTCTTCACGGGGGCGACCATAGGCAGGTCACATGACAGGCAAATGACACTTTGCACATATGTGCATTGCCATAATTCGATTAAATATGGGCTTTGATGTTTATAAATTCACGGAATTTGGCACGTAGGTGCATGCCTCTTTATCCTGGGCGACAGCCCGGAAAATGCGACGTTTCACGACGTTTGGCTCGACTTCAGTCAAAACAAAGACGTGATTTTTACTCCACTTTTAGGCGTTAAATTTCGACGATTACTCGAAAAAATTGCCGACAGCGGTTGCCAGATCTCACAAGCCACTTTAGAATCATTCTAGAAAAAATGAGTATCAACCTCATGTTTCGGCGTAATTTTACAAAGAAGGAAACTATCCATGTCCAACAAAGCGTCCTGCAAAGCCTGCTCGTTCTACGAAGACCACGCTGCAAATTCCGGTACCGTTGCTGGTGACGCAGGTCTCTGTCGTTTCAACCCACCGGTTTCTCAGCCAGACGCCAACGCGCGTGGCCTGTGGCCGGTTGTGACGGGTAGCGACTGGTGCGGACATTTCGACGATGAAAGCAAGGCTGCCTAAGCGCCTTTTCGCTCTTTGAGGAGACAGCCAATCGCTGTCTCCGTCATTTCCATTCTTCCTCGGCCGAACGTTCACCACCAAGTGGTTAACTGGCCATCCCCCAGACATGTCAGCACAACAAACCTAAAACGGCAATCCGGGGGGCGTCGGTCGAGCCGATATGAAAGCTGCGATCAATCAGCGATTGGCCAGCACAAACATCCAAGTACCAGTTATTATCCGGCCTACGAGCACATGAAAAATTATCCGCTTACGCCTGGCGCTTCATGGCCCGTGCGCTCGACATATTCGGTGTAACCGCCACCATATTGGTGAATGCCATCCGACGTCAGCTCCAGCACGCGATTGGACAGCGCGCCCAGGAAACGACGGTCGTGCGAAACGAAAAGCATGGTGCCTTCATAGGTCGCAAGCGCCTTGATCAACATTTCCTTGGTATCGAGATCAAGGTGGTTGGTCGGCTCGTCGAGAACGAGGAAATTCGGCGGATCAAACAACATGGCCGCCATAACCAGACGCGCCTTTTCACCACCCGACAGAATCCGGCAGCGTTTTTCCACGTCATCGCCAGAAAAACCGAAACAGCCGCAAAGTGCGCGCAGCGGCGCTTGTCCTGCTTTTGGGAAGCGCTGCTCCAGCCATTGGAGAATGGTGAGGTCGCCGTCCAGCAAATCCATCGAATGCTGTGCAAAATATCCAAGTTTGACGCTTGCGCCTAACGTGACCGCACCCTGATCCGGATCCGTCGAGCCGGTGACCAGTTTCAGCAAAGTGGATTTTCCAGCCCCGTTGACACCCATGATGCACCACCGTTCTTTGCGGCGGATCATGAAATCAAGGCCATCATAGATGGTGCGGCTGCCATAGGCCTTGTGCACACCCTTAAGGTTTACCACGTCTTCACCCGAGCGTGGTGCAGGCAGGAAGTCGAAGGCAACCGTCTGACGACGACGCGGCGGCTCCACCCGGTCAATCTTTTCCAGCTTCTTGACACGGCTCTGCACCTGCGAAGCGTGGGAAGCACGAGCCTTGAAGCGCTCGATGAACTTGATTTCCTTGGCAAGCATGGCCTGCTGGCGCTCGAACTGGGCCTGCTGCTGTTTTTCGTTCTGCTCGCGCTGACCTTCGTAAAATGCATAGTCACCAGAATAGGTGGTCAGTGAACCGGCGTCGATTTCTATGATCTTGTTGACGATGCGGTTCATGAACTCGCGGTCATGCGATGTCATCAGCAACGCGCCGTCATAGGTCTTCAGAAAGTTCTCAAGCCAGATCAGGCTTTCGATATCCAGATGGTTCGACGGTTCGTCGAGCAGCATGACATCAGGACGCATCAGAAGAATGCGGGCCAGTGCCACGCGCATTTTCCAACCACCGGACAGTTTGCCGACGTCACCGTCCATCATTTCCTGCGAAAAACTCAAGCCAGCGAGGACTTCACGCGCACGACCTTCCAACGCATAGCCGTCCAGCTCCTCGTAACGCGCCTGAACCTCGCCATAACGCTCGATGATCGCGTCCATCTCATCCATGCGATCAGGATCGGACATCGCCGCTTCCAGCTCACGCAATTCAGCGGCGATGATGCTGACAGGCCCCGCCCCTTCCATGACTTCGGCAACCACGGAACGGCCGGCCATTTCGCCGACATCCTGATCGAAATAACCGACGGTCATGCCCTTTTCGACCGAGACCTGTCCTTCATCGGGCAACTCTTCACCGGTGATCATGCGAAACAGTGTCGTCTTGCCCGCACCGTTGGGGCCAACAAGACCAATCTTCTCACCACGATTGAGCGCGGCGGACGCTTCGATATAGAGAATGCGGTGGCTGGCGGACTTGCTGATATTTTCGATGCGGATCATGGAATAAAACGGCCTTCTGGGTTGCGCGCATCCCTATGCCACGGACGCAACGGAAACGCCACACCTGCCATTCTCGTGACCGAGAGGTCGATGTCAGGATTTTTGAGCAAAAAATCGGGAATGCCTCTCGTCACCGAAGGGCGGCGGGTGCATTATCGCGCCGCAATACAGACACGCTTCAATATCCCACGGCAATTCCATGATCGTTCGAGACAAACCCGGCTTTTTCAGGCTGTTCTTCATTTTCCGCCTTTCGGTGATGGAACGCATCTATCCGCAATTGCTGTTTGTGATGGGCCTGTCGGCTCTTGTCGTCTCTGGCCATCTCTACAAACCTGACATCATCCCGTCTGCCGCTGGCGCACCTTTCGCGCTGATCGGCATCGCACTCTCCATCTTTCTCGGTTTTCGCAACAATGCCTGTTACGATCGCTGGTGGGAGGCACGCAAATTATGGGGCCATCTGGTCGCGATCAATCGCGATCTCCCTCGCCAGACCCTTCTGCTGGAGGTGCGCGGACCCGACGCCATAAAGGCACGCCTTCGCCTGCTTTACCTGTCGATCATCTTCACCCAGAAACTTGTCGATCATCTCAGGGATGGAAACACCTCGACCGCTGCATTGCAGAGAAGCCTTGATGAGCAGGATCTGAAAGCCATCCACTCTGCAAGAAATGCACCGGAACATATCACCTATCTGATGGGTGAAACGCTTGCCCAGCTAAGGCAATCGAATGTGATCAGTGATATCGAATTCTCGATGTTTGACCGGACGATTGGTGAAATCTCAGGCGTGTTGACGGCCTGCGAGCGCCTTCGCAACACACCCGTTCCCTTTGGTTACACCCTGCTGCTGCACCGCACAGCCTATCTCTTCTGTTTCCTGCTGCCGTTTGGCTTCGCGGACGCGCTCGGCTTTGCAACACCTCTGGCAGCCGGTGTTGTTGCCTATGCATTTTTCGGACTTGATGCGCTGAGCGAAGAACTGGAGGAACCCTTCGGCACGTCACCCAACGACCTACCAATTGCCGCGATTGCCACCATGATCGAAATCGGTCTGCGCAATGCGCTGGGGGAAACGGACCTGCAAGAACCACCGCAGCCACAGGATTTCGTGCTGCTGTGAGGCCAGACAACGCCGCGCAAAATTCAAGCAAATTTGCCCCGCGTCGCTTTCGCCGGTTATGAAAGGACAGACCAAAAACCTGTCAGGGAGACCATCATGAAAATCAGTGCGCGCAACCGCCTCAAAGGCAAGATTGTCGAAGTCACAAAAGGCGCAACCACGGCACATGTCCGTATCGATATCGGCAACGGCATCGTCATCACCTCATCTATCACCAATGAAGCCGTCGATGAGCTGGGACTGGCCGTGGGTGGTGACGCCTATGCGGTGGTCAAGGCATCCGACGTGATGGTCGCTGTCGACTAAGAGGTCAAAAATCGCTGGCTTCGATATAAAGGGCAGCAAGCGCCTCGAAGCCAGCCTGATCCTCAGCATCAAAACGACCGGGTAGCGGGCTATCCAGATCAAGAACCCCGATCATGCGGTCGCCCTTTACCAACGGCACAACAAGCTCCGAGCGAGACGCTGCATCGCAGGCAATATGTCCCGGGAAGGCATGAACGTCAGGAACCAGCTGGGTCTTGCCTGTCGCGACCACAGCACCACACACGCCCTTGCCAACCGGAATGCGCACGCAGGCAACTTTGCCCTGAAATGGTCCAAGCACCAGTTCGTCTTTTTGCTTCAGGAAATAGAACCCCGCCCAGTTCAGGTCAGGCACGAGGCTGTAAATCAGTGCGGAAAAATTGGCGGCATTGGCAATGAAATCCCGCTCACCATGCAAAAGCCCCTCGAGCTGGGCAGACAGTTCGCGATAAAATACCTGTTTGTCGGCTGTCTCGATTTTTCCGGTCGCGAACATGATCAGGCCTTTCCTGTTTCAGACTTTTGGCAGTGGCTGCTCTCACCGGTTTCAAAATCGCCTTTCTGGGGCGGCGCAATCGGCTTGAACAACGTCCGGTCTGGCTTGATATCAATCAGCGGTGTGCCGTCAAGGCAATCCATTCCACGAACATAGAGTTTGGCACCCTCAACTTTCTCCAGCACAACAATCGAGGTGCCAATCGGATTGGGACGGACCGGTGAGCGAATGGAGAAGGTGCCGTGCACCTCCCCACTGGATGCCGGGCTTTGCAGCACCAGATCACGGCGCGACCGATCAAGCCAGTAGAGAACCTCCAACCGCTCGAATTTTTCGATACCCTTGAGTGCGGCAACCCATGGCTCGAAAATCTCGATGGTACATAAAGGCCCATCGTGACGGCCTTGCCTTGGCGTCTCCAGACGCGACGTCCACGGGCTATGAATACGGCCAATGAACACCAGACCGGCATCGACCCCGTCAGGCACGTCCACGGATATCTCGTTCAGCCGGACTTCATTTTCACGCACCATTGGTTTTCTCCTTTGACGACGATGGATCAAGCAGCGGTGAGCATACGGGCCTTTCACCGCCCGCCACCATGCCAATCACCACATCGACACCGTAAATTTCCTTCATGACCCCAGGGGTCAAAACATCCCTCGGCGTACCCTCAGAATGCAGGGCACCGTCTTTCAAAATGGCAACCCGGTCCGCCATTAAAAACGCATGGTCGGGATTGTGGGTGGAAACCACCACGGCCAATCCTTCTTGCGCCAACTGACGGATCCGCACCAGCAACCGCATCTGGTTGCCGTAGTCGAGACTGGATGCCGGTTCATCCATCACGATGATCCTCGCCTGCTGTGCCAGGGCGCGGGCAATCAATGCCAGCTGCCGTTCTCCACCGCTGATCTGGGTGTATGGTTTTGTCGCAAGCCCCTGAATACCAACCGTTTCGATTGCCGCCTCGGCAATCTGCCGGTCTCGCGATCCCGGTACGGAAAATGGTCCGAGATGTGCGGCCCTTCCCATTAAAACCACATCATAAACCGAAAACGGAAACAGACCCTCATGGGCTTGCGGCACATAGGCAATTCGCATCGAGCGCTCGCGACGTGACCACGCCGACAGTGGTTTTCCATCGAGAAAAACGTCTCCCGCCTTGATGGGCAACAATCCGAGCATGGTTCTGAAAAGCGTCGTTTTGCCGGATCCGTTTGGGCCAAGCAAAGCCAGCACTTCACCGCTTGTAATCGTCAGAGAAATGTTTTCGCCGACAATGCGGCGGCCATGCCCGGTACGAAGTGATCGCAGCTCCAGCTTCATTTCCAACCCCTCCAGCCGGAAACGAGCAGCCATAAAAAGAATGGAGCACCGACCACGGCGGTCAATATGCCAAGCGGAACCTCAATCGTTGCAATACTGCGCGCCAGCATATCGACCACCAGAAGATAGGCAGCGCCCGCCAGCATGGAGCTTGGCAATAACAGGCGAAAATCCGGACCGATCAACATGCGGGCGATATGTGGAATGATCAGCCCGATCCAGCCGATAATACCGGTTACCGAAACGGTTGCCGCAGTCACCAGTGTAGCCGCCGTGACAAGCAGCAAGCGCACCTTGCGGGTGTCGACACCAAGCGCCTGCGCTTCATCCTCACCAAGCGTCATCAGATTGATGCGCCAGCGTAAAAGCACCATCGGCAAAAGCCCGATCACCACAGCCGGTACAATCGACAGCACATCAAACCGGGTGATCGCGGTCATGCTGCCCAGAAGCCAGTAGGTAATGGCTGGCAACTGGTCATAGGGATCTGCCAATATCTTGATCAGCGAAATCCCCGCGCCAATCAGGGCTTGAACCGCAATACCAACCAGAACAAGTGTCAAAACCGGATCATGTCGCCGCACCAGTGAACCGATACCGTAGACAACAATCACAGCCAGAAGGCCTCCCGCAAAGGCAGCGAGCTGAATGAGAAGCACGTTCAGCGATAGAAAAATGCCGAGAACAGCGCCAAGGCTCGCGCCCACTGAAACACCCAGCAGATCGGGTGATACAAGCGGGTTACGAAACAGCCCTTGAAATGTCGCGCCTGCGGCAGCCAGTGCTGCCCCAACCAAGATGGCCGCCATTACCCTTGGCAGGCGCACATTCCAGAAAACCGTCGCCAGCATGGGGTCATCGGCCTTACCCGTCATCAACCCATGCAGAGCCGACCACAATGGGCCTGGCCCACCGCCATATTTGCCCACCATCATCGAGATAACGGCAAGCAGCAGCACAAGAGGGGCACCGGCCGCCAACCAACGGCGGCCAGCACTTTGTACCGGCTTATCGGGTGCGCTCATCATTTCGTCTTGGTGCCGAGCAACTCCGCCACCTGCGCATCTGTCAGTTCGACCTGATAGAACAGGTTGAAGAATTCACGCACCTGCTTGTCGATATCCACCTTGAAAACCTCTGGGTAGAACAGCTGTTCGAGCCACGTCAGCCCGATAAGACGGTTGATGCCGGGAGGAGCGTCAAACCAGCCAAATGGCAGATTGGGTGTGACGTAGACCTTGCCACTCTTCAGAGCCGGCAATTCGGCCCACAACGGGTCGCTTTTGACCGAAGCGGCGAATTTGGGCGAAGCAGCCAGAACGACATCCGGCTTCCAGGCAAGGACCTGTTCCAGTGACACCTGCGTCAAACCACCTTTTCCAGCGGCTGCGGCCACATTGGTTGCCCCGACGGCTTCAAGGATTTCGACATTGATCGACCCGGCGAGACCTGTTTCCAGACCTTCCGGTCCGCGGCCGTAATAAACGTTTGGTCGTGCAGATGCCTCTACCTTTTCAAGCCCGGCGTTCAGCTTGCTCAGCGCGTCATCCGCATAGGCCGCCAGTTTTTCCGCCCGCTCGGAAACACCGAGGATGACACCGGCCTCCCGCAAGGTTTCTGCACTTCGACCAAATCCGCCATCGACCAGAATATAGGGAACGCCTGTCTGCTCCTGAACCTTCTCAGCAAGTGACGCATAGGTTGGGTTGACCGTTCCGACATCAATGATCACATCCGGCTTGGCAGCCAGCACGGCTTCAATATTGGCAGTGCCGCCCTTGCCGGTCAGCTGACCATAGGTTGGCAGATCACGAACGGACGGCAGAAGAAATGTCTTTTCTGCCTTGCCGGGCTCACGCACCCAGCCGGCCAGTTTTTCCGGGGCCAGAACATAGACCAGCACGGAAGCCGGCGGGCCAGCGGCCAGGACCTTTTCTATGTGATCGGGAACCTCCACCTTGCGGCCAGCGGCATCGGTGATGGTTCTCGCCTGCGTGGCGGAAACAAATCCCGCGACGAACAACAAACCGAGTAAAAACTTTGAAACTGCTGCCATAAGAACCCCCAATCGATATATCCAATGAGATATATTGCCTTGACGAGACCTGTGGCAACAACAGAGTTGTGACAGTTATAAAAATGGGGGCGTACTGGACGCCCCCGATTTCGAAATTCATCTGCTATGGCAATGTGGTGCTACCAACCCCATCAATCATCACCATCGATCGACACCTGTTCTCCAGTTTCGGGGTTGAAGCGCACTTCGATACGACGACCATCCTTGTTGCGGCCTTCGATCTCGTAGCAACCATCATCAATATCGACCTCACGCACCTCTCTGCCAAGGGAGGTTGCACGATCACGGATCTGTGCCTCGCTCATCCACCTGTCGATCTGCACATTGCCGCAACGGCGGTCATGTCGGTCATCTGCGTGGGCCATCGACGTCATGGCAGCAGTGGCAAGTACGGCGGTGATCATCAGTGTCTTCATCTCAAACATCCTTCCGGGGTTGCAGGCACCATTGCCTGTTCGATGAAGCAACCCTAACCAACCCGCCCTGAGCGTTAACTGACAGGCGTGGTCAGCTAATTGTCAGTTTCGGCATGATAGTCTCGGTCAAATGTCGAACCGTCTTTTTCACTCAATATTCCTGGCCATGCTTCTCGCATGCACATTCATGCTGGCGCTGGCACCGCTGAACGCTACGGCAAAGGACCTTGATCGTTTGCGGGACGCCGTCAGGCGCGGAGATGTGCTGCCACTCTCCACCCTCCAGGAAAAACTGCGCGCCTCCTATCCCGGCGACATTATTCGTGTAGAACTCGACGAAGACGATGGCCGTTTTATTTATGAGTTCAAGGTTCTGCAGGCCAATGGCCGGCTTTACGAGATCGAGATGGATGCCAAGGATGGTACCATTCTCGATGTTGACGATGACGACGATTGAGAACCATGCGCATTCTGCTTGTTGAAGATGATCCGCTGATCGCCCGAGACGTCACGCATCACCTTGCGCGTGCTGGTTATCTTGTCGAACATGAAAGTGACGGCGAAAGCGGCTGGTATCGCGGCGACAGCGAAGAATTTGCAGCCGTTGTGCTTGATCTCGGGCTGCCAGGTATGGACGGTCTGTCGGTGCTGAAACGCTGGCGCAAGGACGAACGGGAATTGCCGGTGTTGATCCTGACCGCGCGTGGCAACTGGGAGGAGCGCGTCGAAGGCATCGATGCCGGGGCTGACGATTATCTCGCAAAACCCTTTCATGTGCCTGAGCTTCTGGCCCGTTTGCGGGCAATCATTCGCCGTTCGCAACGCAACGCCAGCCCGATCCTGACAGCAGGTCGGCTCGTGATTGATCCGCGCAGTCGCACCGTTTCATTGGATGCGGAGCCCGTGGACCTCAGCCCGCTCGAATATCGTTGCCTGCATTATCTGATTGCCAATTCAGAACGGCACGTGTCGCAGCTTGAGCTGACAGAACAGCTTTACGCGCAGGATTTTGAGCGTGAAAGCAACTCCGTTGAAGTCCTGATCGGACGATTGCGCAAGAAATTCGGCAAGGAGTTGATCACCACCCGCCGTGGATATGGCTACAGGATTGGCACGGCATGAAACGTCCGCTTTCAATCCGCGTTCGTTTTCTCTTGGTATCACTCATTGCCGTGCCTCTGGCGCTGGCGCTTGCCGCCATATTCATGACCTCGATCTTTTCAGCCAACCTTGAACAGCGGCTTGAAGAAGAACTCAAAGGGCACATCAACACGCTTGCAGGTTCCATCCGCCTCACTGCCGATGGTGCTATCGAGCAACCGTCAGGCCTGATGGATCAGCGTTTCACCCAAGCCTATGGCGGCCTTTATTGGCAGATCGGCGACGCTGCCCAGCCGGCTTTATTCCGCTCGGATTCCTTATGGGATACCAGTCTCAGCCGTCCGGACGATTTGCCGGATGATGGCGCCGTACACCGCTACATATCCGAAGGGCCTGAAGGCAGCCGGCTGATCGTGCTGGAACGGCAAATCATGATCAGTGCCGCGACCGGCCTCAAACCGGTGCAGATTTCAGTTGCCGCCGACACCAAGGCGCTGGATGAAGCCAGCCGTGGTTTTGCGCTCGAAATATTTCCCTATCTCGCGGGTCTTGCGGTTTTCCTGATCGGAGCATCGCTGGTGCAGGTGATTTATGGCCTGAAACCACTGGCAGATCTGACCACGGAGCTCGACCGCATCCGCGAACGCCATAGCGGGCGCCTCAACGGTGCATTGCCCGCCGAATTCGAACCGGTCGAAAATGCTGTCAATCGCCTGCTGGACACACAGGCACAGTCACTTGCCAAGGCGCGTACCCGTGCCGGTGATCTGGCCCATGGATTAAAAACACCACTGACCATACTGTCCACCGATGCCCTGACCTTACGTGAAAGCGGGCAGTCAGACATGGCCGACGAAATCGAGCAATTGGTGCAGTTGATGCGCGGCCATGTCGATCACGAACTGGCCCGCAGTCGTATTGTGGCCAATGCCGACATGCGCCAAAGCGATGCGGACGTCAGAGAGATCATCGGCCAGGTGGTCAAAACCTTGCAGCGAACGCCGAAGGGCGAGGCTCTGGAATGGCATATCGAGATCGGGGAGCCGCCAAACGTGCCGCTCGACACACATGATCTTCGCGAATTGGTCGGCAACCTGACAGAAAACGCCGTCAAATGGGCAAAGGATAGTGTGCGTATCGTCTGGAAAAACGATCGGCTGATGATTTCTGACGACGGACCAGGTGTTGATCCCGAAAAAATCGGAGACATGACCGAACGCGGCGTGCGGCTGGACAGAAAGACGCCGGGGACGGGATTTGGCCTGTCAATCGTCAAGGAAATCTGCGAGGCCTATGGCCTGACATTGTCGATTGAGAACAGGCAGGGCAGCGGTCTGATGGTGTCTGTGATGTTTAAAAACATCGACGGAACAGCCAGGACGGCGTGACTGGGATATCAGGACCAAGTCACACGCGTTGAGCCTGTTGTCTCAGCCTTCCACCAATGCAGCCTGCTGCTGTTCACCCAGCAGTTTGAGTGCAACGACCGACGCGTTCTTGACGTGCTGTGATGCGTATATTCTGGCGGTATCGGCGTCTCGCGCCTGAAGGGCTTTTGTTAGTGCGTCGATTTCCGCAAGGCTCTGGGAAATACGTTCGGGGTGCATAAGAGACGTTGCCCGCAGAATGTTGATGCGCGAAAACAGGCTCTGCAACACTTCACGCACCAGCGTGTTGCCACAGCGCCCAAGCATGATCGAATAAAGCCGGCTTTTGGCTTCAAGCACCTCAGCCGTTTCGCCAGCAAGCGCATGTGCGCGTAGAACCGCCGCTTCCCGGCCAAAGGCGTTCAGGTCCACATCCGTGCCACGTGTTGCAAATTCCTGCGCGGCAAAACCTTCCAGAAGTTCACGCAAGGCATAGATTTCCCGCGCTTCCTCTAGCGAAATGCTGGCAACGACCGGTCCCTTGTGGGGCACGATCTCGACCAGCTTTTCAGCTTCCAGCTTGCGCAGGGCCTCACGTAGGGATGTCCGGCTGACGCCCAGCTCCTCGCACAATTCACGCTCGACAAGACGGCTGCCCGGGGCGTAACGGCCCGAGGTTATGCCATCACGCACAGCGTTTTCGATTTGTCTGCGAAGAGTATCCGCTTGCAAGGTAATTCCGCGTACAACCATCAGTAATCCCTATACTACATTATGACCATCCTACATTTACATGAAGCGACGGCCTGTAACAAGTTGTGCGCAGTGGTGTTCAACAGCTGTTGCTCGCCTGTCCAAATATCAGTCTGAACGACAATTATGCGCCTGCGGATGCGAACTGCTCGGCGGATACTTCTTCCTGCCAGACAGTTTTGCCAATCGAAACAGCCGTATGCAGCAGGTAGCTGGTGGCCGTTGCGCCATGCCAGTGACGTTCGCCTTCCGGGATCCAGACAATGTCGCCCACACGAATGCGCTGCGCCTCTTCCCCATCAACGCAGACCCAACCTTCACCGGCAACAACGGTCAAGACCTGACCGACTTCATGGGTGTGCCAGTAAGTGCGTGCGCCGGGCGTGAAAAACACATTGTTGATGGTTACGCCATCGGTCGTCGGCATCACAGGATCGGCATGAACCGTTCCGGTAAATGTCGAAGACCTGACTTCGGAAACCGCGCCAGCCTGGCGTCCGTGGAAAATCTTCATCACATCAGTCCTTCTTTTTGTGCAGGCGGACACCGCCCGAAATATCACCAATGGCATCAACGACACGATTGCTGATGACGTCGCCGTAGCCAAGCGCGGTCGCAAGACCGAAACTGGCCATCGGTCCGGCAGAATTGAGTGACGAAACACCCAGCTCATGCAGCAGATCGCAATAGAGCAGCACATCCTTGGTCATCAGCTTGCTGGTGAGGCCACCTTCGAGATAATCACCGTCAACGATCTTAGGGAAGCGGTTGAGCGTGGCAAAATTGACGCCGCTGCTGGCATTCAGCACCTCAAGCAACTTGTGCAGGTCAAGTCCCGCCTTCTTGCCAGCCACCATTACTTCTGCCGTGGCAGCGAGGCTGACGGCATTGAGGAAATTGTTGAGCAGCTTGGCCGTATGCCCGGCACCGCTTTCTCCCATGATGATGACCTTGGTGGCAATCAGCGAAAAGACCGGCTGCAAACGCGCGATCGCATCGGCTTCACCACCAACCATCAGTGTCAAAGCACCCTTTTCGGCTGCCGCCGCACCACCAGAAATGCCGGCATCGACAAGAAACGCGCCCTTTTCCGTAAAAAGGCGGGCGAGCCTTTTGGTTGATGCAGCAGATGCGGTGCTCATATCCGCCACGACCTGTCCGGGGCGGATATGGTCTAGAACACCGCCCTCACCCTCAACCACACGTTCAATGACGACACTGTCGGGCAGAGACAAAAGAACGATGTCCGACCCTTCCATCACCTCACGGATGCTGTTCGAGGCCGTGGCGCCAAACCGGGGCGCGGCCTCTGTATCCTTGTCATACCCGAGAACATCGACACCGCCTGCCACGATGCAGCGTGTCATCCGCCCTCCCATGTTTCCAAGCCCGATAAATCCCACTCTCGGATTAGACATGCCTTTATCCCTCATGCGGCAACACTATCGCTGGCGATTGAACCAGACCCATAGTGTGCGTTGCTCTTCCCTCACACTGTTGCCAGCATTGTCGTTACAGACGCTGGAACAGTTCATTTGCCGCTTCCGTTCAAGGCCTCGCCAGCCTTGGTCTGCCCCGCCTGCCATTCCTTGATGGCCGTGCTGGCCGTTCTGAAGGCCGCCAGAGCCGCCGGAGCGCCGCAATAGACCATGGCCTGCAACAAGACGGCCTGGATCTGGTCCGGTGTCACGCCGTTGCGCAGAGCGCCACGCACATGCACTGCCAGTTCGTGATGCTGGTTCATGGCAGTCAGCATGGCGAGGTTCAGCATGCTGCGGGTTTCAAACGGCAGACGCTCATCCCCCCAGACCTCCCCCCAGCAATATTCGGTGACGAGCCGCTGGGCTGGCCGGTTGAAATCATCAGCATTTTCCCACGACTTTTCGACGTGGGCCGCGCCCAGCACGCGCTTGCGGTTCTGGAACCCTTTGGCGAAGATTTCGCTTTCAGTTGGCATTCCGATGTGCCTCCCTCGTTGCAACTGTTGTTTCTGTTTGGCGGATGTGGGCGAGCGACGTCATTCGTGGGCTCCGTATCCAATCATCGCCTTGGTCTCGAGATATTCGCGCAGTCCCGCCTCACCCCATTCGCGGCCATTGCCGGAGCGGCCGAAGCCACCGAAGGGCGCACCAAAATCGGCAGGCGGATAATTGATATGCACCTGACCGCCATTGAGCTTGCGGGCAATGGTCCGTGCCCGTTCACGGTCGGCGGACTGCACATAAGCGGCAAGCCCGTAAAACGTGCCATTGGCAATGGCGACGGCTTCCTCTTCGTTTTCATAGGGAATGATCGAAAGGACAGGGCCGAAGATTTCCTCCTGCGCAATCGTCATGTCAGGCGCAACGTGGCTGAACACAGTCGGGCGCACATAATAGCCCCCAGGCAAACCATCCGGTCTGTCTGGACCGCCCGCAACAAGCTTCGCGCCCTCCTTGAGGCCGCTGTCGATCAACCCACGCACGCGCTCAAACTGGCTGCGATTGACGATCGGTCCAAGCTGGGTTTCGGCGTCATCGGTTGGTCCGAGCCTGTAACCATTAGCCGCTTCGGCGGCAATTTGCGCAGCACGATCCATAAGATGCGCGGGCACCAGCATACGGGTGGGGATGGAGCAGGATTGGCCCGAATTGGTGAAACAGGCCGCCACACCGCGACGCACAGCATCGTCCAGATCAACATCATCAAGAAGGATATTGGCCGATTTGCCACCCAGTTCTTGCGCAACGCGCTTGACGGTCGGTGCGGCAGCCCGTGCGACTTCAATGCCTGCCCGTGTCGAACCGGTAAAGGATACCATGGAGATATCCTCATGGGCGCCGATCGCCGAACCAACCGTCAACCCGTCACCATTGATCAGATTGAACACACCGGCTGGAACACCGGCCTCATGCAGAACTTCGGCAAACAGAACCGTGCTGATCGCGGAGAATTCGCTGGGTTTCAGCACCATGGTGCATCCGGCCGCCAGTGCCGGCCCTACCTTGACGATGACCTGATTGACCGGCCAATTCCACGGCGTGATCAGACCGCAGACACCAATCGGCTGGTGCCGCAGACGTGTGCCGCTGTCCATATCCTCTTCGAAACGAAACTCTCTCAGCACCTTCAGCAGTGCCTCGATATGCAAAGGTCCACGCGCCGCCTGCCCCTTCGTTGCAAAGCTAATGGGCGAGCCCATTTCCAGCCGCATCGCTTCGGCAAACTCATCATAACGTCTGTTGTAGGCAGCAAGAATCCGCTCGAGCAAAGCAATGCGTTCTTCCACTGACGTGGCGGCAAAGGCGGGTGCAGCACGCTTGGCCGTCGCCACGGCCCTGTCAACATCCGCTTCATTGCCGAGCGACAACTGGCCGATGACTTTTTCTGTGGCGGGGTCGATGAGATCCATGGTCTTGCCACCAAGTGGCTCAACCCAGGCACCATCGATGTAAACCCTGTCCAGGACGATCATGGCAAAACCTCAACTTTGTTCCTGCTCGAGCAAGCGGTACATTTCGGTGTGATCGGCGGTTGGGCCAACCTCACCTGCCTGCTCATGCCAGAGATCGATACCATTGCGACCGAAGGTCAGCGGATAATCGACCGATTGCGCCAGCGCCCGGGCAATACCGAGATCCTTGTCCATGAGATGCAGGGAGAACCCGGAACCATAGGTGCCAGACAGCATGAATTGCTTGACCTTGTTTTCAGACGTATTGCTTTTGCCCGACGAGGCATTGAGCACATCGGTCATCGCTTCTGGCGAAATGCCAAAGCGCTGCGCCACATGCAGTGCCTCGACCGTGACCATCAGGCCGCAGGCCGACACGAAGTTGTTGAGTGCCTTGGCCGCGTGACCGGACCCGGCCGGACCGATGAACAGAATGGAGCCGCCCATCGCCTCAAGCACTGGCATCGTCTCGGTCTTCACGGTTTCCTTGCCACCCACGAGAATGGCAAGTGTTCCTTCCTTGGCGCGTTTGACACCGCCGGAAACCGGCGCATCAAGATAGTCCAGTCCCTGCGCTTCAAGCGTCGCCGCCAGTTCACGCGAGCGCACTGGCTCAGACGAACTCATGTCGATGACAAGCGCGCCTTTGCGCAAGGATGCAGCCCAGCCATTTTCCAGAAGTACTGTCTCGACGATCTTCGAGTTTGGCAGCATGGTGATGAGCACATCAACCTCAGCGGCCACATCCTTCGTCAAGGGCGCGACAGCAAGCTCGTCACAAATCGTCTTGATCCTCGCCTGGTCCGCATCTGCCACCAGCAGGCGGAACCCTGATTTGACCAGGCATGCACACATCGGTGCGCCCATCATTCCCAAGCCAATGAAGCCTATCGTTTTTCCGGCCATCTGATTGCCTAACCTCATTTGTTCCCATCGTCTTTCGACCCTGCACCGAAAGACATTTCCAACAATCCTTTAGCGAATCGCCGAAAAGTCCGTCGGCGCAAGGAAGCTGTTTTCCACACGCGCCACGATCGGACGCTCACGTTCGGTTTCCGCACGTGCGGCAATCCAGTCTGCGTCAGCCTGAAATGCATTCCAGCGTTCTTCACGCTCGGCCATGCTGTTCCACTTGAGAATATAACCCAGCGTGTGGTTGTCGCTGCCGATCAAGGTCGTCCAGAATGCCACCTGTTCGATGCCGTGTTTTTCGAAAAAACCAAGCGTGTGGTTGCGGAAACGGTCCATCAGCGCAGGAAGTCTGGTTGGAGCGCAGTAATAAACACGCATTTCAAAGATCATCGAATTTCCCTCCATGATCATCATATAAGCTCACGCTACATGACGTTAATACAATATGTCAATAATACAATATTGAACGATGACTTTTCAGGACATCAGTTCATCGACATCGAGTTTGGCAACCATGCCTTCGGTTTGTTTGCTGTAGGCGGGATAACGTTTGAGCACTTCAGGATCATGTCCCGGCACAATAAGACGCTTGTCTCCGGCAAGCTCCATCAGCCGCCCATATCCGGCAACCGTTTGAGAAACACTGTCGCAAGTCGGGAAGACACGACCGGAATTCATATGCGCATAATGATGCGTTGCATCTGACGCCAGAACCACCGCGCCGCGCGCCGTGTCGACACGCACGCACTGTAGTCCGCGCGAATGCCCACCAATGTGATGAACGGAAATTCCAGGAAAGAGTTGGCTGTCGCCCTGTGCAAAGGCAACCTTACCAGCATAAACGCGCCGCACCATGCCGGTCACGTCATCCACCTCATAGGGGTGGTTGAGACTGTGATGGCACATGCATGGACCGGTCGCGAACGCCATTTCGCTTTCCTGCATATGGAAGCAGGCATTGGGAAACATGTCGTTATTGCCGGCATGATCATAATGCATGTGCGTGGTGATGACATGTTCGACACGGCTGCAATCCACGCCAACCGCCGAAAGCGCCTGATTGACCGGCGTTGTCAGTTCACGCGCACGCCGGTTGCCGGATTCGGGATTAAAACCGGTATCAACAACAACGGTTCTTCTGTCATTGCGAATGACCCATACGAAGTAATCGAGCGGCATCGGGCGATCATGTTCATCGCCACCGATGAAATTCTGCGAGGATTGCCGTCCATTATGGGCATATTTCACGGCAAGCACTTCATATATTTCGTCAGCCATTCCCATCCTCATTGCGTTTGCACTTGAAGTGCGGGGGTATTGAGAGGCCGGGGCGAGACATCGCCGCCCCGGGAATGCTTTGGACGTCAGGCACAAAATGCCGGGCGCGTCACATCACTTTGGCCAGATCGGTTTTGCCAGAGCCAGGTCATCCGGGTAAACAGTCACGGGAACGCCGTTCTGCCACTGGATGATCGTCAGGCTTGCGCCCTCGCGGTGTCCCTTGTCATCGAAGCTGAGCGTGCCGCCCGGGTAGTATTTGGCGGGGCCTGCATTAAGGGTTCTCAGCGCTTCACCAAGATCAGCACGGTCGCGGCTGCAACTCTTGTCGAGCGCATCCTTCAATAACCAGATGTCGCCATAGGTGGAAATGGCGTTCTGGGTCATCCATGGCTCGCCATATTTCTCGTTGAGGCGCTTGATCAGATCTTCCTGACCCTTGGTCCCCCAGTTGGCCACAGCGGACATCACACCTTCGAGCAGGTTCGCCTGCATGGTGTTGAGAACCTCAGGTTCGGCAATCGCGATGCCGAAGGAAACAACCGGCGTATTGACGCGGAATTCCTTCATCTTCTCAAGGATCAGCTTGCTGTCGGAAATGACCGTCGGCAGGAAGAACAGGAGGTCAGGTTTTTTCTGACGCACCTGCTGCACAAGCGAGGTCGCATCGGCCAATGGCGGCGTGAACACCTGCTCGAAGGACAGGTCAAGACCAACATCCTTCAGCAGCCCCTTCTTCATGCGATCAACGGAGGCAAGCGATGCGGCCGTATTATCGGTGATGATCGCCACTGTCTTTGGGCGTGTGCCAGTCTGCTGCTCGGCAAGATCAAGAATGATCGGCAGCGCGATCTGCGCCTGTACGCCCGCTGTCGCCGATGTCTGGAAAATGTTCTTGAAACCACGGCTGGTGATCAGGTCCGAATAGGACAAAGTCAAAAGCGGCAGGTTGGCGCGCTCTGTCACTTCACTGACCGCCAGCGTGAACGAGCTCAGGTAAGCGCCGGTCGCACCGACAAGCCCCGGAAAATCTGCGACCATACGCTGTGCCGAGTTGGTGGCTTTTTCAACGGAATCTCCGGAGTCGATGGTGACCAATTCCAGTGGCGCGTTGCCCAGGCAGGCAATGCCACCAGCCTTGTTAACGTCCTCAATCGCCATTTCGGCACCCATCTTCATCACCTGACCCGGACGGGCATAAATACCCGAGGTTGGCGCGATCAGACCAATCTGGATCGGCTCTGCCGACTGGGCATGAGCCATGCCGGCATTCAGTATTGTTGATGCCAACGCTGCTGTCAGAAAAAATTTCGCATTGCTTTTCATGTGTTCACTCCTCCACACATTATTGCTTGGTTACATTCCAAGATATGCCTGACGGACGCGGTCATCGGCCTTTAACGCCTCTCCGTTTCCTTCGAGCACAATTCGCCCCGTTTCCAGAACGTATCCGCGATCTGCAAATTGCAGGGCTTCCGCCACCCGCTGCTCCACCAGCAGGATCGACAGGCCGATATCGCGCCTGATCTCCATCATCTTGTCGAACACCAGATCAGCAATCGATGGTGCAAGCCCCATGGATGGTTCATCCAGCATCAGCAGTTTTGGCGACGACGCCAATCCACGACCGATGGCAAGCATCTGCTGCTGGCCGCCCGATAAGGTGCCCGCATACTGGCTGGCACGCTCTTTGAGCACCGGGAACCACGTATAAATCCGCTCGAGATTGTCCTTCCATTCGCGCCGCCCCTTTTCGGTGGCAGCCCCCATTTCAAGGTTTTCAAGAACGGTCATTGACGGGAAAACCTGGCGTCCCTCCGGCACATGGGCGATGCCCAGATGCGGCCGCAGCGACGGTTCGAGGTTGGAAATATCCTGCCCTTCGCAACGGATGCGTCCTCCGCGCAGGGGAATGGTGCCGGAGATTGCCTTGAACAGTGTGGTCTTGCCCGCACCATTCGGTCCGACGACCGAGATGAACTGCCCCTGGCCGATCTTGATCGACACGCCATGCAGAACCGCGATGGATGATGAATAACCGGCAGTGATGTCTTCGATCTCAAGCATTTGCCACCCATTTCTTTCCAAGATAGGCCTCGATAACCCGGGCATCCCGGGTGACTTCCTGCGGCAGTCCTTCGGTAATCACCTGCCCGTGATCGAGCACGAGGAAACGATCCACCAACTGAACCATGGCATGCATCGTGTGCTCGATAATCACGACCGTGACACCCGAGGCTGACAGGCGACGGATAACGGCAACCACTTCGACTGCCTCTTCCTTGCCAAGCCCGGCCAGCGTCTCATCCAAAAGCAGGATGTGCGGTTTGCCGGCCAGAGCACGGGCAAGCTCCATCAGGCGCAGGTCCTTGGTCGAGAGACCGCCGGCCAGCTGATGGGCGATATGCGACAGCCCGACCTGACGAAGTGCATCGTCAGCGATGGTTTCAGCCTCTTCCTCGGTTTTCGCCGTCACATAGGAGCCAACCTTCACGTTGTCGCGAACACTCATGCGGGTGAATGGACGCATGATTTGGAACGTACGACCGACACCGGCCTGGCACAGTTCATGCGGTTTGCGACGCGCCATGTTGACGCCGTCAACCATCACTTCGCCCTCGCTTGGCAACTGAAAGCCGTTGAGCAGATTGAACAGCGTGGTTTTGCCGGCACCATTCGGTCCAATAATGCCAAGGATCATGCCTTTGTTGACCTGGAAGCTGACATTCTGCACGGCTTTCAGGCCGCCGAAATTCTTCGACATGCTGCGAACATCGAGAACGATTTCAGGGTTGAGCGCACGGGTTTCACGCGCCGGCAGCGGTGTGACATTGGTCGTGGTTGTCTGTTCAGGAACAACCGGCACGTCTGTTCCCTTGCGAGACCGCAAGCGGTCACGGATTTTCCAGAACATGCCTTCCGGTGCAGCGGTGATCAGAACCACAATGGCCACGCCATAAACCACGCCCTGAATGCCGGGCAGGAAGTTGCCGAGTTCCGCATGCAGGATTTCGGCAATCGGGATCAGGAAGGACGCGCCGATGATTGGCCCCCATAGGGTGCCCGCACCACCAAACATCGTCACCGTCAGCGCCTGCGCAGAGACCAGCATGCCGAACACCGACTGCGGCGTGATGACGAGAATGACGACGGCGTACAGCGAACCAGCCATGGCGGCAATGGCACCACTCAGCGCGATGGCCTTGAGTTTCCATCGCAGGGTATCAATACCGGCAGCCTCGGCAGCTGCTTCGTTCTGCTTGATGGCGATGAGCGCCATACCAAAACGTGAGGCTTCGATTGCCCGCGACAGGATGACGACGGCGCAGAGGAAGATCATGGCAATCAGCGTATAGACCCGACCATCGGCGAACTGCATATAGGCAGCCGGATTGTCGATGACGCGCGGAATGCTGACTTCTGGAAAACCGAGCCATTGGAAGACGTACATCAGCGCCAGCGGGTAAGCGAGCATGCTGAGTGCGAAATAATGGCCGCGTAGTTTGAATGTCGGAAAACCGATCACCACACCGGCAAGAGCGCCGATGAAACCGGAAACGAAGAACATCAGCCAGGGCGACAGACCCCAATAGATCTGCGCCAGCACGGTCGCAAAGGCACCGATGCCAAAGAAGCTGGCATGACCGAAGGAAACGAGCCCGGTATAACCGCTGAAAATGTTCCAACTCAGGCCAAAAATGGCCCAGATGAGCACCAGCGTCAAAATGAGCTGGTAGTAGGAATTGGTCACGAAGATTGCGAGCACCATATAGGCGAGCGCCAGCGCGAAAAACACCTTGATGGATTTGAGAACAGCCATATTCATCAGGTTCTCTCCACGTTACGGCCGAACAGGCCTTGAGGTCGCAACATGACAACCAGCAGGAAGCACACGAAAATCGTCGCGTTCTGCAATTGGGTGGGCAGGACCAGTGTCGAAAACTGCTGGATGAGACCAATCAGCATGCCGCCCCAGAAGGCACCGATGACGCTGCCAATACCGCCGAGAACAACGCCGGCATACATGATGATCACGTATTCGAGGCCAACGAACGGGCTGAACGGATAGTTGGTGGCAAGCAGACCGCCGGCCATTGCTGTCACCGCAGTTCCGATGGCGAAAGCCACACGGTGCGACTTGTCGACATTGATGCCCATATAGGTCGCAGCTTCAGCATTATCGGCTGCGGCACGCAGCGATTTTCCAAGGAACGTGCGCTGGATCAGAAGCCAGAGGCCAATGATGGCGACCGCTGAAAACACCGCGGTCAAAACGCGGGATTTGTTGAAGAACAACAGGATCGGCAGGCTTTCACCAAACGGTTCCAAGGCCCATGCGTCACTCGACAGAGGCGTGCGGATCGACACAAGATCGGCTCCGAACAGGATCATGGCACCGTTTTGCAGGATGAGCGCGATACCAAGCGTCAGGATAAGTTGCGCGTAGTGACCATCGGCCTCCATACCGACGGTACGCGTGCCCGTCACCCGACGGATCATCAGCCGGTGAATGATCCATCCAAACAGGAACATGGCAGGCGCTGCGGCCATAACCGCAACATAGGCACCGAGCTCGGCACCGAAAAACGCCTGAATGCCGAAGGCACCAAACGCGAAATAAGTCGCGTACATGCCGAGCATCATGAAATCGCCCTGGGCGAAGTTAATCACGCGCATGATGCCGAAGATCATAGCCAGACCAACGCACATCATCCCGTAAAGCGCACCAACCAGCACTCCTGTAATCAGGAGCTGCAAGATGCTTTCAATCAATATCTGAAAGTCGCTCATACGGCTCTTTCTCCTCCTCCAATTCGGCATAGTTGTTCCAGTGCCGCGACCGCGCCGGCGCTGGCCCTGCTCTGCGTCAGGTTTTCAATGGCAAGTCCGATTTTCCTAGCCTGATCTTCACCGAGGCGATGTGCAGCAGCGGCAGCCAGCCTGTTGCGCACCAGTTCGGGTGATGCCGAACGCACATCATCAAGACGTTCAACGATCACCTCGCCACGTTTTGTCTCCACCCGGAGTTCCGCGCCCTGCCGGGCGGGAAAAGCACCGTCCAGCGCATCGGAAATGGTGATCTCTGTGCGGTCGATCAGATCGGCGATGCGTTTGTCATCGAGCAACGCGTAATTGGCCTCAGCAATCTCGCCACGGGCAATCGTCGCGGCCATGCCAAAGAAGATACTCATCTTGGCCTGCAACGGCGTCTCAAACGGGCCACGATAGTTGCAACCGGGATAATTGAGCGCAGCACGATAGGTGGAAAGATGGATCTTTTCGACGGCATCGCCTTCCGCCACGCGCTTGATGGCTGCCAATGCCACCTGGCAAGGTGACTGCGCAAAATTGCAGGCTGGTACTTCCTTGTTGAACACCGCCATGATTTCGGAAGCACCATCGGGATAAAGCGAGATGCCACCGGCTGGAAGCGGAATGCCAAAGGCTGCAAACAGGCCGGCAACCCCATCAAGCGCGCTGTCAGAACCCTTCGCGCCAAGCGCTGCAAGTTTCACCGCGGTCAGCGCACTGCGTGCCGCAAAACCCGGGTGGAAATACATGTCATCGGCGCCGCTATGCGGCCATTCATTGAGACCACCAAATGCATTGGCAGCCAGTGCCAGTGCGTTGACTGTCTTTTCCTGATCGAGGCCGAGCAACATCGCACCAGCCAGTGCACCGGAAAGCGGTCCAATCAGGCCAGTTGGCCTGAACCGACGCGCCATGTCAGGTGTAACTAGCGCGCGCCCAATGCGTCCGCCAATTTCATAACCCGCAATGGCTGCTTCCAGTGGATCTGCAGCGAGATCAGGGTTTTCGGCAACAAGCGCCAGCACAACCGGCCATACGACAACACCCATATGGCTGATGCTGCCAGCATGCATGTCCTCACGCACGAGGCCGTGACCGCGAACACCATTGGCAAATGCAGCATCCAGTGCACCGACCGTCGCGGCTTCACCAATCACCGCACAAGGACCGGTTCCACCAGCAGCAACCGCCAACGCCTGTCGGCTCCATGGCAAATCGGCAGCCTCGATTGCGCAAGAAATGAAGTCGGCAAGGCAGGTCGCAGCCTTTGAGCGGACTTCGGCCGGAAATCCACCTGATGGTCTTGCCTGAGCAACCAGATCGCGCAGGAGCGTACTGTTCTTCATGAAACTCTCTCCCTTTTGCCCGTTCGGCCCGCAAACCCTCACCGCTCCCGGCAGGCAGGCACGCACCAAGGCCCAGGCGCCCGCAACGAGCGCCAGCATTCAATCATTTCAATGCGATAACCCTTGGCAGTCGCGCTTTAAGCGCCTGCGATTGACATTCCACAGTCGATTTTCAGAGACACGCCGGTAATGCAGCGCGCATCATCCGAAGCCAGAAATACCACGGCATTGGCAACATCTTCCGCTTCAGGAAGTCGGCCGAGCAGTGACTTCGCCTCCCGTTGCGCCCACCCGGCATCGGTGATCACGGCACTGGCGCCCGGTGTGCGCACGGAACCAGGCGCCACCGCATTAACGCGCACGCCCTTGGCACCCAGTTCGGCCGCCTGCTGGCGCGTGAAAGCGTCGATAGCACCCTTGATCGTCGTGTAAACCGAGGTGCGGCCGACGGCCATCGAAACAGCAATGGAGGAAAGATTGATGACGCTGCCGTTCGCGCTTTTTTCAATGAATGGCGTTGCAGCCTGCGTTGCCCAGAGGAAGCCCTTGATGCCTACATCCAGCATGCGATGCACTTCGTGTTCAGGGAATGCTGCCAGCGGTGAATAGTGGAAAACCACAGCATTGTTGACGAGAATGTCCAGACCGCCCTTGGCGGCAAAATCACCGATCACATCGTGAACAGCCTGGCGGTCACTGACATCGCAAGGCATGGCAACAAGATCGAGACCTTTGTTTTGGCTGATCACATCATCCAGTCGCGTGGCATCATTATCAAGCACGCCGACCGTCGCACCGGCCTTTGCCAGGCCTACCGCGATGGCAAGTCCAATGCCATTCGCTCCACCTGTAACAACGGCACGCAGTCCCTCCAGTGTCGGCATGCAAACCTCCCCTTTTGCGTAACCTAGCCCTTGCAAAGGGTAATATCACAAAATGACAATAATACAATCATAAAATTCACAATTGTCGTGGGTCCAAGTAGGCGCACCAGGAGAGACCCGCCTTGGCAAAACCAATGCGGTGTCATCACAGTGAAGTTTATGATCGGTTTTGAAAATATCGCTGTCAGCCGAAAGCGGCTCATCGCATTCAAAAGCGCGTGTGGTAGACGCTACGCCTCACTGGGCATGCGTAAAAACACAAGGACAGGCATCGCCCCCCTGACGATACCTGTCTTTGTTTCACCGCATCGAAGTCGAAGTGTCCGCAGACGCCTATTTGGCGTTATCGATCATTCGTATCCAGGCGGCAGCGCTGCGCGCAGCGTCGGCCAGAACCGGTTTAGGCGCCTTGAACCATTCATTTTCCGGAAGTTCCCGCTGCAGACGCACATAGCTGATCGCAATATCAAGCGTCGGAAATTCGTCCGGCAAGGTCAGGTGCAGAAACAGCGAAACAACGGCAACCGAACGGGATCGGCCGCCCCGGCAGTTGATCAGGACACTGCCGCGTTCCCGGCGCGGATAGGAGGGTTTGTCGGGCAGGATCTGCTCCAACGCCGCACGAAGAATATAGTGTGCCGCCACCATCTGCGTCTGAGGATTACCGGCACCGTCGATCAGGCCAATCTTGTAATAGCGGATTTCACCCGGCCCATAGACACTGCCTTCATGATCGGAAACCACCTGCGGCTGACGCACATAATTGAAATCGAGATTGACCGCACAATTGACGACAGTGGTAATGCCATTGCGACGCAACAGCTCTAGATTGCTGGCGCCCTCCTTGCCTGAAATAAACAGATCGACGCCATAGGTCGGATGTTGTTCATAGATCAGGCTTAGCTTTGGCAGCGTGCTGCTTTCCGGCATTTTTGTATTCTCAACTTCAAGTTGCTGCATGATGTCCTCTGCAAATATCGGCTGGTGAATATGGCCTGTCGCCTTTTCATCCAGCCCGTGTCGCGACTTTTGTCTGTGCGACCTTGGCAATGCGAATTTCTGAAATGGAGCGCGCCACACCCTCCAGAACCGGATAATTCGCGCCCTGCCCGGTTGCGATATAACCAGGGCACAGAAAATCCAAGGAACCCGGCGACACCTTGCCAAGCGTTAGCGGTTCGTAGGTTCCGCCGGCATTTTTTAGAATAAGCGTGGCTGCTGCCACGTCCCAGGCGTTGACGCCGAACCCGGCTGCCGCATCTGCCCAACCGGCTGCGACATGAGCAATACTTAAGGCAGCACTGCCGGGACGACGCAGTGTCGAGAAGGTTTCAATCAACACGCCGAGATTGGCAAGTGCTGCGCTTTTTCCGTCAAAACGAAAGTCCCGCGAGACCGGATAACCGGTGATCAGTGTTGCCTTGCTTTCGTCCGGCACCGCTTGAGACTGGATCCGCTCACCATTCAGATAGGCCACCTCAAGATCGGCAGAAAACATCAGATCCGCCACAGGATCATAAATTGCTCCTGCCACCACGACCCCATCAATTACCGCAGCAACAGACACACACCAAAACGCCAGACCTCGGGCAAAATTCGACGTGCCATCAATCGGATCGACATACCACTGGATGTCGCCGGCACCGATCTGACCGCCCTCTTCGCCCATGATCGCCGAGTTGGGCTCCCGCTCGAGAATAAAGGACCTGATCGTTGCTTCAGCGCGTTTGTCGTGAACCGTCACAACATCATGCAGATCAACCTTGTAATCCACCGCCATGTCCGAGCGAAACGCATCAAGCAATGGCTCACGCACCGCCAGTGCCGCCGATTTGGCAAGTTCCATCAGACGCCTTGAACGATCAAGCGCGTCCTGCGGTTCTTTGTGTTGATATGGGGAAGTCTGGCCGGTCTGCATATTTACCTCATCTCTGCGCGATTGATGGACGGCGCGGCGTAAACCGCGCCGCACTGTGTTATTTCTTGTAATTGACCCGCCAAAAATCCTGCCACTCTTCGCGGCGGTCGAAATCATCGAGACCGGTTGCCGAACGATACCCCAGCAGCTTGTCGGCCACTTTCACAAGACCGGATGGTTCACTGTCAGGCATCTTGATGTCGATATTGGTCGGGATCTTGCCGTCCTTCATCTGAGGTGCAATACCCTCTTCCGTCAAAATGTAATGCACGAAGAGCTTTGCAGTGTTGGGGCTTTTCGTTTTGGCGGCAATCAGACCGAGCTTGATGTAGGTCCAGCCCACCCATGGATCGAGATCGGCACACACGCCGAGTTTGTATCCCTTGTCCTTATTGTCACGGAACTTGGCGGAACTGAGCAGCCCAAAGAACGGCTCCTTCTGGCCTGCAGCGCCCACCGCTTCGGAGATGGGATCGTCACCATCGGTTGCAAGTGGACCATTCTGCGCCAAAGCCTTGATCCATGCGGCGGCGGCACTCTTCTCGGATGTTTCCAGATCCTTGCCGAAATGCGCCTTGTAGGCGGCAGCAACCTTGTCATTGCCATACGTTTCAAGCTGGTTGAACCAGTCAGTATAGGTGCCCTTGGTCAGGGGATCGACGAGAGCTACCTTGCCCTTCCATTTGCTTTCGGTCAGCTCCCAGATATTGCTGACCGGGCATTTGTCGTAAGCCTCTGTATTATAGGCCCAAACATTGGCATTGGTCGAAATCGCCAGAGGATCCTGGAACTCGGCGGGAATTTTGGATGCCATGTCGCCCGGTAGATAATTCTCGACGAAACCTTCCGGCAAAAGCTGAGCCAGCGCGGCAGGCGCATCAGTAATCAGCACCACATCACCCTGCACATTGCCTGACTGGCTTTCGCGGATGATCATTTCAAGCTGGCTGTTGGCCGACACCTTCATGCCCGTCACCTTCAGCCCGTATTTGTTGCTGAAGTTTTCGGCCATCTCAACGATTTTGCCTGTGCTGTCATAGATATTGATCGGCTTTTCCTGCTTGGCAGCAGCAACCAGCGCATCAAGATCAAAGGCCTCTTCGGCTCGTAAGGCCGTCGCCGATACACCCGCCATAAGGCTCGCCGCCATCAGCACCGGCATCATATGTTTGCTGTTCAACATGACTTCCCCTCCCAAGGAAAAATGGGGCAGGCCTCTCGCCTGCCCGCATGTCACTTCTTGTAGTTCACACGCCAGAAATCCTGCCAGCTTTCGCGCTTTTCCAGGTCATCACCGGCAGTCGCTGCATCAAATACCATCAACTCATCCAGATGTTTGCCAACGCCCGACGGCTCATCGGCTGGCAAACCAATCTTGGAATTGCCCGAGATTTTTCCGTCAGCGATCTGTGGCGCAATGCCCTCTTCGGTCATCAGATAACGAACAAAGAGTTTCGCGGCGTTCGGGCTTTTCGTCTGGCCGGCAATCAGACCGAAACCGGGATAAAGAAAGCCGGTGAAGGGTTGGACCCCGGTGCAGAGACCTAGTTTCAGACCCTTGGCTTCGTTATCGCGATATTTCGCCGTCGAGGTGATGACGAAAAACGGATCCGCCTGACCCGGCGCGCCGGCCGCTTCGGCAACCGTCGAGGAATCCGACAATAGCGGCGCGTTTTCGGCAAAAGCCTTCACCCAGGACGCTGTCGCCGTCTGGTTGGTCGTATCGAGCGGTTTGCCATAAAGCGCCTCATAAGCCTTGGCGACATCCGCGTCATGGTGGGTCTCGATCTGGTTGAACCAGTCGGCGTAAAGCGGCTTGTCGAAGAGGTCGAGCATCGCAAGTTTGCCCTTCCACTGCGGTTCCGTCAGTTGCCAGATGTTGTTGACCGGGCATTTGTCGTATTTCTCGGTGTTGTAGGTCCACACATGTGGGTCCGAGACGACAACAAGCGGATCTCGCAGCTTTTCCGAAATATCGCCGGCGAGGTCCGGCGGCGTCCAGTTGGTAACAATGCCCTGAGGCAAAAGCTCACCCATCGCAGAAGCAACATCCGTGGCGACGCTAACGTCACCAACGATATTGCCAGCCTGATGCTCGCGGATCATCAGCTCGATCTGCGTTGCCTCATTCACCTTTTTGCCGCTGGCCTGAACACCGTATTTTTCGGTGAAGGACTTGGCGGTATCGACGATCTTGCCAGTCACGGCGTAAACAGTGATTGGCGGCTCTTTTTTCGCCGCTTCGATCATGGCATCGAGATCAAAGGCTTCTTCCGAATGGGCCGCGCCACTGAGAGCTGCCGCGAACATCAGCGCAAGAGCG
Organism: Agrobacterium sp.; assembly: GCF_032092815.1. GTDB lineage: Bacteria > Pseudomonadota > Alphaproteobacteria > Rhizobiales > Rhizobiaceae > Agrobacterium. Next base: position 9,517 of record NZ_DAMDBP010000004.1, on the reverse strand, counting down.
GAAACCGCAGACTTGCGCCGATTGAGCGTGGTCGGGTTGGTTTTGGTCATGATATTGGCTCCACATCCGTCATTCATTTTTTGTAATTCATCCGCCAGAAATCCTGCCAGTCTTCCCGTGCGTCCCAATCTTCAAGGGCGCTTGCCATGCTGTAGGGGAAGACCTGATCGAGGACGGCACCGATGCCGGATGGCTCGTCGCCTGGCAGACCGACATCGCGGTTGGTCGACATCTTGCCGTCGATTGCCTGCGGCGCGATGCCTTCGGCGGTCATCACGTAATGCATGAACAGCTTGGCAGCGTGCGGGCTGTCCGTGCCCTTGGTAATCAGCCCCACACCGGGATAAAGCCAACCGAGCCATGGTTTCAGATCCTTGCACAGACCCAGCTTCATGCCCTTGTCGGCATTGTCGCGAAACTTGGCCGAACTGATCAGACCCATGAAGGGTTCAGACTGTCCGGGTGCGCCAACGGCATCGGCCGCCGCCGCATCAGCATCGGTCAGAAGTGGTGCATTGGCTGCAAGCGCCTTGATCCAGGCTGCCGTTGCCGTCTCCTCACCCTTTTCCAGGTCCTTGCCGTAGAAATCCTTGTAGGCAGCCGCCACCTTGTCATCACCGTGTTTGGCCATTTGGTTGAACCAGTCGACATAGGACGCCTTGCCGAGCGGATCCTGCATGGCAACCTTGCCCTTCCACTTCGGCTCGGTCAGCTCCCAGATGTTGCTGACCGGGCATTTGTCGAAAAGCTCGGTATTGTAGGCCCAGACATTGGCGCTATTCACCACGGTCAGCGGCGACTGGTATTCAGCTGGGATCTTGTCGGCGAGATCTGGCGGCAGCCAGCTTTCCGCAAAGCCTTGCGGGATCAGCTGCGCCATGGCCGCCGGTGCATCACTGATGATGGATACATCACCCTGGATGTTGTTGGCGCGCGCCTCACGAATGATCATCTCAAGCTGCGCCGTCGCCTTGACCTTGGAACCCTCCGCGGAAAGTCCGTATTTCTTGGCGAAGTTGTTCGCCATTTCAACGATCTTGCCGGTGCTGTCATAGACAGTGATCGGCTTTTCCTTTTTGGCGGCCTCGACCAGAGCGTCGAGGTTAAAAGGCTCCTCCGCCTTTACCGCGCCACCCAATGTCGTCAAAACCGCAGCCGTCAGCATAAGCCGGCCCATGCACCCTTTTACATCACGCTTCATACTGCTCCTCCTTCAGTAATCGCCCAATATCCTGTCGATTTCAGTAACCGATCTGTTCAGTTGTACGTGCTCTTCCTCAACAGCAGGTCGGCCTCGTTGACCCGCCGTCCCTCTGCATCGAACACATGCAAGGCTTCAGGTGCCGCATGCACAACAATCCGTTCACCGCTGTCGATGCGTGGCAACACGTGGGTTGTCAGGAACAATGTGTGGTTTGCGCTTTTCAGTTCGAGGATCCAGCTGCCACCGGTCGGCAGCACGCCGGTCACCGTCATCTCCATGCTGAAATGATTATCCGGTACGGATTTTTGCTTCGTCGTATATTCCAGTGCCTCCGGGCGAATACCGACAGAACCGATACCGCGCAGTTTTGGATAGTTCTTCTCGAAGTAGGCCTCAGCCTTGTCGGCAATGTCGGACACGCCAGACTTTCCAAAGGTCAGGATGTTGATGGGCGGGCTGCCGACAAATTCCGCAACGAACCGATTGGCCGGACGATCATAGATGTCGTTGGGCGTGCCCATCTGCTGCAATGTGCCTTCATTCATCACGGCGATGGTTGTTGCCAGCGTCATCGCTTCCCACTGGTCATGGGTCACAAAGACGATCGTTGTTTTGAATTCATTGTGCAGGCGCTTCAATTCGGCACGCATTTCAAGACGCAGGCGCGCATCAAGGTTGGACAGCGGCTCATCGAGCAGAAGCACACCCGGATTGACCGCCAGCATACGGGCCAGTGCCACGCGCTGCTGCTGACCACCGGACAGCTGTGACGGATATCGGTCACGGTATTTGGCGATATCCAGCGCCTGCATGACCCGCTCCACCCGTGCTTCACGCTCGGCCTTTGGCAGGTTGCGCAGTCTCAGACCGAAATCGGTGTTGCGCTCGATGGTCAGGTGTGGCCACAGCGCGTAGGACTGGAATACCAGGCCCATTTCGCGTTTTTCCGGCGGCACGAAGATGCCCTGCTGCACGGAATCCACCACCCGTTCACCCACCTTGATTTCACCGCCTGACAGGTTTTCCAGCCCGGCAATCATGCGCAATGTCGTGGTCTTGCCGCAGCCCGAAGGGCCAAGCAGGCACATGAATTCGCCATCGCGAATTTCCAGATCAAGATCGGCCACCGCATTTGCAGCATTGACACCATAGTTCTTCTGCGCCCCGCGCAAATTGATCGTAGGCATTAGCTTCCAAGTCCTTCTGCAAGATTTGTACGTGTCAGCTTCTGGGCCAACAGGGTGCCGAAATAGGCGATTGCGGCGATGATCAGCACCACGGCATTGGCTGCCTGGGTGTAGTGGTAATCGACCAGTCGCAGGGAAAATGTGGTCAGAACATCAGTGCTTGGCACCGCCAGGATCACGAAGAGGCTGAGGCCCTTGATGCCCGAGATGAATGGCAACAGCACGCCGGTGACCAGTGAGCCCTTCTGGATCGGGATCACGATGGAAATCATGCGGCGGAACCAGCCGGCACCGGCAATTTGTGCTGCTTCTTCTGGATCCTTGCCAAGCTGCGTCATGGCGGAAATACCGGCGCGTGAGGCATAAGGCATCTGGTCGGCAATCAGGGCCAGCATCAGGATGGTCACCGTGCCGTACAGGGCTGGCATTGGACCGCGCTGGACCGCAAACAGCGAGAGATAAGCGGCGGCGAAGGCAATGCCTGGCACCAGATATGGCAGGAAGGTAACCTGACGCAGGAACACCGACAGACTGCGCACCGGAGTGCGGATGACCACATAACCAACCAGCAGACCGAGAACACCTGATGTCAGCGATGCAAGACCGACAATCATCATGGTGTTTTTCGCAGCAGCCCACAGATCAGGGCTCAGCAACACACCGGTCTGCAAGGCAACCGTATGCAGGTTGGTGCCGATCCAGTAATCAAGCGTGAAGTTGTCGAGACTGAAACGGGCTGGCACCTTCATCACCGTCGACAAAACGAGGGTCAGCAGCGGCAGGCCAACGCTCAGGATGAAGATGGCAGCAGCAAAACCGGTTGCCGGAAGACGTAGCTTGCCGAGCCGGCTTTGACGGTTCATCGATCCCTTTGAACCGATCGTCACGAAACGACGGGCTTCACGCACCAGCCTTGCATCGATCATCAAAGTGATGATGCCGATCAGCATGATCGATGCTGCAACGACACCGGCAACACCGGTTTGGCGCGAGGCAATGCTGCGGAACAGCGACGTCGAAAGCACTTCGAATTTCACAGGCAGACCAAGCACATAGGGCACACCAAATTCGCCCAGGCATTTTGCAAAGATCAGTACCATGGACGACAGAAGTGCCGGACGCATCAATGGCATGATGATCTGGATGGCGACCTGATAACGGCGCGCGCCAAGAATACGGGCAGAATCTTCCAGCTGCGAGTCGAAGCGGCGCAGGGCCGAACCAAACAGCAGGATGACGAATGGAGTGTAATGCAACGCCAGAATGATGGTGATCGGGAAACGCCCATAGGCAACCCAATCCGGCGGCGTCAGGCCAATGGTTTCAAACCAGCCGGGCTGGCCACCAACAGTGCGGTTCTTGAACAGAGTTGTCCAGGCAAGCGCAAATGTCCAGGCCGGCAGCATGTAAGGCACGATCAGCGCGGTCGCAAACCAGCGACGACCAAACATGTCAGTACGGCTGATCAACCATGCGAGCACGGTACCGATGACCAGCGACAGAGAAATCGCCCCCAGCGCCACGGTCAGCGTGTTGGCCAGAGGTCGCCAGAACAAATCTGTTGCAACGGGTGAGAAAAACGCACGGTCCAGATAATAGGTGGTGAAATCACCGACACCCTTGCCGAGACGGCGTTCATGCCCGAACTGCACCCGAACAGAATCCAGCACGATCGAAATGATCGGTACAACAATCAGATAGGTGAACAGCAGGGCCGTCAAAACGCCGATCAATGTCGTCGGCTCTCGTAGCGCGATCTTCAATCGATATCGCCATGCCTGCCAAGCGGAAGGCGCACCAACGGCGCCTTTCTCCAGCGTGTCGGCTTTGTTTGTATCACTTAGAAGAGCCATCATTCCTCCTCAGGCCATCAATCGCGGTGCCAAACGCTTCGTGGTGAAGGACACACGATTGTCCTCTCGCCAAAACCGCACTCAAGCGGCTCTGCGTTGTCCAGGCACTAGCAATGTCTTCAATCCTCCCAACGGGACTCCCGACCCGTCAGCCCTAGCAAATGCCCGATCCGGACCCTTTGCACATCGAACACCTGAATTTTACGATCCACGGCCCTCGTCTATAGGGGGATGATCAATGTTGCAGAAGGTTTTGTCAATCATAAAAATGCTCACGTGTGCAATATTGTAATCAATTGTTTTTATTTGATTATTTCGTGTATATTTTGAATATTTATTGCACACGCGATCATACTCGAAATCTGATATGTAAAAACATCGCCAGACCTTTCATTGGCATGGTTGAGCGACAGGCTAAAAATACAACTGTCTGGTTCCTGATTTCAGAAAAATCCGGCACTAGAAATCAAGGTTTCGACATTTTGGGGATTGGAAAAACCCCAACTTTGTGGCCTGTGATGTACCAAGGAATAGTCAGGGGGAGTGGATGGCACGAGGCTTTGTAACGGCAGAAGAAGTGGCAAAACGGGCCGGCGTGTCGCGGTCTGCGGTATCGCGTACCTTTACTCCAGGTGGCAGCGTGTCAAAGGCCGTACGCAAAAAGGTTCTGAAAGCCGCGCAGGAACTGGGTTACCGCGTCAATCGTCTGGCGCAGGGTCTCAACAACGACCGATCCAACCTGATTGGCGTGGTCGGTGCCAATCTAAGTTCGCCGTTCATTTCCAAACAGCTCGACGCCTTGAGCCTTGGCCTTCTGCGGCGCGGTTCGCAATGCCTGTTGCTGAACGCTGCCGATGCCCGCAAGGATATCGCCCCTCTTATCGAACTTCTGTTCGAGTTTCGCGCCCAGGCAATCGTTGTTCTGTCCGGTGAACCGCCAGCCTCGATTGTCGATGAATGTATTGCCAATGGCGTGCGCCTCATCCTGATCAACCAGAGCATGGACCGCACTGACACAAATGTCGTGCTCAGTGACGACTCGCATGGTGCCGATCTTGCTGCAATGCGACTGAGGTCTGCGAAATGCAAGAAGGTGGCCGTGGTCACCAGCGGCAGTCAGACACCGGCGCAAATCCGCCGTGCCAACGCCTTCACAAAACGCATGGAAAGCGAAGGAATTTCCGTTGTTTCCTGGTCAGATGGCCCCACCAGCTATGAAAGCGGTTACCAGGCCGGTTGCGAATTGTTGAAGGACAAGGATATCGACGGAGCCTTTTGTGTCACCGACCTTCTGGCGCTGGGTTTTCTTGATGCCGCCCGGTTGGAAATGAAAAGACGCGTTCCGCAGGATCTTTCCATTGTCGGTTTTGACGACATTCCCCAGGCCGGCTGGAAAAGCTATCAGTTGACCACCATCGCCCAGTCCTTCGATGCGCTGACGGAAAAGGTCTTGGCGGCGCTGGATAGCGATGAACCGGAAACCCGTTTGCAGGTGGTGCCGGTCAGCATGGTCGAACGGACAACCGCCCGTTAGCTCATCTGACGAATTCGGCTTTCGTTCAAAAGACCGCTGTCATCCAGAATGGGAAGCGCCACCGCCACGACATGGGCGTTGATCCGTTTCAGGTCACGCAGCAGGTCGAGATGCAGCGAACTCGTCTGGATACTGTCGGCTCTTCCGTCACGCAGCCGCTGGAGATGGCGAGCCGAAGACTGTTTTTCCAGTCGACGTACGTCTTCCTTCACCTCGACCAGACGACGGGCAAGTTCAGAATTCTTGGTGGCAAAAACGGTCTGCGCCATGCGCAGATTGTCCAGTGTGATGGTAAACAGGCGCAGCAATTCCTGCTGGCCATCCTCGGAAAAGGTCAGACCAAGGCCAACTTTCTTGGCAATCTCCGGCCGGATACCCTTTTCGATGATGTCACCGATATGTTCGAGATTGATGGCATATTCGACGATATCCATCGAGCGGCGATAGTCTTCATCGCTCAACTGCCCCTGCCCGACCCGCGACACGAAAACCTTGATTTCGTGCTGAATACGGTCAACGCGACCCTCAAGCGCGCTGATTTCGCTCAACTGCGACAGGTCATTCCGGCGCATTGCTTCGGCAGCCTGACGCAACATGCGCTCGACCAGATCGCCGACCAGCATCACCTCACGGCTTGCACCGGCAAGGGCTGCAACTGGCTGATCAAGATCATGGCTATCAAGGAAGCTGCGATGATCATCGCCTGTCTTTTTCTCCGGCAGGATGGTCGCCGTCAGTCGCAAGATGAACGGCGACAATGGCCAGGCAATCAGCGCCACGGCGATGTTGAACAGCAGATGCGCATCAACTGCGAGCTGCTGGTGGGAAAAATAGGGAAGTTCCAAAATCGCGGCACCATAACCGGCGAGCGGCATGGCAGTGGCGCAACCAATGGCGCGAATGATCAGGTTGCCAAGCGTCACGCGCCTTGCCGCAATCGATGCCTTCATGGTCGCTAGAACTGGCGGCACGGCACCGCCAAGATTGGCGCCTAGCACCAGAACGATGACAAGGCTGGAATCGATGCTGCCGCTCGCCGCCAATGACAGGATCAGAATGACCACCGCCAGGCTTGAGGATGCCAGTATGGCAAGACCCGCCGCAAACAGCAGCGCCACCGGCCAGGCATTGCCAAGCATGGTGATGAAAAGATTGAGAACCGGAGACTGGCGAAGCGGATCCGTCGCAGCCGACAAGAGATGCAGCGACAGAAGCATCAGGCCAACACCGACGAGAGCCGTACCGGCACCCTGTTTGGTCGATGATGCCATGCGCATCAAAACGACACCGGCCAGGATCAACAAGGGTGATAGCCAGCCAAGCCCAAGGGCGACAATCCAGGCCGTCGTTGCTGTGCCGATATTGGCCCCGAGCATGACGATCTGGGCCATGGCAGGCACGATCATTTCTTTCTCTACGAAAGACGCAACCATCAAGGCAGTGGCGGTGGAGCTTTGCAAGGCGACAGTGGCCAGGAACCCGGCAAGGAAGGAACGTGGGCTGCTACGTGTACCGGCGGCAAGACCTGTACGCAGCTTTGCGCCAAGTGCCCGCGACATGCCGTCCTTGATCTGACGCAGGCCAAACAGCAGCAAGGCAACAGCGCCGAACAGATTGATGCTGACAATGGCCGATTCCATGCATTCACCCCTTATCGACAATCATGCCGGCACGGCATCACCAACCGCCGGAACCGGCAGAACCAGATTTTGCGAACCACCCTCGGCACGATCAAGGAAAAGCCCGAGAGCACCCAAGAATATCGCAAAAAATCTTGAACGCGAACCATCATTAGCATCCGGCGCTTGCCCAAATCTTGAGGCCAGCCAACGGTAAAACATCAGCTTTTCCGGTTCGATATGCAGCAAAGCCAGCGACGCGCCTTGTCGCAGACAGTACCAATCGGCAATCAATTCAAACATTGGCAGGCCAGCCAGCCTGGCAAACCGGCTGGTGGCCGCTTCATCGACGGCAAAGATAGGTCCAATCACGTCAATAACGCTTTTGTCACCAATCGCCGCAACAATCTCGGTCGGCCATTCCTTGACGAAATAACGGTGGCGAACCAGCGCCCGTTTGTGTTGCAGCAGGAAGTCACCGTAATCCTCGGCAGAAAATGCAGGATCCGGCTTCTCACCTCTGAGGTCCGTTTCCCGCGCATAACCTGCACTCAGGCCCGCATTGACCGGCAAGTCGGACATTTCGACCGTTTCGATTGCGATCTCATGACCCGCGGCATGGACCACCTTGAAGGCCGGTGGAAAAGCCACCAGCGATGGAACGGCAATGTTGGTCAGCGAGTGATCACCCTGCTCTCGCCGCGTCACACCCTCGACATGCAGATGGCCGCTGAAATGCACAGATATGCCAGCTGCAATCAATGCGTCTTCAACCGCCTTTACAGGCGTACGGCGCACCACATTGGTTTCACCAAACAACGAGGCCTCCGCACCGGATGCACCGTCAAACGGGTCGAGCGCCGGATAGTGCGAAAATGCGAGCAGTGTTTTGCCCTGTTGACGCGCGCGCTGACTGACATCGACAAGCCAGTCGATGATAAAGCGCTTGGACCGCAACATGGCGTTCCAACCGCCTGACGTGCTGTCGGTAAAGGCTTTTTCCTCTCCGGGAGCGAAACTGCCATCCAATGGCTCGAAAACATTGGCATCGATCATCACCAGCCAAAGCCCAAGTTCCGGTTCGACCAGATAAGACGCATCCATCAGCTCATACCGGTTTCTACCGTCCGGCGAGACCACCGTGTAAACACGGTCTTCAACGGCATCGCTTGTGCCGAACGGTGTTTCCCAATGCAGATATTCCGGACGGCGGAAATATCCGAAATCCGCCATTGGGTTGAGGCCGGAAGGATAACCTTCGCAATACATGTCCTCACTAAAAACGGCACCATTGCCTGCCAGTGTTGGATCGCTGGTAATATCAACACCTTGGCCGTTTTCGCCCAGAAACTCCTTGCTGTGATGGCGGCCTTTCGGACCAAAAATATCGTGATTTCCTGGCAAGGCATAAAAGGCCGTGCCGTGTTTCTCCGAATGGGCCTGCAACAGGCCTCGCAACGTTTCCGTCGTGGCGCGCTGGCCGTCATCGGTATAGTCACCAAGCAGCACGACGTGGCGAATATTGCGGGCCGCCACTCTGTCCAAAGCGGCGCGCAACGCATCTGCGCTTTCATTAAAAACGCGGGTCGACTGGCGCGTATCAGACCAGCTGCGCATGGTCATTTGCTGGCCATCGACAGCGATGCCGGCAAACCCAAAATCTGCCGCCGTGTCATGAAAATGCGCGTCGGCGATCACTGCTACGGGTGGAAAACTGCGTGAACCCATGATCAAGCCTTCTTTCGGCCTTCGATCACGTCAATCCAGACCGATGCGCGGCGCGCGGCCTCATAAAGGCTTGGTTTTGGCGTTTCGAACCACTCGTCCGGGCGCAATTCACGGCGTTCCCGGATTACGGCGACGGCATCATCGAGCGTCGGATAAAGTTCAGGTTGCTGCTTGTGCAGAAACAGCGCCACAAGGGACACAGACCGGCTGCGGCCACTGCGGCAATTGACCAGCACATTGCCACCGTCAGGGAATGGATAGGTTGCGCGTTTCGGCATGGTCTGCCGCAAGGCACCGTCGAGAATGTAATAGGCGCCGAGCATCATCGTATCGGGGCTGCCTTCACCATCGATCAGGCCCAATTTGTAATAGCGGATTGCGCCGTAGCCGGT